>JACVQJ010000021.1 GCA_015661075.1 Parachlamydiales bacterium | reverse complement strand
TATCAGCGTTGAGAAAAACACCGTTCCCTGCCGTGAGAGTGAGAAGGCCCCCTGCGCCGCCGGGATTGTTGATCGTGACGGGGCTGTCAATGGTGATGTTATTGCTCGCTTGCAAAGTGACAGGGGTGCCTTGATTTAGCAAATAAGTCAAAGCATCCGGGTGGATCGTCATGGGTTGCCCCGTGCCAATCGCGAAAGAGATTGTCGATGGATTGTTCAAGCCGACGCGGACGATGCCGCTGGTCGATTCATCGGGAAACGGGCAAATAAAAGTACCATTGACGCTGTCTGCAACAATCGATCCCAGGTTAGTCGACGCCGTCGTTCCGATGACGCTTGTGGCTGGGGCGATTGCTCCGGTAATGCCGGTCGCGCCATTGCCCCAGGTTGCGGCGCCGACATCGGCTATTGTCGGAAACAACAAATTGTTCCACAATGGGGAGTTGACCACATAGTTTCCATCGGCCAAGGCACAAATTCCGCCGGAAGATGTTCGATCGCCACTGAATGAGCCATGAAGGCTGTTGGCTGTCGTAACCGTTGTTGCGGTGACGATCGTTCCATCGCACCAGGTTGCAGCCCCGTAATTGGTAGATACTCCCCCCACATTCCAAAATGGGCTGCTGACGACGTAATTTCCGTTCGTTAATGCTGCAATGCCGCCCGAAGATACTTTATGGGAATTAGCTGAGCCCATCAGACTGTTCATCGTGTTGACGAGGCCGACCGTTCCGCCCAATCCATTGCCCCACGTCGCAGCTCCTGCTCCAAGGTCTGCGAGCGGGCTTGCCACAACATAATTGCCATTCACTGCAAGAGCTGTTATACCGCCGGATGAGATTTCATCGCCGTCAATGGATCCAATGAGGCTGTTGCCGACTTCGACTGCGGCTGCGGTTGACGCAGCGCCATTGCACCACGTTGCTGCTCCCACATCGGCAAAAGCTCCGTCCCAGTTCGGGCTGGAAACGACATAATGGCCGCTGCTGACAAGAAGAGCGTGGACTCCGCCCGATGACACCTGGTCGTTGGCGGTTAGACCATATAGGCTGTTGCCGACTTCGACTGCGGCTGCGGTTGACGCAGTGCCGTCGCACCATGTCGCTGCGCCGGCATCCGTAATCGCTCCGGGGGCGCGTTTATTCCATATCGGACTGCTGACGACATAGTGGCCGTTGGGTAAAGCGATGATCCCGCCCGATGACACCTGGTCTCCCGAACCCGGACCATACAAACTGTTTGCAATGGCAACCAGTCCGATTCGGCCTGTAGTGCCGTCGCACCATGTTGCTGCCCCAACGTTCGTCGTGGCTCCGTTGTCCCATACCGGACTGCTCACGACATAGTGGCCATTCGTGAGGGCAATGATTCCGCCCGACGATACCTGGTCGGAAGATTTGCCTCCCATGAGGCTATTGATCAGCACATCGACAGCGCCTGAAACGCCTATTGTACCGTTGCCCTAGGTTGCGGCTCCGGCTGAATTAAACGCGACATTGTCGCACAGCGGACTGGATACAACGTAATGGCCATTGACCAAGGGAGTCACTCCGCCTGACGATACCTGATCGAGGGCGTTGGATCCGACTAGGCTATTGGCTGCGCTCACGGTTCCAGCAATGCCAAGCGTGCCGCTGCCCCATGTCGCCGCACCGACATTGGAAATGAATTGAAAGTTTGGATAGGTGCCTGTTACCGAGCTTTGCCGTTGAACTCGAGATTGTCTTTGCAAGAAATCTCAGCAAAGCCGCCCTTGGAGATTCCTTTGACGGAGACGGTTCCCAAAAACGTGGTGTTTTTTTCGGACCACAAATCGATATTGCCGCCGATGCCCGACTCAAGAGCGTCCGCTTTTATGACGCACGATGGGCTGACATAGAGCCGATCCGCTGTGAAATCGCCCAAAGATTTTCCGATCGAGATCTCGCCGCCCTGAGCATCCCCCGATGCATCGAGCCGTGCGCCGCACAGCCAGATCGAAGCGCCGTTGAGGAGGATTTGGCCTCCCATCGGCGCATAGGCTGTGTGGGAGCCGGAAGAAAACAGGTTTTCGAGAGCCAGAATGTGGATGGAACCGGCGTTGAGCGAAGATGGTTCCGTGTCTACATAGCATTGGGCATCGATATCGATCCGGGCGGATGTCATTTCGCCAGAGTTATTGACGGCGCGAGCCAATACGGCAATGAATTCATCGGAATTGATGGAGCCGACGTTGATGATCGCTCCATCGCCGGCTTCGAGAAAAACTTTTCCGCCTTTGCTTACGACTTCCATCGAGCCATCGTTTTCTAATAGGGGCGCGGCAGCTGTTGGGGAGCAAAGAATGGACAGTGGGCGATCGAAGTGGGGCTTGTAGAGAATTTCATAGCCGCAGCCGAGAAGGACGTCGCCGCCCTCAGCTTTGATCACTCCACGGTTTTCGATGCGGGAGGCCAGTAACACGGCGTCGCCGGAGATTGTATTAATCGTTCCCAGATTGATGATTTCGGCCTCGGAAGACCCCTGAAACGTCAGATCGCCATCCAGAAATTTTTGATCGAGAATGTCTTGCGTCGATGCGAGAAATTCGGCGGTGTTGATAATGGCGTCTTTGCCGACGATGACGCCCCGTTCATTGATCAAAAATACTTTGCCGTTGGAAAGAAGGCTGCCGTAAATCTCGCTTTTCAGGTTCCCCGTGACGCGGTTGAGGACGGATGCGTGGGAAGAGTCTTGCAGGAATCGGGCGATTTCATCCGCTCCGATGGAAAAGCCGTTCCAGTGAATGATGGCCCGATCCGTCGAGGTGATCTCGAAGAGTTTGTCAGTAAGGCAAAACTGGGCTTTACCGTGTATGACGGTGGGATCTTGAGGATGAGCGAATACAATGGACAGAGGCAGTCCACTGATGAGGGCGAGCAGGGGAAACCAACGGTTCATGATCATATATAAATGATTCCTACCAGATTAGATCTTTTTTAAAAACTCAGTTGTCCTCCCAAATGAAACTTTCCGAAATTCGTATCGTAGGGAATGTGGTGGAGGTTGAAGCCATAGTCGGCGCGCAGAGCGAGATAAGTGCTGACGCTCAGGCGCACTCCGGGGCCGGCTCCTAAAAGATATGTTGTCGCATTGAGGTTGCCCTCTTGATGGTAGTTGTGCCCGACGCCTGTGTCGACAAAGCCAAGAAATGTGAGTTGGATGTCTTTGCGATAAAGATTCAGGGGATAAGAGCGGAGTTCCAGATTGAAGCAGGCGGCAGCATCCGCCAGGTAGGCATGTTCATCATATCCACGGACGGTATTGTATCCCCCCAGGCTGAATTGCTGCATGGGTAGCAGTGGGCCGGTCGCTCCAGTTAGGCGGAGAATAGCAGACAAAGACGCCTTATTTTGAAATGTGTATTCATTCGACAAAGAGGCTAGAGCAAATCCGTAAAGGACTTTGGCGCCCAATCTCAAAGAGTCGTAGTTATGATCCGTTTGTTTCGGTAAAATGTGCCCTGGAGAAAAGTGGCCATCCAGACTGAAGGTGAGATCGTTTTGTTTGGTTTTGTATTCCAGGCCGTAGTTAAAAATCAGCTCCAGAACATTTACGGCGCTGGTGACGAGCGGCAGGGGAAAATCGACAAAGAACATGTTGCTATTGGTGTATTTCCAGTCGATGCCGGCCGTATATTCCTGAGTAAAGGCAGTATAATAAGGTTTGGTGGGAATGCTGTAGCGCATGCTCGCCTGTCCGCTAGTGCCTTTGCTGCGAAAGTCCGCTCCTACATCAGGGGTGGTTTTGGCATATCCTCCATACACTGTAAGGACGTGGCGCCAGGGTAGGAAAGCGACATACTGTCCAAATTGCGCCAAAAATCGATCCAAAGTGGAGTTGCAGGTAAACTGATAGATGAACAGATCGCCTCGTCCCAACGCATTGCCCCAATTCAGACCTGCGTAGATGCGGTCATTGCCGGTATATTGGGTCCCTGTGTTGTCGGCCCCGACATAGACCCGAACGGACCTCCGGTCATTGGTTCTCAGTTCGAGATCGATCGTTCCGGGTGCCGCGGCGGGTCGGATAATCGCTTCGGTCTTGTGAAAGGGGTTGCGGTTTTTCCAGACGATATCGTTGAGAAGGGTGTCTTCCGATAATTCATCGCCAGAGTGCAGGGAAAAATCTTTTTGCAATTGATCATTGGTGAAATGCTTGTTGTTCGTCCATTGAATCTCATTGATTTTTACCTGATTGACGGCGATATAAACGGTGCCATCGACAACTTCTTGCGAGGGCAGGGAGGTACGGATCAATGAATTGCCCTGGCTTTGGTAATAGGTCTGGATTTCGTTTTGGATCTGGCTTAGCAAATTTTTGGTGACGGGCTGGCCAATGAAATGTTCCAGATGCCTGGATATTTGGCCAACTCCGCCGGGAATAGCGATTTCGCAGGCATGGATTCCTTCCGCCGGTTCGCACGAGGACAGATCCGGGTTTTTCGTCAGAACAACGCCCTTGAGTATAATCTGTTCGGACGCATGAGTCGAACCCATTTCGACTATTTCTGGATCGGCAAACGCCGCGCCGAGCGCAAGCAGGCAACAAGCGGATAAAGCGACTTTGCCAAACATGAAAAGCTCCTCTATTTGGTCAATTTGACGAGCTCAATAAAGTTAGGTTATTAAAAAAGAATATTGATGGAAAGTTTTTATCGAGTTTAGGGTGCGCAACGCTTGCTGGATTGCCGAAACGGCGCAGGAAAAAAAATCTTGATAGATTGTGCGGTTAGCCCGTATTTCTCACACAAACCAGAGACAAGGTGGACAAGATGTTATGCTAGATTTTGAAAATCGCGAGGAGGTCAATATTGTCGCAATATTGACGACGAGCGATTTATAAAAGATGGCGTGACAGATTGTTCAGATTTTCCTGGAGTGTGTGAGAAATGCGGGTTAGGTGTTTATGCTTTTCCGGGAATCCTGGTTTCTGGGTCTGTGCATAGGGCTAGGTGCGCGACTCCAGTCGCTGCTAGGCAAGCGATTATGCAAGGGACTCGAGGTTTGGCTATGCAAGAGGCTTGGTAAAAGCAATGGAGATATTTCTTTCTGGCGTTCTGCCGCTGCTAAAGCGTTATTAAAATAGCCATCTATAAGTCGTTTCCATGGGGAATTTTTTATTGCCTCTTCAACTTCAGCTGTTATTTCCAGTAATCTAATCAGAGATTCGGGTTCTGGACTTTGTGCGCGGCTGTGCATCGGACTGGGTAATTGCAACTCAGACATTGTTTGATTTACTTCATTGGCTGTTCTCTGTGCCGGATGATATCTATTGGAGTTTTCTATTTGTAGCTCATCCTCTTCCGAAGTGACTACATTTTTAAACTGTGGCGAATCTGTTAATGGTATTTGGTTCATAATTTCCTTTGTTTTTGTTGGGTGGTATGTTTTATTATATTAAGTTCTGTGATATTAATCAATTGTATTGTGTGTTTGTTTTGTGAATTAAAAGGCTACATTTTAACTTGGTGCAATACTTTGGTGTTGAGGCATTTGCGACGAATGGCTAAAGATCGTCCCAAGCAAAGGGGAGAATGTCTCTGAGCGCTTTGACTTTGTGGCGAATCACCATCAGCCGATCAAAGCCCACAGATACCCCGCATGAATCGGGTAGGCCGATTTCCAGAGCGCCTAGAAACTTTTCATCGAGAGCATATAGTTCTTTGCCTTGCAGGCCCCGGTTTTTGTTTTCCAGGGTGAAGCGTCGGCGTTGTTCCTGAGGATCGCTGAGCTCATGATAGCCATTGCAAAGCTCGATGCCAGCGAGATAGATCTCGAAGCGCTCGGCCACGGCGATGTTATCTTTTTCAACGACGCGGGCGAGGGCTGCTTGAGAAGGTGGGTACTCGCAGAGTACTGTCAGCTCGCCGCTGCCCAGGTTGGGCTCGATCACCTGGCTCATCAAAAGATGCAGCCATGTATCCCGATCCCACTGATCGGAGTCCGGCGGAGGAACGAGTCCGCAAGACAGAGCGGCGGCAGAGTAGTCCTGTTCAGCGAATGGATCAATGCCCGCATAATTTTGAAAGGCATCGCGGTAGCTGAGAGTGCGAATCGGAAACGATCCGGTGAATAGCTGGATCAGCTCGCAGGTCTCTTCAATGAAGCTCTGGTAGGGGATTGACGTGCGATACCACTCGATCATCGTGAATTCGGGATTGTGCATCTGGCCGATTTCGCCCTTGCGAAAGACATGCCCCATATAAAATATGTCGCCGAGGCCATAGGCGAGTAGGCGCTTCATCGCATATTCCGGCGAGGTGTGCAGATATCCGGTCTCCTGATCGCTGACCGACGCCTCCATTACCTCGACGTTGGCGTCGAGAGGAGGGCAGCGCACGAGCGAGCAGCAATCCACTTCCAATACGCGGCGCTTACTGAAGAAGGCGCGCACTTGCTGGAGCATGTGCGCCCGATCGCGCAATATGGCGGCTTTTTTGGCAAATTCCATCAGCTGACTCGAGAGACGTACTCGCAGGTGCGGGTATCGACTTTGATTTTTTCGCCTTGCTCGATGAAAATCGGCACCTGGATTTTGGAGCCGTTTTCCAGAATAGCGGCTTTCAATACTCGGCCCGATGCCGTATCGCCCCGGACGCCGGGCGCTGTCTCGACGATCGTGAATTCCATGAATGTCGGAGGCAGCAGCTCGATGGCCGAGCCATTATAGAATACGACATGATAGATGGTCTCTTCCTTGAGCCATTGCTCGTTCGGGCCCAGCAATTCTTTGGAGATCGAGAGCTGATCGAACGTTTTTTCATCCATGAAGTTCGCTCCATCCGCGTCCTTATAGAGATAACGGACCTCCGCTTCCTCGATATCGGCCAGATCGAGCTTGTCGCCGGACTTATAGGTGCGCTCAACGACGCGGCCGCTGATCATGTTCTTCATTTTTACGCGGTTGAAGGCCTGTCCCTTGCCCGGTTTAACAAATTCGTTGATAGACACGAGGTAGGGTTCCCTGTCGACCTCGACTTTCATACCGACTTTTAGTTCGTTTGTGCTGACTTGCGCCATGAATTCAACCTTTTTGATTAAGGATTTTGCTTGGCCGATTTGTGTCTCAAAGTTCGCAATATCAGTCAAATCAATAACTTGCGAATAAACACCCACCAAAAAGCCAATATCCAGATCTCTGGACATTTACAGTATAATAACCTACTATAATAGAAAACCGGGACTGTTATGTTCGAGAGAAATCCGAAGGAAGCTGAAATTGCGCGGCATACGCTGGAGCGCTATTCCGGTTGTGAAGCATCTGATTTTCAGTCGAACCTGCTATTGACGAATTTTCCCCGCTATGTCGATGCCTTTGCTGCCTCCAGGGGCATCAAGGTCCTCGAGGGGTCTATGTTCAAGGTGGCCCACGACCCGAAAGACGAGATCAGTATTCTTGATTTCAAAATCGGATCGCCAGCGGCCGCTCTCGTTGTCGATATTTGCTCTTTTTTGCCGATCCGCTCCAGCATGCTGCTCGGTATGTGCGGAGGACTGCGGCGCCGCTACAAAGTCGGCGATTACCTCGTGCCCGTCGCGTCGATTCGGGGTGAGGGAACGTCTGATTTTTACTTTCCGAGCCAAGTGCCGGCGCTGGCAAACTTTTTAATGCAGCGCGCCGTGACGGAAGTGATGGACCGCGAAAAGGCCGCTTATCATATCGGCATCACCTATACGACCAACATGCGGTTTTGGGAGTTCAACGAAGAGTTCAAAAATATGTTGAAAGCGACCAAAGCGCAGGGCATCGAAATGGAATGCGCCACGCTTTTCACTGCCAGCTACAAGCGCAAGTTCACGTTGGGCGCCTTGTTGCTGGTATCCGATCTGCCGCTCGAGCATGACGGCATCAAGACCAAGCAAAGCTCGCAATGGGTCTATGACAATTTCATGGCGGATCATATCGAAAAGGGCGTCAAAATCCTGAAGTTCTCCCGCGAAATGCAGTCGAAGCAAGTCAAGGGCGCGTATCACCGCAATCTGAATAGCTAATTTTCCGGCATTCGATTATGTATTGAGTTCATGGACGTGCCCCCATCTCCCCATTCCCAGTCGATTCAGGCGCTTTTTGAATGGCTACATTCGAACCCCAATGGACTTAGCTCGCTGGAGGCGGCCGAGCGGCTCAAGGCATTTGGAAAAAACCAGCTCGAAGACGACCAAGTCAGTGGGTGGGCGATTTTTTTTCGACAGTTCAAGAGTCTTTTCATTTATGTTTTATTGGCCGCTTCCATCATCAGTCTGATCCTCGGCGCGTACAATGATTTTTGCGTCATCATCGGCATCGTTCTTATTAACGCTCTGATTGGTTTTTGGCAAGAGGCCAAAGCGGAAAAAGCCATTCGCGCATTAAAAAAGTTGACGCAAAGCCGGGTACGCGTTCAAAGAGATGGCCAGATGGTGGTGATCGATTCGCCGGATTTGGCAATGGGCGATTGTGTTTTTTTACAGGAAGGCGAACTCATGACGGCGGATATGCGCCTCATTGAAGACACGTCGTTATTGGCCGATGAATCGTCTCTGACGGGAGAATCGGTTCCTGTGGGCAAAGACAGCTCGATGATTCTTCCTTCCCAAACGCAGGCGTTTGATTGGCAAAACATGGTGCTGGCCGGGACAGCGATTGTTCGCGGACAGGGGAAGGCCCTTGTCGTTCGAACGGGAAAAAACACTTACTTGGCTTCGATTGCAAAAAAAATCAATGAGGCAGCGCCATTGACGCCATTGACGAAGGCGATCCAATCTTTTTCGACAAAATACGTATTCGGACTCGTCGCTCTCTTTTTGTTGTTTATCATCATCGGCTATTTTCAGGGCCGGCATATCGTGGATCTATCCTATATTATTGTCGCATGCCTGGTTTCCGCCGTTCCTGAGGGACTGCCCCTCGTTATCACATTGGTCATTACCATCGGCGCTGTAGCGATGAGCAAAAAACACACCCTCATTCGCGTTCTGTCCTCGCTGGAAACGTTGGGCAGCGCCACGGTCATCGCCTGTGATAAAACGGGGACGATCACCCAAGGCCAGCTCATCGTGGATGAATGGATCGGCGATGATTTTGAAAAATTGCAGCTCATTGGCGCTCTTTGCAATGATGCCCCCAACGGCTCGGCCGACCCCATCGATCGGGCACTCTGGCGTTGGGCCAATCAACCCGAGGCATTGCATGCAAAATATCCGCGCAAATGGTCTTATCCTTTCGACGCCAAAGCCATGCTGATGGCGGTGGTCCATGAGATTGACGGCCGTGAAACGCTGCTGATCAAGGGAGCTTATGAATCGCTGAACAATCTCAGCGATCCGGATCCGAACATCGAACGATCGTTTGAGCGGCTGTTGGAAAAAGGCGATCGCGTTTTGGCATTGGGGATCGGAAATTGGAACGGCAATCCGGATCATCGCACCTGGAAAATCCGCATTGTGGGTCTGGTCGGCTTTCTCGATCCGCCGAAAGAAGGCGTTAAGGAAGCGGTCGCTGTAGCGAAAGGAGCTCATATCCGCGTCATGATGTTGACCGGCGACCATCCCCTGACGGCCCGCCACGTTGCGCAAAATGTGGGTATTTGGACAGAAGGGAGTCAGGTGCTCACTGGCCGGCAAATGCAAGATCTCAATCCGCAAGAGCTCCGGAAAAAGTTATTGGAAACCAGCGTTGTCGCGCGAATGTTGCCGGAACATAAGTACCAAATTGTCAAGTCATTGCAGGAAATTCATGAAATAGTCGCCGTTACAGGCGATGGAGTCAATGATGTGCCTGCTTTGCGGGCGGCGGATCTCGGCATTGCGATGGGGGGCGGGACCGAAGCGGCGAAGGCAGTGTCCCAGATGGTCATTACCGATAATAATTTCAAAGTGATCGTCGACGCGATTCAGCAAGGGAGAGTCATCACAGATAATCTGCGCAAGGTCCTTTACTATCTGATTTCGACGTCTTTGCAAGAGATCTGCCTCATCGCATTTTCGATCTTCGCCTTTTTTCCGATTCCTCTTTCAGCGATTCAGATTCTTTGGATTAATCTGGTGACCGACAGCGTGCAGGCCCAGTCTTTTGCGCTGATCAAAGAAGAGGGGGACGTGATGAAGCGCCGTCCGAAAAAACCGTCTCAAAAATTTTTCGACCGGGTGCAGATCATCCGGATATTGACGTTTAGCTTTGTTGTGGGCGCGTTTGTTTTTGGACTATACGCTTGGCTTCGCTCTTCTCGTCCTTTTGTCTTTACCTCTTCGATTATCTTTACCTGTACTGTGACAGCCCAATGGGCGAACGGCATTCAGGCGCAAAAAGAAAGCGAGCCGTTTTTCAAAAATATCCGCAGAAGTCTGACCATTAATCCGTGGATTTTTTGCGGGATCGGCGCCGGATTGCTTTTGCAGCTCGCGGCTTTGTATCTTTTTCCCGCTGAATTTTCCGCCGTTCCGTTAGGCGCCAAAGACTGGCTCTATCCCATTGCTGCGTTTTTCTTCGCCTTTTTTTTCGTGGAAGCGCGCAAGTGGGCTGAGTATTTTTTTCTGAAGTAACTTGCAGTTAATGCCATATAAAGTATGTCGTGTATTTAGCCATCAATGGCTGAAATATGGGCATATTTTTGACCATCGGCGCACGATGTTTGGGGGTAATTTTAACTTTCGCGCTTAAAATCAGTGGTTTATAAAGCAATAAAAAGACTGATCGACTGGTCTAAAAAAGAAATTGATCGGGAGTCAGGTTGCGCAAAAACTCTTCCACAGGAATGCATAAGATATCTCGAACTTTAAGTCTTCTGTTTCCGCCATATAGAAGCAGGCAAGTGGCTTCAGGATATTCTTCTTTGAAAATGCCAAGAGTTTTTACATCGGATGGGGAAACATCCTGTCCGCTTTTTACTTCAATCGCAAAGAATCCCTTGGGCCCATAAACAATAAAATCTACTTCCAGCTTGGATTGCGTCCTCCAAAAACAAAACTGATGATTTTCTTTTTGGGCGAAAACCCACGCTTGCAGATGCTGCGCGACCAAGCCCTCAAGTGCCGCACCTTCTAATTCCCTTTCCGAGTCCATGGGCCCCTTCGGCCTGAGCGCTCGAAAAATGCCGGCATCGAAATAATAAAATTTAGAGTGGCTGACTAGCGCTCTTTGGGCTCTTCGTGTAAAAACCGGTACAACAAAGGCTAACAGAAGATCTTGAAGAATCTGTAAATAATTATCGACCGTTTGTCTTTTGACTTGCGACTCTCTGGCAATTTCTGTGCTTGACCATAATGCACCATGTGAAAAGGAGGCTACTTCCATAAACCTGGCAAAGTCGCCAATTTGCCTGACAATCCCCTCCGCTTGAACCTCTTCTTTCAGATAGACGGCAACGTAGTTACGGGCTTTTTCTTCTGGGTCTTGAGATTGCCATACCATTGGAAGTAAGCCGTAGCGAAGAGCTTTTTCCATAGAAAATGTATCTTTGAGCTCACTGGCGATGAAAGGACCCATATGGCGCATCAGGGCGCGCCCCCCTAAAAGATCTCCCACTGAGCGGCGAAATTTTCGCGCACTGCTGCCGGTGAGAATAAATTGGATACCGCATTTTTCTTCAATCAGGGAGTGGATGACCGGGATCAGTTGGGGCGCTCGTTGTACCTCGTCGATAATACATACATCACCGGGTGAAAGAGCCCTCGCTATTTCTTTGAGTTTTTCGGGTCTGGCCTGAAATTTCCTCTCTTCCTCTGCATCCAGCAGGTCGATTCTAAGGTGCTTAAGATATGTGTGTTGAAGCCATGTTGATTTGCCTGTACCGCGTGGGCCGAAAAGAAAGAAACTCTCTTTGGGAGGTTTCAAAAAACGAGGAATGTATTCCATATGCTACCGTTGTTGGCATTTTTGATTAAAATATGCCAAAATCGTTGGCGCTTTTCAACAAAATAGCTCAAGCGACTGATTAAAGATAGAGAATTTAATGGCCCTTTTATGGGATTTCTATAGGGGAGAAGAGGTGCGCATTGGGTGAGAGAGAAAAGAAAGAGAGAGATTACTTTCTGAGGAAAGGGAACTCTCTCTGACGTCCGAAGAGTTGAGCCGCGTGAAAGCCAGGCTCGTCAAGTCTCTCCTGCTGACGCATCACATCTGCGTCAAATATCCTCAAAAAATCTAATTCCGAAGGTCACGCCATAATCGTCCATGTAGCTTAGGCTTAATTGGTTATTATCATCTTTAATCGACAGCGGCGCGCTTTTAAAATAACGCTAACATAGTTCAGATTAAATTGAAATATAACTTATTTTTTAGTATAATTAAGTATGAAAATGGCAATTATATGACAACAAAAGTAGAAATAGCAAAGGGATCAGCAACCAGCTGCTCCCCTGCCCCGTCGCCAGGGGTAGATGATCCATTAGGCCCTCTTTCCACAAGGGTAATGACCCAAACAGGTTGTCTGGGTGGTGCGCCAGTCATAGACCTTGACAAGGCTGATAGGGAAGCCGCCACAAAGGTTATAGATGAAACATTGCAAAAAATGAGAAGAGAATTAATTAATGGTTGTATTTCATATTGCGAAAGAATTGTTAACGCACCTGTCAGGTATGAAAGTAGAATGATTAATGTTTTGATTCAATCTTATTTGGAGCTCAGACAGAAGGAAGGATACAAAGATATCGTACTTGATTTTTCTGGGCTTCTTCAATTGAGTAATGCGCTTCAACAATCCCTTCAGCAGAAGGAAGGGGGGAATCATCCTTTAATGGGAAATTTTAGAGATGAACGTGGGGAAACACCCTTCGAAGGTCTGATGGATAAGGCTTTAGATGCAATGAATCTAATGGAGGGCAGTACTATTCGTCTATTAGAGCCAGGAAATAACGACCAGGCAACGCCCATGTTCGTCGCTCATCAAATCAAACATATCCGAGATTATGCTGCACGAAAACGAATTAACTTAAATATTGAGGTTCTTGTCATGGGGCAGGGTGGACACCCTACTACAGCGACATTCCCACAATTTGCTCAAATTCACGCTGACAAAAGTTTTACAGGAACGCCTGAAGCAATCAGTTTAAGTGCCACCTTAATTGCGGCATTACGTCAACGTGAAATTCCATTCAAAATCGTAGATACATTTACGGCTAAAAAAGAAGGCTGTGTGCAAATCAAACTTGCGAAAGCTTCAAGAAATACTGGTGAAAATGTTGACGAAGCATCAAAAGTCTATGAGTCTGATACCCAAAAAGTGCGACATGTGTTTGTATGCTCCTCGATAGCTTCCTCTACAAGACAAGCCCAAACGTTCGCTCAACAATACTCCGGTAATCGAAACAATCCTGTAGCAGATAAATATTACGATTCTATTACAGCTATTCCATTACCCAGAACAAAACAATTTATCGAGAGTGCATTAAATCCTCAGCAGGCTGTTACAGAGCTTTATTACGGTCTTACTGAAAGAGCGCGATTGTACCTCTATGCTTTCCAAAGCTCCCCATTCGTTCCTGCATCCCCAATAGATGTGAGAGATCTTGAGAATCTTTACCAAAGCTATGCTCAGTTATCGGGACAAGCGATCGAGACTGCGAAACGGACTGCAATGAAAGATCTTATGAAGTTTTTCAATGATCGATTTCAAATAATGGAAAAAGCGATCCCTTGGAATAAACCTGTTGAGAATCAGCTTAAGGGCACTAACAACGCTATGCGAGAGATGGTTCGGCGTTGTCGAGCTTTTCATCTCTCTTGCGCTATCGCTTCCGCGTCGAATTGATCTTGCTCAAAACGAGACTGAAAACATTCCCAATCGTACCAAAATGTATTAATCGGAGCGCCTACGTTTTTTTCGGAAGATTTCAATACGCGATTTAACCCCTCAAATGAATGACAAAGATCATCGCCAGCCTGGATCGTTCTTGCTCTATATCTAAAAGGTTTTCCATTCGAAGTGTAAGAAATATTTCTTTCTTTTATATTGTAGGCATGCACTAACAAAGCCTCATCTATTTCTTTCGAACGAATAGAGTCATCAAATACAGAAGAGATTTTTTGAAGTTGCGTTAAGCAATTTCTAGTTAACGTAAAACACTTTTCATATTGAGAGGGATCGCGAGATAAGTTCTTGGCAAGGGATATGAAATTAATTAAAGCGTCAAAGCGATTTGTATAGGAAACAATTAACTGATCTAAATTTTGGCCATTAATAGACATAACACCACAATTTTATCACGATTATATAACAGATCCAGCAATTCCCGCTAGAAAAACGTTAAGTTATTGTCTTTCAGCTGCTTAATGTTAAAAGAAATCAAACAAGTTTTTGAAGGATAGGGAATTTAATGGCCATCAAATATTCCTTTTTTAGGTACCGTCACAAGTGTGATTCATATGATGTAATCACAGATCCTTGGAGCAGTTGAAGTGAGCGCGCAAGAGAGGGATCACGTGTTTTTCCATCTCGGCGCCCGAGGTGAATTTTTTAGGCATCACAATCGTGTGCCGCTCCGTTTCTTTGCCGAAGATCTGTTCGGCGTACAGAGACAGATTCTGGAATTTCAATAGAGAAAACTGGTTGGCCGCGGCAAAGACGCGCAGGCGGGAGAGGTGATAGAGCCAGATTACCGGCTCCGGCGGCTCCCCAAAGCGATCGGTCATCTCGGAGAGCAATTCGTCGATATCGGAAAATGCCGCAGATTCGCCGAGGCGGTAATAGAGCTCCATGCGCAGCGACACTTCATTGACATACGATTCGGGGATGCGCGCATCGTAGGGGAATTCGATCTTGGATTCATTGAAGCTGATCGGCGCTTTTTTCTTGAGCGCGTCGATCGCCCGCTTCAACAGTTTACAATATAGATGAAAACCGATCGCAGAGACTTGCCCCGATTGCTGGACGCCGAGGATGTCGCCGGCGCCGCGGATTTCCAGATCGCGCATGGCGATCTTCATCCCGCCGCCATAGCCGCCGGCCTCGACGAGCGCGTTGAGGCGTTTGCGGGCGATCTCCGAGAGATTGGCATTTTTTGGAATCAGGAAATAGGCATACGCTGTCCGGTTCCAGCGCCCGACTCGGCCGCGCAGCTGATAGAGATCGGCGAGGCCGTACGTGTCAGCGCGGTCGATGATGATCGTGTTGGCGTTCGGGATGTCGATGCCATTTTCGACGATCGTCGTGGCGAAGAGCAGATCGACGAGCCCATTTTGGAATTTGTGAAATATGGGATCGATATCATCGGAATCCATCTGCCCGTGTACGGCGGCGATGCGCGCGGAGGGGACGATTTGCTGGATCGCTTCGGCCCGGCCAAAAATCGTTTCCACGCGGTTGTGAATGAAAAATGCCTGTCCGCCGCGCGCGAACTCGCGCATCAGGGCGTTTTGGATCATTTCCATATCCGTTTCGGCGATGATGCTCTTGACGGGCAATCGGTCTTGCGGGGGCGTGTTGATGACGGTCATGTCGCGCGCGTGGATGAGCGACATATAGAGCGTGCGCGGGATGGGAGTGGCCGATAGCGTCAGGCAATCGACGCCGGCCTTGAAGCGCTTCAAACGCTCTTTGGCTCTGACGCCGAAGCGCTGCTCTTCGTCGATAATCAATAGGCCGAGGTCTTTAAATAACACATCTTCGGAGAGCAGGCGGTGTGTGCCGATCAAAACGTCAATCTCACCGGCGGCGATTTTTTCGAGAGTTTGCCGGTTTTGTTTGGCGGTGCAGAAGCGCGACACGACGCCGATTCGCACGGGATAGCCGCTCATCCGCTGTTTAAACGTCTCGTAATGCTGCATGGCGAGGACTGTAGTGGGCACGAGAACCGCCACCTGTTTCGTGCCGTCGATGACGGCCTTGAAAGCGGCCCGCATGGCGACTTCCGTTTTGCCGTAGCCGACATCGCCGCAGATCAGCCGGTCCATCGATTTGTCCGACATCATGTCGTGTTGGATGGCCTGGATCGCTAGCAGCTGATCGCTCGTTTCAGTGTAGGGAAAGTCGCGGGCGAATTGCGAGATGGTGGGAGAGTCGGGCGGATAGCGAAAGCCGCCCTGGATGGCTCTTTCGGCGTAGAGCCTAAGCAGATCGTTGGCATAGCCGAGGATTTGCTGCTGGGCCTGGTTGCGGGTGTTTTGCCACCGTTTGGTGCCGAGCTGGCTGAGATGGGGCGCTTCTTCATTCGAGCCGATATAGCGCGAGACCAGGTACGCCTGGCTGAGGGGTACGTAGAGCTTGCTGTCGTCCGCATATTGGATCGCGAGGAACTCCGTTTCCTGTCCCAAATGGTTGGCGAGTTTTTCCATGCCGAGGTAGCGCCCGATTCCGCTGTGGAAATGGACGACGAGATCATTTGGGGCCAGTTGATGGAATTCGGAGGCCGGCGTATGGGTCGTGCTGCGCCATTTTTGCCGGCGGATCGGGGATTTGCCGGTGATTTCGGAGTGGGGGATCACGGCGAGAGGCAGATCGACGACAACGAAACCGGAGGTGAGCTGGCCCCGCTCGAAGCGAATTTTTCTCTGCCAAGCGATCGAGTGGCTGGCGAGTTGGCGCTTGAGTTCCTCTTCTTCCGTATCGGTAGCGTTGAGAAAAATGATCGGGAAAGCGGGATCTTTCGGCAGCAAATCGAGGAAGTCGTCGGATTCCAAATCTTGCGAGGTGAAAAAGTCCGCAGGCTTTTGGAATGGATGGAACCAGCGCTGCGCTTCAAAAGTGTGGTGGAAGGCTTCGAAAGAAGTCGTCTGCAAATGCTGCGTACGCTCTTTGTTTTTGCGCACCTCGGACAGGTTTTCAATGGATTCGGGCGCGCCGAAGAGATGCTGTCCGGTTTTGAGGCGCTCGATCAGTTCGCTCAATGAATAAAAAAAGGCCGATTTGGCGCCGGGCATGTCTTTGATGGCGACAAACGTCTCTTCAATGGCCGTGATATCGTCCCACAAAATGACAAAATCGCTGCCGAGATAGTCGGTGATGGGGCAAAGGTGCGTTGCCTTTTTGAGGAGCATGAGCTCTTGGGCGGGGCAGATGAAAACCTCTTCGGCGGAGCCGACCGATTTTTGCCCGACCGGATCAAATTTGCGAATCTCTTCGATTTCATCGCCCCAAAACTCGATGCGGAATGGGTCGGGGGATGCGACGGGAAAAATATCCAAAATACCGCCGCGCAGGGCAAATTCCCCCTTGTCCGAGACGGCGGCAGAAGGCTTGTAGCCGAGATCGGATAGAAATTGGGGCAGGCCCTTGAAATCAACACGCGTTTTTTTCTTCCAGACCGTCAAAAGAGGCGCGAGCAGATCTTTGGGAAGGACTTTTTGCAAGAGCGATTGCAAAGGGCACAGGCAAATGCAGCCGTCCTTGCGCTGGATCAGGAATTGCAGCGCCTCAAAGCGCTTGCCGATGATGTCCGGACTCGGAGCGATCTCTTCGCCGGGCAAAGTTTCCCAAGCGGGAAATTCAATGGTTCGTTTGGGATGGATTGATTCGAGGTTTTCAAAAAAACGGTCCTCGCGCATGCCGCCCGTCAGCACCAGGACGTTTTTTTTCGTCTGGCGCTGCACTTCGGCAGCGATGATGGCTTTGGGCGTGTCCCACAGGGACTCGAAAAGAATGGATTCACCAGAGGCCAGCGCTTTTTGCAGCGCAATGAACGACGGGCTGTGGTGCAAAAAATCCAGAATCATGCAAACGCTTCCAAAATCTCACGGATCCGGTTCAGCGCCTTCGGCAACCCCTGCGGATCTTTGCCGCCGGCTTGAGCGAGATTCGGCTTGCCGCCCCCGCCGCCCTGAATCAGCATTGAGGCCTCTTTGATGAGATTTTGCGCGCTGAGTTTGGGCGAAAGATCGGAGCTGATCTGCACGAGCAGCTGGCATTTTTCGCCGTGGATGACGCCGATCGCGATGACGCCGGATTTGAGATGATCCATCAGCTCTTGAGCCAGCAGCGCCAGATCTTCGGGCAGAACCGGAACGATGGCGGCAATGAGCGGCACGCGGCCGGCTTTTTCCAGGGACGAGCGCAATTGAACGGCCAGATCCTTCATTTGGCATTTGCGCATGTTTTTGATCTCGGCGCAAAGCTGCTTGTTCTCGTCGAGCAGCGATGAGAGTTTTTCAGAAGCGCTGGCGACGGGGGATTTTAGACTAGCGGCGATTTGTAAGAGCAGATCTTCTTGCTGCTGCACCATCTCTTCGGCCGCGCGTCCTGTCATCGCTTCGATGCGGCGCACGCCGGCGGCAATGCTGCTTTCTTTCGCAATCTTGAAAAGGCCGATGCTTCCGATCATGCCCGTATGCGTTCCGCCGCAGAGTTCCTTGCTGAACTCGATGTCGACGACGCGCACGCGCTCGCCATATTTTTCGCCGAAAAACTGCTTGATGTCGGGATGTTTTTGCACGTCCTCCAGCGCCATCTCATGGGCGTGGACAACACGGTTCTCGCGGATTTTTTCGTTGACGAGGTTTTCCACTTCGCGCACTTCGGTTTGGCTCATTGGTTTGTGGTGGTTGAAGTCGAAGCGCAGGTGGTGGTCATCGACGAGCGATCCCGCCTGTTTGATGTGGGTGCCGAGTACTTTTTGCAGGGCCCAATGGAGCAGGTGAGTGGCCGTGTGGTTATTTTGAATGGATTGGCGCCGCAACGCCTCGACCTGGGCCTGGATATGATCGCCCTTGCGCAAAACCCCGGGACCCATGCGTCCGATGTGGGCGATGACGCCGGGAAATGGCGATATGCAGTCTTCCACGAAAAACAGGTTGATTCCTTTGGCGATCTGTCCCTTGTCGCCGACCTGCCCGCCCATCTCGGCGTAAAACGGGGTCGTATCGAGGAGCAGCGTGGCTTCCTCGCCCTCTTGCATCTCATCGGTGAATCGATTGTCTTTGACAATGCCGACGATACGGGCCTCGGCGCTCAGTTTGTCATAGCCGACGAACTGGCATGGCTGATGAGTGCGGGTAAAGTCAGCGAAAAAGTTCTGATCGAATTGCTGGGAGGATACCTTTCTCGCTTGTCGCGATTTTTCCCGCGCCTCAACTTCAAGTTTTTCAAAGCGGGCCAGATCCACTTTCAGCCCTTCGTCTTTGGCGATGAGTTGGATTTCCTCGAGAGGAAATCCGTAGGTGTCCTTGAGTTTGAAGGCGTCGTCGCCGGCGATCATTTTGCTGCTTTGCGACCTTGCCATGACGGAGCTGAGCAGCTCGCCGCCGCGCTGCAGCGTGCGCAAAAATGCTTCTTCTTCGATCGTCAAAATCTCATTGATGCGCGCCTCAGACGCTTTAAGTTCGGGAAAATCTTCGCCCATATTGGCGACGAGGCGCGGGAGCACATCGGCTAAAAACGGCTTTTGCAGCCCCAGCATGCGCCCGTAGCGCACGGCTCTTCGCAAAATCTTGCGCAGCACATAGCCGCGATCGGTATTGCTCGGCTGCGCGCCGTCGGCGATGGCAAACGACAGCGAGCGGATATGGTCGGCGATCACATGGAATGCCGGCGCCAGAGCCCGATTCGTCTCGACGTATTTCACATGGCTGATCTCTTCGACTCTGGCAATGAGGGATCGCAAAATATCGGTCAAGAAGACGTTGTCCACATGCATGCGCAAGGCCACGACCCGCTCGAGTCCCGCGCCGGTATCGATCGATTGCTTGGGCAGCTTGTCCATTTTGCCGGAAGCATCGCGCATGAATTGCATGAAGACGAGGTTCCAGAACTCCAAAAACCTCTCGCCGGACTCATCCTCATACGGATTGCGGGCGGCGCCGTATTTTTCGCCGCGGTCGTAGAGCAGCTCGGAGCAGGGGCCGCAGGGGCCGGTGTCCCCCATCGCCCAAAAGTTTTCTTTTTCACCAAAGCGGACGATGCGATCGGTGGGGATGTGTTTTTCCCAAAGAGCCAACGCCTCGTCATCGTCTTTGAAGACGGAGACCCAGATTTTTTTCGGATCAAATGCAAAGACTTGCGTTGCCACGTCCCAGGCAAAGCCGATCGCCTCTTTTTTGAAATAGTCGCCAAATGAGAAGTTGCCGAGCATTTCAAAAAATGTGCAGTGGCGCGAAGTGTGGCCCACGTTTTCCAGGTCGTTATGCTTGCCGCCGACGCGGATGCATTTTTGGGTCGTCGCTGCGCGCGTATAGGGCCGTTTCGATTGGCCGAGGAACACATCCTTGAACTGGTTCATTCCCGCGTTCGTAAAGAGAAGCGTGGGGTCGTCCAATGGCACGACCGGCGAGGAGGAGACGATGGTATGTCCCTGAGACTTAAAATACTGAAGAAACTGGCGGCGTAGGTCTTGTGAAAGCATAAATCCCTAAAAGATCAAAGCCATTGAGGTTAGGCGATTGCCTCTGAAAAGTCAAAGAGGAAAAATATTTGTTATAAAGCAATATTATTTTGTGAAAAGGTGGCAATAAACTTCTTTGTTTTAAAATATTTGGTATTATTTGATTTAATGATGGTTGTTGTCATAATCGTGGCAATAAAAAAATGGAGGTTTGTTTGTGAGTGGCGTTTTAAATTGTGTTGAAGCTATACCTGTTTTTCAAGGTGTTCCAGTAAAAGAACATCAAGTTAATGAGTCTCGCGAGCTGACGAAGCTTAAAGTAATGAGGGTTGTTTTTACTGTTTTCGCAGCGATTTCATTTCTATGCGCCTTTGGTTTTATGTGTTCCCCGTTTTTATTATTTGCATGGCCGAGTACAGGCCTTGCATTTTTTTCAATTTTTTCTACTCCTATGATTGTTTTTATTGGCGCGGGGTTTTCTATTAGTGCCATGGGGTTTGCTGAGGGAGCTGATGCTATTGGAGCTGATTTGATAACGAGGCGAAAAAAAATGCCGTTACCCAAATTCGTGAATGAATATGGCTGGAAGGGTGTTTTCCGGTTCTGTCCAATGGACAATTCCCGCTTTCAGGCCAAATTTCGTGAGTATGCACAAACCCTGACGTTTGCTGAGATTTGCAAGTTACATAGTGACGCTAGCAAAGGTCTAAAAAAATCAAGCGTCGACGCCCAAAAGTCTTACAAGATCCCAGCGCTCAGTGAATGGAAATCTCTCTTCGAAGAAGAGACTAAGGATCTCGGCTGTTTGGCTATTTGTGACCATTATCCTATCGACGATTTGGTAATGAATGGTGTTATTACAGAAGATCAAAAAACTTGTCTTGATCATGCAGCAGCAGAAAGAGAAAAGATTCTTGAAGCTGTTGATTCAGGGAAGGTCTTGGAAGACGGGAAACGATACGAAAGCATGATTTCCAATTTAGAAGTGTTGTATCGCAAAGCACAGCGTTAAAAATTGGAAGATTTCATGAGTGCGGCTCAACCGGCTAATTTAGCACCTGAACTTGCTCATGAAAAGCCTGTAGTGGGTGTTCTTGCGGATGATGGTGTTCATCAGCCGCGCTATTGGACAGACGTGAAAGTCAAAAAAGCATGGGCGTATGCCGCGTCAGGCCTCGCTTTGGCCGGCGCCGCAGTGGCTCTCGGGTTTGCTCTGTCGATGCCATGCCTTTTTCTTTTGGGAGCAGCGATTCCCTTGGCCATTGCATCTGTAGCCGTGGCGATCTATTCAAAATCCCTGATCGATTACGAGGATCCCAAAACTCAGGAGTCTCTACGCAGGAAAGCGCCCGGCATGCCCCTTCCCAAGGTAGTAGAAAAACATGGGTGGGCAAGGATTTTTCGCTATCGTTTACTGGATGAATTTAATTTTCAGTGTGCTTATGACGTTCATGCCGAAAATCTGTCATTTTCTCAGATTTGCGCGCTGTATCGCGATGCTCGAAAAGGTCAGGTTGAGTCCAAGCAATTGAATCCTATCGATGTTCCTTTGCCCATTATTTGGAAGGGAAAATTCGAAAGCGAGACAAAAAATCTCAATTGTTTGGCTATTCTCGACGGATATTCTGTTAGCGAATTGAAAGAGTTCGGCATTATTACAGATGATCAGAAACACATACTGGATGATGCAGCGAGTGCGCGCAATGAATTCAACCGGCGACATTCTGCGCTGGAGCAAGAATTTCGTAATAATACGCCTGAAGCTCATAACACTTTACACAACGATTCATTAAGCTGTGCTCAACAAGTCAGGGATCAGTCGATCGCAGCAGCTCAAGAGCAGTTTCGCCGTGCGACAGAGCCCGAGCGCCAACGCATCAATGCATTGCATGCTCAAAACAAGGCGATCTTCGACGAGCAAATGGCTCAATATGATAGACAGTTTATAATGCCTTCTTTTCTTGTTGATGAGATTCACGCTTGAAGACCTCCTCCTTGAAAGGAGGAGATTCTTCTGTAGCTTTTGGTTGCGGTGCGGCTAAAGCCGCTTACCGCACGAATAAAATATCTTGCCTAGACCCACCCCTGAAGGGGGGATTGCGGCAAGAAGTGCGGTAAAAATTTCTTGCGAGGATAATGCCCTCGGAATCAGAATACATTTTTTTCAACGAAAGAAAAAGGCTCTGATTCTATGGACGACAATCTCAAAAAGCAGCTCGGGAAAATTGCCAACGCGATCCGAACAGTTGCCATGGATGCGGTGCAAAAGGCCGATTCGGGCCATCCAGGCATGCCGATGGGATGCGCTGAGCTGGGCGCCTATCTATACGGCGTATTGCTCCGCCATAATCCGAAAAGTCCGCGATGGGTCAATCGCGACCGCGTCGTGTTGTCTGCCGGCCACGGCTCGATGTGGCTCTATTCCTGTCTCCATTTTGCCGGCTTTAAGATCTCGATGGACGATATCAAGCAATTCCGACAGCTCCATTCGATCACGCCGGGCCATCCTGAATATGGCATGACCGAAGGCGTCGAGGCGACGACAGGGCCGCTCGGCCAGGGCGTCGGCAACGCGGTCGGCATGGCTCTAGGCCTGAAAATTCTGGGTGAAAAGTTCAATCGCGATGAGTTCCGGCTCTTCGATGCAAAGGTCTATTGCATAGCGGGCGACGGCTGTTTCATGGAGGGGATTTCTTCCGAGGCCTCCTCGCTGGCCGGCTATTTGCATTTGAACAATCTGGTCCTGATCTACGATGCCAACCAGATCTGTCTCGACGGACCCATTTCCGAGTGTCTGTCGGAAGACACCAAGATGCGCTACCGCGCCTACGGATGGGATGTCTTTGAGGTCGACGGTTATGATTTCGATGGCATGGACGCTCTCTTTTCCAATTTGCGCAAGAAGCAGGAAAAACCTGTTTTAATCATCATGCGCACCGTGATCGGCAAGGGCTCGCCCCATAAAGCGGGATCGTCCAAGGCGCACGGATCGCCGCTGGGCGTTGAAGAAGTGTTGGCGACGAAAGAAGCGCTCGGACTGCCAACAGAAGAGTTTTATGTTCCGCAGGTGGTGAATACTTTCTTCGAGCAGAAAATGGCCAAAGATGCGCAATCGGAGGCTCATTGGAGGGAAGTCTATCGCAAGTGGGCGGCATCCTATCCCGATTTGGCCGATGAGTTCGAAAAAATGGCGATGCGTACTGTACCGCAGGATCTCGAATCGGCTTTGAATCATATTGCCATGAAAGCACCGCTGGCGGGGCGGGGCGCTTCGCAGGAGTGCCTGAACCTGCTCGGACAACGCCTGCCGCAGCTCATCGGCGGATCAGCCGATCTGTCCTGTTCTGATCTAACGATGATGAAACATTTTCCGATTATTACGCCGGGTCATTTCGCGGGTCGCAATATCAAGTACGGTGTGCGCGAATTTGCGATGGCGGCCTGCTCGAACGGCTTATTTTTGACGGGAATGTTTACGCCCTTTTGCGGCACTTTTTTGACTTTTTGCGACTATATGCGCAACGCGATTCGCTTGGCGGCTCTGTCTCACTATCAGGTGATCTATCAATTCACCCACGATTCGATTTTTCTCGGCGAAGACGGGCCGACGCACCAGCCGATCGAACATTATGCCGCTTTGCGCGCGATCCCTGATTTGCAGGTGATCCGGCCGGCCGATTCGCACGAAGTGCGCATGGCATGGCTGGCGGCGCTCCAATACAAGGGCCCGACCGCGATCATATTATCGAGACAGAAACTGCCCGATCTGGCCGAAACTGCCGTGTCCTATGCACAGGGCATGGGCCGAGGCGCCTATATCGTGAAAAAAGAGAAGAGCCGGCCGGACTATACCCTGTTTGCCACTGGCTCGGAGCTGAGTCTGGCGATCGACGTCGCCGAACGGCTGGAAAAAATCGGCAAAAACGTGCGCGTCGTCTCTTTCCCGTGCTGGGAGCTGTTTGAAAAGCAAAGCAATGATTACCGGCAATCGATTGCTGGCGGGAATATCGGGATCCGCGTATCGATCGAAGCGGGGACGGATTTCGGCTGGTACAAGTACATCGGCCTGGACGGGATCGCGATTTGCATGGAGAGTTTTGGCGCATCGGCGCCGGCAGCGGATCTGGCGCAAGAGTTCGGTTTTACGATCGATGCGATTGTCGAAAGGCTGCTCGGGCGCGAATCATGAAATGTAAAATATCTGTTATTAACTATTTTAAAATATAAGATTCTCTGGTGTGATACCGCGAAGAAATTCTTCCAAAGTGATAACGGGAAATCCCCGATAGCTCTCTTTTCTTTTGCATGGAACCTACGATGGAGCTTTTGGAGCTCATTGTTTGTATTTATTAGATTCGAGAAGATTCGATCTGTTATAAGAACTCTTATGGAGTTCACAGGCTGGAATCTATCCCTCGAGGAAGCTTACGAGCATCTGAGGTCTCGGCCTGGCGGCCTGACTCAAAGAGAGGCACAGGCGCGTCTGGGGGTGTGGGGCCGCAATACCTTGTCAGCGCCGACAAGGGGCCGGGGAATCCGGCTCTTGCTCTCTCAATTCAAGAGTCCGCTCATTCTCCTGTTGATTTTTGCATCCACCATCTCTTTCGTGCTCGGCGCCCATGTCGACGCTACGATCATTCTGGCCATTGTTCTCGCGAGCGGGGCGCTCGGGTTTTTTCAAGAGCGCGGAGCGGTCTCGGCTCTGGAAAAACTCATGCAGCTCGTTGCCGTGCAGGCTCGCGTTCGGCGAGGCGGCGTCCTCGGAAAAATTCCCATCGAAGAGATTGTTCCGGGCGACGTGATCGAGCTCATGGCCGGCGATCAGATTCCGGGAGACTGCATTCTCGTTGAATCCAACCATCTCTTCGTCAATGAAGCGACGCTGACGGGCGAAAGCCTTCCCGTGGAAAAAATGCCAGGGGCGGGGACATTGGATACTCCCATTTTTCAGCGCACGAACGCCCTTTTCATGGCCAGTACGGTTGTCAGCGGAAACGGGCTGGCTCTCGTTGTGGCGACGTCGTGGCAGACCCAATTTGGCCAGATTGCCCGGCAGATCCGCTTCCGGCCGCCGGAAACGGCCTTTGAGCTGGGCGTGCGCAAATTCAGCTATTTTCTTTTCCAGGTAACCATGGTGCTGGTTCTGGTGATTTTCGCCGTCAACCTGTATTTGCACCGGCCCATGCTCGATTCTTTTCTCTTTTCCGTGGCTCTCGCCGTCGGACTGACCCCGCAGCTGCTTCCGGCGATCATCAGCGTCAATCTCTCGCATGGCGCACGGCGGATGGCTCTACACAAAGTCGTCGTGAAGAGATTGCCGTCGATTGAAAATTTTGGACAAATGGATGTCCTTTGTGCCGACAAGACAGGCACCATTACGACGGGAAAAGTGGAACTGGCCCGTTCTATTGGCCTCGATGGCATGAAGAGTCCAAAAATAGAGCGATTCGCTGCTCTCAATGCCTATTTTCAAAAAGGCTACGAAAATCCGCTCGACGCCGCGATTTTGAGCGCTCTTTCTGTTGAGAGCGGGTGGGAAAAGATCGATGAGCGGCCCTATGATTTTATCCGTAAGCGCCTCATTGTTCTGCTAAAAAGAAACAATGAATCTCTGGCCATTGCTAAGGGCGCTGTGCAGTCCATCCTGTCGATTTGCAACCGGGCCGAGCCAAGCGATGGCTCCATCGTGGCTCTTGATTTGGTGCGATCGAACATTGAAAAGATCTATGAGGATGAAAGCCGGCAGGGATATCGCCTTCTCGGTGTTGCGTATCGAGTCGAGATGGCACCGGACTTCGAGGCTGAGTATGTCTTTTTAGGATTCCTTCGCTTTGACGATCCCATCAAGCCGGGTATTGCCGAAATCGTCTCTGACTTGAAAAAGAGCGGCGTGCGGTTGAAAATCATCACGGGCGACAACCGGCTGGTTGCTCTCGAGGTAGCCAGTCATATCGGGTTGACCCACGCGCATTTGGCAACGGGGTCGGATTTGGCGAGCACCAGCGATGAGGCTTTGATGTTTCTGGTGTTAGAGAAAAACATCTTTGCAGAAATCGAACCCAATCAAAAAGAGCGCATCATCCTCGCTCTGCGCAAAATGGGGCACATTGTCGGATTTTTAGGAGATGGCATCAACGATGTTTCCGCCCTGCATATGGCTGATGTGGGCATCGCGGTGGAAGGCGGCGCTGCGGCAGCCAAAGAAGCGGCGGACATCGTGCTATTGGAAAAGGATCTCACGGTGCTGCGAGCGGGCATCGAAGAGGGACGCCATACGTTTACGAATACGATCAAGTACGTCTATATGGCGGCGAGTGCCAATTTCGGCAACATGTTCAGCATGGCGGGTGTTTCGCTGTTTTTGCCATTCCTGCCTTTTTTGCCGAAGCAGGTGCTTCTTACGAATTTGCTGACAGATTTTCCGGAGATGGCGATCGCCTCGGATCATGTGGATGCGGAGGCGGTGCGACGGCCGCTCAAGTGGGATTTGCCGCTGATCCGCCGTTTCATGGTGGTGTTTGGTCTAATCAGTTCAGTCTTCGATTTTCTGACGTTTGGAGTATTGCTCTATTGGATGCATGCGTCGAAAGAAGCCTTTCGCACCGGCTGGTTCATCGAGTCAGTTGCATCCGCCACTTTGGTTGTGTTGGCGATTCGTACACGCCGCTGGATTTTTCAGTCGAGGCCGGGACTGTGGCTTATGTTGGCCATCTTGGCTGTGATTGTCAGCGCGGGTGTCTTGCCTTACACGACGTTGGGAGTGCTATTCGGTTTTGTGCCGCTGCCGCTTGTTTATTACGCGGTAGTGGGAGGGATTGTGGGACTTTATATCGCGAGCGTCGAAGCGGCTAAGCGATTCTTTTTTTGATTTTTCCGGATTATCTAATTATTTAATATTTTAATAAACGTAAAATATTTATTTTACATCAAACATAATATTGCAAACTAAGCGGAAAATTTGCATTATAACTATGCACTTGAAGAACTTCTCCTTAAGGTTGCGGTGCGGCTAAAGCCGCTTACCGCACGAATAAAATATCTTGCCTAGACCCACCCCTGAAGGGGTGGGATTGCGGCAAGAAGTGCGTTCATGGATAGGTTTGTTGTATGAAAAAGTTGATAGCATCTCTCTTCGTTTCGCTGACAACATTTCTCTCTTCGGCTGCTTGCGATGAAAATTGCAGCATGCGCCTTCAAAATGCTGAAAAAGGTTTTCACGACCGATGGCAAGAATTTGAAGGTAACGCTCAGCCATTTTCTCTGTGGAGCTCTGACTGGACCGAAGAAGAGCTCAAAAGCCGGTTCGATCAGATGAAAAAAGAGCGCTGTCAGATATATTTCACCAATCCTGACGATTTGCCGGAAAAAGAGGGGCATTATCGTGCGGCATACGAAACTCCCGCATCATTCAAATCGTGGGGCTCTCGATGTTCTTATCCTGGAGCTTTTCGCTACAACCTGGCCTCGGATTCCTACAATGCCAGCATCATCACGCTTCATGGAAAACAGTTTCTGGCCCTCGAAGCGCCCACAGCTGAGAATTGTTCGACATTTATGCAGGT
Organism: Parachlamydiales bacterium; assembly: GCA_015661075.1. Classification (GTDB taxonomy): domain Bacteria; phylum Chlamydiota; class Chlamydiia; order Chlamydiales; family SM23-39; genus CAISYW01. Next base: position 14,180 of record JACVQJ010000021.1, on the reverse strand, counting down.
GCTAAAAGACTACCAGGCGACGGATCTGGTCCGCCTGACTCCCGCTGTCTCTCACGACAATGAGTGTAGCTTTCCCTATTGGGAGGGACCGCTAGGCCTTCAAAACAATCAAAAAACGATCGAACTCAATGGAAAAGAGCTGAATTACTTCTTTACGGACAGTTGGGAAAACCACGAAAGCATCGAACCGGAAACGTTAGCGAAGCTAGTCAAAGCGGTGATGAAACCCGATGACAGCGCGCAAATGATTGCAGTGCATTGCCGCGCCGGCGTGGGCCGCACGGGTACATTTTTAGCGGCGATGGCTTTGATTTCCGATATCGATTCGCAGTTGGCGAATGGCGTAGATATTGACAACATTCAGATCAGCATCGACCAGGTTTTCTGGGAGCTGTCTTTGCAAAGACCTTTTATGCTCTGTCAGTATTCCCAGTATCAGACGCTGTATCGTTTGGCGAACTGGTATGTTGATTCGATCAAAACGGCCCAGTCTGTTTCAACGGTCGGCTCATTTCCCAATTTTGCAGGTAAATGGAATAAACCCTCTTTGATGACGCCGCAAAGAGCCGTGGCTTATCATCAAAATCTCAACCTTCTTCCCACATGCCCGCCTCCTAAAACAGTCATTTTTTGCTACAGCAAGGGATTGATGGAGCGAGTGTTGGAAAACAATCCCATGCGCCCATGCGATGGAAAGTTGAAGGAGCTCTATTTTTTTGAAGAGCATCCCGATGTAGCGATCGTCTATTACGGGCAAGGAGCCCCATCGAATGCGATGCGGCTGGAATACCTTCTTTCGTGGGGCGTCAAACAGTGCATCTCGATCGGCCTGGCCGGTGGTCTGCAGAAAGATTTGATACCGGGCGATCTGATCGTGTGCGATCGTGCGATTCGCGATGAAGGCGTGTCGCATCATTATCGGCCGCCCGAAAAATATGCCTATCCTTCGCAGCAATGGACGGACAAATTGTGCCAGACGCTGGGTGATTTGAAAATTCCCTATCGATTAGGCGCCAGCTGGACGACCGATGCGTTTTATCGGCAAACGAAAGAGGAGATCGAGCAGTATCAAAAAGAAGGCGTTTTGACAGTTGAAATGGAAGCCGCCGCTCTTTTCACCATTGCCGCCGAGCATCAGGCGCAAATCATTTCGTTTTTTACGATCAGCGATACAATTGGCGATTTGGAGTGGAAACCGGACTTTGAAAATTCGTTAGTGAGAGAAAATTTGGACAATCTGGTGAAAATCGCCCTGATCGCCGCTTCACCGAAACCCGTTCCGAATGAAGTGGTCGAATCGGCGCCTGCTCTGTCGGAGATAGCCGATGTTCCGGAATCCATTGAAATCGCTCCCTATGATCCTGAATGGCCGCAAGTGTTCGAAAACGAAGCGGCGCCGATCCAACAAGTGTTGGGCGACAATTGCGTGGCCGTTCATCATTTTGGCTCCACGGCTGTGCCTGGATTGAGCGCGAAGCCCAAAATTGATATTTTGGCCGTCGTCAATCAGCTAGAATCCATCGATACGGCTGCCTTGGAAAAGCTTGGGTTTGAATCGAGAGGAGAGGTCATTCCAACTGGCAGATACTTTAGCAAAGACTCGCCGCGTGTTCACCTTCATATTTTTGAGGAAGGGAATCCAGTGATTCAACGCAATCTCATGTTTCGTGACTGGTTGCGCGCTCATGAAGAAGATCGGGACGCTTATGGGGCCCTGAAAATGCAATTGGCGTCGGTTCATAATGACGGCATGAGCTATTGTAGAGCGAAAACGGAATTCATCGATCAAATCATTGCAAAAGCAGAAACGGCCTCTCAAAATGAGCAATAAAACATCGCCACAGCCTGTCGGGGTCATTATTTTTGACTGTGATGGGACATTGTATGGAATCCATTATAGGCCACAAAATCCCCGTTTGCGGTTGGGTGAGAACGGTACGCGACCAGAAGTCGTTTGCCTTTATTGAACTCAATTTTATCACTGGCATGGAAAATGTCCGAGATGTAATTCCTTTTTCCCGTGTCACAGGGTCGGCTGACTTCTAAAGAGTCACCCGAAATATTCTCAAACGTTTATACAGGTGTTGAACTTTTTTCTTCAAATAATCGAATCAAAATTCCACTTAAAAAGAAAAAGGCAGCTGATAAAAGCACAGAAAACCAAATAGAAAGATTTGAAAAAACGCCAACGCTTAAACCGATAACAATAAAGAAGGAAGATATTTGAGCTGGAACCAAATGATATACTTCCTGAAGGACAAGAGAAATTGATTGGAAATAGAACCCAAATGCAAATTGAAAAACCAAAAAAACTACCGCCAATTTTCTTGTTCTATCATCACGTAAAAGAAAAGTAAAAGAAGTTAAAAGGGAGAGCCATAAAATCTTATGTGCTTTTCGTTCATGTGTTTCTCGAAAAAAAACGGAAAGACCAAACACATTCAAACATGAGAGAGTTGCTGCGAATAAAAATGGCATAATCAGGCCAAAAGAAACGGTTAGCCCGCTTAAGAACGGTCCAACGATTGATCCCAGAGCAAATGCCAAGATCATATAAGACATGTTTTTTGCTTTTTCTTCTTTATCTTTTATCCGCAACAGCAGCTTGAGCGATTTCGAAACTTCCTGAGAAAAACCCAGAGCTAAAACGCATTAAGATAAAAAGTAGAAACCATTTTTGAAGCACCGCAAAAGCTGTAAAAGCATAAATAAGAGCGTTACATGACAAAGAGATGATTAATATTTTCTTTCTACCGATCTTGTCGGAAAAAGAACCTAAAAAAGGAGACCCAAAAAATCCACCCAAAGACCAGACAGCAAGAACCAGGCCGTAGGAAAACAAAGAATCAATTCCGTTGTAAAAAGGACTGGTTGAGGAAACAACTAGATTAGGCAGCAATGGCAAAACAAGCCCTACTCCCATTACATCCATAATAATGGTGAACATCAGGGTAGTGAGAGTCGAGTAGGGTAAGACATTCATTTTTCCGCCATTACGATTCAGAGTGCGTTCTACCAAACATATTTGTTCTTTATATTTTGAGATTTTTAGCAAACTCGTAACTAATGAGTGCCATTGATTCACTGTTTTTATATGCGTCTTCCTGGTGAGATAGCTGGAGTAATTTTTTTCCTCCATCGGGTTTGGCTAAATTTGCTACGAGTTCAAGGACTTCGTTTTCGGAATCGCCAAAAATATTCAGATTCGCAGGTTCAACGCTTTTTAATGTGTGGTTGTCAGATTGTATCAGCTCGCCTTCATGAAGCATGAAATAAATGAGATTTTCATACTGTTGTGGGCAGGGTCCATATTCCAGATGAGCATATCTCGCCCCGGTAATGCTTACGCCATAACGCTGATAATGTTTGAAGTCTGCGTAGAATAAAGTTTTGTTTAAAAAAAGAGGGCTTTTCGCAAACTCTATGAGATATCGCACTGCTTGTTTAAAAAGCTCCCAGCTAAAACGTCGATTTCCACTGTATACATCAGGCGGATGACTTTTCCAATGAACATTAAGTGCGCTGAATTCTGCATAGGCTTCATCGCATTTTAATCGTATATGTTCATCTTGGCCTACTTCTTGAACAAAATATGTTTCCCAGCGTTTTATGCTCGCTTCACCGACTTTTAAATAACTTGCAAATGCGGCTTGGGACATAGCGAATAAAGAACGAAAATTCACAATTTCTTCAGAGGTCAATAATCCATGCATTTTGCGATATGCATCTGCAGCAGCTTTTCTCAACTGACTCATTTGATCATCATTCATAATCGGAGCTTGGCACTTAGCACAAACCATCGCTAGAACAACAACCTCGACTTCGTCTCCTTTAATTTCGGGAGTAAATCGACAATTTCGTTCCTCGAATTTATCTCCATCGCAATATAAACATTTCATAATTGGTCCTTACTTCTGTGTAGAGATACGTAATAATATCTATTCTGTTTCAAGGCGAATTTCAGATACATTTTTTTACCAAGTTTAGTGCTGTCCCAACAAAACGCGAACAATTCCTGGTTAACTATCGCCTTCTCGTAAGATCTTAGAGGGGGTCTTCCGCCGGTGTAATCTTTGGGGTTAATCTCATCTAAAAGCGCCAAGATTAATTCCCAGATTTGGCTCGGAGATTCTATTTCTAATTCATTGAGTTCTCCCACTGCTTTATTCATATTGGCGTAGAGTCCACCTTGAGATGTTAAGGCCGCTTTGGCGGCTTTAATTTTTTTATCTAGTTCTCCGTCCGATGGTCGATTTGGATACATTTCTTTCCAGATCTAATTGTGATATCATATGATACTGAAAATCAATAAAAAATCAACCGGATGTTGCAACACGTTGATGCATAAGGACTATCGAGTGACCAGCCCCGCGCAAATTGTAGGCGTCATTTTAAAATGTCACCTTTCCGTTAAATAGAAATGTCACCTGTGGCATCACAAAGTATTGATGCTAAAAGAGGTGGCACAATGGAAAGGTGACATTTTAAAATGACGCCTACACTTACACATTCTTATACCTGGTTATTGCCAATTTCTGGTATAAGTGTGCATAAGTTGATATAACTGGGACGTCATGGATCCAATCAAAAATCCTTTTTCACCGGGAGCTGGCTCTCCGCCGCCTGAACTGGTCGGGAGGGGGCCTGCTCTTGAGCAAGCCCGAATCCTTTTAGGTCGGATCAAGCAAAAGCGGTCTGAAAAGAGTATGTTGCTGACAGGGCTCCGCGGAGTAGGCAAGACTGTGTTACTCAATGAAATTGAGCGTTTGGCAAAAAGTGAAGGCTACCGAACGATTTTTATTGAGGCGCATGAAAATATTGCGCTCGGTCCGTTGATTGTTCCCTATTTGCGCACTCTTCTTTTTGACTTGGATCGCATGGTTGGGTTGAGCGCAAAAGTGAAGCGCGGATTGGCTGTTCTTCGAAGTTTCGTTAGCGCTTTAACATTGACGGTAGGCGACGTCACTTTTGGCATAGGCATCGAACCTGAAAAAGGATCGGCTGATAGCGGAGATTTGGAAATCGATTTACCGAATCTTTTCACTGCTATTGGAGAAGCCGCTGAAGATCGTAAGTGTGCAGTGGCCTTTTTGATTGATGAGATTCAATATTTTAGCCAAAAAGAGCTTGGTGCGCTCATTGTGGCGATGCACAAAGTTCAGCAGCGTCAACTTCCTCTACTGCTTTTAGGGGCTGGGCTGCCGAGTCTTCCAGGTCTGGCTGGGGAGGCAAAATCATATGCTGAACGGCTCTTTAGCTTTCCAGATATCGGGGCTCTGTCTCAAGAGGATGCAGCGATTGCATTGAAGGAACCTGCGCTTGCAGCGGGAGTTGTTTTTGACGATGAGGCGCTTCAGGAAATATTTCGGCTGACTAAAGGTTATCCATATTTTATTCAGGAATGGGGATGTCAGGCATGGAATTTGGCCGTGGATAGTCCCATTACTTTGCAGCTCGTCCAGGAAGCAACGGCTCAAGTGATTCCGCGCCTCGACCAAAATTTCTTTCGTGTACGATTTAATCGACTCACACCGAGCGAAAAGATTTTTTTGCGTGCCATGGCAGAATTGGGATCTGGTCCCTATCGTCCGGGAGATATCGCAGATCTCTTGAACATCAAGGCAACCAGCATGAGTCCAACGAGGGCTAAGCTGATCAAGAAAGGGATGATCTATAGCCCAGCATATGGCGATTTGGCGTTTACGGTGCCTTTATTTGATCAATTCATGATTCGGGCAATGCCTGATTTAAACCGCCAAGCGTAAATTAGACCGGTTTCTAAATCCGGCAGGCGGGATGATGCTGCGCGCGGATGCGATCGCCGAACGAGTAGCCAAACTGTTTTAAATAGCCGTTGTTCGGATCTTGAGGATTGTGGATGAAGACGCTAGTGATGCTTCCATAGGCGATGATGAGCTGGGATCCTGTCAAAATGGGCAGGCGCTCCGGAAGAAAGAACCGGGCTTTGCCTTGCTGCTCTTTTTCAAAAAAGATCAGACATCCGCAGGCCAGATTCTGAAAGCTTACGTGCTCGTTGAGGCGGAGCGGCTCCAGGGTTTTCCCTTCAGGAATCCATTGGTCGCAGGCGAGTAATAGATGCTGTTTGTTAGAGAGGCTGGCCGCCGTCGACGCAAAGCGCTGGCTCAAATAATGCTGCCTGAGAAAAGGCGAATCGCGCCAGCAGTCGCGCCCGGCGAGATAGAGGCGCTCATGTCCGAAGCGCGAGAGCTTGTCTTTGCCGAGGCGATTTTGTGCCGTATCCCATATCGCTGACTGGATAGCAGCGCATTCCTCAACGGATAAAAAGCCTTCAAATTCAATCCATCCGAATTGATAAAAGTGGCCGATTTGTTGGGTGGTAACAGTTGTTTTCATCGGCGAATATGATACCTCCCAAGGCCAGATCTTGTCCTGTTTAAAATAATTTATTAGAACCTGTTCAATATCTAAGGCTTCGTCGATTTTTGGGATTATTTTGGCCGATTTTTGATTCTTTTTTGGGGACCAATATACGATATGTTGATATTAGCCCCCAAAAAAGAATCAAAAATCGGCTCAAAAGAACCCGAAAATCGACAGAAGCTTAGATTTTGAACAGGTTCTTTAGCCGGAGCAGCCCTTCGGCGAGCTGGGATGGTTCGGCAAAGGCAGATAAGCGCACAAAACCTTCTCCGCGGCGCCCAAAACCCGGCCCGGGGACAGAGATGATTTGCAAGCGCGTTAGTAAATCGTCAAAAAATTGCCAGGAGGTCATGGAACAGGGGGCTTTGCACCAGATATAGGGCGCATCCCGGCCGCCATATGCCGTTAATCCGATTTTTCTGAGACCTTCCACCAGGAAGCGGGCGCGCTCCTGATACATATAAATAATTTCTTTGACTTCCCTGTTTCCTTCGGGAGAGTAAAAAGCAGCTGCGCATTTTTGAATCGGATAGGGGACGCCGCCGAACTTCGTGTCGTGCCGCCGCCGCCAGAGCGAATGGAGGGAGACGTCGCTTCCATTCAAATTCGCGCGCAGCTCTTTCGGAACGACGGTATAGGAACAGCGCAGCCCCGTAAAGCCCGCCGTTTTGGAAAATGAGCGCACTTCGATGGCGACTTCTTTCGCTCCCTGGATTTCATAAATGCTGTGCGGGCAGTCATCGGAAGAAATATACGCCTCGTAGGCGCCGTCGAAGATGATCACCGATTGATTGTCCAAAGCATAGTCTACCCATTGCCGCATGGATCGCCGGTCCATTGCAGTGCCGGTCGGATTGTTCGGAGAGCAAAGATAGATCAAGTCGCACGGAGCGGAAGGGGGGTGGGGTATAAAGTTGTTTTCCTCCAGACAGGGAATGGTTTGGACGCCGCCGTACTCGCCCTGTTCGTTCGCCTCGTGTGTGCGCCCCGCGAGAATAGTCGTATCGAGATAGACCGGATTAGCTGGGTCGCAAATCGCGACGCGGTTGTCGATGTCGAAAATTTCCTGGATGTGGGACAAATCGCACTTCGCCCCATTGGAGACGAAAATCTCGTCCGATGAAATCCCCAGATGGCGGTATTCGCCATAGGAAATGGCCTCGCGCAGAAAAGCATAGCCCTGCGACGGGCCATAGCCGCGGAAAGTATTCCGGTCGCCCATTTCCTGCGAAGCGCTGCACAGGGCGGCCAATAAGGTCGGGGAGAGGGGTTTTGTGATGTCGCTGAGGCTGAGATTGATCATTGCCTTTCCAGGCTGTTTTGCCTTGATCTGAGCCACTTTTTTCTCGATTTCGGGATATAAAAAGTAGGTGGACAGCTTGGCGAAATGGGGGTTGAGCTTGACCATTGAAACCTAAAACAAATTGTACGAAGTCGAGATCCTAATCCATCTTTCGATATTTGTAAAATCGGCATTCCACTATATAATAGTAGCCATGACTCTTTATGAAGATTTACGCCGCACACTACCCCAGATCGAAGAGAAGCTGGGAGTGGCATTTGAAAGCCCTGATTTGCTGATGCTCGCATTTGTCCATCGATCGTTCGTCAACGAGCATCGCGACCAGATCGATCAGCATAACGAACGCCTGGAATTTCTCGGCGACTCCGTGCTGGGCCTTTGTCTCGCCGATTATCTCTTTCGGCGGCTGCCCTCTTATCCCGAGGGTCCTCTGTCCCAGCTCCGCTCTCGGCTCGTCGACGCCGTTGCCTGTGCGAAATTTATCCAGAAGTTGCAGCTCGCCGACTATATCCTGCTCGGCAAGGGCGAACAGCTCAGCGAGGGGCGGACCAAAGGATCGATTTTGGCGGATTGTTTCGAGGCAATTATCGGCGCCATGTATCTCGACGGAGGACTCAATACTGTGCGCTCTTTTATTGTGTTTCATTTCGAAAAAGAGATCGAAGAGGCGATCGCTGAGCCGTCGCGCAATTACAAGGCCGAGCTGCAGGATTATTCCCAAAAAAAATTCCAGAAGCCTCCATTTTACCGCGTGGTGGATGAATCGGGGCCGGACCACGCCAAGATTTTCCATGTCGTCGTTTCCCTCAATAATCAAGACATGGGCGCCGGAATGGCCGCATCGAAAAAAGAAGCGGAACAAAGGGCCGCGTTCGAAGCGCTGGGCAAGATCGAGGCCGGACGACATGAATAAAACGAAGGTCTCTTGGGCTTGCCGCGAATGTGGCCATGCGCAAAATAAATGGTCCGGCAGCTGTCCCCAGTGCCAGAACTGGAATACGTTCATCGAAGAGGTGGCTGCTGTCGAAAAAAAACAGCGATTTGAGGCCAAAGCTGCAAAAGCCGCCCGCCCCATGCTGATCTCCGAGATCAATCCGGATCAGAGCCAACGCCTTGAAACGAAGATGGGGGAGCTCGACCGGCTATTTGGCGGCGGGATCGTCGCCGGGTCGCTCAATCTCATCGGCGGCGAGCCGGGCGTCGGCAAATCGACGCTGCTACTGCAGGTCGCCAACGCTTTGGCAGTGCAAGGATTGACCGTGCTGTACGTCTGCGGCGAAGAGTCTGCCGAGCAGACGTCGCTGCGCGCTCTTCGCATCGGCATCAACCCGCCCAATCTCTTTTTGCTCAGCGAGACCGCGTTCAGCTCGATCATGGCGCAAATCGATCAGATTCAACCTGACATCATCATCGTCGATTCGGTGCAGATCGTCTACAAATCGGAGATCCTCTCCTCGCCTGGCTCTGTCGTGCAGGTGCGCGAGATCGCCACGGAATTCATGCACATTTCGAAGGGCCGCGGGATCACCACGTTCCTCATCGGCCATGTCACGAAATCCGGGGAGCTGGCCGGGCCGCGTGTATTGGAGCACATCGTCGATTCGGTATTTGATTTCGAGGGCGACCGCCAGATGGGCTTTCGATTGCTGCGCGCCATCAAGAATCGCTTTGGGCCGACGGATGAGATTGCTATTTTTCAGATGAAGGAAACGGGTCTTTGCGAAGTGCCTAATCCATCGCAGGCTTTTTTACAGGAAAGAATGACAGAGGTTCCCGGTTCTGCGATCGTCCCCGGCCTTGAGGGCGTTCGCTCCTTTTTGCTGGAGATCCAGGCGCTGGTGAGCACAACGGCCTTTGCAACCCCTAGCCGCCGCTCGGCCGGCCTCGATCAAAACCGGCTGGCTCTTCTTCTCGCTGTCCTCGAAAAGCGCGTCGGGTATCAGCTGCACCACTGCGATGTGTTCGTCGCTCTGGCCGGAGGGCTTAAAATTGCTGAACCCGCCATCGATCTCGGCATCGTCATGGCGATCGCATCGTCATTCATGAACCGACCCGTGCCGTCCGATACCATTGTGATCGGCGAGGTCGGTCTCGGCGGCGAAGTGCGCGGCGTCAGCCGGATTGAAACGCGCCTCAAAGAGGCCATCCACATGGGGTTCAAGCGGTGTATTTTGCCGAAACGAAATTGCAAGGGGCTGTCAACTTCCCTCGCAGAAAAAATCCGGCTCGTGGGAGTCGAACTGGTCGATGAGGCCATCCGTGAAATATTTGGTGAAGGAGAAAAATGAGCGAAATTACAAAAACCGTTTATCAGTTGCCCGATCTGCCGTATGATTACAATGCCCTCGAGCCCGTCATAACAGCTGAAATCATGGAGTTACATTACTCGAAGCACCACCGCGCCTATGTCAATAATTTGAACATCGCCCTGGAAAAATACCATGAGGCGGAATCAAAAAATGATCTTTCTTCCATGATTGCGCTCCAATCAGCGATCAAATTCAACGGCGGCGGTCATATCAACCACAGCATTTTCTGGACCAATCTCGGTCCTGTTTCGAAGGGCGCCGGCCAAGGGCCAAAAGGGGATCTGGCCAAAATGATCGTCCGCGACTTCGGTTCCTTTGACGCGTTCAAGGAAAAATTTAACGCTGCGGCGACCATGATCCAGGGCTCTGGCTGGGGATGGCTGGGTTATAATAAATCTTCGAAAGTTTTGGAAATCGCCACTTGTTCCAATCATGATTTGTTGAGTTCGATGGGATTGGTCCCGATTTTGACCGTAGATGTTTGGGAGCACGCCTATTACCTTCAATATAAGAATCTTAGGGCTGATTTTGTCAAGGCTCTCTGGCAGGTGATGAACTGGAGGAATATGGAAGATAGGTTTATGATGGCTATTACTTAATTCATTGAGTGTGGTATTATTTATAAATAATTGGTTTTTAGAGGCGAATGTTAAATGGGTTTGTTTTCACGCAGTAAGCCAAAGATTAAAATTCAGACGACGAAGAAGGATGGCTTCAGCGGCTGGATCAAATGTTCGGGTTGTGCCGAATTGATCCACGCGAACGAGCTGCAGCAGAATCTCAATTGTTGTCCGAAGTGCAGCTATCATTACCGCCTTCCTGTGGAAGACCGGATCCAGCTGCTCGCCGATTCGGGGACCTTTGAGGAGCTCTTCACGAATATCAAGCCTGTCGATCATCTTTCATTCGTCGATACGGAATCCTATCAGGAGCGCCTGGTTCAATCAAAGCAAAAGACCGGCCGCGATGATGCGATCGTGGTGGGCATTTGTCAATTAGAAGGGCAGCGCATCGCTCTGGCCGTACTCGATTTTGCCTTCATGGGCGGATCGATGGGATCTGTCGTCGGAGAGAGGCTGACGTGTCTGATTGAGCGGGCATGCGAGCAAAAAATTCCATTGGTGATTGTTTCGGCCTCCGGCGGGGCTCGGATGCAGGAATCGGTGCTGTCGCTGATGCAGATGGCAAAGACGACGGCCGCTCTGGCGCGATTGCATGAGGCCAGGGTTCCCTATCTATCGGTTTTGACGAATCCCACGACCGGCGGTGTGACGGCTTCTTTTGCGACCGTGGGGGATATCATCATCGCCGAGCCCGATGCGCTGATCGCGTTTGCCGGCCCGCGCGTCGTCGAGCAGACGATCAAGCAAAAGCTGCCCGCGCGCGCGCAAAAATCGGAGTTTTTGCTGGAAAAAGGGTTTATCGATTGCATCGTTAAGCGCTCTGATCTGAAATTGCGCCTGGCCCTGTTTCTCCATTTTCTGACAAATAATCCCGAGCACTCCTGCGAAGATGCTGATACGCTTGCGGAAAAAATACCCCACCGATTAAAAGAGCTGTTGAAGATTGCTGAACAATCAGTAAGTTTACACGAATCATGAAAAAATTAAAGAGCCGGTTGCAAATCTCGCTTCGGAGATTAAATTCGATGATTTTGGCTTTGGTTCGATTTTTTGCAAAGCGGCATATCCCAAGTGGTATAGGCGCTTTGCAAAAAATCGAATCCAACGCCAAAAGCGCGAATTTAGGCCCGAATGGAGATTTGCAATCGGCTCTAAAAGTTGTTTTGACGGCGCCGGACGTGGATTTGATTCCGGTTTATGGAACGCCTTTTTCCGCGGGTGCGGATGTACGGGCGAACATTTCAGAAAACATCGTGATTTTTCCGGGCCAATCGGCGCTGATCCCCACGGGGCTGAAAATGGAAGTGCCGGCGGGTTTCGAAATACAGATCCGGCCGCGCAGCGGATTGGCTCTGCGCCATCAAATCACCGTTTTGAACAGCCCGGGAACCATTGATTCTGATTATCGAGGCGAAATTGGGGTGATTCTCATCAATCATGGTAGAGAACCGTTCACGGTTGCGCCGAAAATGAGAATGGCTCAAATGGTATTAGCGCCTGTGATCCAGGCTCAATTTACGTTGCAGGAAGAAGCATTATCTGCATCGGAACGGGGTGAGGGTGGTTTTGGCCATACTGGCACGAATTAATTCCCTGGTGTTTGCCAGGCAAAGAGGCGCCGTGAAAATTTCCGACTATCTCAAGGCTCCACTCATCGAATTTCTCGATGTGTCCACTCGCAATGAGGCGATCAATGCCTTGATCGACCGGCTTGATGCGGAAAAAAAACTTCCGAATCGCGAAGTATTTCGCAAAGCAATCTTCGAGAGGGAAGAGCTCGTTTCGACGGGCATTGGCCTCGGCGTCGCTGTCCCGCACGCCAAACTCAAAGGCTTCAAGGATTTCTTTATCGCTGTGGGTATCCAGCAGAAAAAGGGGATTGAATGGAACGCGATCGATAAGGCCCCTGTCCGGCTTATCTTTCTCATTGGCGGCCCCGATCATCGCCAGTCGGAGTATTTGAGAATTCTTTCCCAGCTGACGATGGCGATCAAGGATCCCAATTTGCGCAAAATCCTCATGATGGCTGCCAGCCCTCAAGAGGTTCTGGACAGTTTTTCCAAATTTTGACTCATTTTTCATCTTGTTTGTGTAGAACCTTTCTGCTATTTTCTGATTTATTCGTTCCTACGGATGGGGAAATAAAGAAAATGGATCTGAAATTAAAAGATGTGGCTGAGTTGTTGAACGTGTCGGAAACAACGGTTCGCCGCTGGATGAGTGAAAGCAAGATTCCCTATTACCGGATGAATAACCAGTTCCGCTTCAGCCGCTCTGAAATCGAAAATTGGGTCTTGAGCTGCAAACAGGGCAAGGGAAAGTTTTCTCCCTTTTCTGCATCAAACGAGGATGCCAGCGAATGTCTGGGCACCCATCAATTCGGCCTGTTTCGAGCCATCCATCGCGGCGGCGTGTGGGCCAATGTTTCCGGCGACACGAAAGAAGAGGTGATCCGCACCTCGATGAAGCTGATCGCCAAAGATCTGCGGCTTGACGCCGAGGTGCTGACGGATCTGTTGCTCGATCGCGAGCGGCTGATGCCGACCGCATTGTCCAACGGCATCGCCGTTCCCCATACCCGCGATTTTCTTCTGCAGGAGGCCTTCGATGTAGTGGCGGTTGTTTTTTTGCAAAAACCGATCGAATACGGCGCTCTGGACGGACAGAAGGTGCATACGCTCTTTTTCCTCTTTGCCTGCGATGACAAGCGCCATTTGCATCTGCTCGCCAAACTCGCGCATTTATGCAGCAAGCCGGACAATTTGAGTTTTCTCAAAAAGCATCCCGCTAAAGAGCCGCTTCTCGAGGCGATCAAGAATTGGGAAGCGAATTTTCCCGCCCACCCCAAAAAAATTGGATCAACCAGTCAGTCAGTGCCTGTGTTAATGTGACTTTTTTCCCACAGATCTCTGATCACCGTTTCTTTAATGATGATCTCCGAATACCCATCCGACTGCTCCGACTTTTCATCATGTTCCGGTAAATCATAACCAAACTGCTTTTTATAATCAGATTTACCATAAAACCGAAAATCCTCGGAACAACCGGCTAAATAAATACCATCTGGTCGGAAACCTTCGATATGCTTACGGGTCGTTGAGACTGCCATACTGAACTCTCGAATGTGGGCTAAGAGCCAGGTAAAAAAACACGACTGAGCAATTTGGTGATCCGTCATTTTATAAAATTTTCGCAAAGTATTAGTAATGTCGAGTCCGGTAATGCGATCTTTTAACGTTAGGTCTTTTAATGAAAGGCGTTGGCTTGCTGCTTGTACGACTTTTTTAGCCAGCTTGTCTAAAGTAACCGAAGTATTATCTCCTTTTACCCTGACTACTCTTGTACCCCAAAAGGTCACGCTCGCTTGTGCATGATCAAGCACTTTTTTTGCTTCATCCAACCGATAGGAGAAGTTAGTGTCATTTAACAATTCACGTAAGGCTGTTGTCATAATTTAAAATCTCCAATATTGTTATCTAGAATTCCCACTTATGTCAAAGTTACGGCTTTGGGATTAGCGTTGAGGTATTTGACCAATCTGTT
>JACVQJ010000020.1 GCA_015661075.1 Parachlamydiales bacterium | reverse complement strand
AGGCATGAATTTTGGCAGAAAACCACGCGTTACGTCTAATTAAAGGCAGAACGATCTCTGGCAATCAACTACTTACGCATCGCCGTGGCGAACTTGGGACTAATCAGATTAACGAACAAAACGGGCGACTTAGGGCGCAAAATGCTAGACTTAATTGAGACCAAATTTTGAACCTAGCGATGCTGTTTTGGAAGCAGCGCTTGCCACAATCCCGCCCCCTTAAAGGGGCGGGTCGAGGCAAACTATAAAATATGCGAGGAACCATTAGATGAATTTAACCATGATAAAACCTCTAACTACGAGACTAAATTGACTCCTATGGAAAACATTAATTCTAACCCACAACAAATAGAGCCACCGCCGCTAAACAATTCACTGATTACAATGATGGATAATAGCGAGCAACTGATGGCTACAAACAATCTGGCATTGCAAGCATTATGCCAATCATTTAAAGCACAAAACCAATCAATGAGAACACATAACCAAACCTTGCAAACACAAAGCCAAACTTTGCAAACACTAGACCAATCACTGAAAACACAAAATCAACGATTAGAAAAACACGATCAAGCTTTACAAAGTCAACGTAAACTTCAAGAAGCACAGAACCAAGAGCTAACCGAAAGTTTAGTTCAATTATCTACAGACTTAGATAGGAACATTAAATTGGGTGTTGTGATCCAGGAAGGCCTAGATGAAATCCATTCCAATCAACAAGGCATTTTATGGATTATGAATGGCATAGCACGGTTATTCTGGCCTTTTGGGAGAAGACCCACACCGATCACGCCACCCCCCCTACTCTCTCCATCTACAGCCGTCGTAACGGAAGAGATCCAAGCAGAAGCAAACCATTCTTCACTTGGAGTGTTTACGGCAAATCGTCATGGAAGGATCGTCCAATTTTTTCTCTGGATCTCTGCCCCCATACGATGGGTTTGGCGCTGTGTGACATCAATTTTCTGTAAACTTGGATTAAAAAGGCGTGACTGAAATTCATAAGATTAGTTTTATGTTGGTTGTTTAAAATTGATATTTTTATTGACACGACTTAACTAACCTTGATTTTTTAGTTGACGCTAAAATCTTATTAGAAAAAAGAACCATAAGTATTGTTGCATTTTTTAAACGTTGTCATTTTGGAGATTATATATGAGCGCATCGAGTGTAAATGTTAGACAAGCCGAATCCACAAGAACCATAACTATTCGTCCAGGAGAAACAATTGCCATACTGAAACCGGGCGATAACATTCCAGAAAGTTTTGTAAGATACGTGGAAACCATTAACGCTACACAAAGGGAAATGAATGATCGGATACTTGCTCTGAATAGGGAGAAAGAAGAAAATGAAACATTGATTAATGCACAGAACGTAGATATTGCCTCAAAAACCATTCAGATTAGCAATCTGAACGAGCGACTTAGTAAACAAGATACTAACATGAACAAACTGGAAGAAAAAGCCGACCTCGCCGTTGAAGACGCTCGCTCAGCGAACCTCGAACATCATCGTGAAATGGACGCCCTCAAAACTCGCATGGCGACAGCTAATCGTCTATCAGCCGCCACAGTTAAAATGATAGATGGCGAATTACGTTCATCAAAAAAAATATATAAAATCATAGGCATTGCTTGTTTAGCGCTCGCTGGTTGTTGCGGCGGGCTGTTCTTACCTGGCGCAATTCCAGCATTAATAGCCGCCTTAGGCGCCGATGGTGCAATTACTGCAACCTCACTCGGGGGCCTTGCCCTAGGTGCAGCAGGCGGAGCTTATGGCAGCCCGAAACTGCATGATAGGTTGCATAGAGACAAGATTAAACTTCGCGATGGAATTAAAAGATCTATACAAGAAGATCTACAAGCATCAAATCCTGAAGCAGTCGCTCAACCACAAGGAGCTATCGCTCACTCTCAAAGAGGTCAAATTGCTCAACCACAGTTGGCAATTGATCAATCTCGAGTATCTCAACCCCTTAATCGTCAGGTGATATAATGACATCAATTATTTCTAATCTCGACCCACAACATACGGATCCCATTCTTCCTGCATCAAGTTATTCATTGATTGCAATGATGGAAAACAGCCAACAACAGATGGCTACAAATAACCTGGCACTGCAAGCACTATGTCAATCATTTAAAGCACAAAACCAATCAATGAGAACACATAACCAAACCTTGGAAACACAAAGCCAAACTTTACAAACACTAAACCAATCATGGGAAACACAAAGTCAAAGATCACAAAAACTCGATCAAGCTAAACAAAATCAACTTCAACTTCAAGAAGTACACAATAAAGAGCTAACTGAAGGTTTAGTTCATTTATCTACAAACTTAGATAGGAACAATAAATTAGCTGTTGCGATCATTGAAGGCCTAGATGAAATTCATTCAAATCAACAAGGTACTTTATGGATTATGAATGGCGTCGCAAGGCTGATGAACCACTTTCGAAAAAAGCCGGAATTGCCGGGAAATTCAAGCACCGCGCTATCTGATCACCCATCATCTCTTCGTATCGATGATATTTCAAATTCATCTGATCGCGAACCAAAGGCTTCTGGAGAAAGAAGACTTAGACAGCTTGCATCAGTTCCCCCGTTAGACGCAACACCCTCATCATCAATCATGGGCAAAGTTGCGAATTACTGCACGGCTTTGCTCGCAACGGCGGCTATCGGACTGACCATTTGTATGTATACGGGTCGTCAGCCGTAAGACAAAGCTTGGGTTTGAAGTGAGACCAAATTTTGAACCCAGGCAACCTATTATTGAACGAAACGGCTTGCAGCAACGCACGGAATCGAAAGGAAATGTGATTTCGGATTTTTTTCGTTCCCATCCCTATACCAGGCTGAGGAAGAATAAATTTCAGGCCTGTGCTAGGAATTGGACAGACCAACACCCCAGCAAGAAGATGTATATTGGAATGAAAAATTTGGCAGAAAAACAGAGCCGTTTTGAAAGGCGCTACGAGGATGAACGCACTGCTTGCCGCAATCCCACCCCTAAAGGGGTGGGTCTAGGCAAGATATTTTATTTGTGCGGTAAGCGGCTTTAGCCGCACCGCAACCTTAAGCGGAAGAAGAAACTCCTTCCTTTAGGAAGGAGTTCTGCTATGTCATTTCGTCAAGCCATAATAGCTTTCTCCAGTTATTTTCGTTCCATTCAACCGTATGATTCTGTTCGATATCTCGGTCTTTAAAAAATTTAAGACCATCCTGCTATTCGTGGTCACACCCGTAAGTGCGCGCACATGTTGTTTATTCGAACATTAAAAAAGGGGTGCTCTAAACTTCAATACATGGTCCATTTTTATGGCCACAAGAACTCTTTACAGAGTCACCCCAAACTCATCAAATTGGTTTTATTGAAACGTACTTTAAAAGTGTTTCTGCCTTTTCTCTACTTGTTTTTGCGTTTTGTTTTCTGTTTTTTACGTCTCGAGGTTTCCAAGGGATCAAATAAGCAAATTCCCTCGTCAAGAGCAATGCCGATTAAATTGCGCTTCGCAATTTAAGAGGCCGCGTTAGCCAACTCATCTTCATGAATTTGTATTGTTTTAATACGGTATAATTCGCCAGTCCTAAAACAGGCACGGATTCGCCCCATAAGCCTTCGAGCTACCGCTACAATCGCTTTCTTTTTTCCAACTTTAGCCGCAAGTCGCTCAAAAATTTCTTTCAGCGAGATGTCGAGATGGATGGCCTTCCAGGCTACTTGTACTAATATTTTTCGCAAAATAGATTTGCCATGTCGAGTAATGTGACCTTGGCGAATGTTTTCGCCAGATGAATGTTCACTTGGCGTGAGTCCGGTATAACTGAACAGCCGTCTTTCATTGCTAAATTGTAGAGTATCTTCAACCTCATTGGCTAATACTCGAGCTGATATTGGGCCGACCCCCGGAACGCTTCTGTATATCGCTTCTATGCTTCCATCTTTTTGGGCCTGAACAGCAAGTTCCTTTTCGATTTCCTTAATCTTTGCATCCATTTGGCGCCACTGAGCTATGTAGTTCCCAATTGCATATTTAAGCCCTGGGCATACCGGCATAGTTTCGAGAGCTTTGATCCACTTTTCAGACACTTTTCTCTTGTCATCAGCTTGTATAAGGCCGTGTTGGTAAAGTAGCGACTTTAACTGACATGCAAAGCGAGATCGTTGGCGTGAAAATGTTTCTCGTAGTCGGGTTACGGCTCTGTAATCCTCTCGTTCAACTGATGGAACGTGTATCCCCATTAATCTTCCTCCGGCAAGGTGAGTGGCCAGCTTGAGAGAGTCTCGTTTATCTGTTTTTACTCGATTCCCCACAGCTACTTCCATCCCAGCAGGATCAACGACTAGGTTTTTAATGCCTTCAGCTTCTAAACATCGATGCAAATGGAATCCACAAAACCCAGCTTCGTAAGCGCTCTGAATCCGAGCTCCTGCAAAATACTTTTTACAGTAGGCAATTAAAACCACAGGATCTGCTTTCAAGGTATCTTTCTTCACGACCTGACCCTCGCAGATGGCTGTCACGGCGTAGGTTTTTTTGTGTACGTCCATTCCCAAATAAATTGTTTTGCTTGTATAGTTTCTCATAAGCGGACCTCCGGTTGGTTTGTTTGTAGTTAAAACATCTTTTAACCGGAGTGTTCGCCCTTTTCAAGGGAAAGCCCCTTGAGGGGACCTATTTAGAATTGAGCATAGCAACTTCAATTTAATCGCCGCAGCCGATCGATTTGCCCATAGAGCTGAACGATCTTTTGCCGATCGTCATCGGGCAGATCCTTGTTCGCCAGAAGCTTTCGATAGGATGCGATCGTCTCGTCATATTTTTTTAATAGAAAACAGCTATCAGCATGCTGCTCGAGCAGGCGATAAGAATAAACGGGATAGTCGACCAGCACCGTATCGTTGGGCAGCGGGATCGCAATCGCATTTTTCGAAACAAAGTAACCCATCAGGGGTATTTGGTTTTTGATGTAATAGTTGGCGAGGCAAAAGAGCGGCTCAGCTCGTGTAGGGCGATACAAATAGGCGCTGCTATAACTCGCGATGACCGTATCCGCGCTCATCTTGAGCTGCTCCTGGAGCCAGGCTTTGCGATAGAGAGAATAGAAAACCTCTTCGGCAAATCCAGCCATCTCAACGCGCTTTTCATAATTTTTCAAAGCGCTCGCATATTCCCCTCCCACATCGTATGAAAAGGCCAAATAAAAAACGTTGCGACCATTTTTTGGGTCTTTTTCAATCGCTTTTTCCAGCATTTGCGCATCCTGAAGAAATTTTTTCGGATTTCTGGATCGTTGACCATCTTGTGCGGCGATATTGACCACATCTTGCAAGACTTGATAACTCTTCGCACGCGTGCAGGTTATTCCTTCATGCACGGCCCCGACCCATTTCCAATCCAACGAGCTTTTGATCAATAGCTCGCGATGAATTCTTATTTGTCCTTCTACCAGAACAATGACCACGTAAAAATCATAGACAAGCTCGGGCATCGCAAAAGATTTTAAACATTCCAGCCGCTCATCGGCATCGATCAAGAGAAGATATTTGCACTTATTTTTTGCCAGATCGAGCGCAGCGTTGCGATTATACGCAAAATCAATCCAGGGCCTCTCATGCAATTCACCGGGAATCTCTTTGAGAAATTCCCGGATGATCGTTTGAGTGCCGTCCACCGATCCGGTATCAACGATGACCCAACAATCGATGAAAGGCTTCACGGAGGCAAGACACCGCCGAATGACTGCGCTCTCATCCTTGACAATCATGTTCAGGCAAATCGTCACTTCTAAAATCCTTGTGAACGCACTTCTTGCCTAGAGTCCCACCCCTTCAGAGGTGGGTCTAGGCAAGATATTTTATTCCTGCGGTAAGCGGCTTTAGCCGCACCGCCTCCAAAAGCTGCGTAAAGAAACTCCTCCTTTCAAGGAGGAGTTCTTCAATTTTCGAAAACAAACTGCCTCATACCCGGCAAAATCTCTGCAATTTTTCCTCTCAAAGCCAGCGACACTTCATTTTGGGTCACCATTTTTTCGAATTTTTCAATCAGCTTCTGATACGCGGAGCATGCCTCGTCGATTTTGCCGAGCGCATAGGAACTTTCAGCCCACTGCATCAGCAGTTCGTAATCATAGACTGAATACCGGATATACTCTTTGTCATCAGGATATGGAATCGTCAAGGCAAATTGCGAAATCAAATACGCTAAAAAATAATTTTTCGCGTTGAGAAAGTAACGAGCCATGGCAAACAGAGGCTCTGATCGCGTCGGGCGCATCAGGTACGCCTTTTCATAGCTCTGAAGAAAAATGTCCGGATGATATTTCATCATTTCCTGCACTTCGCTAAGCGACAGCTGCGCAGCAAACGCTTCTTCCGGATCGCCGCCCATAGAAACCCGTTTTTCATACTGAACAAGAGCCTTGGCCGGCTCGCCGCCCAAAGCATAGCTAAGAGCCAGATAAAAAACGTTTCGAGCGCTCGCAGGATCTTTTTCAAGCTCTTTTTCCAATAAAACCGCATCGCTGAGATATTTTTTTCCCGACCTCGACCTGTTTCCTTCCTCTGTGGCAACAATCGATATATCGGTAAACACTTTACTGCTTTTCGCCTCCGGACAAATCAGACCTTCATGGATCGTTCCAATCCATTTCCAATCGAGCCGGGTTGCCACCATCAGCTCATGATAAAAGGTTTCCGCATCCGTGCGAATGGCACAATAATAGACGTCCGCTTCTCGAGGCGACAATGACGCACCGCCGCTTAGGACCAAATATTGATCTGCGTCAAGAAATAAAATGTAGTCGGCATGGGTCTTGGCCAACTGGAGCGCTTCATTGCGATTATGGGAAAAATCGACCCAGGGCCGCTCGTGGAGCTCACCGGGAATATCCCTCATGGTTTCCCTAACGATGTCCTGAGTGCCATCGCTCGATCCCGTATCGACAATCACCCAATAATCAATAAGATGTTTTACAGATGCCAGACATCGCTGTATCACAGGAC
The DNA here is from genome assembly GCA_015661075.1 of Parachlamydiales bacterium. Lineage (GTDB taxonomy): Bacteria > Chlamydiota > Chlamydiia > Chlamydiales > SM23-39 > CAISYW01. Next base: position 37,340 of record JACVQJ010000020.1, on the reverse strand, counting down.
TTTCGTCCTTAACAATCATATTTAAACAAACCGACCTTTTCATTTAACCAACCAAAATTATTAACTGTTTTAGTGAAGTATACACAACTATTGATTCTCAACGACAAACTGCTTCATCCCCGGTAAAATCTCAGCGATTTTTTCCAAAAATTCACGAGACAATTCTCTTCGGTTTAAATATGTTTCGAATTGATCGATTAGTTTTCGGTATGCATCGCATGTTTCATTGATTTTACCCAGAGCATAGGAGCTTTCTGCCCATAGCATAGCCAGCTCATAATCATAGATCGAGAACCGCACATACTGATAGTCATTGGGATATGGAATCGTCTGGGCTAATTTAGTGATCAGGAAGGCCAATAAATATTTTTTTGCTTTTAGAAAATGGCGGGCAATGAAATAGAGCGGCTCTGAACGCGTCGGGCGCATCTGATAAGCTGTTACATAGCTTTGGAGAAAAATCTCTGGATCCATCAGCATCTTTTCCTGCATCTCGCCAAGCGCCAGCTGTGTAATAAACAACAGCTCTGGATCTCCGCCCATGGAAATTCTTTTTTTACACTGAACGATTCCCTTGGCAAAATCGCCGATCAGAGCGTATTGAAGAGCCAGGTAATAATTTTTCCGTAAGCACGTGGGATCTTTTTCGAGATCTTTTTCCATTAAAGCCGTATCTCTGAGAAGCTTGTAGCCCGACCTCGCCCTTTTTCCTTCATTCGTGGCAATACTCCTGATTCCACTGAGAAATTCACAGTCATTCAACTCCGGACAAATCAGAACTTCATGGATCGCTCCCATCCATTTCCAATCAAGCCGATCTGCTACCATCAGCTTGCGATGAAAGAAAAAAGTATCCACGTAGATCGGGCAAAAATAGACATCCGCATCCTGCGGCGCCAATGACGCCCCTTCGTCCAGCACCAAAAATTCATCTGCATCGAGAAAAAGAATGTAGTCGGCGTGGGTCTTCGCCAATTGAAGCGCTTCATTGCGGTTATGGGAAAAATCGACCCAAGGCCTCTCGTGCAGCTCACCGGGGATATCCCGCATGGTTTCCCTAACGATGTCCTGAGTGCCATCGCTCGATCCCGTATCGACTATCACCCAATAATCAATGAGATATTTTACAGATGCCAAACATCGCTTTATCACAGGACTTTCGTCCTTAACAATCATATTTAAACAAACCGACCTTTTCATTTAACCAACCAAAATTATTAACTATTTTATTGAAGTATATACAACTATTTAATTAGCGCAAGAAATTGATGACTGTCGAAAAACGGGACTGTTTTGCTTGTCCATAAAAATTTGATCCGGCAACTCTTTACATTTAGAGCTCATTGGCCTAAAATAACTCTCATTCTTGCAAAATTGTTGGGAGAGTATGTCGTCTGTCAAAAAAAAGCGCCGTGCGAAAATTGCGCGCCACAAGCGGAAAAAACGCCGCCGCCGCGATCGCCACAAGAAAAAATAACGTTTTAACCCCTCTATTTTTTAAGAATTGATTTGAAAAATAGAGGTTTTTTCTTGCCCATGTGGAAATATCCTGAGTTTTATGATGTCATTGTCGTAGGAGCTGGCCATGCCGGCTGCGAAGCGGCCCATGCTGCTGCCAAAATGGGCGCACGCACGCTTTTGCTCACGATGAATCCCGATACGATCGCCAAGATGAGCTGCAACCCCTCGATCGGGGGGACGGCAAAAGGGCATATCGTCCGAGAAATCGATGCTTTAGGCGGCCTGATGGGCAAAGTGGCCGACCGGACCAGCATCCAATTCCGCATGCTCAATGCCTCAAAAGGCCCCGCCGTCCGCTCTCCCCGCTCCCAGGCCGACAAGGCAGCCTATTCCGCTGAGATGAAGCGCTGCCTCGAGCTAACCGTTAATCTGGATATCAAACAAGGCACTGTCGAGTCCCTCATCGTTGACAATGGCCGTGTTGCGGGCGTCTTGACCCGCGAAGGCATCGCTTTTTCCGGCAAAACGGTAGTGATCTCTTCGGGCACGTTCATGCGGGGTCTGATGCATATCGGATCGACCCATTTCGAGGGGGGCCGAGGCGGCGATATGGCCTCCGCCGGACTATCGCCGAATCTAACGAGTCTGGGATTTGATCTGGGTAGACTCAAGACCGGCACGCCCCCTCGCATCCACCGCCGCAGCATCGATCTCGCCCAATGCGAAGAGCAAAAAGGCGATGAAGGCGTCTCTTTCTCTTTCGACGCGCCGGAAAAGCGCATGGACCGAGTCTCTTGCTACATCACTTATACGACTGAGAGAACCAAAGAAATCATCCGCCAGAATCTGCACCGCTCGCCGCTGTATGGCGGCCTCATCCAGGGCGTTGGCCCGCGCTATTGCCCCTCGATCGAAGATAAAATCGTGCGCTTTGCCGACAAGGACCGCCACCAGATTTTTCTTGAGCCGGAAGGCCTAACCACCGAAGAGATCTACGTCAATGGCATTTCGTCATCGCTTCCGTTCGACGTCCAGCTCGACATGGTCCATAGCATCGTCGGCCTTGAAATGGCTGAAATTATCCGCCCCGCCTACGCCATCGAATACGACTATGTCAAAAGCAATCAGATTACTCTGACTCTGGAAACTAGGCGCGTGGCCGGACTATTTTTCGCCGGCCAGATCAACGGAACCACGGGCTATGAAGAAGCCGCTGCGCAAGGATTGATCGCGGGGATCAATGCCGCCTGCCTGGCCCTCGGCCGCTCGCCCTTTATATTGAAGCGAAGCACGAGTTATATCGGCGTGATGATTGACGATCTGATCCGCTTTGAGCTCGATGAGCCTTATCGGATGTTTACGAGCCGGGCCGAGCACCGGCTGCTGTTGCGCCAGGATAATGCCGATTTGCGATTGCGCCCCCTGGCGTTCGAACTCGGCCTCGTAACGCAGGCGCAGTACGATCAAACGACCCAAAAACAAAAAACGATTTTAGAAGAGATCGCCCGACTGATGCGCCATTTTAAAGCGGTCGATGGAAAAACCTGCCCGATTGCCCAGATCATTCGCCGCCCTGATTGGAGCTACCGCGATGCACTTGAGCAATTTCCCGATCTCGTCATCGATCATGGACCGGATCTCAATGAACAAATTGAAATGCATCTGAAATACGCCGGTTATATCGAAAGGCAGGAAAAAGAGATCAAAAAGCTCGAAAATCTTGATGCCATTCGCATTCCGGATCATTTCGATTATGGCCGCGTTGTGGGACTGAGAACAGAAGCGAAGATTCGTTTTGAGCGCGTTTCGCCCCAAAATCTAGGCATTGCGTCGCGAATTTGCGGGATTTCGCCGGCAGATATATCGATTATCATGATCGCATTGCAAAAAAAATCATTTGGCTCAAAGATAGAAAAATGAGCGAAAAACTAAATCGGCCGACCTTGTTGGTGATCTCAGACAATCCGTCCATTCGTCACTGGATCAAAAGAAATCTCGAAAATCAGTTTTATATCATCGAATCCGCCGATCGATCGTCCGCAATCGAAGCCGTTCAAACCATTGGCCTGGATTTCATCATTTTGGACTCGCATCTGGAAGAGTGCGATCCATTAAACCTATCGAGCGATCTGCGCAGGATCAACATGACGACGCCAATCCTGCTCATTACCGGACGGCTAAAAAAATCATTTCGCAAAGAGGCCATGAATGCCGGCATCACCGATTTTCTGGGTGACCAACTCGCCATTGAAGAGCTGAATATGCGCATCGCAGCCGCCCAAAAAACAGCCCAATCCCGAACAAAAACCAGCGATCTTTCCTCCAACATCAAGCGGATCGCCCGTCCACCGGCGGAAGATCATTTGAAGAACTCCTCCTTGAAAGAAGGAGATTCTTCTTCCTCTTAAGGTTGCGGTGCGGCTAAAGCCGCTTACCGCACAAATAAAATATCTTGCCTGGACCCACCCCTGAAGGGGTGGGACTCTAGGCAAGAAGTGCGTTCAAAAACAAGAAGGAAACCCCATGAAAGCCCTTTTCTTACTCTTTTTGCCATTCGCGCTCGTAGCGCAAGAAACGACAGCGCCGGCACAGATTCAGTCAGGCTATCGCAGCACGCTCATCATCGAAGCCAAAGCCAGATCCGAAGATATCATCAAAGCATATGAGCTGCTCAAGCGAGAAAAACCAACTCTGAAAATATCAGCTCGCACCTACAGCGGACAAATTTTGTCCAATATTGCTGATATTACTCCGATGCCAAACGGAACCCTTTTGCTATTTCGTATCGCTTCGACACAAGGCGTAAAAAACCAGTTTGTGTCCGTAGAGGACGTAGCCGACCTCTTCTATTCATGAAAACTCTGCACCTGATCGACCTGACCCCGCTGCCGATTTTCGAGCAGCTTCAAATCGAAGAAGCGCTGCTCCGTGCAGATGGGAAGAATTATTGCATCATCAACCGCGGCTCGCCCCGGGCCATCGTGATGGGCATCTCCGGCATCCCATCCTCATTGATCGATGTGAACCGCGCAGAGCAGGATAGCATCCCCATCATCCAGCGATATAGCGGTGGAGGGACCATCATTGTCGACGAAAACACACTCTTCATCACATTGATTTTTACGAAAAGCGATATCGACATCCACCCTTTCCCTGAGCCGATCATGCGCTGGACCTCGCAACTCTATCAAAATGCGTGGAACATCGAAGGATTCGGACTGAAAGGAAATGACTATGTGATTGATGACTTCAAATGCGGTGGAAATGCGCAGTATATTCGCAAAGACCGCTGGCTCCACCACACCTCATTCCTGTGGGACTATACCAACGAGAACATGGACTATTTGCTCCTTCCGGAAAAACAGCCAGGCTACCGACGCAGCCGTCCGCATGCCGATTTTTTATGCCGTCTGAAAAAATACGCCCCAACACTCGAGACGCTCATCGATGGGTTAAAGAAAGAGCTTGTAAAGCGGTTTGACATTCGGATAGTTGCATGGGAAGATCTCACTGCCATCCGTCAACAAGAACACCGCAAAGCCACACGCTGGATCGATTCATCAAATCATTAAAAATGTACAACGTCGAGATTAGAAGAAACCTAGATTTTGATCCGGCGGTATAAGCACATGGTAACAATGCGTTTTGTACCAATCGATCAAAGCACATGTTTCGCATCCGCCGATTGTTCCTACTACGGCTGCACCGAGCACGAGAAGAGCCGCACCAGGAAACAGCCAACCGCCTGCCAATACCAAAGCAACCAGACCCACAGTTTGCATGATCGTCACCCGATGATGATTTAAGAACCCTGTCTTCATTTCTTGTTTTTGGTCAGGGGTCAAATCCGCCACATACCCCTCATTAGAATTAGAAATTAATCCACCTAAAAAATCAGCCACAACAACCCAGTTGTTTTGTGCATTAATTACAATTATATCACAAACACTACATACATTAAACATTTAAAACAATTTCTATTACTAATGGTTACTAAAAGATAAAAACCAAAGAAACTCCGCCGAAAGGGGTCTGAACCATGCTCGGTCAACCGTGTTTATTCACGTTGAACCTCTTCCTAATGCGGGCACAGAGGCCATGGATTAGCGTCGAGATTCTCATCAAGCATCAATGTAGTTGAAGGGCATCTGATATCCAGAGTGTCCCTAACAGCAGAGTTGATAGATTGTGACCGAATTCGATTTTTCCAAAAAGGTTATTTCGTGTCAGGTAATGAGAAGAAATCCTTTAAGGCCTGCTTCGTCGCCTCGCGGTTCACAAACGGAATGGATTCGATCAGGGGTATTTTCTTAGGACAGACGCGCGCGCAGTTTTGCGCATTTCCGCATGCAGCAATCCCATCTTCTCCTAACACGGACCGCAGCCGCACCGATTTTTCAATTTCACCAGATGGATTGGAATTGAAAAGCCGCACTTGCGACATCGCGGCGGGACCCATAAAACTGGATTTTTCGCTCACCTGGGGACAGCTCTCACTACAGCATCCACAGGTCATGCACGTGGCGAGGGGATAGAGCGACTCCTGCAGCTCAGGGCTGACTTTCACGCCAAACTCTTTGCTATCCCCGCTACTCGCTGAAATCCAGGCGCGCACTTTTTTCAAAGCCTCGAACATGCTCGTCCGATCAACCTGCAAATCGCGAATCAGACGGAATTTTGTCAACGGAGCCAGTGTGATCGTTCCCGTTCCACCATGAGTATAATCTCGGATCAGAGCCGTACAGGCCTGACGCGGTACGCCATTGACCAGCATGGAACAGGAACCGCATACCTCTTCCAGGCAACCCTGTTCCCACGCCACCGGCGTTGTTTTCAAACCCAGGCGATTGACGGGATTTTTCTGAATTTCCATCAATGCGGAAATGACATTGGCGTCTGGATTATATTCCAGTTCGAACTCTTCCCAATACTGACAACCCGGACAGCCGCGAAAGATGCGTAATATGTACTTATTATTCATCCTATTGACAGCGCGGAAACCTGGGCCTTTAGGGCTGGGAGTAAGCGCTGCTCCTTTGTTTGTGAGTTAAAATTAGCGCCCAGGTTACCTAAATAGTGATAACCATCTGCGTGCTGCGCAAGGCGGCAATTTTTACTGCTGATGCCTTGAACGACACCTTCTGCTGTTTGTATGTTAAAATAGCCAGAGGCGCGGATAGCAACTCTGCCTGTGTAAGTTCCTTTCTTCTTGCCAGAAGGAACAGAGCTTATGACTTGATCTCCAGTTTGAAATCCGCAAACCTTTTTTTGCTGTAGGAGATATCCACGGGGGAATCCAAAACGATCTAAGCGCGTTCGTTGATAAGACCCTCTCCCCGTGCATTTGATTTGTTGGGTGGGGACAAGCCAGTTTTGTAACTGGAAAACTGTTCCAGTGCAGGCAGCATCCAAGGCGTGAGTTTTAGGAACCCCTAAACGGTTGCGATTGTACTTGGTTTGTCCTCCCGTACCCGCTTCACAAGGGATTGATAATTCTGTCAGCTGTTTCCAAAGAGCATTACGGGTGGCATTCACAGCTGCTGCATCGTGTAGATTGGGTGCAGAGGATAGTTTTTTTGCTCGATGAGGGCTAAACATTTCAAGGGACAAACTACCTTTTTTCTGATTACAGGAAGCGCAGGCCAACGTGAGGTTATCGATTCGATCCGATCCGCCATGGCTTTTAGGGACCATATGATCAATCTGGAGAGGTACATTTTGAATATCGCAATAGGCGCATTTGCGGCTCCATTTTTCGAGCAAATATTCCCGGATTTCGTACCCAAAAAGAGTTCCTTGTTGGTACTCGGCACCATCTATTTCCGGATGAATCAATTTCTGCATGTCAAAGCGAACTCTTTCGCATGTGATCCCTGTAAGAGGTGCCCTTTTTCTTATTCGGTTCACCCAGCTTACCACTGTCGCTATTCGATGAAGAAGCGAAGGAGGGAGCCATCCGGAGGGTTTGGCTCGGTTTTCGAAGCGAGGAGCTCGATAGCGCAATTGAGAGCGTCTGCGCCTTCGTTTTCCTGCGCGTGATTGCAAAACATTGCGGATCGTAGATCCACGATGGGATAGTTCTATGAGAGACAAGACGACTTGTTTTACTCCGTCTTCCCTTACAATAGCAATGCCTGTCACCTGACTTCCTGGATCGAGTTTGCAGCGCAAAGGCTGCTTTGCACTTTCCTGGACAGTTCGGTTAACAAGTCGAATGGTAAATGGATACATAGAATGAATTCTGGCCTTTCTCCTTTCTAACAAAAGCCGAGCCCGCTTTTCAGTGCAGGGCATTAACGGGTGATGATGTTTGTCTACTACAAATACTGCCATAATTCTCTCATAAAACTGCCCTTACGGGCCTTGTAACGGAGTCTTTTGGACTCGCTCCCCTCGGGAATGTTGTAACACGGCATCACACAGCGATCCGTTTCGTCCTTACCCTATCGGTTGTCTGCAACCGCTGTTTCCAGTGTCCGGGACTGAGGAAGCATCCCGGAGTGGGTCTTTAACCTTGTTACAACGTAGCGGGTTGGTTACCGCTTTCCCTGGTCAACCAAGGCTTGTTAGTTTCCTTTCAAGCCCCTCCCTTTAGGGAGGGGTAATTGACATCGGAGACTCGATGTTCGCAGGAATATTCTTGAGCTGCGGCTTCACTTTTTTCGCGCTCGTATAATCTCTCAACGTGGGATCGAGGTGGCGTAAATCGACGCTTTCATAGCTGATCGCAGGCTCGCCCTGCGTGCGATCATAGGATGCGATCGTCGTCTTAAGCCAATGCTCATCATCGCGCTTAGGAAATTCGGGCTTAAAATGCGATCCGCGGAATTCATCGCGCATCAAAGCTCCCTTAGCGATAACCAAAGCCACTTCCAGCATCGCCTGGAATTGATGGGCGAACACATAGGTCTGATTGAGATTTGAGCCGTTGTCATCCAGGGAAATGCGTCGATAGCGCTCGCGGATTTCTTTGATCTGCTCGATCGTTTTTTTCAAATTCGCATTATCCCGCTTCACTGTGACGTGGCGCACCATCCCATCCGACAGCTCGTCGTGGAGCTGGAAGATGTTTTCCCCTCCCTGGCGGCTGAAAAGTTCTTTTTGCATCGCCTCTTCGGCCGATAATGCCTCGTTAAAAATCGATGCCGGCAAATTCAGCGCATGTTTATTTAATGAATCGATATAGCGCGGCACCTCAACACCAGCCACCAGGCCGGAAAAAATACAGGCCAAAAGAGCGTTCGCACCGAGCCGGTTCGCTCCATGATATTGATAATCGGATTCGCCGACGTTGAAACAGCCGGGAATATTCGTCATGTGGCGATAGCGATCATTGCGGTCGGAATCGTCGCTGGCCGGCCAGTCGACCCATCCCCCGCCCATTGTATAATGCACGGCCGGAAAGATCTTCATCGGTTTTTTTCGGGGATCTTCACCTGTAAATTTATGATAAATCTCCAGTACGGATTCAATTTTTTGCTGCTTTTCTTTTGGCAAATGGGTGACGTCGAGATAAACCTGCATTTGACCATCGATGCCGAGGCCCAACTCACAGACTCTCAGCACTTCACGCGCACCGATATCGCGCGGCACCAGATTGCCGAACGAGGGGTACATCTCCTCGAGAAAATACCACGGCTCTCCTGACTTGCCGCAGGGTCTCACCGAGCCGTCGGGAAACTGGATCTGCTTCATGGAGTTGCCAAAGACCCAAACTCGACCGCCCTCGCCGCGGACCGATTCGGAAATCAGCCGCATTTTATCAATGCCGGGGATCGCCGTCGGATGAATCTGGATGAACTCGCCATTGGCGTATTTCATTCCCTGCATATAAAGGCGCCCATTCGCAGCGCCGGTACAAATCGTCGAGTTCGTCGATTTTTTATAAATGACGCCCAATCCGCCGGTCGCAATCACGACAGCATCGGCTTTCAAAACTTGCAGCTTCAAATCGTACAGATCGTGCATCGCGATACCGCGCGCGCGGCCCTCATGATCCAATACCAGGCGCAAAAATTCATGGTGCTCGAATTTCTCGACCATCCCACCCGACTCAAACCGGCGCACCTGCTCGTCGAGCGAATAAAGCAATTGCTGCCCCGTAGTGGCCCCGCAAAAAGCCGTGCGCGAATAGAGCGTTCCGCCAAACCGGCGAAAATCGACGCTGCCATCAGGTGTGCGGTTGAATAGACACCCAAACCGATCCATCATTCGCAAAATGGCCGGGCCGGCCATGCACATCTCGACAACGGGCGGCTGGTTGGCGAGAAAATCGCCCCCCTTGATCGTGTCGTAGGCGTGAATCAGGGGAGAGTCGTCTTCCCCCGCCAAATTGATGGCGACATTAATGCCGCCCTGCGCACAGACAGAGTGCGAGCGGCGCGCATGAGTCAATGAGACCAGTTTGACGTGGCAATCTTTTTCACACAGGCGCAGCGCTGCAGCCAAACCTGCCAGGCCGCCTCCGACGACAATCACTTCTTTTTTGGCCATATCTCAATGTCTCAAGTTAATCCAGAATGTCATCCAGATCGCAGCGAGGCCGAGGAACGACAGTACGGCCATTCCCACCCAGCCCAATCGTTGAAACGTTTTTTGCGCTGCTGTCGAAAGAATCAATCCCCATGTCAGCAAAAACGTCCAGAATCCATTGCACGCATGAAACACGGCCGCAAGAACGAACAATGAATAGAGAATGCACATCCATGGGCTTTTAAACGTGTCCCGCACCGTCAAAAGCATCGCAGTGCCGCGATCGGGCGCGGCCGCTACGAGCTGATTTTTCTTCAAAGGCATATCGAGCTTCAAGGCCTCGATCTGTTCGGCTGAATAGAGAGACACATGCAGGCGCTGGGCCAGAGAATCGAGTCCAGGATCGGCCGTGATCTTCACTAACGCCTTTTCCTGATGATCCAAAAATGCTTTTTTCGGGTAATCGATGAAGCGCATTTGTACGACATGGGCGATGATACCTACCGCCAGGATCCATGACGAAAGCCTCTGCCAGGTAAAAGCATGATTGCGGGCGTAGGGCATATAGGGCTTCGAGCCATCCGACGGCCATGAATTGGTTTTGGCGCTATAGACCCGCCGAATGCCCCAAATCGTATGGAAGAGAATGGGCAATCCGATCAAAACGCACTCGACGACTTTCAGCGCCGGGATCGCCTGGAGCAGATTCACCAAATCGACAAACCGCTTGCCATCCTCGCATAAAGCCGCCTGGGAATTGACAAACAGATGCTCGCATAAAAACACGACGAGCCAAAATCCCATCAGCGAATGGACGCGGCGCCAGATAAAAAAAGTCGGAATGGAATGGATCGTTCGTTCAGACATGCCTATAGTTTTAACTGGTTCGAATAATTTTCTCCACTTCCATGAATAGCGCACTTTATGGCAAATTCAGTGCTCGCCATAAATTTCTGGTGTACTTGGCATGATCTTGACTCTCATCCATAAAAATCCCGAAGAAGGGATTCCTTCATTTCAGATCAATTATGCAAATTACTATCAAAAAGAACCACCGCCGTCCCCCATTTTGGAAAAAATCCGAACGGCCGTCCTGTTTGTCTTCGTTGCCATTGCCCGCTTTGCCATCGCCTTTGCCCGTGCCAGCTTCTGCACGGCTCGACATTCATGGACAGCCTTTAAAGGTATGGTCATCGGCTATAATGGAGGGATATTTTTGCTCCCCCCGCTCAGTATTTATTCTGCTGGCCTCAGAGTATTTTACTGGCTGCTCGGCCTCTGTGCCAACACCATCCATAAAACATTCGAATATTTTTCAGAATCGATGAAGTTTAATTCCAATACTCTTTCTCAATATGAATTAGGGGAAGAGCTCGATGTTCGGCATTTTCGCACCTGTAATCGGGAAATAGATGTTTCACATATTCCGACTCAAGTGCAAGTCAAGGGTCTCATCGCTGCATTTGATCAGATCAATTTTACAGATCCAACAACTCCGGACTATATGAGCGAACGGTTTCGCCAGGAATCGGCTTCAAAAACATACACTCGCGAACAATTACGCGAAAGTTTACTGCAATTGATTAACCATGTTGAAAACCGGACTCCTTATATTGGCACCCCGCCAAAGCACGATATCGATGGCCTGAATCGATTTTATCAACAACTGGAGAATGCCATTCGTTTTTGTCTCCATAAAGCGCAAAGCGAACTTGAAACATTTCTTAAATGGAACCCCGATCCAAAAAATTATGGAGAGGATCAGAAAAACCGCCACAGAAATTTTCTGGAAAATGTAGCCCAGGTGGCTATTACTTTTGCCATTGCAGGGCAGCATTGCGGCGCCCGGTATATGGGTGAGGCGATGAGCCTTTACTTCTCCTGGAAGGGAGAGAGCGAAGGACTGAGCGTGGAAGAGGAACTCATCGAGATGCTTGCTAATCAACGATTGGAAATCGCCCAAAAAGAAGCCAATTTACTTTCAAGCGATACTCACGATTATACCAGATATATGCAAACAATTGGCTCGTCTCTTGCCATTCCCGGCACGGCCAACGTCGTTGAATACCTATCCAATAAAATGGATTTGCACAGCTTAATCCCCTCGTTTTTAGAAAAATACAGTGTGAATGCAGTGATAGATACCGTTCAGACGAAGTACATGAAATCGCAAGAATTTCGCGAAAAAGTGCAAGAATGGCTTGTTGAACATCGAGGGGATTGGAATCGGCAGACTAAAGAAATCCTGGATCAACTCACAGCGCAGGTGATCGGAATTGTCCAGAACAGTGCCAATAAAGATGTCTCTATACCCATGAATGATTTTTATCGGTTATGCGAATGGATCGAAGAGAAACGCTTGGATCCAAACGAGAGCCAAAGAGTGTCTTTCGATGAGATCCGGCGCATCTGCATATATGGTCAAAAGAAATTGAGCTTAAGCAAGCCAGACTATGAGGAACTTGAAAAACGTATGTGCTGGACTTTTTCTGCCACCCATTTAGGATCTGAATTAACGGAAATTTTGAAGGCTTACCTGGAACAAGAGATTAATCTTCCCACTGATTTTGAAAGCCGCCTGGCCATCCGTTTTCCCGTTGCAAAAAAGATCGATCAGATCAAGAAGCTTGTTCCCACTCTTTCATTTGACACCATCGAGCGCATTGTTCAGGGGCGCGTCGATGCCAAAGAATCCATTGCCGCGAGTCTGGATATTGATCGCAAAAGCCTCTTTTTAGAACAAATCCTCCCACCTGATGGATCTCTTTCTTCTACTGTAGTCGAATGGCTTTTAGTCGATCATCAGATTTTGTTACCTCAGCCTCCATCCTCTTTCGCTGCGTTTCAAACAACATCCTATGGAGATCGATTATGAGCGTTTCTTCAGCTACCATTGAAAGAGAACAACCATACGTTGATTTGATTGATAAATATAATTACATACCCAGACTGAATCAATCGGAAGAAGAAACAATTAAAGAGTATTACCAGAGAGAATCATCTGCCCTTTCCGGCAACCGCTACCAATTTGGGAATCCTCGAGACAGGATGCTCATTGGCATTTTTAATAAAGCTTTTCAGTTGGACCCCGATCGGGTGATTGCCGCGGCTGAAGCGGTCCATGTAAAGCGGTTTTACTCTCTGTGGAAAAAGGTCTGTTATATTCAAATTCCCGAGTTGGTCGGCCGCGTTCTAAAGAGACCTGTTTTGAATTGGGCATGCGCGGCATTTTTTTCTTATAAAATATTTCTTGTCGGTCAATATTTCGCACTCGATCTATTTCCTCGCGTTTTGTTATGTCGTATCATTCCATTTATTCAAGCCGTCGCACCACCCCAGGTGATGGCTGTTTGCCAGGCCGCGTCCATGGCATTGAGCTGGGTTTTTTCGCATCCCTGGGAATTCTTTGCAGGAATCTACATCATAGGCCGTGCCATTCAAAAATTGCCTCCGATTCCTTATCTCACCGCGCTCGCCTCCCGGATTACAATATTGAATCTGATCAGACTATTTCCTGGTGCGGACTGGACCATTGTTTATGTTATCAACGATTCAATCGCGTTAATTATGTCGATGACTGATCAATCGCAGTCCTTGGGAAAGCTGATTGATCGAGTGATTGTTGATCCCGCAAAGAGAAATTATCGCAATGAATGCAAAGCGGCCGCCTTTCAGGTGTGGAAGGAGGCGGTTGAACGAATTGCCTCCCACCAGACAATCACCCGCGTAGCCTAAACATCCTTTGCGCATTATCCGTGGTGATTTGCGCCATTTGGTCCAAGGGCATTTCCTTAATCGTCGCTAAACAACGAGCCGTTTCAACGAGATAGGCCGGCTCGTTCGGATGGCCGCGCTTCGATAATGGTGCAAGATATGGCGTATCCGTCTCAATCAGAAGAAATTCCAGAGGAACCCAACGAGCCACCTCGCGCAGCGCCGGGCTATTTTTATAAGTCAGGATTCCGCTAAAAGAAATCATCCAGCCCCGTTCCACAGCCCGTTTGGCATTTTCGAGCCCTCCGGTAAAACAGTGCATCAATGCGGGCAAGCCCTTCGGATATTCTCGATCGGCAATGGCAAACAGATCGTCGAACGCATCGCGGCAATGGAAAATCACCGGCAGCCGGCATTCGCTGGCCAGATGCAGATAGCGAATCAAAAACTCTTGCTGGATTTCTTTTTTCGAATGCTTATGAAAATACTCCAGACCCGTTTCACCGATCGCCACAAGCTGGCCTCTGCGAGCGGCTTCAGCAAACGCAGCAAAAGCCTTGTCACCGTCGCGATCGACGTCGTGCGGCGTCGTTGCGCCGGCATTATCAATCCAAGGATAGCGCTCATGCAGGTCAATCCCATCCTCCAGACTTTGTACATCCGTGCAGATATTGATAATCCGACCAATCTGGGCCGCTTCGGCGCGCTCAAGAATGGATGGAAGTTGAGCCAACATGTCGCGTGAGGTTAAATGAGCATGAGAATCAGTGAGCATCGCTTTCTATTCACTTTACCGTGCTAACATGGTATATATGTAATGAGGCAATAAATTTATGTTGATCGCAGCGAATCCCTTTGTCAATGCATACCTGATCGCCGACTGGTTTGGAAAAGGAATTTTTTGGACCCTCTTTCTACTCTCCGCCGTTTCCTGGACCATTTTGCTCTTCAAATGCTGGCAATTGGTGCAAATTCGCCGCCTGAGCCGCGATTTCGCGCATCTTTTTTTCGAGCAAAAAGACTCGCCTTTGAATTTTCAGTATAGCCGATCGCCGCAAAGCCGCTGGACCGAAGTGCCCCATCCCTATTTCGAAGTCTATAAAACCGCCAAGCAGAACGTTTTACAACTCATCAACCGCAACCACGCCCTGCGTGCGGAAGGGCCCGTCACTCTATCCTCTGCCGATTTGGATCTCATCGAAACTCAGACGTCGGCCGCTGCCGCTGCGCATTGCAAAGTACTCGATAAAAACATCTTCGTACTTTCGACCGTGGTAACGTTGGGCCCATTCATGGGACTTCTCGGCACTGTTTGGGGGATTTTGCTTACCTTTTCTCAGCTGCCGCATGGTCTTTCCACGAGCAACGGCGCCATGCTGACGGGCCTTTCGATGGCGCTGGCCACGACTGTCATCGGCCTCGTGATCGCTATCCCAGCTCTGGTCGGCTACAATTATCTCAAAAGCGCCGGCCGCGATTATAAGCGGGAGCTCGAGCATTTTGTGCGTTTGCTGCTCGCATCCATCGAGATGCAATACCGCCGGGATGGGTAATGCCATGGCGCGCATCCGGAACCGATTGACCGATGAGGAGCCGATCGACGAGCCCCTCATCAACCTGACTCCGCTTATCGATGTAGTCTTTGTGGTGCTCATTACATTTATGATCATCGCGCCGGTTTTGGACACGGATCGAGTTCAGCTCGCTCCAGGGCCCTCAAAAAACAAGGACCAGGTCTCAGCGCAATCATCGGCTCCGCTGACCATTACGGTTCATGCCGATAATACGATCTGGGTCGATCATCGGCGCATCGATTTGGCCAACTTAAGCAAATGGCTCCAGAAAGAAAAAAAGAGCCATCCCCGCGCAGTCCCAAAGCTCATTCATGACAGCCGGGCCCAGTTCGGCACCTATCAAACGGTCAAAAACACGGTCGAAGCATGCGGTTTCGAACAGATGGACGTCATATTACAACCCAAATAATAACATGGTATTGCTCGCTCAAAAAAAGCGCGCAGATCGCTCTCGCGGTCTGTTTGGCCCATTTTGCAGCCATTATCTGGATGAGCGTGGATTATTATTTTTCGTATAAACCGCCCATTCGCCGCCCGATATCCGTGCGCACGATACAGCCTGCAAATCCGATACATGTCGCGACCGCCCCTTCCTGTGAACCCAGCGTTGCTTCCCCGCCTCAAAGCACACCGGCGCCCATAACGGCCAAAAAAACCAGACCGGCAGCGGCAGCGCCAAAAAAAAAACCAGCTCCAACCAGACCGATTCCAGCGCATACCTTGCAGCAAATCGAAGATAGTTTTGCAGCTCTTTCCCAACCGGCTCCAAAAAAATCGGCGTCTCAGTCAAAAATCCAACTACCCGCTGCTATTGTGGCGAAAAGCAATATCCAGGCGTCCGTCGAAGAAATGTCCTCTATCTCGATGGACTATCACATCCGCCTCGTTGATCACCTGCAAGGCGCTCTGCTGCTGCCGGAAACAGGCGAAGTACGACTGAAAATCGCCATCGTCTCGCCCGGTAAGCTCGCTTCCGTCGAAATTCTCGATACAAAAAGCAAGAAAAACGCCGAATGGCTCAAAAACCAATTGCCTCTTCTCGATCTGCCGTGTTTTAATGATTACAACATTATCGACCCCCTTCTTGAATTTACCATAACGTTCCGCAATGCTGAAAACACTTAGGAGCTGTGACAAAATAAAATGAACCATTTGACCAGCGCGAAATCGCCTAAAATCAACGATCGGGAATGGGGTTGTATCTCTATGAATACTACCCCATTCCCGAATGTTGATTTTAGGTTGATTTGGCGCGGTGAAATGGTTCATTTTATTTTGTCACAGCTCCTTAAGTACTTCTTCCTACTCGCGATTTGCACCCTCCACGCTCACCAGGAGCTGGAAGTAAGGCTGGGGACCAAAACACATCTCAAGCCCATTTATCTCACCACTCTTCACGCCTCTACGGACACGATCGCCGAGGATCTGCGCTCCGTTTTGGCCTACGATCTGGCCCACAATGGCTACAGTTCAATTGTTCCGGTACTTGACAGAGCAGAGCAAAAAATCAGCTGGCCGGATCCGCTCAGCCGCGTCGACTCCTCGTTTTGGAAAAAAGAGCAGATTCCCATTGTCATCGCCATCGAAGCGACCCGTGAAAAATTTGCCGCGACTCTGATCCACATCGAAAAGGGCACAACTAAGCGATATCGAGAGATACCGATCAAAGACCGGACGGCGATCCACCAATTGGCCGACGCCATTCAAAAGGATCTGTTCGGAGTACAGGGAATCGCGTCGCTTCGCATTCTTTTTTCCCAGCGCCTGAAAAATGCGGATTCGCGGGGTCAAGAGTGGTTTTCCGATATCTGGATGTCTGATTGGGACGGAGCCAACGCCAAACGGCTGACAATGGCCAAAGGCTATTGCATGAGTCCGGGCTTTTTCCCCACGCCGAAGTCCAGCACCTACTACTTCGTCTCGACGAATCGCGGGCAGTCGAAAATCTATCGCTCTTCCCTCACCGATTCCAAAGTCGAAGAATGGATCAATCTGCGCGGCAATCAAATGCTGCCCGCTATGGCAAAAGACGGCTCGATGATCGCTTTCATCACCGACGCAGCGGGCCGCCCCGATCTGTTCCTGCAGCCATTGGACTCTCACGGCAAAGAAATCGGCCGGCCCCGCCAACTGTTTTCCGCTCCTAATGCCACGCAAGCCTCGCCGACCTTCAGCCCTGATGGGCGGCAAATCGCCTTCGTCTCCGACAAAGAAGGCTCGCCGCGCATCTATCTCCTGGATATTCGCGATCCGCGCGAATCCAGACGTCCCGATCCAAAATTGCTTACCCGCAAAAATCGCGAGAACACTTCTCCCGCTTGGTCGCCCGACGGCAAAAAACTCGCCTATAGCGCGCGCGCAGACGGCGTTCGCCAGATCTGGATCTACGATTTCGCATCCCACGAAGAATGGCAGCTGACGAGCGGACCTGAAAATAAAGAAAATCCAGCATGGGCGCCCGACAGCCTGCATCTCATCTATAATACGGAAACCCGAGATGTCTCCGAGCTGTACGTGATCAACCTTCACCAGCAAGAACCGATTCAAATCAATCTCGGATTTGGACAAAAACGCTTTGCTTCTTGGGAAATACGATGAGCCACTCGCAAAGAAATCATCGTTGCGTTAGATTTGTCTACAGACGGAGGAATGTATGAAATCGAGAATTCTTCTCTGGGCCGCAGTGCTACTTTTATCGGCCAGCTGCCACCGCAAGAGCAGCCAGACATGGGAAGATGTCAAGACGGCCGGGCGCTACATGCAGCGCGGCGTCGATTCCATGTGGGGAAAAGATTATGAATCGCGCATGCTGGCATCCGATGCCGAGTTCATTGGGCCGTATGATGAATTTATTCCCCTGAACGATTCCGATCTGAAAGCTCTGGCCATGCTGGGCGACGCTGCACTCCCTCAGCCCAGAGGCATTCCCGGATCGAACGGGATTCCCGCTCTGGACCAATTTTATTCTCCCTCGGATCAGTTGGGATTTCAGTTGGTTCATTTCGGAACCGATGAGCATATTCTGCGCGAAAAAGCGGACCTTCAGATGATCCACCAGATTGCCTCTTATCTCAGAGCGCATCCCAACGATTTGCTGCTGATCGAAGGCCATACGGACGAGCGGGCCTCTGCCAGCTACAATATGGCTCTCGGCATGAGACGCGCCAATCACATTCGCCAATTGCTGGTTAAAAACGGCGTGAACCTGAACCGCATCTATACGGTTTCGCGCGGCAAAGAACAACCATACGTTCTGGGCCATACTCCTGAAGATTGGAAGCAAAACCGACGCGGTGAATTTAAGATCTACGAAAAATGATAAGGCGTCGTAAGCAAATAACTATTTCATTTTGCGGCCATTATAGAGGCCCATCTGTAAACGATCGCTCCTCTCCTCGGAGATATTAGAAAATATCCCGCTCGTCGCGATCGTTCACATTTGCACCTCTCTAAAGCCACCAAATGCAACACTTATTTGCTTACGACGCCTAAGGATCGTTTCCACTTGCGCCATCGCCCTGCTTGCGATTGGATGCTCTCCCCTGAAATCCTCGCCTCGCGAAGAGAAACATCAGCTTGAATTGACTCTGCACGAAATGCAGACCAATCTCGACGATGTCCGGCACGACTTGAACTGTTTTCAAACCGAAATGCAGATTCTCGATGGCCGGATCAAGTACTATGAAAATGCCTTGGCGAGCATCAAGCAGCAGGATTTTGAAAAACAGCAGTCGATCATCGAGCGCCTCACGCAGCAAATGGCCGCTCTCGAAAAAAAATATTCAGTCGTTGAAAAAAACCGCGACGCCAACACGGCCGACTTCCAACAGCTCACTTCGCATGCCAATGAGACATCGGCGGCCATGATTCAATTCAAAAACCGCATCGCTGAGCTCGAACAGGAAATTCAATTGCAAAACCGACGATTTGATGAAATCGCCAAACTTAAAGGCCATTTCGAAGGGCTGACGAAACAGCTAGGCACGTCCAGCGTCGATAAAAAAACCTACAAAGTCCGCCCCGGCGATACGCTCGATAAAATTGCCCGGTTCCACAAGACCACCATCGAGCGCATCAAAAAGGCCAACAACCTGGAACAGGATCTGATCGTGGCCGGCCAGGAACTTGCGATTCCCAATGAATAGGCCCATAGGAATATTCGATTCCGGCGTGGGAGGCCTCACGGTTTTTCGCGAAGTCGTCAATCATTTGCCCCATGAAGATCTGATCTATTTCGGCGATACGGCCCGGCTTCCCTATGGAAGCAAATCACCTGAGGCCATCATCCGCTACTCTCTTGAATGCGCCACTTTCCTGCTCGAGCAAAACATCAAACTGCTGATCGTCGCCTGCCATACGGCGAGCGCCCATGCCCTTGAAATTCTACAGGAAAAACTTCCTATCCCCGTGATTGGAGTGATTCAGCCCGGCTTTGAGCTGCTCATGCAATCCACCCGCTCACAGCGCATCGCCATCCTGGGCACTGAGAGCACGATCGCGTCCGGAGTCTATCAGAACTTGATCCGGCAACATTACCCGATGGCGAGTATTTTCGCGGTTCCCTGCCCATTATTCGTACCTTTGGCCGAAGAGCGTTTCTTCGACCATGCGGCCGCCGATCTGATCGCCGCCCATTATTTAGATCCTCTCAAAGAGGCCAACATCGATGCGGCTCTATTGGCGTGCACTCATTATCCGTTATTAAAGCGGTCCATACACAAAGCTCTCGGCCCCTCTGTGAAAATCCTGGAATCTGCATTTACATGCGCTGAACAGGCGCAAGCCGTGCTTTGCTTAAACCACACGCTCAACCCGCAGGAAATAAAACCGGCCTACCGCTTTTATGCGACCGACCATCCTATTCGATTTTCAACATTGGCAAAAACTTTTCTGGGTTATGAGATCCATTTAACGCTGATCGAGCTTGAGAAAAACAAGAAAGTATGAAATATTTTTAGTCACGCTGTGGACGTTGGTGAAATATGACACAAAAGAAACGAATCATACTGGTCGAAGACGAAGAAGACATTGCCGCTCTCATCAAGCTGCAAGCAGAAATTACCGGTTACAAATTGCACGTCGAGGTGGATGGGATCAATGGATACCGCGCTGTGGAGAGAGAAAAACCGGATCTCGTGATCCTCGACATTATGCTTCCCGGCGAAAACGGGCTTGATGTATGCCGAAAAATCAAAGGCAACCCCGATTTGAAGAATATCCCCATCATCATCCTTTCCGCGAAAGGAGAAGAGCTCGATGTGGTTTTAGGCCTGGAGCTCGGTGCGGACGACTACATCTCGAAACCATTTTCACCAAAAGTTCTATTCTCGCGCATCAAAGCGGTTCTTCGAAGGGGCAAAGAGCCGGAAAAGAACCTGAAACAATTCCGATTCGGGGATTTCATTCTCGAGGTTGATCGGTATATCCTGCGAAAGCAAGATAAGGTGATCCCGCTGACTCTTTCTGAATTCGGTATTTTGCGCAGACTGGTGACCAACACCGGAAAAGTACTGACGCGCAACCAGCTGCTGGACGACATCAACAATGACGACGCCTTTATTGTCGACCGGAATATCGATGTGCATATCGCCTCCCTCCGAAAAAAAATGGGGACTACTTTCGATTCAATCGAAACGGTCCGAGGGGTTGGATATCGCTTCAAGGAAGAGCAGGCTGCCGCAACGTAGAGCTATAAAAACATTACCACAGAGATAAGAACCACAGAGACACTATATATTCTTTCCTCTGTGGTGCCTATCTCTGTGGTTTTTTACAATGTACGAATTTAAGCCGATTGCTTTTGCTGGGAATATTCACTAGACATTTTTCCCATTCGCAGCTAATTAGTGAATTACTACCTTTTGGAGACACCATGAGAAGATTCATTGCAATCGGCATTGCTGCGATCAGCGTAATGACTTGCGGCTGCGAAACGAAAACGGGGACGGGCGCAATAGCTGGCGCCGGATTGGGCGCTGTCACGGGCGGCGCTATCGGCGGCGGAAAAGGAGCCTTGATCGGAGGCGCCGTCGGTGCCCTCGCAGGAGGGCTTGTCGGAGCGGCTCTCGATGAGCAGGACCGCAAGGTCATGGAGCGCACCTCGCCCCGCACTGTCGAACGAATGGATCGAAGCGAGCCATTGACGGTCAACGATGTGATTAAACTGTCGCAAGGCGGCGTCAGCGATGAGACGATCATCCGCTATATGCAGCAAACAGGCACAACGTATAATCTGAGCCAAGCGCAGATTCGCCGTTTACAGGATGCGGGCGTTAGCCAACGGGTCGTTAACTACATGATCGACTCGAGTCGGTGATCATCTATACCGAACGAGACTCAAAAATCGGTTTTTGACTGCGTCGGCTTGCCACAATCTTCGAGCCCGCCTGCATCACCCAACTTGTTCAAGTTGGGTTGCTTCGGCGCCAGCTTCGCTTGGCTCGAATCTTGGGCGCCTCCTTGTCCAACTTCCGATTTTTGAATCACGTTCGGTATACCTCTTGCGCTAAATCGAAAAAGAAGTTAAACGATTAGGCTCAACCTCTTTTACGGTCGATATGACATCACGCATAGAAAATGCCGCTTTTGATGATTCCTATTTTCAACAAAATCTGCCGCAAGTGTACCGGGCGACTCTACAGCAATTTCGTAGAGTCACGGCATCATTTGTATTTTTCAACTTCCTGTTTCTCGCGCTCTTTGTCTCTGAGTTGCTCTTTTTTCTGATATTTCTCCCGTTTCTCATGCAATCGACGCTGCTGGCCATTTCATTGAGCGGGCTTTTCCTGACGATTTTCTCCTATTTTGTTTTGCATTTTTACTATGCGGCCAAAAAACCGGAACAGCTGGTTCAATTGAAAACCGAATTCATCTCCTCCTGCCGCCAGCTGACCGGCGCGACCTTAAGCGAATCATCCCACCATCTTGCGATCGCCGCAGCGCTGACCCGCCTCGCGACCTATCTGGAAGATTTTGAATGGCAGTTTTATCGGCTCCCTGCTTTGCTCAAGACCTTTAGCCGGCCTCTTTCCCAGCTCTCAGCGTTCTGCCATTGGCAGGACGTGCTGCGCTTCAAGCAGATCCTGATTTACGCTGCGATTGATGAGCATTTACACCAGATTCGATTAACGCCAACCGATTTGGAAGCCCACGCTTCCCTAGCCAATACGTATATTGCTCTCTCGAAGTTATTTATCGAACCCAACCGATCGCCCAATCCTTCGGCTTTTCAAAAACGAAAAGACTCATTCAACGAATACTTTCGCATTGCAGCGCGTTTAGCCATCGATGAGTTTCAAATTCTAAATCATTACGCGCCCAATGATCCCTGGATCCATGAGCAGCTCGCCCGCGGCTACCGCGAATTATCGATGCCGCAGGAAGAATTGACTGAAGTGGAAACTCTAATACGCCTCCGGCCGCAAGACAACGAACTGCTGCTGCGCCTCGGCACGCTTTATTTTGAGCAAGGTCACAACGCGAAAGGCCTGAAAATCTACGAGGAGCTGAAACAGGCCCATTTCCATAAAGCCGACGATCTGATTGCTTCCTACGGCAAACTCTCCGATGCTCTCCCTTCGTGCGAGATGATCTGAGAAACCTGTGCCCATAAATATTAAGCAGTGCTTTCTCGACCAATTAAAAATCCTGGAAAGCCTGAATTTGCCTCAAATCGGTAGCAATGTCTGAAAAATAACCAAAACTTAGCAAAATAGTCCTTGATTTTTCGCCAAAAACATAAGAATATATGTCCGAAAAAGAGCCAAAATAATAAAAAGACTTGTAGATCAAGAACTTAACGATGGCACTGGCGCCGATAAGGCCTATTTTTTCCATTCATAGAGATCCCTTTTTCACCCCTATCCCTCTCGCGCTATTTTTTAGTCATTTTTATTTCTTGGTAAAATTCCTCCCAATTTCATATTATATTTTCCCTTCGCAATCTTATAAATTAGGAGATTCTATGAGTTCAGATGCAATCAGAAGAACGCCAGTAGATGAATCGCTAAGTCCTACTACTTATCCTACGACGCAAGCAGAGGTAAATAAAAAAATCGGCCGTGTGTATTTGTACACTGCAGCGGCATTTGCGACTTCATTCATCAGTGCCCATCTTTTTAGCTTAAGTGGTCTTGCTGGAAAGATGATTACTCTAATCATTGGCACGAATGCATTGGCCGTTGGGATCGGGTTGCTTGCTGTTGGTATTGGTCTTCTCACTGCGGTTTATTTAACGCCCAAGGAAAACAGCGGATTAAAACACACTCTTTTTGGACTTTTCACTGTTTATGAGGGACTTTTTTTGAGTCCGCTTGTGATTCTGAATGCCCCTGCTTTTGCTGCTGCCGCAATAACTACTGCAGGCATTACCGGCGGTCTCGGAATTCTTGCGCTAAAGATGCAAACGCAATTTAAGCGATTTGAAAAGATTATGTTCGTCGCTCTTCTCGTTATTACAACAGCCACCTTCGGCTCATTGTTATTACCAGGAGTTGCCGGCGCGTTTGCACACCAATTGTCTTTGGTCGGTGGATTGGCTCTCTTTAGCGCCTATGTGATCTATCATACCCAACAAATTCGAGATCATGCGCAGCATGATAACGGAAATTTCGATGAGATCAACCATTCGATAAATCTCTATCTCGACGCGATGAATATTTTCATTCGGATATATGAGATTTACGATAGATTCAAAAAATAAAAGAGACTTTCCCCAACCACACCGAGAAAAAACCTCATTATTTTTTCTCGGTGCTCTCAGTGGTTATTTTTCCGATCATCGCAAGAAGGCCTTATTTTTTAGCCAATTTCCTTTCATGGAAACATTTAATAATGCCGTAGATGCTGATCAAAATCCACGCAATCTCAATCACAAATGCCGAAAGATTCCACTCATCGATTAAAGAGATCAAGATCCCAACGGCTCCCAATAAATTTAACAACGAATAAAGATAGCCGCGCGATGTGACCCTTCCTGTCTGTAGCAAAAAGAAGGCAATCAGAAGTAAACCGACTCCAACAAGTCCAATCACACTATAAATCACTTGGCCCTCTCTTTAATGAGGAATGACAAAACAATCCCAATGACGATTCCAAAGGGTATGATCAAAAAGGCGCTGTGATAGGCCTGCAGCGGCAGTTGACTGTTCAATTCGGAATCGAGCAGCCATCCAACCAAGGGAAGACTGAGGCCATACCCCAATCCCATGATTAATATCGCGGCCAGCCCCAACGCCGTAGCTGTCACATCCGTGCGGTTGCTTTCGGCAATGACGGGATATCCGAGAACTTGTGCAGAGCTCGTAAAGCCAATGGCAAAGAAAAGGATAAACAGAAGGAGCAAACTCGATATGTTTACATATAAGAGGAAGACGACGAGCAGCAAGCAGGCCAGCGATCCCAAAATCATCGGCCAGCGCCGTTGATTCAAACAATTGGAGAGCCACCCGAAAAATGGCGAGCCGACGATCATCCCGAAAAATAACATGGACGTGATCGAGGCCGCCACTGTTTGCGAGATGTCATAGACCTGCGTCAGATAATTGATCCCAAAGAGAGCGCCAAATACGGCCACCGGCAAATTCACCGTGCAGATAAAAAATCCACAGCACCAGTTCTGCCATTTTTTGATGACAATCCATAGGCTGTCCCAAACGCTGAGACGCGCTCGAATATCTAACTGACGGCTTTCGGCGGCGCGCTCTTTCGGAATATGAACGAAATTCCACAATACGAGAGCGATCAACGCACCGACGATGGCGATCAAACCAAGCGCCCATCTCCATCCAAAATAAGCAACCCATGCATCGGTCAAAACGCTGGAAAGCATTCCACCAACCATTCCGATCGTGATGATCAACGAGCTCGCCAGAGCCATTTTTTCCGGCGGCTGCACTTGTGAGGCGAGCTTTAAGCAGGAAAGCAGAGCAAAGGCCCCCATGATCCCGGAGAAAAACCGCGCGATCCCCACGAAAAATAGATCTCTGGACACGGCAAACATCAATGTGCCCAAAATAATCACCGCCATATTGGCCATCATGATCTTTCGAACGGGAAATCGATCCAGGATCAGACCCGCCGGCAAGATGAAGAGAATGGTCGAGTAGAAAAAGGTGGCGGACACAAAACCCACACTGCCTGCGCTAGCATTAAATTCCTGCATAAGAGACATATGCAGCGCTGCCATCATATTGGTTTGAAAAAAACTGTAAAAAAAGAAGAGCGCTCCGATTAACGTTACGGCCCACGCTTTTTTCGCGGAAATCGTCATCATAGAAACCCTTTCTGGTTGCTTAGGAGGTAGTTGCTTAACTCGGGGTTCGTCGATTTTCGGGATTATTTTGGCCGATTTTTGATTCTTTTTTGGGGGGCAATATACGAAATGTTGATATTGTCCCCCAAAAAGGAATCAAAAATCGGCTCAAAAGAACCCGAAAATCGACAGAACCCGAGTTAAGCAACTACCTCTTCAGTCCAAAATAATCCTATGCCGTTTTACCCACCACTGAAAATGTTGAGGAGATGGTTAAACAACTCCCAAAGTCCATTCCCAATAAGGCATGATGTGAATCGTGAGAGCGCCGCACTTTACAGTCTCTTTCAGTTCTTGAGTGATGACATAGACATCGCTCCGACCCAACTCAGCGCCCGCCTCAATCAATGCATCAAACTCTCTTCGCCTCGTCTCATCGTCCTGCAGATCCACGGATACCTGAAATAAATCGACGTTTCCTTTGGAATATTGAACCGCGAAATCGACTTCACGGCCGCTTTGGGTCTTATGATAGAAAATGTGTTCCGGCGCCATTCGTCTAAGCTGTAAATACACGGCCGTTTCAAGACATGAACTCAATTCAGTAGCGGGTTTGATTGAATAGCTTGAGATAATTCCCGGATCAATACAGTAGATTTTACTCGGGTTTACCTGTCGCTTTCTCGTAGAAAAATCGAAAATAGGCACGTTACAGATCAGATACGCATCTTCAAAATGATCTAGATATTCATACAAAAGACTGCGCGTCAACTCCTCCCCGCGAGATTTAAATGTATTGTAAACCTTCGTAACACTCAAAGGCGAGGCAGTGTTTTGCAGACAATGGATCAGAAACATTTTTACAATGTGAGTGTTGCTTAATTGATAACGATCAATCACATCGCGAAAAACACATGAATTAACATAAGACTGTATGATCTGGAAAAACAAACTATCTGAAAGATCCAGTGTTTCTGGGAATCCCCCTCTTTTTAAATACAGATCTGTATGATGTCGAACAACTGCTTTTTCTTTACTACTGAATCTTTTCAGATCCTTCACCCCTCGGTGCGTCAGGTATTCGGAAAGACTTAAAGGAAAAACTTCTTTTTCAACACATCTTCCCCGGAGATTCGTGGCAATTTCTTTGCTCAATAATTTTGCGGAAGACCCTGTGAGGAAAATTCCCATTTTTTCCCTATCTAATAGACGCCGAATAAATTTTTCCCAACCAGGGACATTTTGAATTTCATCAAAATAGAAAAACAGATCATTTGCATCGACTAATTGCGGGTAAAGCTGAAAATAAACGTCCAAAATAGTCTGAAAATCATCCAGACTAAACCTCGCCAGCCGGTCATCCTCAAAATTGAGGTATAGAATCTTCTCCTTGTGAAGTCCCCGCTTTAATTTTTGAACCATATCCTGGTACATGAGATAAGTCTTCCCCACGCGCCGCATACCAATAAACACAAAAGCCTTTTTCACATCTTCCGGGAGCTGCGGGATGGCAATATCTCGCTGGATCAGAGGGGGTAAATTGCTTCGGTGGAACTCAAGGATGATATCTCTAAGAATGTCCTTCATGAATTAAGCCTCTTTTTAAGGCTAATTTAACACATAACTAGACTTATATCAAGTCTAACAAAACAATCAACTGAGCGCCAGAGACATACACCTGATTATTAACCACTGAAAATGGGTAATCGCGAAGCCAAAACCTGCAATACAATCAGCACCAGGCCTGTCAGCAACACAAAGATGAGCAGAGGTTTTCCTCCAAATACGCGATAAGAGGGCGGCATCGATTTTTTCCGCAGCTGCCAGACCATTAACGCGGGCAGGATCAGGAGAGAAAACGCCACGCAAATCGCTGCGTAGCCTAGCGCCAATATAAATCCTTGCGGATAAAAAATGGCAAAACATATGGGCGGAACAAACGTGACGAGAGCGGTAATGGTTCGGCCCCAGCGCACGCTCCGATGGGGAATGGCATCGGCCAGAAAATCGAACAGGCTCAAACTCACTCCCAAAAAAGAGGTCGTAATGGTCACGTTGGCAAAACCATTGAGGGTAAAGCCCACCCATTTGCTTTCAATCGAATTCATCGCCATAGCGATGAATTCGCCGGTGGAGCCTTGGGCCTGCACAAAAGCGATGAATGAATCGATGGAGATAATACTCCATAATTCAAGAATCCAAAATGCGTAAATGAGCATGGTCAAGAGCGTTCCCGTCACAATGACAAATCGGATGCTTTTGGGATCTCTGTTGAGATAGTTCGTCAATGAGGGAATCAATGGCTGATAGCCGAACGAAAATAAAAAGATGGGGACGCCGGCCCAAAGATATTTTAGCTCTCCATGGTTGATGAGCGGGTTTGAAAAATCAATATACGGAGTGAGCAATATCAGGGCGAGCACAAGAAAGGAAGCTTTGATCGAAAAAAACATTCGGTTGACGTAATCGACCGCTTTAATTCCGTGGCAGACAAATGCGCCCAATAGTCCTGCGAACAAGAGGCAATTCCATGCGGAAGAAAGATGCACGCCGCACAAAAGCAAAATCTGCCCCAATAACGACCCTCCGCCGGAAATATAGGCGGCGACTAGCGCATACAAGAGGAGTAGATAGCTAATGAACATAACGATCTTGCCCGGACGGCCCAATGTGTTCGAAGCCATGGAAGTAAAGCTGTTGTTTCCGGGGGGAAGAGATAAATTCACTTCCAGATAGAGAAAACCGGTGACCACCATGAGCAGCCACATAAACAGCAAAAGACAAATAATCGAAATGAACCCCGACCCTACGCTCACCATGGGCAGAGCCAACACCCCGCCGCCAATCATCATGCCCATCACGAGCATGATGCTACCCACAATTTTTCCCATGGACATTCTATTTCCTCATGTACTCCCAAAATAGAATGCCATCCAACCCTGTAAATTAGAATTCCTTTCCGAAGCCCAGATAAAAGAAGGTGTCATAGAAAAGGCTATTGAATTGGAAATAGCCGCTTCCCTCCAGCTGCCATCCTTGGCTATTGCTCGCCAGCCAATCGATGCCCAACAACAGACTGTTGCGCCCCGGCGCAATGGTGGCCGATGTCAAAGGCGCGCTAGATACGTTGAATGCCGTATAGCCGATTGTTGTACTCCGATTCAAATATTCTCTTTGCCATCCCGCATCTATTTCTGCGCGAAGAGAAAAGTTTGAGGCCTCGAACAGATATGCGATACGAGTGCCCAGCACGCTGGTGAGCGATTGAATTGTATGAGAATCGTAGCGCAAACTGTAAATGCCCGCGCCATGCTCCGTATACCCGCCAATTCTGTCGTTGATATATTGCAACGTTATCAACGGAGTCAGGGATAAATTTTTCGGCATGCGCACGTAGGAGCGGCGAGAAAACTGATATTCCACTCCCAACAAACAGTCAAAGATCTTTTCATCCGCCCTGCCGGTCGCTGTCGACTGTTTGTTGATGCCGGTATGGCGCTTCATCTGATCCCAATTGTAGGCAAAGCCAAGAATTGCCTCGATGGCCAGATCGGTGAGTGATTTTGGAACAACCGTAGAGTATAGGCTGCCGTGCAGCCGGTCAGAGGTCGAAGATCCCCAATCATCTCTCGAATGCACAAAACTTTTTCGGTATTCAAGAATGGCGCCCAAGCCGGCCCAAATCAGATTCGATGCCTCCTCGGAAAAAACATAATCACATCCTGTCAAAGCGCCGAAGGATGAATAGCCCATTCCAATCTGGCTGCCTTTGGTATTCACGCTTCCCGCTGAAGCGACAGGCCCGGCGTAGACATTCCAGGCGAAGCCTTCCCGAGCAGACACTCTTTCGGCCAACTGTTCCTGCTTCTGACGAACATATGGTTCCCAGGCGGTTTCTTCATTTTGCGCAATCAGATCATCCTCTGAAAAAGGAGTGGATCGCGCTGATAGCGTTTGTCCCGTTGGCGGCGGACTCATCCGATGGCGCAGCTGCTGGCATTTTGTGGTAATGACGCAGTTGTGCTGAACCACCGAATTAAACACGGCATGCGTACGAGCTCCATGATTGACCGGAAGGGCTTCGCGGACGTCTAACTGAACAGCTCCTGGCAAATAAACCAGGCTCGGGATGGTGTTCGCTGGGAAATTTTGAAACG
The DNA here is from genome assembly GCA_015661075.1 of Parachlamydiales bacterium. Lineage (GTDB taxonomy): Bacteria > Chlamydiota > Chlamydiia > Chlamydiales > SM23-39 > CAISYW01. The sequence goes on along the minus strand of JACVQJ010000020.1, from coordinate 7,710 downwards.
AAACAGATGTAAAGGAGGGGGTCACTCCGCCGGCCGCGGTGATCAGATCGACGGTTTGCCCATCGGACATGGCAAAACCGGGCAGAGCTGTGACGACGAGCGATCCTGAAACGCTCGCGGTATCTGCTGTGATCGCTCCAAAACTCGACACATTCAGCACTCCAATGTTCATTTGCGCCGATCCGGTTTCGGTAAAAGTGCTCGTCGTGATTAACCCAGAATTGGTCAGAGAGCCCCCCGAAAGAACAAAAGGCAATGTCGTGATCAATCCGGTATTGGTCACACTGCCGCCGCTCATCACAATTGAATTCGTCGAAAGATCTCCGCTATTGACCAGCGTTCCCCCTGAGATAGCCGCCGTATCGCTCAAAATGAATTTCTGGTTCGCGACGCTGCCGTCGCTCATGCTGAATGAGGCAAAAGAATAGAGAAGCCCTGTATTGGTCACATCGGCCGTTCCCTGAATCGTCAGATCCCCGGCGCCCGTCGCAATCCAGCCAGCATTGGTGATCGTATTTCCCTCAATGACGGCGGCTGATGGCATGATATATCCATTGTTGACCAACGTGCCGGCTCCCCCCTCATCAGTAATCGTTAGATTGGCCAGATTCGTGATCGAACAGTTGCCGCCCAATGTCAGCTGCGTTCCTTGCACCAGATTGATGATCCCTACCACCGAGGCAGTCTCCCCCTCGATATTGGCATTGATCGTGTGGCTGCCCGCCAAGACATCGATCGTTGGAGTCCGTTCAGCGCTATCTTCAAATTGAAGGAAAGATCCGGGGCCTCCCGCAAAAGGCTGAATGGTAAAGGATGTGTCAGCCGTATCAAAAACGATCTGCGTAAGAAGCGGGACCGCGGCCGCCGAGCCATCGCTTAAAGAGACGGCAACATCTGTATGCGCAACGGTATCAAACGTCGCTACGTCATAAGCAGGAGACGAAATCCCCGGAATACAGCCCCCTTCCCAATTGCCGGATACGTTCCAATAGGCGCTCGCAGCAGATGAGATCCATTTCCCTGTGCAAGACGCCGCAATTAAAGTCACTGTTGCAGGACTCACCGTTTTGGGGCTATATTGCAGCGAATATCCGGCCGGAGGCGTTGTAAATCGCCCCGAACGGGAAGATCCCTGCAACAGAACAATGTTGTTCGAAAGACTTCCGCCCGTCGTAATATCTAGCGTCCCGCTTAATACCAGAGCGCCGCTCGATATAATGTTTCCATAGGGAGCCACTCCCGGCGCCGTGATCGTCAGATTCAGCACCGCCCCTGCATCTTGGGTATACGTCGCCGTATGGATGGTATTTCCCGCCAAAACCGTTCCGTAATTGGCCAGATCTCCGACGGTCACTGCATTTCCCTGAAAATCGAGTGTGGCTGCTGACGCCGCAGTGACAGTAGATCCACTTCCGAAGGCTGTCGCAGATCCCGCCTTTAATGTTCCCCCCGTTACCGTCGTGGGTCCCAGGTATCCGTTGCCTCCGCTCAATGTCAATACGCCGGAAGAGAGAGCGATCCCGCCACTTCCCGAAATAGCGCCTGAAAATGTTTGCGCACCTCCATTGGCAATCGTCAAAACAGCTGAAGATCCCAGCGTCACGCCGCCAGCGCCGGCGCCGGATAATGTTCCAATCGTCGTCTGATTGTTATTGGCCAGAGCCAAAAACGCTCCGGGACTGACTGTGACCGTCGAACCCACCCCGAATGCTCCGGATGTCTGCGTAGAGCCTGAAAAAGTGGAGGAAATCGCTGCTTGCAAAGTGCCTGCCGATACTGCGGTAGCTCCGGTATAGGTGTTGGCTCCTCCCAGCGTTTGAGTGCCGGACCCGTTCAATGTGACTCCTCCCGTTCCCGAAATCACGCCCTGGAAGTTTTGGCCAGATGGGGCATTGATCGTCAATGTCCCCGACCCTAGCAGAACGGAGGAGGTGGTGCTGCTGCTCGAAAGACTCCCGATCGTATTGCTATTGCTATCGAGGTCCAAAACGCCTGAATCCAGGAGGACAACAGGGGAAGAGCTCCCAAAGGCGTTTGTGATCACTCCGGCTCGCAAAGTCCCACCAGAAATCTGGGTTGTTCCCGTATATCCATTGGCATCGCTCAAAATCTGTATGCCGCTCAATAATGTAAGTCCTCCACTCCCGGTAATCGCCCCGGAGAGGGTATTTCCTCCTCCGTTGCTAATCGTGAGTGTTCCAGAACCTAAATTCACAGATCCTGCGCCCGTTATACTTCCCACCGTATTATTAAATGTCCCCAACCCCAGCGTTGCGCCGCCGCTGACCGTCACCGCAGATCCGACGCCAAAAGCTCCCGTTGTCGCGGTCGTAGCAACGCCTGCCAGCAATGTCCCTGCAGAAACGGTAGTGGCCCCTGTGTATATGTTGGCGCCTGAAACCGTCAAAACTCCGGCTCCGGCTTTGGTCAAACTGCCGGATCCCGAAATCACACCCGTTGCAGCTATCGCGAAACCATTTGTATCAAGTGTGCCGGCGTCCGTAAAAACAATCGCAGGCAAAGCAGCTAGACCAGCAGAAGCTCGCAGAGTTCCTGGCCCTGTAAATGTCACCGTGCTGGGGATCGCGGCCGAAGCATTGACGATGGCAATCGCGCCATTTGAAATTGCCAGGCCGCCGGTAAATCCATTCGACCCTGTCAAATTCAGAGTGCCCCCGGCAATAGCCATGCCTCCTGAGCCAACAACGTCTCCAGAGATCGAGATGACTCCGGTCGGCGACGCAAAATTATTTTGCATCGTCAGCGTACTCGAACCTAAAGTCACAGCGCCGGAAATGGTCAAGGCCGCGTCAGCCGTTTGAGAGAGAATCGTGGTATCTTTGGAAAGGGCCAGCGGCGCCTGGATCGTATGCAATCCCTGATAGACATAGATCTCGGGGACAACACCGCTCGGAGCCCCCATCGTGATCAGGCCCGTCGTTCCTCCTCCAAACGCTTGAATGGTATATTGGGTCGTCCCCACGGCCGTGTCCCCCAAAACCAGAAGACCCAATGTGACATCTTGCGCAGCTGTTCCAGCGCTATCGGCCATGGTCACTGTCAATGCCGGATGCCCCGGCAAATTTGATAAAGTCGCTTGATCATCATAGAGTCCTGCAGCATTATTCACTCCGGGAGCGCAGGCCGGCGACCAGTTCCCCGTCGCCCCCCAGTTTCCGGCGATGATACTGCTCCATGTTGCCGCACACGCCGAGGATCCAGAAACATCCCAAATGGTTTGTGTCGCATCATAGGAAATCGTCGTTCCACTCGGAAGATTCATCACCGTTCCAAATGTTCCCGATCTGGATACATATTGCAAAAGAACCGCGTTTGAAGAAGGTAATTGGTGTGATAAAATCAACGTCCCCGCAAACGATGCAGTGCCCGCCCCATCAATCACTCCGGTTCCCGGATAAGTCAAAATGTTGGATAAATCCAGCGTCCCCGTAGAGGTTTGTGTGTAGTTTGTCACTGAGACGGGTTGGAGAGGTGTTAAAGTTCCCGCACTAGAAACGGTACCAACCGAATTGGCCGCATTATTCAAACTTAACGTCGCACCCGCTGCAATCGTTGTCGTTCCCGAATAATTATTCGCGCCTGTTAAAGCGAGGCTTCCGCTAGAAATGGTGAGTCCCCCTCCCGCTGCGCCATCTGTGATTGGACCTGAAAACGAGAGGCTGCTTGCGCTGGGATTGCTGATCGTCAGCGTAGCCGCGCCTAATGTCACATTGCCGCTGCCCGCCAATGTTCCGATCGCATTGCTAAATCCATTGAGGGCCAGGGTCTTTCCGGAGTCCACGGTGATGGCCGAGTTAACGCCAAAAGCGCCCGATGTGGGCGTCGATGCAACACCTGCCTGCAGGGTTCCTGCAGTGACATGCGTAGGTCCCGTATAAATATTGGCGCCGGAGAACGTGAGAGTTCCTGCTCCTGCTTTCGTGATCGTATACGACGACCCTCCAGAAATGATGTGGTTGGCTGTAATGGCGTGGACATCTGTGTCGATGGTTCCATTCGAAAAAAAGATCACCTGAGGAAAATCCGCGAAATCGCTCGATGCCTTAAATGTCGCAAAAGCGCCCTGAGCTGCTGCATTAAATATGAGAACTTTGGTCGTTAGCGCGCCATGTTCCGGCGTCACGGACGTTGGAAATGAGGTGGGGTTTGCTACGAGAGTTCCATTCAATATACTCGTGGTTCCGTTGTACGTGTTTGTTCCCGTCAGCGTTAAAACGCCGACACCTGTTTTGTTGAAGCCTCCGAAGAGCGATCCGCCGATGGTGGATTGAAGATCTGCATACGCCTGAGGAATGATGTTTCCGGAATAGGTGACATTATGCCCATTTGTGTCGAGAGTCCCTGTCGTTGCGACGATCCAGTTGGGAGTGAGGGCAAGATCAGCGCCCGCCTGCAATGTCGCGCAAAATTGCTGCGACAGAAGATGGGCAGGATTGCCCAGCGCATTGACTGTCGGCACATTCAAGATGCCTCCTTGCAAAGTCAACACACCTGTAAACCCCGTATTGTCTCCTGTGAGAGTGAGCGTTCCCTCTCCATTTTTTATGAAAGATGCCGTCGCATCCGCAGAAGTGATGTTGCCGCTCAATGTCAGGTCGTATGTATTGGTACTGAACGTCGCAGGAGTAGCAGCATTGATGGAAATCGTGGCAGTCGATGTGCAGCTGCTTCCAATTGTGAGGGTTCCCCCGCCTGTTGATCCTCCTGAAAATATATAAGAAGAGGAAGATCCCAAATTCTGTGTATTGAAAAAGACTCCCTCCTGGATGGTTGTGGTTCCCGCATATGTATTGGTTCCAATGAACGTGGGAGATGTACCGGCGCCTTTCAACACCACATTCCCTGCTCCTGAAATGGTCCCATAGAATGGGAACGCCGATTCCCCATTCATAATGGTCAAAGTGCCGGCTCCCAGCGTCACCTGCGCTCCCGGATCGCCTGGACTGACAAGTCCGAGCAGTTGCTCGATCGATGCGGAATGGCCATTTAAGTCCAGCGTTCCTGTCGAAGCAATCTTTACAGTCGTAGCAGATCCGAGGGCGTTTGCATTGGTTAATCGCAATGTTCCGCCACCCACGTTCACAGCGCCCACAAACCCGGCATTGGCCGCATTGAGCACAACCGTTCCAGACCCTGCTGTAGCCAGCGTCGTGCCGCTGATTCCTGTAATGGCTCCATTCAGCGTTAATGTCTTTCCGGAATCGATTTGGAAAGTACCCGTAGCGGGGGCTGCAATAATAACGGGGTTTAAGAAAGTGACGTTGTCAGTCAAATGCAACGTCCCCGAAATAGAACTGAAATTGAGCTGCGACACAGTGCCTAATGTTGAAATGGCAAGAGTTCCGCTGTCAATTCCCGTAATGCCTAATGTCAAGGGGCCTGTATAACTATCGAATAGGTGGGTATTGGGCGCCAGAGCAGTGCTTGCCGTTAAAGTCCCCGCAATACTCAAACTTCCAGATCCTGAAAATAGTCCTGCAAAACTCGTTTGTGCAGGGGTCGGTCCGTCGCCATGCCGGATTTGCAATGTATTCGAGCCCAGGCTGACCACTCCTCCCGTTCCGCTTAAATATCCAATCGTTAATGAATTGGATCCGGCCGGAGCGTTTAATGTGCCGCTATTCACAACAAATTGGGAGATTGCGCTATTGAGAACACCCGTCGCTGCGTTGGTGATAGACAACGTTCCCGCTGCAACGGTTGTCGGTCCTGAGTAACTATTGTTTGCAGAAAGAGTCAGCGTCCCGGCTCCATTTTTCTGCAATCCTCCGCCGCCCTGAATGACTCCACCAAGAGCAACATTGAACGCCTGCGTATCGATCACTCCATTGAGAGCAAAAGTCATTGGAGTACTGGCTGAAAAAGCTTGCGTTGCCCGAAGCGTACTCCCTGCTGTTGACTGAATGGAGATGGAGCTAACCCCCGATGGCAATCCGTTGACAGCGAAAGTTCCTCCTCCTGACAAAATCACAGGGCCCACATATGAGGAAGCGCTCGCGAACTGAGAAAGCGTCCATGTGTTCGCAGCGGCGTAAGTAATACCGGCTTTTCCATCGATCGAACCGGAAAATGTAACCCCTCCATCGTAGACAAAAACAATGGGAAGGGTCGCTGCAGTAGAGCTTCCTAACAGCAAAGACCCTGCGCCGGATACCTGGTTGAAAGATACGTTATAACTCGGATTAATCGCGACGAGTGGCGACAGATCCAGCATGGCGCCGGCAGCAATCGAAAGATTCGAGTTTTGTCCGAGAGCTGACTCACTTTTCGCTTGCAAAGTCCCTCCTGACACAATCGTATTGCCGATGAATGTCTGAGTCGGCGACTTCACGCTATAGGTGTTGCCATTCGTCAGGGCTAAAGTATTCCCTGCGCTTCCCGCTCCCAGCTCAAAAGTCCCACCAGGGCCGGAGGTGCCTTGAAATCCTCCCTGAATCGAGGATGCCCACGTCACGCTGCTTCCTAAATTGGTCACCGTGAAATGATGTGCGCCGATCGTCACTTGAGAACCAGACGCAATGTCGCTATTGATCGTCACCGATTGATCGGCATTCAATGTCAGGGTCCCGGTCCCATTGGAAGACGACATAGCCAAAATAGAGGCAGGAGGAATTGCATTGGCCACGGCAATGGTTACATTGCCAGAAAGAGTCGTTGCTCCTGTATATGTGTTGACTGCTTGCAAGACCACGGGACCATGGCCGATCTCTACACTCCCATCTCCGGAAATGACCCCTGAAAACACATCGGCGTTATTGCCTCCAATGTACAGAGTGCTGCCGCTCGGCACGCTGATCGGACAGGCAAACGTATTGGAATGAACAGATCCTCCTCCACAGCTAATCAACCCGCTGAATCCGGATTGCACCGCAAACGCAAACCCGCTGAATGAAAACCCATCCGCAGCACTCGAAAGAAGGAAGATCGATGGGGTGGCTGCGAACGACGCTGCAGGGGAAAGATTAAACGGATTGGAAATATTTTGAACCACGTTAAAGCCGTTCACGGGCGCCACGAATCTCAGAGCATCTCCTGAGCTGGGGATTCCGCTGAGCCAATTGTTTGCCTGATTCATGGATGTTGGATCTGGAGCCCCTCCGCCAACCCAGGCGTCCTGTCCAAAGACCTGCTCCGAGCTAAGAAGAGCCAGGCACAAGAAAACACTGTGTAATTTCACGTTCATTATTCATCCTTTATCCTGGCCATTGGGGAGGGGTACTATTTACTTTGATCAAAAAGCTGGGCGTTGTCACATGCGTGGATGGCGACAAGTCCGGAATCGGCATCTGAAAAACGACTCCCTCGATCAATTGCTGGTCGACTGATGAGTATGGGTTTTCAGGAGAAAGCGGAAGCGTTAATTGCCTTTGCAAGTTGATATTGTACAAATATTTTTGGGAATTATACGTAAACTCTACCTGAAACAGGTGTGCAGGATCGACATATACGCTCACGGGATCTGTGTTTCCCGCTGCAAGAGGAACGAAGCTTTGTTGGCTGCTCGTGGGCGACGTGTAATAATAAAACTTGACGCCCAGACCATTGAGAGCGGGGGCCGTGCTGACAGAATAGGTGTATGTATCGTTATCGGAGCCATTCCCGATGAAGAATTTTCCTAGGAGAAAATTTTCATCAGGAAGTTAAATTACCCCAAAACGTCTCTGGGAAGACAATCTAAAAATTCCAAAA
>JACVQJ010000019.1 GCA_015661075.1 Parachlamydiales bacterium | reverse complement strand
CCATGTGCGCCTCAGGTCTGTACACGCTCAAGAACCAGGGGCCTCCTCAAGCTCACTGGTTAACCAGATTCCACAATTAGTTTTGCTCCTTTAAAGCCAGGTCCCATTGCTGTGAATAAATCTTCCCAAGACTCAATAAAATAGTTATAAAACAGTGCTTTCATCTTTTCCCAAAATGCCCGTCTGGTTTTCCTGTGTTCCATGGCCTTCTGAAAAAGCCCACAAGTTGCCTCCTGCGCCTGGTCAATTAAAAAAGCCAACATCATCAAAAAGGCAAAAACTGTATGTAAATTCTTTTTGCCATGGCCGAAACTATGCTCGAATTGGTAGCCCTGGTTCTTGAGCGTGTTAAAAGTTTCGTTCTCGATCTTCCATCGAGCGCGCCCTCCGCGCATTAGTTCATAAATGTTTGTGTCTGTAATCTCATGATCTGTCACCCAACCACAACGTCCACGTATCTCCTTTCGACCCTTAATTTCGATCCATTCACATTCAATAAAATTTACAGTTGGTGCGTTTTTGGTGTCATTGAGGGGAACGTTATTTACATATCGGAAAAGATACTTGTTTTTTCCAACTGTCATCGTGACTTCTCGTGTTATGCCCTTGACCCACTCGTACAAGGTGCGGTTGCCGTCCGGTTTCGCGACAATGATAAAGCTGTAGCCCAAAGATTTAAGTTCATTAATATGAGGCGCCGTGGCTGAAAGAGCATCGGAACAGATCGTCAACGCAAGGCGTGGATGTTCCCGTTTTAAATCGATCAAAAACCGATGAAAGGCGTTTCTTTCACAGTCGTTTTTAGTTGTGCCATCTTGTTTCAGAATAGGCTCGGGACACAATGGAATTACTTGGCGACAATCAGGATGGGCAATTACAGCCCCTAATATCTGATGGTGATAGGTTACCCGACCGTCTTGATGCTCTTTTTTGCAGCAATTTTTACAATGAATCTTCTCGGAATTGAAAATTTCGGTGCCATCAACCAGACAAAGATAGCTGCCGAAAAATGAATATCGTTCCAGCAGTTTCCCTCGTTGGGCTTCATGAAATACCGACAAGAATGTTTCACGCAGTAGCCTCGGATCAACTTCATCCAAAACTTCCCTCATGTGGGTATCACTCGGCGGATTAGTCACTTCATAAAGAGTTTTCAAATTGTGCAGGACCGTATCTTCTAATTTGGGGCCATCAAATGCCAACAACGATGGCGATTTCATGCCGAACATGGCTAATGCTGACATCAAGCAATCAGCAAGGCTGATCGTCTGTTTCTTCACTGCTCTAGGAATTTTAGAGAAAATTTCACGGACAATTCCAAGAAGCCCATTCATTGAAAGAGTCTTTTTTTCTCTCGAGTGTGGCTGGTATTTCATAACAGGTTTTCTCTTCAGTGGTTATTAGAGAATAACGCTGAGTTTAAAAGAACTGAGACGCCGAGGCGCTGAGGCCGCCGATGTTGAGCGAAGCTCTTCATGCGAAGCTGCGAAACTTTTAAGAAAGAAAGGGGCGCATGAAAACTTGGCGTTAATTAACCCCCTTTCTTTCTTAAAAGTTTCGCAGCTTCGCATGCATGCATTTGCAAACATGGGCGGCTTGTATCCCTCACTCGTATGCATTTTGCGTTTTTTTTCTTTCTCAGCGCCTCGGCGTCTCAGTTCTTTTAAACTCAGTGTTTTCCAAAAAATTAATGAGCATGTGAATGAATCGAGGTATTGGAAAGCTTTCAATACAACGATGAATACCAGTCAGGGACTGGGCGGAACAAACCCTAAATCTTCGATCAGCTGATTGGCCGCTTCCTCGATCTCAGGGGTAATGATGTGCCACGGATCGTAAACATCCTGAAACTGAATAGCTTCCGCAAACATGAGAACATCGCCCTGGATTTTCTCGTCTAAATAGATCGACCGGCTCTTGAGATTTTCGATCAGAGAATCGACGGTTTCTCTTTTCCCGGTATGTAGACAATGAATAATTTGACCGATTTCTTCGGCCACATCTATTTTAGAGCGGATGGGCAGTTGATTATGATAATGTTCCATTATGACACCTTCTAATTATAAATATAATTAATAGTTCTGATTTAATTCCACATAATTTTAACTATTGTTTAGTTGACAGTCAGGGAAGCGTAGGATAAAATTATCGCTGATTTACTCCAAATTATCAATGAGCCTGAAAACGGAATATCCCTACGGATTTGTGACTGACATTGCTTCGGATGTCTTTCCCAAGGGACTGAGCGAAGAAGTGATCCGAGCGATCTCGGCAAAAAAGGGCGAGCCGCCCTTTATGCTGGAGTTTCGCTTGAAGGCCTATCGCCTCTGGCAGCATATGACCGAGCCGTCCTGGGCGGCGGTGGACTATCCACCGATCGACTATCAGCAGATCTCCTACTATGCCGAACCGAAATCAAAACCGCGCCTCGACAGCCTGGATCAGGTGGATCCCGAACTGCTGCAAACGTTTGCGCGCTTAGGGATCCCTCTCGATGAGCAAAAGAGGCTGACCAACGTGGCGATCGACGTCGTGTTTGATTCCGTATCCATCGGCACGACTTTTCAAAAGAGGCTGTTGGAGGCGGGCGTTGTACTCTGCTCGATCTCGGAAGCGATCCGCCAGTATCCGGAGCTGATTCAAAAGTACTTGGGATCCGTCGTCCCGGCCAAAGACAATTTTTTTGCGGCCCTCAATAGTGCGGTGTTTAGCGACGGGTCGTTTGTCTATATCCCCAAGGGGGTGCACTGTCCGATGGAGCTTTCGACCTATTTCCGCATCAATGAAAAGGAAACGGGGCAGTTCGAGCGCACATTGATCATTGCGGAAGATGACTCCTATGTCAGCTATCTCGAGGGATGTACGGCGCCGGCCTTTGACATCAACCAGCTGCACGCTGCGGTCGTTGAGATCGTTGCGCTCGATCGCGCAGAGGTGAAATATTCCACAGTGCAGAATTGGTATGCCGGCGATCCGAAAACGGGGCGCGGCGGGGTTTTTAATTTTGTGACCAAGAGGGGCTTATGCCTGGGCAAGGGCTCCAAGATCTCCTGGACGCAGGTCGAGGCGGGCGCCGCCATCACCTGGAAATATCCGAGCTGCATTCTACGCGGAGATGATTCAGTCGGCGAGTTTTATTCCGTCGCTCTGACCCATGGCCATATGCAGGCGGATACCGGGACGAAAATGATCCATATCGGTCAGAACACCCGCTCGACGATTGTTTCGAAGGGGATATCGGCCGACGAATCGGTGAATTCCTATCGCGGCCGCGTCTACATCGCGCCGAGGGCCAAGGGCGCCCGCAATCATACGCAGTGCCATTCGATGCTGGTGGGATCGCGCTCGAGGGCGAATACGTTTCCTTCGATCGAGGGCGGCAATGCCAGCGCGCAGGTGGAGCACGAAGCGAGCGTGTCGAGGATGAGCGATGAGCAGATTTTTTATCTGCAATCGCGGGGAATTAAGAAAGAAGATGCTATCAATCTTATCGTGAACGGTTTTTGCAAAGACGTGATCCGCGCTTTGCCGCTGGAATTTGCCCAAGAGGCGCAAAGGCTGCTCGCACTTAAATTGGAGAATTCCATTGGATAACATGATTTTAGTCATTCGCAATCTGCGCGCCTCGATTAAGGGCACTTTTGTCTTGCAAGGCGTCGACTTGGCTCTGCCCTATGGGCAGGTGCATGCCATCATGGGTCCGAACGGCGCTGGCAAATCGACGCTGGCGAAAATTCTGGCCGGGGATCCTGCCTATGACGTGGAAGGAGAGATTTGGTACAAGGGACGAGATCTTCTCAAGATGGAGATCGAAGAACGAGCGCACGCCGGCCTGTTTTTGAGCTTTCAGTATCCTCTGGAGATCAATGGCGTCAGCAACTCTGCCTTTTTGAAGCTCGCTCTCAAGGCAAAAAAAAACGCCAACTCCGAGCCGATGCTCTCCGACGAGGCTTTTATGTCGCTTCTCGATGAACAGATGAAGCGGATGCAGATACGCCCTGAATTTCGGGAGCGCAGTTTGAATGTGGGATTTTCCGGCGGCGAAAAGAAGCGCAATGAAATCTTGCAGATGGCGATGCTGGAGCCCGATCTGGCTGTTTTGGACGAGACCGATTCGGGCCTGGATATCGATGCGATGCGCTTGCTTGCCGTTGGCGTCAACGAGATGCGGCGGGAGACCCGCTCAATGCTCGTCATCACGCACTATCAGCGGCTGCTCGACTTTATTCGCCCCGACGCCGTTCATGTGCTCGATCAAGGGAAGATCATTCGTTCCGGCGGCCCAGAACTCTCGCAAGAGCTGGAGAAAAAGGGGTATGCATGGATGTGATTTGCCCCGAGCTGAGCCTGGATTCCATTCCCCATGATGCGCTTTGGGTCCATCGCCGCAGATATTGGGATCATTTTCAGGAGCTGGAACTGCCGCCCCAATGGAAATGCCCCACTCACACGGCAGTGCCCAGAAAAGAGGCGATTGAGCCGCTGATTTTGCCGCAGTGTAGATCTTCTTGCATCGTCTTTGTCGATGGATTTTATGACGAGGCGCTCTCCAATATTTCTGCATTGCCCACCTCTTGCGTATGCCTTCCCATGAATGAAGCGATCCAGACGTACGGGCTGATTTTGCAAACGCGCCAGTCCAAAGAGCTGAAAGAAGAAAAAGAGGCTCTCGCCGCTTTGAACGGCGCATTGCAGGGCGGCGGACTGTTTTTCTATGTCCCTCCCGACATCAACATTCACATTCCGGTGCAGGTCTTGTCGATTCTGGGCTCGGATGGCCTTATGGCGCCGCGCCTGCAGCTTTTTTTAGGCAAACGATCGACACTGGATATCGTGCAGACGATTCATGGGCGCGGCGTGGCCATCGATGTCATCGACGCCTCTCTCGATGCGGGGGCGCGGCTGCAAATCATCGACGACGCGGCAGCTCAAGACGCCTGCATCTATCGCTTTTTGCGCGGCGTCGTTCGGAAAGACGCAAGCCTCTACAGCTTTTCCTATTCGCAGGGCGCCATGACGCTGCATCGCAGTCTATGCGCGATTTTAAGCGAAGAGGGCGCATCGGCTGAGTTCAAAGGCCTCGACGATTTGCATGGAATCAGACAGGCGCACACGCGGATGATGATTGAGCATCGCTCGCCTCGCTGCCGCTCGCGCCAGCATTTTAAAAAGATTCTGGACGATCAAAGCCGATCGAGCTGCATCGGACGAGTGCGCATTGAAAAAGGAGCGCAAAAAGCCGATACATCCCAGCTTTTTTCTCATTTGCTTCTCAGCGATACGGCTGTCGCCAAGGCCCAGCCCAATCTGGAAGTTTTCGAGGGCGATGTTTCGGCATCGCACGGCGCGACATTTTCCCAGCCCGATCCAGAAGAACTTTTTTATCTTCGCACTCGCGGCCTGTCAGCCGCGGCGGCCAAACTGCTATGGATGCAGGGATTTTGCAGCGAGCTGATCGATGCGGTCAAAATACCGCTCATGCGCGAAAAATTTCGAGAGGGTTTGCGATGAAACAAGTGCGCGATGCGTTCCCCATTTTTCGCCATCATCCGGAATTGGTGTATCTCGATTCTGCCGCAACGGCGCATAAGCCCGACGCGGTGATCGATGCGTTGAGCCAATTTTACGCCAAAGATTATGCCACCGTGCATCGCGCGATTTACCGCTCGTCGATGCGGGCGACGGAGCTCTACCATGAGGCGCGTGAAACGGTGCGCCGGTTTATCAATGCGGATAGCGTGGATGAAGTCGTCTTCACTCGCAATACGACCGAATCGATCCATCTCGTCTCTCGCACATTTGATTTAAAGCGGGGCGATGAAGTGCTGCTCTCCGAGCTGGAGCACCACTCCAATCTCGTGCCCTGGCAGATGCTGGCTCAGGAAAAGGGAATTGTTCTGAAGTGGATCAAGGTCCTGGACAATGGCGCGCTTGATTTGTCGCTTCCATTTTCCGAAAAAACCAAACTCGTCGCCATCACCCATGTTTCGAACGTGACGGGAACTGTGACGCCGATCCAGGAAATCGTTCGCGAGGCGAGACGCGTCGGCGCGGCGGTTCTCGTCGATGGAGCGCAGGCAGCGCCCCACATGTCGGTGGACGTGCAGGCGCTCGATATCGACTTTTACGCCTTTTCCGGCCACAAGTGTTATGGCCCCACCGGCATTGGCGTTTTATATGGCAAGCGCGAGCGCTTGATGGCAATGCCGCCACTGCAGGGTGGGGGCGCGATGGTCGATCGCGTTGATTTTGAAAAGAGCACCTATCAGGAGCCGCCGCTTCGCTTCGAGGCGGGAACGCCGATGGTCGGCTCGGCCATCGGCTTGATGGCGGCTCTCCATTTTTTATTATCGGTTGGGCTGAATCGAGCGGCAGAATGGGAGCATCGGTTGTTGTCGATCGCCACAAACCGGCTCGAATCGATCGACGGATGCCGGATCATTGGGACGGCGCCCGGCAAAGGACCGATTGTGACCTTTACCATTGATGGTGTTCATCCGCTGGATCTGGCCGCCTGGCTCGATTGCCAGAATATCGCCATCCGCACAGGCCATCTGTGCGCCCAGCCGCTATTAAGGCGGTTTGGCTGCGAGGCGGCTGCGCGCGCTTCATTCGCCGTCTATAATACCGAAGAGGATGTGGAGCGGTTCATCCAGGCCGTCCAAAAAGGTGCAGGGGAAATATTAATCAGCCGCTGACCGCGCCGATGGTTTGGCAATCCGCTGTTGGCGCAAGGATGAATAGCACTTGCCATAAATGCAAAAAACGGGGCAAAATCTCTCGCCGATCAATAAAATTATAGGAGGGTATCGTGTGTACGCCAACTTCGACGAAACGAATGGTTCTATTTATTTATGGAAATCCCGTAGCGCCTGCTCACGGATGGTGGTGCAGAACACCTGATCTTCAAAATGTTCAAAAAGTGTTTCGTCATTGCTTGTTTTGTGGAAAAGATCGTTTTCCCGAAACGTGGGATTTTAAAGGAATAAACACAACAGATTCATTTTTTGCCTGTTGCGAGTCTGAGGTTTGTCGCAAGATTCAATTGATCTTGGCAAAGAAGGGAATTTTAAATCTTGTGTTTTCTTGTATTGGGTGCAAACCATTCGTGTCTCAAAAAGATATTTGTAACGGCTTAATAAACATAGGAATTAGAAACGTGGAGATAATGTCTGTTTTGTCTTCTGGCACTACTCGCTAGAATATTGTCGAAGAGGCGCGTCGGGAATGTTTTTTTAAGAACTTATTCCATAAATTTCATCTGATCTTTTATCATTTATCCTATGTTAACGAAAAAGATATCGCTGATCTCCTTGGGGCTTTTGATCGTCGGGGCGATTGCCAGCATCCGAAATTTTCCATCCACAGCGATCTTCGGATCGTCTCTTATTTTCTTTTTGATTTTTGCGGCGATCATTTTCCTGATCCCCATCGCATTAGTGTCAGCCGAACTGTCCGCTTCTTTTCCGGATGAGGGGGGGGTCTATCACTGGGTGCGCCGGGCGTTCGGCGAACAATGGGCGATGCTCGCCATCTGGCTGCAGTGGATCAATACGATGATCTGGTATCCGACCATTCTATCATTCATCGGGGGCACCGCGGCCTATCTCATCGATCCGGCGCTGGCCCAAAATAAAGTCTATCTCATCTCGTCTATCCTGGTGATCGTATGGATATTGACATTGATGAGCATTTTTGGGATCCAGTTGTCATCCCGCATCAATGATATCTGCGCCTCGATCGGCACTGTTTTTCCGATGCTCTTGCTGATCGGTCTTGGATTTTATTGGGTGTTGAGCGGACGTCCGTTGCAAATCAGGCTCGATGCCGCATCGGCCATTCCGGCCTTGACTCAGAGCTCGAACTGGGTGTCGCTGGTCGCGATCATGGCCTCTTTCTTGGGCATGGAGCTGTCCGGCGTGCATGTTAGCGATATCCGCAACCCGCAGCGCAATTTTCCCCGAGCGGTCTTGTATGCCGCCGCCTTCATTCTCTTTGTCATGATGTTTGGCTCCCTTTCGATTGCTCTGGTTGTTCCGGTCCAGGATATCCAGCTCGTCTCGGGCGTCATGCAGGTATTTACTGAATTTTTTACGGCGTTCGGACTTGAATGGTGCATCAAGCCATTGACGGTTCTGATCGTCATCGGCGCCTTTGGCGGGATCATCAACTGGCTGATTTCGCCGGCTCGAGGCTTGCTTCACGCCGGTGAATTCGGCTTCTTGCCGCCCATCGTCGCCCGAAAGAATCGTTACGGCGTTTCTCCCAGCATTTTGATCGCACAGGCCGTTGTGATCAGCCTCTTTTGCTGCGCCTTTTTATTGCTTCCAAGCATTAATGGGTTTTATTGGTTTTTGATGGCCCTGAGCACGGAGATGTACATGATTATGTACGTGCTGATCTTTTTGAGCGCCTTTGCTTTGCGCCTCCGAATCAGGGGACCGGCCATCTTTTTCCGCATACCGGGCGGCTTATGGGGATTGGGGACTGTTGTCTTCCTGGGAATTTTTGCCTGTCTGGCTACGATTGCCGTGACATTTTTGCCGCCGGACAATGTGGACATCGGCTCGCCAACGACTTATTCGCTGATCATTTTGATTGGCAGCGTGGCTGCGATCCTGCCCGTGTTCGGGTTTTTCATCTATAAACGATTGTTCTCTAGTGTTACAGTATCGTGATAAATCCAATATCATGAGAATTGATGGATTCGATTAATGTTTTACTCTTTATCCTCTTCGTCGGGGCGATTGTTTTCATAGTGTATTTTGTCAAAGATTATCGAGTCGCCCAAATGAAGGGAACGCTTGAGGCTGAGGGCAGCGCGATGGCATTTTCTTTGACCGGGTTTTTCGTTTGTTTTTGCGATGCATTGGGTCTCGGTGGCTTTGCGCCGATGACGGCCATCTTCAAGCATTTTAAGCTCGTCAAAGACAGGGTGATTCCGGGCACGCTCAATACCGGGATGTGTATTCCCGAGGTTGTGGTGGCTTTTATCTTTATTAAAACAGTAGCCGTTGATCCGTTGACTCTGGTTTCTATGTTAATTGCTGCGGTGTTGGGGGGAATACTTGGATCGGGAATCGTTTCAAAGCTCGATGAAAAAAAGGTTCAGCTCGGCCTTGCGACGGCCATGATCCTGGTTTTGGTCATCATGCTGGCAGGGCAATTGGGGCTGATGCCTTCCGAGGGCACTAAGACGGGTCTGACCGGAGTAAAACTGGTCGTCGCTGTGATAGGAAACTTTGTATTGGGCGCATTAATGACTTTGGGAATCGGTTTATATGCACCGTGTATGGCGATGCTGTATGCGTTAGGGTTAAGTCCGTTGGCCGCATTTCCGATCATGATGGGCTCTTGCGCGGTTTTAATGCCCGCATCGGGGATCCGATTTATCAAAGAAGGCGCATATAATAGGAGAGGCACGCTGATCATCGCAATCACTGGAGCGTTTGGAGTGATTGTCGCTGTTTTTTTAGTCAAATCTTTGCCATTAAACGCTTTAACCTGGTTGGTAATGGGCGTAATCGGTTATACGGCGATCAAATTATTTTTGAGTTCCAAGAGCATATCTCGATAAACGGCACTATCTCTGTTTTTTGATGCGATAGTGCCGGTTTTAGCGCCTAAACGGCACTATCTATTGATTTTTACCTGTATTTCAAATAAAATGGAGAGAAAGATGGGTGAGCTTCGTGAAGAAAATTATTGGCAGAGAGAGGGAAAAGCGCATTTTAGAGAGGTTATTGCAATCGGAGAATGCTGAATTCTTAGCGGTGTACGGAAGAAGACGCATTGGGAAGACCTTTCTTGTTAACCAATTTTATAAAAATTTGTGCGTATATTTTGAAATAACGGGGAGTAAGGGAGCCAGTAAGAAAGAGCAACTCGCCGATTTTACTCGCGAATTTGTTTCCCTCTTCAAACCTGTTGCTGATTACGCTCCTCCCAAAGATTGGAGCGAAGCTTTTCACCGCCTTAAAGAAGAGATCAGTTTGATCCGCCCCCCGCAAAAAGTGGTGGTGTTCTTTGATGAACTTCCTTGGCTGGCCTCTCCAAAATCGGGTTTTCTCCGCGCGTTGGAGTATTTTTGGAACCGGCACGCTTCCCGCATGTCAAATGTGATTGTGGTGATTTGCGGTTCTGCCGCCTCGTGGATGATTAAAAAAGTCATTAATAACAAAGGCGGATTATATGGAAGATTAAGCGCCGAGATTCGATTGCAGCCATTCTCATTGGAGGAAGTGGAAGCATATTTCCTGGAGCATCGAATTGTTCTTACAAAGAAACAAATTGTTGAAATTTTTATGGCGACAGGAGGTGTGCCTAAATATCTAAATTATGTCGAACGCGGTAAATCTTCAGCTCAGAATATCAATGCTCTCTGTTTTACTCCTCAAAGCCCCCTTCTCAAGGAGTTTCATAACTTATACGATTCATTATTCAATGAGGCGCATAAACATGTTGGCATTGTGCGTGAACTTGCCAATAGGCGGCAAGGAATGACGCAAACGGAATTATGCGCAGCTCTTGGAGCTTCTAAAAGCGGACGATTTAGTGATTTGTTGGAAGAACTGGAGGAATCGGGCTTTATTATTGGATTTCAAGCCTATGGAAAACAGCAAAGAGAAAGAAAATTCCGACTCATCGATGAGTATAGTCTTTTTTATTTAACCTGGATCGATTCAATCAAACAAAGCATCCTTCAAGGGGTAGATAAAGACTATTGGAGTAAGATACAGGTATCCCCCGCGTGGCATACTTGGGCGGGCTATGCGTTTGAAAACATTTGCCTGAAACACGTGTCAAAGATCAAAGAGGGGTTGGAAATTGGGGGTGTAAGTACTTCTGAATCCTACTGGCAGTATCTGCCTCCTAAAAAGGGATCTGAACCGGGCGCTGAGATCGATCTTGTGATTGATCGAGCGGACCAATGCATCAACCTTTGTGAAATGAAGTTTTACAATTCGGTTTACTCGATGACAAAAGAAGATGCGGAAGACATGGAAAGGAAAAAGACAGTTTTCCGTGAGAAGACGCAAACGCGCAAAACAGTATTCATGACCCTGATCACCCCTTATGGAGTGAAGGAGAATGAGCATTATTTACGCAGCGTAGACAACCAGCTGACGATTGAGTGTCTGTTTAAGGTTTAGTACAGCGGGCTTTCTGCGCCTTTCTGCCTTGTTCGAGTAAATAGTCGGCTCCTATGACCAAGATCGTATTGCTCCATAATTTGGGCATAAAACCCCTAAAAAACCCATTCCATCCCTGTTGGTGAATAATCTGTTTAAAGGCGCTAGAATAACGAGTTGCTCCCGTTGCATGCAAGTTGGGACAGTATTGTAGTTCGTTCTTTAATCGTTCGAGGAACCATACCGGGGCTGTCACTTGAAAAGATTGTGGAAAAGATTTTGCAACGATTCCTGAGATTGAATAAGGATCTATTGAGGTCGTATCTTCTACTGCTTTTGACCAGACTCTTTCAGAAAGGGGAAATCCAAGCCAGATACCAAATTGTCTAGCCCCATTTGCAGCGGCTCCTTTATACAAATGAGAAAATAAATTATTTTTTTTCACTTGATTTACTTTTTCATTGGCTTGCCACATTGTTCGAAGGGTGTCTGCGGGATTGATTAACATTTCTGCCATGGAAAGACTGACAGCAAAAATTAAATCGGATTTCAGTTTTCCGGAAGGACTTTCTTGAAGATAGCTATCGACTCGAGGCTTGAGAACGATTCCAGAGGCTTTA
Organism: Parachlamydiales bacterium; assembly: GCA_015661075.1. GTDB lineage: Bacteria > Chlamydiota > Chlamydiia > Chlamydiales > SM23-39 > CAISYW01. Next base: position 79,172 of record JACVQJ010000019.1, on the reverse strand, counting down.
AAGCCCAGTCGAGCCGATTCTTTCACCAAGTGACCACTGATGCCCTTTAGAAAGTGCTTTGCGGAAGGTTTTCCCGCTGCGTCGATTGTTCCTTGAAAAATCTGTTTGGCGGACTCCAACATAGATAGGTCATAGCGACAACTGACAACGGATATTCGATTGAGGCTTGTTACAAGTGGAGTTTGCGCAAGCATTATCGCGCTTCCCGTTTGGATGCCCTTCCACATATCATGAAAAATTCCAGATGATGGGGTGGTCATTTCAGGTGTTTCCCCAAGATACCGGCGATGCTGATCGCGGCGCAAGCGATCAGGAACCAGATCGCTGCCGTTGGCGTATTCGTCTTTTCAATGAGAAACGTGATCGCAATCGGTGCCGATCCCATGATCGCGTAGACAAAGTTGTAGCAAAGGGCGATGCCGGTATAGCGCACCTGCACGGGAAAGCCGGCGGCCAGCAAGGGAAAATAGCTCGCCATCAAAAAAGAGATTGCCGTCTGATATACCATCATAAAGATCGTCAGCGCCCCCATTCCTCCGAAGGTCAATAGATGAAACAGAGGGAAAACGATCAAACCAAAAGCGATGCAGGTGAAGAGAAAAATCTTCATCCGCCCGAAGCGGTCCGCCAGAAATCCGCAGATGGGAAGCGAGATGGCCGACCAGATCAATCCATAGGTCATGGCCAAATAGATGTCGGGCATTTGATATTGGAAATGAAGGCTCAAATAGGTGGGAAGATAGAGATTGAAGATGACCAGGCTGGCCACTAACACGGTCATGCTAATTCCGATGGCGAGCATGAGGCGGTGATTTTTCCATAATTGGATGAGCGGTTCTCTCAATATAGCGGACGGCCGCCGGGATTGCAGATTCGCAAAAGCGGGCGTTTCCTGGAGATGTTTGCGGATGAAATAATTGGCCAGAGCCAATAGACCGCCGAGCAAAAATGGAATGCGCCAACCCCAATCCAGAATCTGCTGTTTGTCGATATTTTTTGAAAGAATGAAGAGGATCAACGAGGCGAGAATGGATCCGAGGCTGACGCTGGAGATCACGAAGCCGGAGTGGATGCTGGTTTTTTTCGGATCAGCATATTCGTTGACGACGGTGATGGCCCCCGGTAATTCCGCTCCAAACGAAAGCCCCTGCAACAGGCGAAGGGCGATCAGCAAAACGGCCGCTGTCATGCCCATCTGGGCGTAGGTAGGTAGAAGGCCGACGGCAAATGTAGCGATGGCCATCAGAAGCATGATGAAAACAAACGTCTCTTTTCGCCCAAAAGTGTCCCCGATCATGCCGAATAGCAAGCCGCCGAAGGGCCGGGCCAGATAGCCAACGGCAAAGACGGCAAAGCCCTTCATCAAGTCGATCCACGCCTCGCCGCTCACAAAAAAAAGCGTATTCAAATAGCTGACCATCATCCCGTAAACGATGAAGTCGTAATACTCCAACCCCGCGCCCAGGCTGGCCAGCCAGGTCGCTTTTCGTGCTGTGATGGTCATGTGGAGCTCCTTTTTGAAGAAATTGAGTGTTATTTTTCGCTCATGTGAGTATTTATTGGCAAATGGTCATTTGCTGCCAAAAAGTAGCAATTCATCGTTGTATTTTAAGCCTTTCCAATGCCTCGATTCATTCACATGCTCATCTGAGAAAGAAAAAAATGCATATGAGTGTAAGGATACAAGCCGCCCATGTTTGCAAATGCATGCATGCGAAGCGGCGAAACTTTTAAGAAAGATTAAGCCTTTCCAATGCCTCGATTCATTCACATGCTCATTAAAATTTTTGGAAAACGCTGAGTTTAAAAGAACTGAGACGCCGAGGCGCTGAGAAAGAAAAAGAGGCGCTGAGAAAGAAAAAAATGCATATGAGTGTAAGGATACAAGCCGCCCATGTTTGCAAATGCATGCATGCGAAGCTGCGAAACTTTTAAGAAAGAAAGGGGCTAATTAACGCCAGGTTTTCAAGTGCCCCTTTCTTTCTTAAAAGTTTCGCCGCTTCGCATGCAGAGCTTCGCTCAACATAGGCGGCCTCAGCGCCTCGGCGTCTCAGTTCTTTTAAACTCAGCGTTATTCTCTAATAACCACTGAAAAGAAAAACCTGTTATGAAATACCAGCCACACACATGGGCAAAGCTGCCATAGCCGAGTTTTGTCCAAAAATATTCTCACCTTTTCGGCGAAGCCGATTTTTCGCTTCTCCCGCTTCCAGCAGGAGCTGCTGATCGGAATGATTGTTATTTGACTAAAAATGATCGAATGTCAATAATGGTTGTTTTAACAACAGGAGGTACTGTGAAAAAGATTGTTGTTGTCAGCGGCGCTCTCAAGTGGGCAGCGATTGCATTTATCGTGATCATGCCGATTTTGGAAGCCGGCTACTGGATTACGAACGGATATCCATTTTTAGCTCCCTTTCTCCACATTTCTTCCTTGCCTGCCTTTGGCGATATTCCCATTGGATGGGCGGATTTGACGGAGGTGCAAAAACTGCTAGGATTTATCGCCAATCTGCTGCCTCTATTCTTTTCGATGGCCGCCCTTGGATATCTCGCCCGGTTGTTTAGCGCCTATGAACATCTGCGTCTGTTTGAGAGGAAAAACGCAGATCTGTTAAAAAAAACAGGAGGATTGATAGTGTTGGGTCAAGTGGCGCATTTGTTTTATACAGCTTGCATCAGCCTGGTTTTGACCTGTCGAAATCCCGTGGGGCATCGCAACATATCGATATCCATTGGATTGCACGAATTGGAGATGCTGGCGATCGGAATTGTGGTGTTGCTCGTTTCCTGGATTTATGCCGAAGCGATCAAAATGCACGAAGAACAAGAGGCAACGGTCTAATTATGACGATCATTGTAAATCTCGATGTGATGCTGGCGAAAAAGAAAATGCGCTCGAAGGATTTGGCCGAAGCGATTGGAATCACGGAGCAGAATCTGTCGATTCTCAAAACGGGGAAAGCAAAAGCCCTTCGCTTCAGCACGCTGCAAGCGATTTGCCGTGTGTTGGAGTGCCAGCCGGGCGATTTGCTCGCTTTTGAGCAAGGAGAAATGCCATCGTAACGCTTGAAGAAATTGCCCGCGAGGCCATGGCGGAAAGAGGCCTGGCCGCCGATTATGCTGAACCGGTGATCAGCGAATTGGAAGAGATTCGTGTGCCGGCAGCTCCTCGAACAGCGGCGGTATGGCGGGATATGAGGGATCGATTGTGGGTGTCGATCGACAATGACGATTCGCTCGATCTCGATCAGCTAACCTATGCCGAAAAGCTCGATGGGAAAGAGATAATTTACGTCGCCATCGCCGATGTCGATGCGATCGTAAAAAAAGACTCAGCGATTGATCGGCATGCGGCGCAAAATACGACGTCCGTTTATACGCCGACTCAAGTTTTCCCTATGCTTCCCGTGAAGCTGTCGAATGATCTGACTTCGTTGAACGAACATGCGGATCGCTGCGCCGTCGTCGTGGAAATGACGATTGATGATGATGGCCGCTATGAGCTGTCCGATGTCTATCCGGCGTATGTATGCAATCAGGCCAAGCTGGCCTATAACGCTGTCGCCGGTTGGCTGGAGCGAGATATTCTTTTGGCTCTGCCATTGCCGATCCTTCATCAGTTGAAGCGGCAGGACGCCATTGCCCAGCGCATTCAAAAATACCGCACCGGGCAAGGGGCTCTCGGTTTTGAGACGATCGAAGTGCAGCCGGTCATCGTCAACAACGAGGTGGTTCGTGTCGAAGAAAAAGTCGTCAATCGCGCTCACAAACTAATTGAAAACTTCATGATCGCGGCGAATGTCTGCGTTACGCGCTATTTGGCGGAGTGGAATATGCCGGTGATGCGGCGCATCGTGCGCACGCCGAAGCGATGGTCCCGGATTGTTGAGCTGGCCCGCCATCTCGGCGAGCGATTGCCCCAAAAACCCAACGTCAAGGCGCTGCGCGATTTTCTTGCGTTGCAGCGGCGTATCCGTCCCGAGCATTTCAACGATCTGTCGCTCTCCATTATTAAACTGCTGGGCCGCGGCGAATATGTATTAGGCGAGGCAGGGGGGCCGGCTCTGGGCCATTTTGATTTGGCTCTGCGCGATTATGCCCATACGACGGCGCCCAACCGGCGATTTCCCGATCTGATCATGCAGCGTCTGTTGAAGAGCCATTTCTATGGCGAAGCCGTTCCCTATCGGCGCAGCGAGCTGATCAAAATCGCCCGGCGATGCACCGAAAAAGAAGACGATGCGGTGAAAGTGGAGAGGCGCCTTGTCAAATGCGCCGCCGCGATGATGCTGGTTCATCGGGTTGGAGAGCGATACAAGGCCATGGTCACCGGCGCATCTTTGAAGGGAACCTGGGTCCGGATTACCCAGCCGCCGATCGAGGGCCGTTTGACGCATGGTTATCAAGACGTGGACGTCGGCGATTGGATCGAAGTGCAGCTCATCCGTGTCGATATCCATAACGGCCATATCGACTTTCGAAGATGCTGAATGTTATCCCAAGTTCAACGATGTAGTGTCGACGAATCCGGCGTATTCAAGCCTGTCTTCGACACTACAACTTGAAAATAACCAACGAGATGCGTTAAATATTTCGACCCTCAATCGTTGAACTTGGGTTATTATTTTCACTGAAAATAAGGATGTTCGATGACTTGCTGCATGGTAAATCGTTGCTTTTGGTCGAGTAACATCATGCCATTTAGTAAGTTTTTCAGATCAGGATCAGAAATATTTGCGTCAATGGTATCTATGATGTCTTTATCGTTCGCAGACATTATATAATGATGAAAGTTTTCAAATATTTTTCCGATCAGTTCGCCGGGAATCGTTTTTCCGCCGGTGGATACTTCAAACATCGTTAGTCCCAGAGAAAATACATCTCTTGCCTTTGGAAAAAGATCATATTCTTTGGGGGGAGAATAGGTCTGAGTTGTGGTTCCCAGATTGATTTCATAAGAATCCTCTTGCGGGTTTCCGGTCAATGGATCCACTTCAATTGCGCATCCAAAATCGATCAGAAAAGGTTGATCGTTTTTATCCAACACGATGTTTTGTGGTTTTATGTCAAAGTGAGCGATGTCAATTTTATGCACTTCACTAACCGTGAGACATATTTGGCGGAATATTTCTTTCAATTCAGTTGGGGTCTTTTTATTGAATTGATCTTCCAGCTTATGTTTATACCAGGGCATCAACACGGCTGTTGAATCTGACTTGTCGGGGATTGTAGCGCATTGAACCGGTGGGACTCCTGGAATTCGAGCTGCATTACATCTTTGAATAATGCTGATTTCATATTCTGCTTGTAATCTCATTTTGCGATTCGGTGTCTTCGATTCGATGAGAGCATGGGTGGGAGTCGTGCAGGGAGATTCTGCAGGGGCGTAAAATGAAATATTAAGAATAGGAGAAACGGCATTTGCTACGCCAGCAGAAGTAGGAGACGTGATTTGTGTTGAAATAGAATTATCTCCAGGTGAAGAAGTGTTACCGTAAAATTTTACGGGTGAAAAAATGACATGAAGAGGGCTTACAGTTTTATATTGGCCTTGTCTTAGGGGCTGAGATGACGCTCTAAACAAAGGAGAACATTCATCTAAAGTAGGTGAGGCTGGATTCATTTTTTGTTTTTTCCTTTTCTAAGCAAACAAAATTAATTGTTTGTTGCTTGTTTGGTCTATTATGCCACAAGATTAGTTTACGATCAATGATGATTGTTGTTTGTAGCGGAACTATAATAGTAAGTATTGACCTCCTAAAATTATTTTAAAATGTCACCTTTGGGGGAAAGTGACGGGTTTTTAGGTTGTAAACTCCTGTTAGCCTCAGAAGTGCTAACCCGCTACTCCAATAGATTACAATATGCGCCAGCGAGGCGAATCTAAATCGAAGGGGCGAAGCCCCAGTCTGAAAGAGGAGCACCATCGCCAAAAGGCATGGGCGACGAGGACTGCGGAAACATGAGAAGGTCCAGTGGACATTCGCAATGCGGAGCAGGATTTGGCAAAGCCGCAGCAAACAGATTGTAATCTATTGGAGTAGCGGGTTAGTATTAACGTGCGATTTCGAAGGCTTCCTCTTTATTCACAAGCAACATGAAAATCTTTTTTCATGTAGCTTGTGAATAGTTGCGCTATCTGAAATTGTTATTTGTCCAGTTCAAAAGTGTCTTTCTAATAACAGATGACAAGCCATAATGTCGATTCAACAATAGTAAACAAGTAATCGCTAACGCAGTAATCAAGGCAACTCTTAAATAGGTTTGGGTGGAATGTAATTTTCTTAATGTTTTTTTTGATTTTTCAAGATCAATTGCAATGTCCGTAGATGATTCTTCAAGGAGTTTATTTATTTGCTCTGAACTCTCCGCCCTTTCTTTTTGTTGTTCATCGAACTGTCTTTGAATTTTCGTAATTTGTTGATCTAAATCTTGCAAGTATTGCTCATTGATGACTACACTCTTGCGAGTGATATGATTTGTATGCATAGAACATTCCTGTTTTCTGAGTTGTTAAGGATAAAAGTCCCATGGTACAAGATCAGCGTTTCCCACACATGGAACATACGATGGTAAAATAATTGTCCCCAAAATTAATACTAAAAGAGTAGTCTCGAATGCAAAACCACTGACTATAAGGTCTTGTCTTTCTTCTGATTTTTGTAAAGGTAACGTATTTGTCCGTATTTTTTGCAGGTATAATGAATTTCGTGCGATATTAAAATTTACGTTGGAAAATGAAACGGTTTTTATTTCAGTGATTGTATGGTGGACTTTTTCAACAATTGCTCTTTTTGCCAGATCATTCCATCTTTTACAAATCCGCAAAGAAGTTCCTAATGAATTTATAGGCAAAAAAGTAAAAATTTCTCCTGCAATTTCATTTGGGATTTTATTAAAACTACCTTCATTTATTCGTTCTTTGTCGCAAAAGTATTCATTGACATATTCATAATCATCTGAATAAACCACTTGAAAGTATCTTCGGGTCTCTTCGGCTTCTCGTTGATAATTATTAGCTTGTTGTTCTAAGTCAGCAAATTTGCTGTCAAGGTTGGCAATCCAATCAACACTCATAGTTTTTCTCGCATTTTAGTTTTTGAACGCACTTCTTGCCGCAATCCCACCCCTTCAGGGGTGGGTCTAGGCAAGATATTTTATAATGCGGTATGCGGCTTTAGCCGCACCGCCTCCTTAAGCGGAGTAAAGAATCTCCTCCTTTCAAGGAGGAGTTCTTCAATTAGGTTGTCATCATATGTCTTTATCTTAAAATAACATAAGACAATACGATTCCGAGCGCTGTAATGACGCCAAATATGAAGGAAATGATTGCATTATTTTTATGTCCTTTGCGTAAAGCTTCGTTAGTGTCGTGCAATTGTTTGATTTCTTGTTTTTGAGAGTACACTACAGATGTAATGATTCGGTTTTCTTGGCTCACGCGTGCATTTTCTGCTAGAAATTGAAGACTCACTTTCATAACAGCATCGATTCTTTCCGTAAGACTATCATCACTTGCATGATTGGCATGTTGTGCTGGATTTGCTTCTCTTTGTGGGGGACCATTTCTTGCCGGTGCAACTGACATTAAACCTCCCAAAATTGAGAAAAAAATTTAAACACAACTTCAACATTCGATCAAGAAAAATTAAAACATCTTTTTTAGTCGTAGCTTTTGCAACCGGGAAATGATCTGTAGTGTGTTGTTTGCTAGGACATTAAGATTGCTTGACCATCCGCCACATTCACGGGCGATTTCGAAGGCTTCTTCAGTGTGGATGACGAGAGTGCGGACTTTGGCATTTTTCGAAGAGATATCGGCATCGCGCGCTTTCGTTTGCTCATTTTGATCCGGGTCGATATCGATCCCTAAAAAGGCAAAGCGCTGTAGAGATAGACTTTTCCGCATATTCACAAACAACATGAAAGTGGGTTTTTTCATGTTGTTTGTGTAAAATTGCGTTATCCGAGATTGTTATTTGTTCAGTACAAACGTGTCATTCTAAAAAGAGATGATAAACTAGAGTAATATCGGTTCAGGAAAAATATGCAAGTAATTGCCAATGCAGTGATTAGTGCGACTTTGATGCAGGTTGGGTTAAGGCGAAAATTTCTTTTTTTGAATTTTACAATTGCAACATCAACCCTTTGATTCAATCTTTCTAATTCTTCTAAATTCACGGCCGATTCTATTTGTTGTTCATCGAACTGTCTTTGGTTTTCTGCAATTCTTTGATCTAATCGTCGCAGGTATTGATCATTGATGATTACCCTCTTGCGAGTGATATGATTAGGAAGTGTAGAACTCTTGCGGCTGATGTGATTTGGAAGCATATAATATTCCTTTTTTTTTCTCGCATCTGAGTTTTGCAATAACTTTTGTCTTAAAACAGTGGAAATGGTTAATTAAATTCTAATTACCCCAATAGCCTCTAGTGCAAAAGATATGATTCTAATAATTCTGTTTCCTTCGCGAAAAGCTTCGATAATATTGCGCAGCCGTTCGATTTCTTGTCTATGTACATTGATCAGGCGCGCATTTTCTGTAAGCAATTTTTGATTTTGTTTCAAAACAACATCAACTCTTTCAATAAGACTGTCGACTAATGCATCATTATGAGATTGTCCCGAATATACGTCTACTTGTGGTGTAGCCATTGTTGCTGGTGCAACTGACATAAAACCTCCAAAAATTGAGAAAGGAATTTAAACACCACTTCAACATTCGATCAAGAAAAAATAAACCATTTTTATGGTGGCAGTTTCGGCAACCAGGTGATTGAGGCATTGGATGTCGTTTCTGAGAGTCTTAAGCCCGTTTAACCATCCGCCAGCATTCACGGGCGATTTCGAAGGCTTCTTCAGTGTGGATGACGAGAGTGCGGACTTTGGCATTTTTCGAAGAGATATCGGCATCGCGCGCTTTCGTTTGATCATTGAGATCCGGGTCGATATCGATCCCTAAAAAGGCAAAGCGCTCGCATACTTTTTTTCTCAGGACCGGGGTGTTTTCACCGATTCCGGCAGTATAAACGAGTGCGTCGATGCCAGCAATGGACGCAACCATCGAGCCGATGCAAGACGATAATCGATGGATGTACATGTCGAAGGCCAGCTGGGCGCGCTGATGGCCTTCATGGGCGCTCTTGAGGATTTCGCGCATATCGCTCGACACGCCCGACACGCCCCAAAGCCCCGATTCCCGATATAATTCATGCGACAACGTATCCAGATCCGTTTTTTTGAGCCGCTCCAAGATGATACCGGGATCGATCGTGCCGCTGCGGGTGTTCATCATTAACCCCTCAAGGGGTGTAAAGCCCATGGTCGTGTCGTGGCTTTTTCCGTTCATGACCGCGCACAGCGACGCGCCTGCGCCCAGATGGCAAATGACCATTTTTAATGTTTTCACATCTCTTTGGAGCATATCGGCGGCTCTTTCTGAGCAATAATGATAGCTGATGCCATGAAATCCGAATCGCTGGACGCCCTGTTCATACCAATGGTAGGGCACGGGATATACGGTGGCCTCCATGGGTAGAGAGTGATGAAAGGCCGTATCGAATACGGCGATCTGCGGCTTTTTTCGGATCAGTTTTTCCATCGCTTCGATGCCCTGCAGCGCCGGAAAGTTATGCAGGGGCGCAAATGCGGCAAATTGGCGGATTTTGGATTTGACGTCGTGGTCGATTAACACGCTGTCGCGATAGACTTTTCCACCATGGACGATGCGATGGCCCACAGCGTCGATTTCATCGATGGATGCCAATACCGGACTCTCTTTTTGCATCAGCGAGGCGATGAGCTCGGACAGCGCGGCATCAAAAGTCGCAGCATTGATTTTTTTCGTCAGTTTTTGTCCCTGATTTGTTTTAGTATCGAGCGCAACGTCGGAAAAACGGCCTGTCCATTGCAGCTGCCCTTCCCATATGGGAGCCGGCGGCTTTTTTTCATGGTTTTTGAGATCGTAGAGGCTGGATTTCAGGCTGCTCGAGCCGCAATTGAGCACTAAAATTTTCATAACTGACCCGTATCATTCCACAGTTCAATTACATGGCGCTTATGCTCAAAGCCGAGGATGCTGACGGAGGCGACGCTTAAATGAAAATAGCGCCCCCCTTCTGCCGTTAACCCCAGCCATCGGGCGGCCAGTGTGCGCGAAAAATGGGCGTGGGAAAAAATCGCGATCTTGCCTGTCTGTTTCATCAATGACTTCAACAGACGGTCGGCCCGATCGGAGATCTCGTCCGGCGATTCGCCATTCGGTGCGCCGTCGGTGAAGATATTCCATTTCGGTTTTTTTTCGCGGATTTGTACCGTCGTCAGTCCTTCGTATTGCCCGTAATTCCACTCCATCGCGTTCGGCTCGATCACTTTCGGCAGGTCAATGCCCGTTAGGTTGCATGTTTCCTGCGCCCGGATCATCGGCGATACGATGATCTTGCGAAATTTGATCCCCCGCAATCTTTTTCCGAGCAAAACGGCTTGCATCCGCCCCTTTTCGGTCAGGGGGATGTCGCTATAGCTCGTATGCCGGCCCGCCAGAGTCCATTCGGTTTCTCCGTGCCGGCATAGGTATATTTGCAGGCTGTCCGGATTAATGGTGCCTACCATGATGTCCGCCATGATGTCCACCGCCATGGTGGCCCCCATAATGGCGTCCCCGGTAGTGATGGTGATGCCAGCGGTGGTATTCGACTTCGTCGTCGAACCAATAGCCCGAGTACCATCCCGGTCCGATCCAGATCTGTACTTGTCCATCGTCGTCGTCGTAGTCCACTGCCCGCACCTCGACACCCGTCCGGACCATTGCTTCGATAGAATAAAATGGAATCAGAAGAACGAATAGAGCTAATAACCTGCGCATAAACACCCCGCTTAATTAATTCGGATCATGTGGAAAAGGAACAATTATTTCAAATTATTGCGCAAGTGATTGATGGGCCTGGGCTGTGTACTGATTGATGGCCTTGATCCAAAGGATGGATTCCTTGCCCATGACGGTGACGATGAGAGACCAGGCGGCGGTAATGAGGGCGATCCCGACCCAGGATGTGAGGGGGATGCCGAGGAAGACGACCTGGACTTGCGGGGCCAGGCGATTGGCGATGCCGAGGAACAGGTTGGTCAAAAGCACGCCGATGAGGGAGGGAGCGGAGAGTTGGATGGCCATGTTCATGATATGCTGGAGCATGCTGAAGATCTGTTTCCAAAACCCGATGCGCATATTCATGAAGGCGGCGCTGATCAGTCCGTCGACGGGGATCATCAGATAGGATCTGCGGACGGCGTCGAAAAAGAGAAACGGACCGTCGAGGGCAAAAAAAACAGCGATCGTAATGTAATTATACAAAAGTCCGATCGAGCTGGATTGCACTTGTGTGGTCGGATCGGTGATTTGCATCGAGGAGGCGCCGCGGGCATGGTCGATGAGGGTGCCGGTGGATTGGGCGATATAAAATGGTACCGCGGCGATAAAGCCGAGAAAGGCGCCGATAGAGAGTTCCTTCAATAGATAGCCGATATATGTCAAGCCGTAGGGAATATCCCCGTGGATATTGAGCAGGTTTTGGGGCAAAAAGATGACGCAGAGGGCGACGCTGAACATCATCTTGACCATGGCGGGCAAATTTTTTGCGCCGAGAAAGGGAGCGAGGGTGACGATCGGCAACAGGCGGGCCATCGTCAGAAAAAAAACGGACAGAACCGTCAGCGGCTGCACGTGTTGAATGGAAAGAAGAAAGGAGACGAAGTCGTCGGTGGCTCTCGCTGCGTTTTCCATCAATTTAATTGCCGGACCACTTGGCGATCCCCGTGAAGATTGTCGTGGTGAATTGGACGATTTGTCCGCTGAGCCACCCGCCTAGCATCATGATGGTAAACATAACGGCCACCAGTTTGACGGTGAATGAAAGGGTCTGTTCCTGGATTTGCGTCGCCGCCTGAAAAATGGCGACCATCAAACCCAAAATCATGCTAATAAGGATCGGCGGGCCGGACAGAATCAGGATCAGCATCAGCGCTTCATAGGAAAGTGTATGAATTTGGTTTTGAATCATGGTTGCCTTATTTAAAGGTCATTGCTATCCCTTGCACCAATACTGTCCACCCGTCGACCATGACGAGTAAAAGCAGTTTGATAGGAAGGGCGATCGTCAGGGGCGACAGCATCATCATACCCATCGCCAGCAGGATGTTGGAAACGACCATGTCGATGACGAAAAAGGGCAGATAGATGAGTACGCCGATCTCAAAAGCGGTTTTGAGCTGCGAAGTAATAAAAGATGGGATCAGGACGATGAAATCGCTTTGTTTCAACTCCGTCTTGTAAGGCTCCGGAAACGATCGCTGCGCCAGCTGATAAAAACTCTGGATATGCTTGTTGATGGTGTTTCGCTGCAAAAAACCGCGCAGCGGCTCTTTGGCTTTGTCGACCACGTTGATGATATAGGCGGCATTTTGTCCGGAAAACATTTCCTGGGGATTTTGTTTTCCGATCTCGTCCTTGGCGGCGTCGTACATCGCCAATCCGGTGGGAAACATGACGTAAAACGTGACTAGCAAAGCGATGCCGTTGATGACCTGGTTCGGCGGCGTCTGCTGAACGCCGAGCGCGTTTCTTAGTAAAGAGAGGACAATCACGATTTTGACAAAAGAGGTCAGGAGCATGATGGCGAACGGCAGCAGAGACAATCCGGCCAAGACAGCCATCTTGGTCAGCATGTCGGGATTTTGGGCGGTCGCATCATTGATCGGGAGCTGAATCAACGGCTCGCTATTGTCCGCTGCAGGTGTGCTTTGTTGGGCAAAAGCCGTTGTTGTGAACAGGGCGAAGAAAAAGACCCACAGCCAGCGCGTATTTTTCATTAGTGTCCTTATTTTTTCATAAACGAATCAAAAGCCGATTCGAGGGCGCGAAATTGGTTTTCGAGCTGCGCATTGATGATCCCTGCTTCCGTTTCGATGATGCAGCCGCCCGGTTCGATATCAGAGCGCTCCTGCAGCGAAAAGCTGTCGAGGTGCTCGAAAATCTTTTTAATTTTCGATCTTTGTTTTTCAAGAGCTTCCAGATCCGCGCGATTGACGTACAGAACGATCTTTTTGTGTTGCGTCACAGGTTTAAGCGCGGTCAGGACGATATCGACAATGCGGTCTTGATGCAGTTTCAGTTCTTCGCCGATGATCTTGCGGGCGGCTTTCAGAGCGAGCGGCAGGATTTTTTTATGGATCTCATCGCGGATTTGTTTGAGCTCATGATCCAGCGCTACGATGTGAGCGTCGAGGGATGTGAGGCCTTCCTGAAAACCCTCCTGAAACCCCTGCTCCTTGATTTTTTCCGCTTCAATGACGGCATTCTTGCGGTATTCTCCCGCTTCGTGTTTGACTGTTTTCAAAATGTCATGGGCCGTTTGCAGCTCGCTGCATTCGGATGCGGGAATGATCTTTTGATTGGGGGCGATGTGCACGTCTTTTTGCGAAAGGAGGGAAAAGAATTTCATAAATCGAATCCCAAAAGTTCTTCAACCTGGCGCACATTCATGTCGACAGGCGCCCGGTTGGATTCCGGAGAGCTGAGTTTTAAAAGCGCGCTGCCCCGTCCGATATCCAGCACATGGCATACGCACCATCCCAGCGACGGATCCTGTTTCGATAGCGCTGATCCGAGGCGGGCGATTCCTTTTTTGTGCAATAGATGGCGGAGCGACGCTTCTTTGCCATCCCAGCGATCCAACCCGATTCTCTGCGGGTTCATCACTTCATGCCTGGTTGTCACCTGTTTTAGAAACCGCCTCTGGACGTCTGTTAGGAAACTGTAGATTTTCTTGAGTATTTTTGTCTCGACAATTTGGCGGATATCCACAGCGAGATCGTGCATGGCGAGCAAATCGATCATTGCAATCAGCTGGCTTTTTGATAGCTGAACGAGCCGATTCAATGGCGATGGGGGTAGATATTCGATGGGTACGTAGGGTCCGGCGATCGAATCGAGCAAAAGCTTTTGCAGATAGGCTCTGCCAATCGATGTCATTGTCATTTTCGATCGTTTGCACGGGATTTCTTCCGATAGCGCCAGCGCCGTCGTTTCATCGAGGGCGGCCAGAAATAGCGATTGCTCCTGCGGCGAATAGGATTTCAGCGTGGGTAAAAACCAGGACCAATGGACTCGCTCCAGGATCTTGGTGCTTTCAGGGCCGGCAGGGGCGCTCTCATCGGCGTATGAAGGCAGAGATTTTAGCAGAGCTTGTTCGGCGTCGGGCAAAAAGTGAATGAGATGAGCCTGTTTTTCAGCCGGCAGGCGGCTGATATACACATTGAGAATCATGTCGACGGCCGTACGCATCACATTCACTTATTGAGGCGGTGTTTCTTCGCCCTTATTTTTTTGAAAAATCTGGGGATAAAACTTGTAAATCATCCAACCCAATCCGCCGGCGAGCAGCAGTACGAGCGTGATCAGCGTGAAAAAAATCACACGAAAGCGGGTCAGCGAGCTTTTCGTCATGATGATCGACCAGATGCTCGCATAAGTCTGCTGATAATTTTTGCCGCTGATCGATTCCTGATTGGGTTCGAGCGAGATGTCGGCAAATCGCGAGCGGTCGGAGATCACGGTCACATTATCATACTCGAGGCCGTTGATGCTGCCGGCGAGAAGCCGTTTGATTTTGGTTTCGATGTGGCTGTTGGGATCTTCGAGAACGCCCTGATGCTTGACATACACGGCCGCGGTTGTTTTTCCCGGCGGCGCGCCCGGAATAATTTCGGTCGGTGGGAAAGAGAGCTGCACATCGGCGTCCAGGATGCCATCGATTTTGCGGATGGTGTTGCGGATCTGTTCGGCAAGGCCGGCGTTGTAGCGGATCGTCTCTTCGCGCTCGGTCGACATCATTCCCCCACCTTTGAAAAGAGTGAGGAGGTTGGTTCCCTGGATGCGCGGCAGTCCATAGCGGGTTAAGAGCGCCATGGCTTCCGTAGCGTGGTCGGCATCGACCGTGATGTTGAAGAGATTGCTCGGTCCGGTGGCAGCCGCGGCGCCGCCCGCGGTGGCCTGTACTTTTTGGGCTTCGATGCCTTTCGATGCGAGAAAGACGACGATTTCATTCGCGTCGCGCTCTTCGACGTTGTTGACGATCGAGTGGTTTCCTTCGCAGGCGCACAGCAAAAGAAGAATGAAAACTGAAAATGTACGAAGTAACGTACGCATGGCTCCCCAAATCTACATACCTTAGCATTCTTATAGCATCTGGGGGGTTTGGACAAAATAAGTTTTCTCAAAGAGCTATTCGCGCGTCGTGGGAATGGGGAAAATATAAAAAAGATTAATGCATTGGAAGTGCTGCCCTTCCGAGATTTTCAGTCACTTCTCAGGGATCATTGCTACTTCAGTAGCATGAACATCTAAAAAATTAGATTTGCTGACTACCTCGCGGCCGCTCTTTTGCTCTAGTGCACGCCTTGCATCTCCGGCAATTTCTCCGCCTTCTCGAGCTGCTTTTTTGTTTTGAGGAAACCCCTGAGCATCATTCTGAACAGCGATTTCCGTGGTTGAAGCTTCCCCCAACATCGTGAAAACTAACTCCAGATCGGTCATATGATCGCGGAGATTTTGATTCTTCAAACTTTTTAATTTTTTGTGCTCAGAAGGTTTAAGGCTAAAAGTTGCTTCAGCAATCTCAGCTGTGAGAATTGCATATTCTTTCTCCTCCTTGACTCCACGCTTTTCCCACTCATTCGTCAATTGCTCGCGGATCGCAATCCCGCGCATCCGTTTTTCAATCCAATCGTCTGGATACCCTTTGGCTTTGTAGATTGCTCGGCTACGTTTTGCGGCTAATTCAGGATCTTCTATCTCTTGAACACGCTCGTAGCCAACCTTTGCTAGCCATCGTTTGAGCGGTTCCGCTTTAGAGGATGGGATAGATTGGATAATCCGAAAAACGGTTTCTGTATTGGCCGTGTCTGTCTCTCGCATTTTTCCGTCGGGAGCTATCAATTTCAACTGTACCGTTTTTGAGTACAGTTGAACGAAGCCTTCATTTTCAGAGAGTTGTATCTTGAGGTTGGACCAGTATCGGCGAGGGTTTGGGCTTCCCGTTAAAACTTCAACAATGTCAATAACCGAGAAATACCATTCACCCAGATGAATCGCTTTTCGGATTTGTTTCCCTTTAAAAACCGCGATCTTTGAGGACGTCTGTTCAAGTTCATTATCCATAAATCCGTATTGAATCCTCTAATGAAAAACAGGATAGTCTCAATCTGGTTAAAAAAACAAGTTTTGAAGAAAACCTCCTTGAACGCACTTCTTGCCGGCGGTTATATAGCGAATCGTTCGCATACTCATGAGTGAAAAGCCCCGACTCAGACGTAAGCTGACATTTTTTTCTCTTCAATGACCTGATTGAGAAGATTGTGTTCTGTGACGGAGCATAGATCACCGGTTTGCGTTTGATGGAGACGGCCCAGGGAATCATGGGAGAATGTCGTTTTTTCGCCATTGCACTCCTCGGCCATTTTCCGGCCCGCACCGTCATAGGTATAAATTGTTCCGATTCGATATAATTAACGAATTAGTTGTGTTGTTATTAAATAATTTTAATTAAATTCGATTCTTATGAACTGTTTTTTCGGCGTTTGATATAGGCCGTGGGGCAGTTGCCGAAGCGCCCTAAAAAATAATGCAGAATGCCGCGGCAGCCTGCGCGGTAGCGCCTCGCTTTCTGCAAGCGGGCCTCATCGGGGCGCTGTCCCAGTAAATGGAGCACCAAAATTTGCAAAGTTTTCAGGACGGCGAGCTTCGCATGTTTGCATATTTCGGGAATAATCGTGTTGCGATAGATCTGCCGTTTTTCTAATTGATCGCAATTGCGCTCGATCCACAGCAGGCGGTTGCGCCACCAGAAATAATGCGTATGCGCTTTGCCGCCGGTAAATGAGGCGGAGACCTTGTGCCAAAGTTTGGCTTTGGGAGCGGTCCAGATCTCAAAGCCGGCTCGGGCAGCGCGCGCGCAAAAGTCGCTCTCTTCCCATAAAAGAAAGAATTTTTCTTCCAACAGGCCGATTGTCTCGGGAACGCTCCGGTGCATGAAGAGCGCGCACCCGCAGACATAACCGACCTTTTGCATCTCTTCAAATGATCCATCATCGATTTTGTCGGAAGCGATCGAGGTGAATTCCGCGGTTAAGGGATCCCAGAGTCCGCCCAGATGATCGATCCGCTCCCGGTCATGATAGCGATAAATCTTGGCGCCCAAAATTTTAGCTGACGGGTTCTTTTTAGCAGCCTCCATAAAGCCATCGATTAAATGAGGATCAACAATCGTATCGTTGTTGAGAAGCAGGATCCAGTCGAAGGATTTGCCAAGGGCCCAGCGGATGCCTACATTGTTTCCGCCGGCAAAACCGAGATTTTTGTTCGTCTCGATGATGGGAACATCCGGAAATGCGGCCCGGATCGAGGCGACGGAGTCGTCAGTGGATCCGTTGTCGACGATGAGAGTGGAAAAAAGAGGCTTTGGCGATGCCGCGGAAAGTGAGGCGAGGCACTCCAATGTGTCGCTCTTGCCATTCCAGTTCAGGATCAAAATCAGGACTTTGGGAAAACGCATTTTATTACCGCAATAAATTTTCTACCACAGAGATCGAAACCACAGAAGAAAAAACAAAAAATGCCCGCGTCTAGCCTCTGTGGTTTTTGTCTCTGTGGTTAAAATTACTGATGAGCATGGATACACAAGAGTTTTACACATTCATCGATGACTTCTTGCGGCGAGATCTGCAAAAAGCATAAAGGATCGCGGCAGCGGCGCTTAATGCAAGGCCGGCAAGTCGGAGGCCGGGAAATAACGGAGGAGTTCGGGGCTTTAAATGGTCCGCAAAGCATGGGGTCAGTGGATACATAGATGCTGATCGTGGGGCGCTTCAATGCACAGGCCAGATGCAGCGGGCCGGTGTCGTTGCTGATGACCAGATCCATCCGCTCCAATAGCGCACCCAAAAATCGGATGGAAGAAACAGGGACGATGCGTGCATTTGGAACTTGGGTCCGGATTTCCTGAAGCAGGGAAAATTCAGCCGCCGTGCCCGTCAGAAAAATTTCAGCATCAAATCGCTTTTGGAGCGCTTGAGCGACCTTGGCAAAGCAGTAAGCGGGCCAGCGGCGGAACGGTTCTTTGGATCCGGGATGCATCGCGATCAAAGGTCGCTTCGCTTCGCCGATGAACTTCTCGGCGGCTCGACGCTCATCATCTTGCACATAATAGGATAGAGTCTCGATTGTGCTGGGCACCTGGATCTGAGCGGCGAGCGCCAATCGCCGCGCGATTTCGTGCTCATTTTGATGGATGACGGGCTCTGTCAGCAGATCGTCGAGTCCCTTGTTGATGCCGGCCGTGCCGATGATCCGGGGAATATGGCTCAATGAGCAAAGCGGCAGCACCAGGCGCTGGGACGCGTGGAAAATGAGAGCGGCGTCAAAATGCTCTTTTCGTAGCTTTTTCAACAGTGAAAAAAAATGAACAAAAAGCGGCTCTCGCAATAAATATAGACAATCAATGTGAGGATTGAATTGTAAGACTTCCATCCCGATCGAGCGGGTCAATACGGCAATGCGGGCATTGGGATAATGCATGCGCAGATTGGCCAGTGCCGGTGTGGCCCACAGCGTATCGCCCAGCGCAGTCGTTGAGACGACGAGTAGGCGCTGGACCTTTCGCGGCTCGCCAGATGAAGGTGATCTTTTGGGCGCCAGAAAACGCAGCAGCCGGTTTTTCCAGGATTTCATGACGGGGGATTGTAAAACCATCCGCAAGGAATTGTCGAGGTGAAAAATTTGTGTGCGGCGACAAAGCAAAATGTTCGTTAAAACTCGACTTTGCAACTTAAAAGATGATAACTAAAAAATAATGTAAAATACAGCTTGCGCTTACATTGACATTATTGCGCATTTCTACTATCATGTTTTATTTAACATGAGATTGTTTATGGCTGCAGCATCTTCAAATTTGAATCCGACAACCAACTTCACACAGCTACCTCTCAATGGTGAAGATTGTTGTGTATGTAGCAATCCAGTGAATACTATTGACAGTTGGGGTCACGGTTTGCACCGATTTCATTGGGTCTGTATTTCGCGATGGCTCGAGCGAAACCCTAAATGCCCAATATGCTCCATAGAAGTTCTCAACGCTCACGAATTTATCCCAAAGCTGCCGCAAGTTCCTCTTTGTGAGTATGCCTATAAAAAAGACTTTAGTATGTTGGATCAAAGGCTAACAAATGGGCAATATAATCAAGAAGATCTGGTTAACGCAATAGCTGCAGCTATCATTTCGCCCCACGTGAAAGATAATGAAGCAGACAGATTGGTGTCTGGTTTGTTGATAAAGCTGGAAAATGGAAGCGGACTGGGTCCAGAATTAATTAACGCTGCCAAGTGTCGGCTTCCTGCTATCGTGGCAATGGTCAGGAATAAAATGATGGAAACCGGAACAATCCCGCAAAATATATTGACTCTAGCAATAAATTCCCACCCCTTCAGGGGTGGGTCTAGGCAAGATATTTTATTCGTGCGGTAAGCGGCTTTAGCCGCACCGCCTCCAAAAGCTGCGTAAAGAATCTCCTCCTTTTAAGGAGGAGTTCTTCAAGGAGGGGATTTTTCGATTTCTATCCTTCTAAAAGCACAAACTCATCGTCCTTAGTTACATCCAATTCAACGCCTCGTTTTTTGTTTTGCAAGCAATTAAGTGGCAATGACAGACGTTATAATTTAAACGCATTGCTAATAAAAAGTTGAATTAAATGTGATTTTTTGTTAATATATAATTATAAACAAGTGGCTGGAGTGATTATGTCTTCTGTTTCAGGCTGTACTACTCATACAACGTGTTCCGGGTGTCAAAAAATAATTGGGCCTAGAGATACAATAATATCAGATATTAGTGGCGTATTTCACCGACAATGTTTTCAAGTCCCAGTTCAGCCATCCCTCGCTGGCTATCATGATGTTGTTCCTCTGCTCGCCGATTCATCCGTAGAAGATGTAATGAAAAAAAATGTGAGCGATGCAGAAGAAGGCAAACTGGATGAAATAGTAGGTCGTTTAGATGAAGGCGAAACGTCAGTAGAAGATATACAAAAATCAATTATTTATGCCAAGAAACAAAATATTTCGATATCACCTTTGGAGTTTTGTTTAAATAAACATCAATTGCTGGGATTGCTAAAAGGCGGAATAACAATCGAAGCGCTACATTTTGCTGCGCGGTTTGATTTGCTTAATGTAATGCTGGAACAAAGCACGCCTTCAATTGATTTAATTCAACGTGCCATTCATTCGAGCGAATCTGGCAGCATGTCGCAACAAGCCTTGAAATTATTTGGACTGAAAACAATTGTTGTTAAAACCCCCCAAAAAATATCAGCAGATGATATTTATTTCTTAGCATTACATCACAGGGAGTATTTACAAGCAGGCACCCCAGTTTATGTTAGGGCAGCCGTTGAAAATAATTGTCCTGATGTAATACAGGCCTTAGCTGAGATTTTTCCCAAAAGAAGTCAGGTTTTATCCGATCCGCTCTTTAATCAAGCAATGACACTAGCAACGAACTATCCGCCTATTCGCGCGATTTTGAGAGAGTGGAATGGTCTTGAAATCTCTAAAATAGTAGCTGAAAGCCGCACCGATGCCGTCGAATTGCGACAATCAGCTCCAATAGCTCTTCCAGTATTCAATGAATTACCTAAAGTAGTACCGTTTACTGATGAATCTTTTGGTGATGTGAGTTTTGAATCAATTAGATCTCTATCGCATTTAACTAAACTAATCGATGCTGTAAGCGTTGATATGGCCAGGACATTATCTGTACGCTATAATGATCAAATATATAAATGTCAAGCAAACACAGCCAGGTTTGAGGAAAAAAAACAGGAAGCACTTCAAATAGTGGGCAGTTTACATAAAGAATTGCTTAAAACAATAAGACCTGAAGAAGCAAGCTTAGTTCTTTATTTTACAATGCAAAAAGGACCTATAATAGCTCTTAGACATTTGTTTCTTGGTTTGGAGGAATCATTGAAAGGTCGATATATTGCAAAAATGGATAGATACACCCCCGCAGAGCCAATAATCATCTCAACAACCCCCGATGCTATTACTGTCACAGGAACATATAATATAACTATACACGACTGTCAGGTTGAATCATGTCCCGAGGTTATGCCTTATACAGGAAAGTTTGTGTATAACCTAACCGCAGGCACATTAACCACCAATGTTTTGGAGCTTGATCCTTTGGAGTCGCGCTGACAGCGAAGAAGTGCGTTCAATTGTCGAAGTGAAAAACTTGTGTGCATCGCTTTTCCCTCTTTTGTAAATATGAGCGTTTTCCTACATTAAAGGGATGAAGCGACCTTTTTTTCATCTTTGTGTTTTGGCTGTGGTGTTTTTCACAGCGTTTCTTTTGCCCTCCTGCGGGGGCGGCGGCAAAAACGATTTGAGCATCGGAATCGATCCCAACTGGTATCCGCAGAACTTTCAGGGAAAAGAGGTCTACGTCAACGGGTTCATCGAAGAGCTTTTGCTGGAAATTTCACGGCATAGCGGATTGGAGTTTAGTAAGATCGGGACGAGTTGGGATTCTTTGTACGACAATCTGAAAAGACACAGATACGATGCGGTCATTTCATCGCTTCCCGCCTACAATTTCAACGCGGCCCAATACGATTTTTCGAAAAACGTTCTCGATATCGGCTCTGTTCTGGTCGTGTCGACGACGGGCCAACAAAAATCGATGAAAGACATGGAGAAACAGTTTGTCGGAGTCATGTCGGGCGAGCAGGCCCTGCTGATTATGCAAAAATATCCTGAGGTCTTCACCCGCACTTATCTTTCGGCGCCGGAAATTTTCGAAGCCGTAGCCAGTCATGAGGTAGAGGGCATCGTTGTCGATCGCCTACTCGCGGTCAGTTATGTTCAAGGTTCTTATGCCCAAAAACTGAAGATCGTCGGCTCTCCTCTCAGCGATTCGGGGCTTCATTTTGTTGTTATGAAGGATGAAAATCCCCATGCCATTCAAGTCCTGAACAAAAGCATCGATTATCTGATCAAGAAAAAAAAGCTCCAGAAGCTACAGAAGAAGTGGAATCTGGCACCTTAATCATATTGATAACTTATGCATTTTCATTTTATAGATGAAAATGGGGTCGTCAATGTGGAAATAGCGTTGAGATATTTCACTGCTTTTAATTTTTTTTGTCTCTGTTCTCTCAATGCAGCGACCATTATTGTCACTTCGAACAGCTCTTTGGAGAATCCCATCGCTCCAATGGTCACCCTGCCCTCCGCGATTCTTTCCTCTGTTGCAGGCGATACCATTGACTGCGCAGCGATCTTTGGTCAGACAATTACATTAACAAAATCACTTCCGGCCATTGTACATAACTTATCAATCACTACGAGCGCCGGAGCTCCTGTGATTATCGATGGAAACAACTTGTTTCAGGCCTTTTCAGTCGCTAGCGGAACGAGCGTTTCTCTGAAAAATTTTGAAGTTAAACAAGCTTTTTCTATAGGTGGAAATGGCGGAACTGGTTTTGTGGGCGGTGGCGGCGGCGTGGGCGGCGGCGGCGCTCTATATGTGCACACCAATGTGCAGATGAATATTAGCGATTTGAATTTTAACACCAATAAAGCTGTTGGCGGCGCCGGCGGAGCCGGAACGGCGACTCCCGGAACGGGCAGCGGCGGCGGCGGCGGTGGATTTGGCGGCGGCAACGGGGGAGCTGCCGGCGGCGGCGGTGGCGGAAACAGCGGTGGCGGTGCAGGCGGCAGCAGTAGCAGCGGCTTTGAGGGTACTTTTTATGGCGGCGGCGGCGGTGGGGCTGCCGGGGTGGCTCTTTTGGGCGGCGGGGCGAATAATCAGGGAGGGACGCCGCCTTACACCAATACTTATGCCGGCGCTGCCGGAACGATTAGCTCCGGCGGCGGCGGCGCGGGAGCGGGGGGTGTCGGGGGGCCGGCTTCGACCCAGATTGGGGGAAATGGCGGGATAGGTCTCGGAACCGATCAATTATTTGGCGGCGGCGGCGGCGGAATCGCCGGCGGGTTGGGAACAGGCGCCGGCGGCGGCGGCGGAGATACTGCGTCGAGTCCATCGAATGGCGGAGCCGGGGGCGCTTTGGGCGGCGGCGGCGGCGGCGGAGCCGGCGCCAATTACGTCGGAATGGGAGGTTATGGCGGCGGAGCCGGCGGAACGGGGAGCGGATCTGCCCTGACATCGCTATTTGCCGGAGGAAACGGCGGCGTCGGCGCTGGAGGGGGCGGCGGCGGCGGCGCTGCATTGGGCGGAGCGATTTTCATTCAAAACGGAGCCAGTTTAACGATTGGCGATGCCGTCGCTTTTGCTGGTAATACAGTGACGGCTGGCAGCGGGGGCGCCTTCGTTGGCGCCGGAACGGCCGGAGCGGCAGGCACTGCCTGGAGTCCTGATATTTTCATGGTCTCGGGCGGTTCTTTAATTTTTAATCTCACGGCCGCTCCTTTGACGATTACTACGGCTATCTGTAGCGATCAGTCGAGTACATCGACGACGGGTGGATTGACCTTGTTGGGCACTCAAACCCTGACTTTGTCCAGCGCTTTAAATACATATTCAGGCGGAACGCATATTCACAGCGGCACTTTGAACGTTTCTTCCGATGGCGCACTCGGCAGTTTTTTATCCGGCATCACGCTGGATTCCGGGACTCTTCAGGCCGGAGCTGCTTTCAATTCATCGCGAAATATCAGTTTAATTGGCCCAGGAACCATCGATACAGGAGGATTTAATCTCACATTATCTGGGGCAATCAGCGGCGGCGGCTCGCTGACTTTCATCAACGGCGCAGCGGTGACATTATCTGGCGTGAATACCTATAGCGGAAGCACATCGGTGGGAGCTGGAGTGACGTTGCAGGGAAATACCACTTCTTTGCAGAACAATATTACTCATAATGGAGTGGCGCTCATTTTTAACCAGACGGCGAGCGGCACTTATAGCGGATCATTGAGCGGGGCAGGCCCTTTAACGATCCAGGGAGTCGGAACTTTTCATCTTACCGGAAATAGCGCCGCGTATACCGGCGCTGTGAGCGTGGCGGCGGGAATGGAGCTCAATGTGAATGGATCCATTGCCAACGCCTCTTCTACTACCATTCCCGCCGGCGCAGCGATTAGCGGCTCGGGTACGGTTGGAAACCTCATCAATAGCGGAACGATCAATCCCGGCAATAGCATTGGGACAATCACCATCAATGGGGCATTGGTTTTAAATCCGGCATCTTTGATCAATATTGAATTCAACGATCAGGCCTCCCTCGATTTGATTCAGGTGATCGGCGCTCCGGGAACGGCGGCATTAAATGGAGCCGTTGCATTTACTCCACTACCTGGTTTCTATGGCTTTGGCCGAAGCTATACTTTTTTGACATCGTCGGGCCTCGGCGGTTCGACATTCTCATCTTTTTCCATATCAAACCCCACTTTCATTCCTACTCTTTCCTATACGGCCACTGATGCGACCTTGACGATTGCGATTATCACTCCGTTTGCCGGGTTTCCGTTTATCAATGAAAATGAGCAAAGCGTGGGAAATAATGTCGACGCGCTGAATGCGGCAGGAGAATTGCCGCTCTCGTTAAAAAATTTGATCGATTCATTGGCGGGTTTCAGTTTTGGAACGATCAATGGCGTTTTGGATCAGATGCATCCCGCGCCCTATAGTGCATTGACCGATCTTCAAACCGAAGTCGGGGGAAGGCTGGTTTCTCTTTTTCATAAAAAGCCCAATATGCCGTGCGGTTGTATTCGGCCGAATCGCATCTGGGCGGAGCCTTTTGGGAATTGGCTGAGACAAGGCTCCATGGGAGAGCAAGTGGGCTTTGAAGCGGTCTCGCGTGGTATCGCCGGAGGGGTCGATCGGGAAATCGTTAATGAATGGGTGATGGGAATCGGAGGCGCATATCAAGAGAGCGATTTGACCCTGAACTCAGGACGAGGAAACGGATCGATCCATGGGTATTATGGCGCTTTTTATACGGATTATGGCTCGGATCATTTTTATTTAGGCCTGACATTTCTAGCGGGTCAAAATAATCAGCACCTCACGCGCCACATTCAATTCGTATTCAATCAGTATGAAGCTACCGGAGAGAGCGATTCATTTGATATGATTGGGCAGTTGGCTACGGCCTATCTGTTCGGCTCACCGGCCGGTTTTGTTTACCCGTACGCCAATGTCGATATTCTTCATTTTAAAGCGGGCAAATTTCAGGAAACGGGTGCTGATCCTTTGAATCTGGACGTTAGGGGTCACAACGCCACAACCTTGCGGAGCGAGGCCGGAATCGCCCTGCAGGTCCAGGATACGAATTACCAGCGAACCATGTGCATTGCGCCCTTTTTGTCTCTCGGCTGGGCCATGGAATGTCCTTTAATTCGATCACCCTACACAGCCAATTTCTCGGGCGGGCCCATCTCCTTCAAAGCTCACGGGTGGAATCACACCTGGCAGCTTTTTTCCTTTGCCTTCGGCCTCAATCTGACCTACAAAATGCTCTCAATTTCAGGACAATACATGGGAGAGAGCTCTCCCAACGGATGCGATGAATATTTCGGCCAGCGATGCAATATCCGCATCGATCTTAATTGGTAAGATGAGTTATTGGATTGAATGTCCTATACTTGATGGTTGCGGATTGAAGAAGTCTGATATCTCTTGAGGAGTTGAGCCAAGAAGATTCAGGAATGCTGCCGTGACTCGATGATCGGGCTGAGATCTAGTTAATTCTAATGCCTTCGTAATAGTTGCTTGATCGTTCTTGGATAAGAATGTGCGAATCGCATTCACTAGGTTAGAGGCGTCGCCTTTATTTTCTATGGTGTTAGCGATTAGTGCTGTCATTAGTTGAGGTAATTGGTCGTGTTCTCTGGCGGTTGATATTGCTGTCTCGAGAACATCCTTGGATATATCCTTAATGAAGTGACTGATTGCCACTGAGCCACCGTTTTCTGCCTCGAGGCATGCCAATGCAGTAATTATATAATATTTTAAACATTCTGGGTTTGCTGGGTCTTTATGTTTGTTGATTTCAGCCAAGAGAGTATTAATGTCCTCGATATCATAGCTGCTAATAATTCCTACTTCTTTCAATTTTGCCAGCTTTTGAACAAGCATTAATAAGTTAAGCCGTTTAGTGAGCTCTTCGCGGGATAACCCCAAAAGCGAGGTGGTGTTAAAACAGTTACGTTGTTTAATAAAGCGGTTTAATGCAGTATTTAAAGTTTCCGGTTCAATCTTATGGCCGCTGATTAGAAATGCAATTAATATCTCAACATTGTCATCGTCGATGGCCTGGTAAACGTCATCAGGATCTAATGATGGTCCTTTGGCTTCTTTGCGAGATGCAGGAGATAGCATTGCCATTGCTACTTTCCAAGTTTTTAAAGTATGGGGGTTTGAAGGAATTGCCAGTTGGCTTATATTAGCACCCATTTTTACCCATTTTAAAGCCTCTAAATATTTGCCATTACTCAGGGCTAACCCGAGCTCTATACAAGCGCATCCGACCCTGCTTGCTATTACGGGTGGGGTTGGTTCCTTGCAATATTTACACCTCGGAGGCCCAATTAGGCTTTGTATTAAACCAGTCATAACTGCCTTCCTTTTGTTTTTATTAATATTATTTTATCATAATTCAGCGTTATAATCAACTATTTAGCGCCATTTTAACGCTTTGTTGGAAGACAATTATGGGGAGTGGCAACTAACTAAGCGTAAGCTATATGTGGCGCGAAAAATGACAGCCATCACACACTTGACAGATTGCCTAATCGAAGCAATGTTTGATAGTCTTTGTGCATATTGACTACCTGATTAATTTATAATAAGAGCTATTGTGTCTAAATAATCCATCTAAATTTGTCGCTGGTGGTTGATTGATTACATTGTTGTTTAAGGCGGTTTGTCTTATATTTGAAGTTCTTCAATTTTTCAGGAGATTGTTTATGGCAGCACCCAGTTCTGGTGTCAATTTCAATAGGCTACCGTCCTCTCAAGAAGAGTGTTGTATATGTAAAGGAGATATGGCTAACGAAAAAGAGCCATGTGTTGGTCATGCGATGCATCGATTTCATCTGGCATGTATTGGAGACTGGTTTGCATGTCATCCCACCCACCCAATTTGTCCGTTAGGCGGGGAACCTGTTCTCAATGCTTCTAAATTTATTCCGCTGAGTGAGCAAAAGTGTGTCTTGGATTATGCCTTTCACGGTTGTGAAGCCGATATACAGGAGAGGTTGGCGTTGGGGGGGCTTACGGAAAAGGTCAGGAGTGATGCTATCATATTGGCTATCGTTTCCCCTTTTGCACTCGATCAAACGGCAAAAAAGATCGTGGGTCTTTTGCTGTCAGATGGATCTATTCTGGATGGAACCCGAGAGAGAGCGCGAGAGCTTGCGGCTTCCTGTCGTTCACCAGACATCGTGGCGTTACTTGAGAAGAATCATTGAGCAGACGATTGGGGCTAATATCATCAATGATGCCGATGGTTTTATAAAAGAAGAGCGAACTGGATTAGGCGTCGTAAGTAAATAACTATTTGAACGCACTTCTTGCCTAGAGTCCCATCCCTTTAGGGGTGGGTCTAGACAAGACATTTTATAACAACCCTTTTTTCTCCGCCATGAGTAGAGCATAAGCAAAATAGGAGTCGCGGCAAAAGGCTGTTATTTTTTGCCCGTTGACAGTGCACTCCATTTGCCCCTGGCAAAAAATTTCGATGGCTTTGTCTTTGGGAAGAGTCATGACAGTGGAGATGCATTCTTCATCTTCCCGTTGCGTCTTTTCGATACCATTTGTTCGGGCAAAAAATACATGCCCGATGGCCGAGCTGATTCCGCTATCCATCGCAACGGCTCCCAAAGGGATGATTTCGGCGACTGTATAGCCGGTTTCTTCTTTGACCTCTCTGGCGGCGGCATTTGCGGGCGTTTCTCCGCGATTGGCGCCGCCGCGCGGCAGTTCGATTTCCCAAGAGCGCGTTGCGTGTCTGAATATTAAATTCACGAGAAGTTCTTTGTTGGGAGTGATGGCCAGGGTCGCGACCAAATGGGTGCAATTTAAGCCGTGCTTCGGAAAAAAACGGTTATAACCAGTACACTTGCCATTCGGCAAGATGATTGCATCGCGCAGCCACATCCAATATTTATCTTCGGCGACAACACCGAGCGGATCGCCATATTGCGATTGGATTTTGATTATCGTGGAAGGATCCAGGATGAGCTGCATTTCTCCCTTCGTCCAATCGCCGACGGGTCCCAAATCTTTGGGATATTTTTCAAAAAGCTCTAAATATCTATCGATGTTTTGATCGGCTATACAGGGAGCGGTAAAAAAGATGAAGAAAAGGAAGAGTTTGGTTGTGTAGCGATGGATCATCCTTGTGTCCTGAAGGTTGATTTTTCACCACAGAGATAGAAACCACAGAGGCCCGAAACGGGCGATTTTTCTCTGTGGTTTCTGTCTCTGTGGTGAAAATCTTTATCGCGCGTCTATATCAGCTTGGGCGTGTTTTGCTTTTTGCTCCACGAATCTTTCAGCGTTACGATGCGGTTAAAAACAGGTTTGCCAAGCTGATAGTCCACGGGATCGGCGAAGAAATATCCTTGCCGCTCAAACTGATACCGATCGCCCGCATGGGCATTTTTGAGCGACGGCTCTACAAGACAGCCGGTCAACGTTTCAAGCGAGTGCGGGTTGATCCGGGATAAAAAATCCAGATCGGCGTCGATTTGCGCCATCAGCAATAAATGATTGTAGAGGCGCACCTCGGCCGGCAGGGCATTGGACGGAACCCAATGGATCGTCCCTTTTACTTTCCGCCCCGAGGGCGCGGTGCCGCTGCGGGTTTCGGGATCGTACGTGCAATGCACAGAGAGAATCTCTCCGGTCGCGGGGTCCTTTTTGATGTGCGTGCAGCGGATGCAATAAGCGTAGCGCAGGCGTACTTCCTGCCCTGGCGCCAGGCGGAAAAAGTCCTTGGCCGGGTTTTCCTGAAAATCATCCCTTTCGATGTAGATCTCGCGGGTGAACGAGAGCGGACGCGAGCCGGTATTCGGGATGTCGTGCGGCCAGTAGGGCGCGTCGGTTGGGTCGATGGGATGGTCGGGATAATTGTCGATGACGACCTTCAAAGGATGCAAAACGGCCATGACGCGCGGCGCTTTGGTGTTGAGATCGTCGCGCAGGCAAAACTCCAGCTGCGACATTTCCACCGAGCTGTTGGCTTTGGCCACTCCGACGAGCTCGCAAAATTTGCGAATGGACTCCGGCGTGCAGCCGCGGCGGCGCAGGCCCGCAATCGTCGGCAGGCGAGGGTCGTCCCAGCCGCTCACCAATTTGTTTTCGACGAGCTGCAGCAATTTGCGCTTGCTCATCACCGTATATTGCAAATCGAGCCGCGCAAATTCATACTGGCGGGGGCGGGAAGGGAATTGTTCGGGGATATTGTCCAATACCCAGTCGTAGAGCTCGCGGTTGTTTTCAAACTCCAGCGTGCAGATGGAGTGGGTGATCCCTTCGATCGCATCGGAAATCGGATGCGCGTAGTCATACATGGGATAGATGCACCACTTGTCTTTTGTGCGATAGTGATGCGCATGGCGTATCCGATAGAGCAGCGGATCGCGCATCTTCATGTTGGGCGAGGCCATGTCGATGCGGGCGCGCAGAACATAGGCGCCATCGGGAAATTCGCCTGCTTTCATTTTTCGGAACAGCTGCCGATTTTCTTCTACGGACTGCTTGGCAAAGGGGCTGATGCGGCCGGGCGAGGTGACGGTGCCGCGGTATTCGCGGATCTGCTCTTCATTGAGTCCGCAGACGTAGGCCTTTCCCTGTTCGATCAGACGAATCGCATACTCGAACATTTTGTCGAAATAATCGGAGGCGTGAAAAAGCTTGCCTTGCCAGTCAAAGCCCAGCCAATGGACGTCTTGCTCGATGGACTGTTCATATAGGACGTCTTCTTTGGTCGGGTCGGTGTCGTCAAAGCGAAGATGGCAGACGCTGTGGTATTCCTGGGCAATGCCAAAGTTCAGGCAGATTGATTTCGCATGGCCGATATGCAAAAATCCGTTCGGCTCGGGAGGGAAGCGGGTAATGACCTTGCCGCCATTTTTCCCGATACGTACGTCTTCTTCAATAATCCGGCGGATAAAATCTTTTCCTGCGCTCTCGCCGGACGGTTTCGTTTCTTCCATGGAACACCGCTTTTATTGAGGGAATTTTATCGATAAACGCTTTAAATTCAAAGGTATTTAACGCGTTTACAGGAGGTTCCAGGGAAGGGCTAGGGTGTTCTCATCCAGCTTGTATGCCTCGGAGCCGGCGTAAAATATCAGGCCGGGCATGATTTCCTGTTTAGAATACGTTTCGCGAAAGGCTTTTAATCCTGACAGGTCGGCTCGGCTGAGATGCGTTTTGCATTTGAACGGCTAAGCTAAGTCGTAAAGTCGGGCTAGAACTTCCTTTCTTCTTCCGCATCTAGCAGGTCGATCCTAAGCTGCTTGAGATAAGCGTGTTGAATCTAGGTTAATTTGCCCGTACCGCGTGGGCCAAAAAAACTCTCTTTTGGTGGCCTCAAAAAACGTGGAATGTATTCCATATGCTATTGTAGTTGGCACTTTTGATAAGAATATGCCAAAACCGTTGGCACTTTCAACAAAATAATGCATCGGAGAGCAATTCGTCGATACGGTACTTGTGAGGTAACGATCAGGTAAAAGAAACTCCATGCTCAGCGATAAGAGAATGGAATCGACTTTAAATGCGAGTTTGAAATAAAATAATATCAATACAAACGGAGTTTTGGTGTGATTAGGTTGTTTAGCTGTCGTTTGGCAGTAAGGCATTATTGGCATGAGATGCCTGTAAAAAATAAAGTCATCTCTCATGCCGCACGACAATCATTAGCGAATTTGAGGAAAGGTTTTGAGAAGCATCATGCTAGAATTGAGAGTGGGATATTGCCCTACGTACCAGAGCCAGGCGAATCCGGTTACCTACAATGGTTAAAATGCTTTGAGAAAGCGGCTAAAGTGATTGGACAGGCCTCAAGAGGACGATAATTTCGACTTTGCTGGCTTTTATGGGAAAGTCTATTTCACAGGGGATATCCAAACTGGGCACATGTCTATGTCGTTTTTACGATCTGTTATCGTCTCGTGAGGTACTTTTAGCAATCCACTGTTTAAAATCCGTCCACCCGAGGCTTCAACCAATTTGACCACATCTGGCAATCCAGAAAAAGCTGTGACGCAAGGATATGTGGGATGACCTTCTCTACTTTTGGGATTGTTCTTCAAGGAATCGAGAATTTGATCTAGTTGATCGTAGGGTATGTAGCGCTTTAGGATCGGAATTATCGGAGGATCTAAAGGTCTAAAATATTCTATATAGCCAGTCTTTTTTCTAAAGATCAGCCTTTCTCTATGTTCAGTCTGTAACATCGTGCGCGTTTTTTCTGTATCCAATAGCAAGCAAAGAGCGCACATTCCCGATTGACCCATTACAGGTATTCTTTGCCCGATGAGTTTTTCAATCTCTGAGTAACTTCCCACGGCTCCCAAGCGAAATGGAATGAAAATTTTTTGAGATTTTGGAAATTCATCTAACTTCGAAGGATATCGATCAAAAGCGTTACAGATACCCCCGTGCACGTTGGGTGGATTGATGTCTCTCGCATGCAATGCACGATAGCCAACTTTAGCTGCTGTTTGGATCATTGCATCGTTGCCGTTGGTTAGAAAGAGACGTATTTCCCGCGGCGTGCCATCCAAAGTAAGCGCTGTGATGATGAGCGGCAGATAGTTTCCATCATCGCAACCCTCTGCAACTACAACAATATCTTCAGAAAATGAGACATTTCCCGCTTCTCGCAGTTTAAGAAGCGTCTCAATTAACGCCACTTTATCAGAAAAAACTCCTGAAAGAGAACCGCCGTCTGAAGCTTTTGGCGGATGCAATGATATACGTCGATTCTCTTTTATTCTCTGATCTCCATATATTTCCCAAACTATCATAGAGACTGAGGGAAGGAAAACGCCCTTATGAGCGGGCGAATGCTTCCAGTCCGTGGGCAATCGAATTTCCTTTCAAAGGTATTTAACGCGTTTACAGGAGGTTCCAGGGAAGGGCCAGTGTGTTCTCATCCAGCTTGTATGCCTCGGAGCCGGCGTAAAATATCAGGCCAGGCATTACTTCTTGTTTAGAATACGTTGCGCGAAAAGCTTTTAATCCTGATAGGTCGGTCCTGCTGAGATGCGTTTTGCATTTGAATTCAATCGGGTAGAGCTTTCCTGTTCTTTCGAGGATGAGATCCACTTCGGCTCCTGCCGAGGTTCGCCAATGATACATCTTGGGAGGTACGTCAAGGGTGGCGGATTGCTGAATGATATAATTGATCGCCCAAGTCTCGAAAATCGCGCCTAATTTAGGACTTTTCGCCAGACTTTCATAGGAATCGACGGCTTGTAGATAGCAGGCAAAACCAGGATCTTTGAAATAGCCTTTTTTCTTTCCGCTGATCCTTTTGATCGTATTTCCATGATAGGGAAAAAGTTCAAACCATTGGTAGGTATAGGAAAGAAGGTCGAGCCATCTGCGGGCGGTCTGCGGCGAGACTCCGATTTCACGGCCGAGTTGAGATGCGTTGATCTCTTGCGCCGTGAGAGCCGCGATGATCCCTAGAAACCGATTGAATTCTGTTAGATTTTGAATATTTTCCATCGTCCGGACATCGCGGTCGACATAGGTTTGCAAATATGAAGACATGTATCGGGGAATTTGGGAAGTGGGAAGCTCGACTGTTGCTGGAAATGTGCCTCGGAAAAGGAACTCGACCAAAGGTGAAAATGTAGAGGGCAGAACATCCCGTTTTAGATAAAAGGAATCGGGATCTTTTAAATAAGCCGGTAGCCAGCCTTCATCGTTGCCTTTTCCCAGAAGCTCTTGAGGGCTCAGATGGTCCAGATGAAAAATAGCGACTCTTCCTGCCATGCTTTCCGCCACATTCCGAAGAATGCTGAAATTTTGCGATCCGGTGAGAAAATATTGCCCTTTCGCATCGCTTCGATCCATTTTCCGCTTGAGTGAGTTGAGAAGCTCGGGAACACATTGCACTTCATCTAGAATAAGGGGTGCCGGGAAGGATTCGAGAAAAAGGTCAGGGTCTTGCCTCGCCTTATAGACATCCTGGAGAGGGTCGAACACGAACGTCTTGACTTGGGGGAAAAGATGGGAGAGGAGAGTGCTTTTTCCTGTTTGGCGGGCCCCCAGCAACAAGATCGCCTTAAAGTATTTGGCCGACTCAAGAATCTGCTTTTCTATGTGTCGATGTAGATATTTCATATAGCTTGCATTCTAGTGATGGTATGGATAGTTTGCAAGGCAGATCTGGGATATTGTAATTAACAGCTTGATTCGGTTAAATTGTTTGCCATTTTTAAAATGGAGAATCAGGTAATGTCGGCTGCAACTGTGAAATGGTTAAGTGGTTGCGATTATCAGTACAAGGTTGGACGAGAAAAAGGGATTATTCAAACGCCTCGGGGGTTATCGCCCGAAAAGGCCGAAAAATTCGCACGTTGTGTGGCCCAAATCCTGCAATCGCCTGAGGGGTACGCCAAAATACAGAAGCTCGGCTATCTGGATATCGAATTCCGATCTGGATCATTGGCTGGCCGATGGGAAATTACCCCTAGCGATTATAAGGGCTGCTGGGGTCGGTTCCTCGAAATGTGTCCCTGGATTGCTTCTGTGTTTTAGGGTCTTTTTTATCCGACCCACATTTCTGTAGATCTCGTGAGGAATAAATAAAGAGCTTGTAAATAAAAACATTTCTTGATATGAGTCGCTTGAAGGGGGGATTAGGAGAGACAAGTGACGTCCATTCAAAAAGCGATTGGGGCTGTAAAATTAAAACGGTTAGATAATTGTACCTGGTCGTATCAACGCCAAAGCTTAGTTGCGTCGCCCAAAAAGAAAAATGCCCCGCCGATCATCGAAGAAGTGCAGATACTAACGCCTGTATTGCCGCAGCCTGGACAGAGCTTCGAATTGGCTCTGCTGCTGGCCAATATCTTGCAATCGCGCAAGATGTTTTCCAAAATTCAAAAGGATCGCTATTTATTTCTCGAGATCGAGGATCATGGATCCTTGAACGGTCGATGGGAGGTTGTCCTGGAGAGCGCTAAGAGTTGGGGAGACAAACTATTTGAATGGATTCCATTCGTTGCTAAGTATCCTCCGCACCATTGCATTGCTGTCCGGGCTAGCCAGATAAAAAATGATTCGATCTCATCCGGTTTTCGCCAGGTCCATGACCTGATCGCATCGCAACAATATTATGCGATCGATGGCCAGCTCGTCCGCCGGCCGATCTACTGTCCCTTGAATGCCCAGGAATCCTTTGTCGAGCGGTTGGGGCGATTGCCATTCACGGATCCGTTCACCCGTTTGGCTGCGGAGGCTTTGCAAAGCGTGGAAACCGATTTTGTCTCCGAGCGGGCCGTGCAGGGAAGCTGCCGTCTGGTCGTAGGGGGCGAGGGGCAATTGAAAGTCGATTTGATTTCGTTGAAGGACGATCCGCGGGAAGATCAGCGCACCGTGCGCGCTTACCAGGAGTTTTTGCTCGATGAATTGGGTCAGGAATACGTGGATTATGCCCAATATGCATACGGTTTTAATTTCAACGGCATGATCGCAAGGGGGCTTCCGCTCTTGCCCGACCATGTTTACAAGATGAACGTCGGTGCAAATAATATCGAAATGGGTCATTTGGAAAGCTTGTATAAACGGCTGATTTTGCTGCGCATGGATCTTTTGTCGCATCCTTTGCATCAACCCATCGACAAGGTATTGGAGTATTATCATTCGAAAGAAGCGCCGGTTCGTTTTTGCATGCGGGAGTTGCGAGGCATGGCCCGAGTCGGAGGGAAAGAGATCGTCGATGATTCGTCCCTTAAATTATTTTTGGATCGATTGATTGGCGATCTGATCCCCGACCATTTGCCTCACCTGATGCCGGAGCAATTCAATGCCCTGATCGCGATGATTTGGCCGACCGGCGAAGAACTTTCACGGGCAATGACAGGCCGGCAGATTACCCATCTGGCGATCTGCGGATATAAAACGATGGGTAATCCCGACCAAAACGACCCGGCTCGCGATCAGGCGGAATTGCTGCAAATTTTTGAGGATCTGCAAAAATGCGAAGATTGGGACAATTTTTATGAGCTCCTTGCCCATGTCGCTGTGAAAAAAAACCTGTATC
Source organism: Parachlamydiales bacterium (assembly GCA_015661075.1). GTDB lineage: Bacteria > Chlamydiota > Chlamydiia > Chlamydiales > SM23-39 > CAISYW01. Next base: position 43,796 of record JACVQJ010000019.1, on the reverse strand, counting down.
GCGAATATAGCACCAATGGATCGGATTCGGTTTGGCGCGCCGGAGTGATTATTCCTGCGCCTGGGAGCAAAGAAGGACATAAGCGCTGGTATTGCGTTACGAAAGTGAGCGATAACAGCGAGGGCAATCTCAATTATGTCTTGCTGCCGGCTGTCAAGGGCTTTCGATTTGACAAACGCCCCTTGCCCATGATTCATTTATATCGCAGCACGAATTCGGATCGTAATGCGATCGATGCTGCCGGATCGATCGAAAACGATTTCAATCCGCAAGGCTCGCCGGGAACGCTCGGCGAAGAGATTCCCAAAGGGGCGAAGGAAGGGTATTTTTTTAAACGCACGATTCCCCTTTGGGTCGGGATGCTTCTCTACGGGGACAATCAGCTCCCGGACATGGCGATTTATTCCTATCGCGATGCGCTGGAAGAGCTCGAGTGTTCCATGAAAAAGGGGGGTATTTGCTGCGATGAAAAATTGGCCCGGATCATGCAGCTCAAATGTTCAGACAGCGCGGCAGAAATACGTAATTTTTTATTGGCTGAGGCAGAGGGCGAGAGTGAGCTGCCTCGTTTCAAAAAAGCGCAGGATATCGTTTTCGTCGGCCATAGTTTAGGTGGCGCGCTGGCCCAATTCGGCATTCACTATTTTGGACCTGGCGTAAGGCGGATTCCTTGCCCGGGATTTCATTTTATCTGTAGAGCCTATAACGGACCTGCAACAAATACGGCCGTGGATCGCGAATTCATGCGATTCGGCCGCAAATATCGGGATCTGATCCGGGGTTTGGGTCAGCATTGGAAGATCTTTCATCAATTCGAATATGGCGACTTTGTGCCGGAGGCCGGAGAAAGCCATCTCGGAACGAACGGTTATAATGAAGATCGCGATGAAGAGTGGCTGGATGTTCATATTCAACTGTTCCGTCCGCTTGCCTCCGCTCACGCACTTCCGATCACAACGTGTCCGACGCATGGACGCCGGATTTCCCTCGCGGTTCGGAATTTCGACTATAGCCTGAGTTTGCTTACGCCCGAGCAATTGGCCCAATTTGATCACTCCTGGTTATTATCCGGTGAATTGAAAGAACTGTTCGGCTACAAAATTCTGGGCTCGCCCCGCATCACTGAAATATTGCGGCGAACGGTCGGTGCGGTCGGAGTGCCTTTGCTCCATTTGGAAACGATCATCGCCAATGCGATCCATCCTGAAAAAGTTCAGCGCGATGCCGAGGGTGTTTTCAGCTGTGAATATCGGGCGGCTTGCCTCATGCCGGAATCGATGTCGGAGCTCCAGAAAACATAGAAGGAAATTCTTCTTCCGCTGTTGCGCAAAATAACTTGTAAACTCCCGCCAGACCTACTCCTGAAGGGGTGGGATTGCGGCAAGAAGTGCGTTCTCGATGAGATCGAGCTGACTACAATCTGTGTACAATCCCAACAATCTTACAATAGGTAGCTTATGAAAAAATAGCTACTAAAGAACGAGATCCGTGTACAATCCGTGTACAAATAATACCAATTGATAATCAGATGGTTATGGTAATCGAGGCGTTGTTTTTTATGAAGCCGTCTCACGCCCAAAATGGAAGATAACATGCGCTTTTACCTACTCCAACCCCGTTTCCCTGAGGCTTGACTAATTCAGCTTTGATGGCATCTCGAATGATACGGGAGGCCAACGGATAGCTGGAGGGGTTGATCCCTAAACGTTTTCGTAAAGACTCATTCGTCATTTTTTTGCCGATCACATGCTGAAGGCAGGCGTGCTGATAAACGGCTCGAATCCGTTCTGTTGAATCCATATCCTTTAAATTTCTCGGAGCAAATAGAATAGCGAGAGTGTTCTGGGTGGTTTTTCTGAAATCTGGGGCTGGGAGCTGAAAGAGCTCGATCTGAAGAACAACTTTATCGATCCCTGTTCCACGTTCTTCACAAAGATTGAGCCTACGCATCAGGCTAGCCAGTATTTCGTTGCGAGATCGGGGCGCTTCATCAATAAAACGGAGGATATCGATAAGTGGCAACCCAGGATTGGATATCTCAATCCGATTTGTAAAAATTTCAACCATGGGGCCTGCGCCAGTGACGGTAAAGTCTTGGTGGATCAAAGCATTTGCTACTAATTCTCTAACTGCAATTTTGGGATACATTCGCACTTCTTGGCGAAAGACTTCACCAATATGTTCATTTTGAGGAAGCTGATCATTAATATAGGCGACAGCTTCTTCGAGGCCTAATGCATAACCTTTTTTTATCTCGTGTTCTTTAATCGTTTCCATGCGACTATCGCCACGATAGAAAATAATTCTAAGGGTTTTTCTGGAAAGCCGATCAAAATCTCCCAAAGTTTTCGAAAAAAGGACTGCTCCCAGATTGGTAATGTCATAGTGTTTGCTTTCCCTGCGAACAATGATTCCTTCTGATTCCAGTCTTTGGAAGATTACGGCACGATTTTCTGGAAATGGCAGTTTCATAATTTCAAAATAGGCCGCAACGTCAATCAGAGAGAGAACTTCAGATTCTAAAGCCCCAGTCTTTGCTACTCTTTTTTCAAAAGGCAACTTATCAAATCGACGCCATAACTCCCTCTCCTTTTCAGGACACTCTTGAAGCTTTTTCTTGTAACTTCCAACTCTAATATACTCCATGCCCTTGAAACGGATTGGGCGATGAGTTGCTGGAGCAAACTCGAAAAGAACCACATAGTTTCCCTCAAGCTCTCCTTCATGAATCTGGAGATCGATTTGGGGATCGAGATGAAAGATGAGCCAACTCTCAAGCTCCTGACCGTTTATTTTTGCTTCTCTCGGGCGAAAACTCGTACCGATGATGCGACTGGTCGAATCTTCAACTCCCCATAAGATGTAGGCGTTATTTCTTCCAAGTAAAGCTGCTCCGTTTGAAAGAGCGGAAATGTACTCGCCTATTTCATAAGGATTTTCGTTATTGTGTTTCAGTTCAAGCCATTCCGTTTCTTTGCGAATTGCGGCAAGGTTTTTTACAAGACTTTGAAAATTCAAAATGTCCAATCCGCATCCTTTTATTGATTAATTAATAGATAAATTTATCACATTGAAGTTAAGAGAGTCAATGCCTTGTGTTTTCCCCATTTCTTCATAGCTCGGCTTACCCGCCCCTGAAGGGGCGGGATTGCGCTTCGAGCAAGCTGTTCAAGGGAGATTCTTGCCAACAACCAAATGAACATTTTTTTCTGGTCAATATTCGAAAGCTTTGTTATGGGTTGCCTTATGAGAATTTTAAGAATTCCATCTTTTGTTGTTATTTTAAGTTTAATTGCAGTTTGGAGTTGTAATAAGACCTCCAAATCGACGGCTCCCCCTGTGGCCGTTGTTGCGATGCGTATCGAGCCAAAAACGCTTCCTGCGGATGTAGAATATATCGGAGTTGCGGAAAGTTCACACATCGTAGAAATACGCGCTCGCGTTGAAGGAGTCCTGCAGTCGATTCATTATCAGGAGGGTGGAAGGGTTAATCAGGGCGATTTGATGTTTGTGATTGATCCACGGCCCTTAAACGCTGCTGTCGAAAAAGCCAAAAGCGCTGTTGAAAACCAAAAAGCCATTTTGTGGAATGCCAATCAGGTCAAGGGAAGAATGCTCCCCCTGTATCAGCAAAATGCTGTGAGTCAGCATGATCTTGATAATGCCATTTCTAACCAATTATCCGCTGAAGCAAGTTTGCAAAGTGCACAAGCTGATTTATACCAGGCTGAATTGAATTTGAGCTTTGCGTCAATTGAGGCGCCTGTGAGTGGTTTTGCAAGCCAGGCCACGTATCGCGAGGGTGCGTTAATCTCCCCGGGAGAGCGGGGACTCTTGACGACCCTTTATGTAGTGGATCCGATTTGGGTTAATTTTTCGGTCGCAGACCGCGATCGTTTAGAATGGCGAAATGAAATCGAGAAAAAATGGTTGAAATGGCCTGAAAAGATGAATTTCAAGGTCGAGGCCATTCTTTCCGATGGAACCATTTTCCCAACGGAAGGAGTCATTGACTTTACGAATCCAGCCATTGAGCAGAGTACCGGAACGATGCTGTTTCGTGCTGTATTTTCAAACCCGAATCGGTTGCTTTTTCCGGGGCAATTTGTGCGGGTGATTCTCAAAGGCGCAACGCATCCCAACGCAATTTTTGTTCCCCAAACAGCAGTGATTCAGAGCAACCAGGGTCCATCTGTTTTTGTGATCGAACAGGGAAAAGCGCAAAGAAAACTCGTGGTGCTTGGAAATTGGTTCCAGGATTATTGGATTGTCCACGAAGGACTCAAAGAGGGCGATCTTGTGATCGCGCAAGGAGTGAATAAAGTTCAAAATGGCAGTCCGGTCATTATTCAAGAGGTTATGTCGGGCGTGATCAAATGATTTCTCGTTATTTCATTCATCACCCGATTTTTGCCAGTGTGATCTCTTTGATCATCACGCTGGCCGGGTTGATCGCCATGTACAAGCTTCCCATTGAGTTGTTTCCCAATCTTACACCGCCCTTGATTGAGGTGAGTGCCGTTTACAATGGAGCCAATGCCGATACGATGGCCAATGATGTCGCTTCCCCTCTCGAACAGCAAATCTTTGGCGCCGAAGACATGATCTACATGGTATCGCAGAATTCATCGACAGGGATGACGGTATTGGATATCTGCTTTGCGATTGGTTCCGATGCCAATATGGCGCAAGTCAATGTGCAAAACAGGATCAATCAAGCGATGTCATCGTTGCCCGATTCTGTGCAAAAAGAAGGGATTACGATCACGAAGCAAAACCCCAATATTCTTCTGGCGATTGTGTTGCAATCTCCCGATGGGCGCTACGACGACACGTTTGTCAGTAATTTTGCCAATATTAACGTGGTCAATGATCTCAACTTGTTGCCGGGTATCAGCAAAATTGCGGTCATTGGCCAGCGCAATTATGCAATGCGGATTTGGCTTCGACCCGATTTGATGGCTCAAATGGGGATCACGCCAAATGATATCATAATGGCGATCCAGGAACAGAATACAGATTTTGGATTGGGACAACTCGGACAAGAGCCGAATAGCCGGCCCGTGTCATTGACAGTTCCTTTTTCAACGCAAGGTCGGCTCTCGACTCCCGAACAATTTGAAAACATCGTTTTGCGCGCCGATATCAACGGCTCAATGGTCCTTCTGAAAGACATCGCAACGGTCACGCTGGGGGCAGAAGATTATTCAGTGAGTGGCAGCTACCTGGGAAAATCAGCCGTTCTTTTGCTGGCTTATCAACAGTATGGCTCCAACGCGATTCAGGTGTCAAAATCAGTACACCGGGCAATGGAGCGAATGGCTAAAAATTTTCCGGAAGGAATCGAATATACGATCGGTCATGACTCCACTGTATTTATCAAAATGTCAATCGTCGAGCTTGTTCGCACCATTTTCGAAGCGGCGATTCTTGTGATACTCGTCGTTTTTCTCTTTCTACAACAATGGCGAGCGACCTTGATTCCGGTCATGGCTATGATCATTTCCATTATCGGTACATTTGCTGGAATGTATCTTTTGGGCTACTCAATCAATACTCTTACTTTATTTGGTCTGGTGCTTGCCATTGGCATTGTCGTAGATGATGCGATCGTGGTGATCGAAAATATTGAGCGAAACATGAATGAATTAGCCCTTTCGCCCACGGAAGCGGCTTTGAAAACCATGAAAGAAGTGAGTTCGCCGATCATCGCTATTGTGCTTGTCCTGTGTGCGGTATTCATCCCTGTTGCATTCCTAGGCGGCATTGCAGGAGAACTTTATCGCCAATTTGCGATCACAATGGCCATAGCTGTTTTGATTTCTGGCGTTGTTGCATTAACGCTCAGTCCAGCCATCGCCCCGCTGGTCATGAAACCGCAAATGAAATCGCATTTATGGGCCGAACGATTCAACCAGGGGTTCGATTGGATTCAGTGCTTATATTTGCGCGGGACGCGCTATCTACTCACCAGGCGATTGGCCGGGTTGTCAACTTTTGCTCTGATTCTTGCGGCCATCGGTTTTTTTATCGCCAAAACACCAACCAGTTTTATTCCGAATGAAGATCAGGCCTTTCTAATCGCGATCGCCAATCTGCCTGACGGAGCCAGCCTGGAAAGAACCATTCAAGTAGATAAAAAAATTGAAGAAATTGCTTTGCAACATCCGGGCGTTGAGCACGTCTTGTCGCTGACGGGATTAAGTTTTACGGAAGGAGTATATCGGACCTCAAGCGACGCCTGTTTCATTGTGTTGAAGGATTGGAAGGACCGAAAAAATCCCGCTTTGCAATGCGATCAGATTACAAAAGATCTCAATCGTGCTTTTTATGATTTGCCCGATGCAAACATCTTTGTCTTTAACCCGCCTGCTATTCAAGGACTTGGAACATTAAGCGGTTTGGAATTTTGGCTGGAAAATCGAGGCGACAAAGGAAACGAGGCCTTGCAGCAGGCAATCGAGGCATTGACCGAGAAAGCAAAACAACGACGCGAACTGGCTTCGCTGCGTTCCACGGCCCAGTTTGATAATTTGCAATTTTATATCGATTTGGATCGCTATAAATGCCGTATGCTCGGCGTCGCGATTAGCGATTGTTTTGAAGCGCTTCAAACACTGGTGGGGGCCGTATATGTCAATAATTTCAACAAATTTGGTCGCGTTTATCAGGTAATTGTTCAGGCGGAACCTGAATTTCGCGAAACATTAACGTCGCTCGGAGATATGTATGTGCGATCCGGGCAGGGAAATATGGTGCCCCTGAAATCGCTCATTTCCATTCGTCCCTCGAAAGGTCCCAATTTAGTCAGCCGGTTTAATGAATTTCCGGCAGCCCAGATGTTTGGGGAGGCAGCTCCGGGTTATACTTCTGGCCAGGCTATCAAGGCGATAGAAGAGATCGCAAAAGAGACGCTCCCATCGGACATTTCCTTTGGATGGAGCGGCGCGGCGTATCAGGAGATTGATTCTGGTGGTGCTTCTGCATCCGTTTTCGCTGTCGCACTCTTTGTCGTTTTTTTAATTCTGGCTGCGTTATATGAAAAATGGTCAGCGCCCGTAGTCATTTTACTGGCTGTGCCCTTTGGCATCTTTGGTGCTTTTTGCGCGATTACTCTCAATGGAATGCCGAACGATATCTATTTCCAGATCGGTCTCATCACCCTGATTGCTCTCTCTGCTAAAAATGCCATTTTAATTGTTGAGTTTGCCATCAAAAAACATGAAGAGGGGCTTTCCATATGCGATGCTGTCATTGAATCTGCTTCACTGCGTTTTCGAGCGATTGTAATGACATCGCTGACCTTTATTTTCGGAGTTCTGCCGCTGGTGATCAGCTCGGGAGCCGGCTCTGCCAGCCGCCATTCTGTGGGTGTGGGAGTCATGGGCGGTATGATTGCCGCGACGACTTTGGCCCTTTTTTTCATCCCTCTGTTCTTTACTCTTATCTATCGGGGAAAGAAATGAAAAAATTCGTTGTTCTCTTGCTGTTTTTTGCATCCTGTACACTCTATCCTCCCTATCATCGCCCCACTATGGAATCTTCCGATGCCTGGCGAACTTCTTTAAACACAGATGGAGCGGTTGATATTGCCTGGTGGAAGCAATTGGGCGACGATGTTTTGAATCGTTTGATTGATGAATCGTTGGCCAATAATCAGGATCTCAAGGTTGCGATTGCGCGTGTTGATGAATTTCAGGCGCAGTTTGGCATTGCACGATCTCAACTCTATCCTCAAATTGAAGTGAATGGAGGTGCGGATCGACAAAAAAACTCAAGCAACACTTCTTCACCTCCCTCTCAAAGTCAACAAATCATCAATTCCTTTCAATTTTTATTCAGCGTCTCATATTTTCTCGATTTGTGGGGCGAGGTTCGCAGTGCCGTTGAAGTGGCCTACCATCACTATTTGTCTTCCATCGAAGCGCGCCGCATTGTTGTTCTGAGGCTTGTCAGTTCTGTGGCTAATACATATGTTCAGCTACGCCAATTCGATCAGCAGCTCATGATTGCTAAAAGGACGGTTGAGGACCGCACCCGTTATTATGATTTGGCTAAAGTGCGCTTTGAGCTGGGTCTCACTTCTGAAATGCCCGTTGAACAAGCTTTGACTGAAATCGAAACAGCTGTTGTGGACGTTGAGAATTTTCAGATTGCGATTGCGACGACAGAAAATCTATTGAGCGTTCTGATTGGCCAACCGTCAATAACAATTCTGCGAGGCACAACTCTGGATGCATTTTCGATGCCTCCTTCCGTTCCGGCCTATCTTCCTTCCGATGTTGTTTCCCAGCGCCCGGATCTTCGTGCTGCGGAACAACAGCTCATCGCAGCCGGCGCACAAATTGGGGTAGCAAGGGCACAGTTTTTTCCGCAAATTTCTTTAACCGGGAATTTTGGGTATGATAGCGTTCAGCTCAATACTCTTTTAAATAACTCGTCCAAAGTTTGGGAATACGGCGCAAATGTTCTTCAGGAAATTTTCACTGGAGGTCAATTGACCAGCAATCTCAGGTTGACTGAAGCGCAGCAAAGAGATTCTCTTCATCAATATCTATCGACTCTTTTAAATTCTTTTAAAGAAGTCAATGATGCTCTCGTTACGCACAAAATCAATCTTGAATTGGTTGAAACGCAATCCAAGCGTTTAAAAGCCACGAGAAACTATCTCAACTTCTCTGATTTGCTCTACAGGGAAGGAGAAGCGGATTATCTGACTTTTCTTGATGCCCAAAGGCAGTTCTATCGCAGCGAGATTGATTACGAGTCGGCAAAAGGCAACAGTTTTCTTTCGCTGATTCAAATTTATCAGGCGCTCGGCGGAGGATGGGTTTTCGATGCCGATGCAAATGTCATGAAAATAGGTTCAGCCTCTTGTAAATAATCTGTGAAAAAACTATGTACAGATATAAAGAGGCTTGAGAAATGAGAAAGATTCTCGCGGCAGTTTGTTTATGTTTGGGATCTACTGCATTAGTCGCACAGTATGAAGAGCGTAAGACGCCTGAGCAAATCGCGGAGGAGTTGAGGGTCGCCGAAGTTCAGTTCCAAAAAGCGAAAAAGATGTTCAACCCATGGTACACAGGGCCGATTATCACATCGGGCTCATCGAACATGCCGCAGGGATGGGGCAATATTGCGCCCTATCTTGCTCTCGCTGACAACTATGCCCAATTCGATAAGCATCGACATTCCCACCATTTGGACAGCGATCGCGTCAATCTGAATCCAAAAGTCGGCATGCAATTCGGCATTACGAAAACGCTGGACATTGCGCTGAGCCTTCCAGCCGATTTTAATTGGCAGCATCACCAATATGGCGCCGGATTTAGCGATATCCAGGTGACGTTTGGATTTCCGATCTATATCCAAACAGTTCATGCGCCGGGTATCCGATTCGCCGTCCAGGAGACGTTGCCGACCGGACAGTACCAGCATCTCAATCACAATGGCTACGGCTTGAGTTCTACGGGCGGCGGTTCCTATCAGACCCAAATGACGCTGGCTATTTCCAAGGTTTTTTTTTGGGACACTCTGCATCCGCTGAACCTTCGCTGGTCATTTAGCTATAACTTTGCCTCGCAGGTCACCGTGAACGGATTTAATACTTATGGCGGAGGATACGGTACTCATGCCAGAATTTTTCCGGGCAAGACGGTCAATGCCGATATGGGAATTGAGATCAGCCTGACTCAGCGCTGGGTTCTTGCGACAGATATCGCCTATACGGCTTCCAATGAAACAACCTTTTCCGGCCATCCCGGCACAACGACGAAAGGCGGCAGCACACTGGCATCGCTCGGAGGTGCATATAGCGATAATCTCAGTCTGGCGCCAGCGATCGAATATAACTGGAATGAAAACATCGGCATTATTGGGGGCGTCTGGTTTAGCGTATATGGGCGCAACAGCAACAATTTTGTGACTGGAGTCCTTAACTTCACATGGACATTCCAGGTGAATTAAATGGCCTTTTTCATAAATTCGTCTCAGAGTTCGAGCGAGCGAGGCGCCGCCAGATCGGAGCGCAGCAATCCGAATGACGAATCCATCGCCGAAGGCGCGATGGATGAGGAAGAGGATCGATCTGGCAAAGCCGCAGCTCTAGGCAAGATATTTTATTCGTGCGGTAAGCGGCTTTAGCCGCACCGCCTCCTTAAGCGGAGAAAGAATCTCCTCCTTTCAAGGAGGAGTTCTTCAAAGAGGCCAATTAAATCGGGGGAAAATTATGTCAAACGTTCAAGGGCCGGGCGACGGGTCTATTCCGATCAGCCATCACGACAAAATTCTTTATGAAAAGGAATATCGGGCCGGCGTCGATCTCTTTCAGCGCGCTTTGGATCAGTACAACACTGCGGATTCTCCTTACAAAAAAGAAGCATTTAAAAATGTCATGGACCAGGCGATGCAGGTGCTCAATCAGACTGCGAGCGCATTAAAACGCGCTGATCTGGAAAATCAAAATCAAAAAATTTCTCAGTCATTTACGGCCCTGCAAGATCAAAAAACAGATGCGGCGGCTCTTGCCAAAAATCTGAATCAGGCGAAAAAAACCGTCTGATTTTCGCACGTGCTCATAAAATCGAGGTAAGACCCCGAAACGGGGCCCCCTTACCTCGATTTTATGGGCACAAAACTTTTGCGCCGCTTTCGAGCTCGGCCATCAGGATGATCGTCAGCGGCGATTCGCTGACGGATTTGTTTCATTAACGACGTTCGCATCGGCATCCAAAACCCATCCTCCGCCCAGCGTCTGATTGATGCGTCGTTCAGATGATTTACGTAAAACACGAATTGACCTTGTCAATAATTGCTATCCAACTGTAAATAAGGACGATAACTCTGTGTTTGCACGATAACATATCATATGTTATCGTGCATATTAAAGGTTATCGTTGGATTGTATGGCCACGGAAACTATGATCCGATCCTTGAAACGCTATGTTGAGGAAGCTCTAGATATTCAGCTCAGTATAAAGCCTTGGAAAACGATAGAAACTCTCCCATTTTTTTTACAAAATCTCTATGAATTCTACACTCTGACGCTGCTAGGAAGATCTTGTATTTTAGCGGCAAATCGCGAAAGCGATGAGATAACACCTGCGGCAATCCGCAAACATTTAGAGCTACTGCATGCGAAGACAGGATTGCCTTGCATCTATACAAGTTCATCCATTTCTTCGTACAACCTCAAACGGCTCATTGCACATCGAGTTCAATTCGTAATTCCGAATCGACAGATCTATTTGCCAGCTTTAGGGATTGATTGGATTGAAAATTACCAGTTTTGTCAGAAAAAACATCTTCACATCCAAAAATTGGCTCCATCAACGCAAGCGATGCTGATTTTTGCGTTAATTCATCGAGGCGATGAACCATTTATTCCTATAAATTTGGCGAAGGCATTAAATTATACTCCGATGACTATGACAAGATCTTTGAATGAACTTGAGTCATTCAAACTTGTTAAAACACAGCGAATGGGAAAAGAGCGTCAAATTTATTTTGCCAAAGATCGGTGCCAACTTTGGAAACAGGCACAGCCATTCATGCTGAGTCCGGTAAAAAAACGCTTCTGGTTAAAAGGGAATCGATATGTCATTGAGAAAATCAAACATCTGGGGTCCATAGCCGGTCTCAGTGCGCTCGCAGGCCATTCCATGCTTTCTTCACCGATACTACCTGTTTATGCAATTAGCAATCAGACATGGAAGGCAATAGAACGGTCAGGCGATGTTGAAAAACTTCCTTCCACAGAGGAAGCTGATATTGAGATTGAAGTTTGGTGTTACGATCCGACTGTTTTTTCAAAAGATGGTTCTATTGATTTATTTTCGCTTTTTCTCAGCCTAAAAGCGAATAATGATGAACGAGTTGAGGCTGCTTTGCAGAGGCTGATGATGAGTATTCAATGGTAAAAGGTTTAGATCGATTTGCGGAGCATTTTGCTCCGTTTCCCAACAGTTACGTACTCATTGGAGGCGTAGCGTGCATGTTAGCAATGGAAGAGGTGGGACTCCATTTCCGTGCGACAAAAGATTTAGATATTGTCTTGTGTGTTGAAGTCTTAGATGAGAAATTTGCGAAGGCTTTCTGGGAATTTATTAGAAAGGGGAAATATCAATATCGACAGAAAAGCACAGGGAAGAAATTGTTCTATCGCTTTCATTCGCCGGCAGATGCAGCATACCCCGACATGCTGGAATTGTTTTCTCGTAAGCCCGATGCAATCAAGCTGGCAGATGATAGCCATTTAACACCCATTCCGGTGGATGATGAAATTTCAAGTCTCTCTGCGATTTTGCTCGATGACGACTATTATCGGTTCATTCATGCAGGAAAATGCGAAATAGAAGGACTATCTGTGGTAGCTCCTGGATATATAATTCCTCTTAAAGCCCGAGCATGGCTGGATCTTTCCGAAAGATCGAATATTGGCTCAAATGTCGATAGCGGAGACATTCGCAAGCACAAAAATGATGTAATTCGATTGTATCAGCTGCTCTCTACTGGGAGTCGGATTGTTTTGCCTCAATCGATCAGGACAGATATGCAAAAATTCTTAAATTGCATTAAAAACAGCGCTCCGATCAACTTGAAAGAATTGGGAATAAATAATATCAATTTTGATGACGTGATAAAAAACATTGCCCAAATATATGACTTATAGTCTGGTGAGTTCGGCTATCCGAATGATCGTCAGCGGCGATTCGCTGACGGATTTGTTTCATTAACGAATTATAAAAACTACCACAGAGATCGAAACCACAGAGAAAAAATGCCCGCTTCGGGCCTCTGTGGTATCTGTCTCTGTGGTTTAAATTGAAAAAAGGCTTGTTACCTCGACTTTGCAACTTTTTGGACCCGCCTGCCTCGTCTATTTGCTCTCGGACGTTCGACCCATGGTCGAACTGGGGGTTATTTATAACGGGAAGGGGTTTTTAACCCCTTCCCGTTATAAATAACCCCCCCCGAGAACAAATATCTCGAGGCCTTCGGGTCCAAAAAGTTGCAAAGTCGAGGTTACGAAAATAGCCCTTTCAGCTTATCGAGAAAGCTCTTTCGGTTCGGGTTGTTTTGCTCCGTTTCCAGTTCCTGGAATGATTTGAGCAGCGCTTTTTGTTTCTCGTTCAGCCGGACTGGCGTTTCGACAATGATCTTGATGAGCAGATCGCCCCGGCCATTGCCGTGGACGTTGGGGATGCCCTTGCCGCTGAGGCGCAGGGTTTTTCCGCTTTGCGTTCCTTCGGGAATGATGATTTTGACCGTTTCCCCGAGCGGAGTGGGCATGTCCTTGCGGCAGCCGAGAGTCGCTTCAATGAACGAAACGGGATATTCTAGCACGACGTCATCGCCCTGACGGTGGAATGTCGAATGCGGTTCCACGGTGATATTGACAAAAAGATCACCGGGAGGTCCGCCGGCCAGGCCTGCTTCGCCATATCCGTCCATCTTCATGCTCATGCCCGAATCGATGCCAGGCGGAATCCGGATCGTAATGTTTTGCCGATCCTTGACACGGCCTTCGCCGCCGCAGGCTTTGCATGGGTCGGTGATCAGTTGTCCTGCGCCATGGCATTGGGGACACGCCGTCACCATGCTGAAAAAGCCGCGGTTCTGGAATACTTGCCCTTTGCCCTGACAAGTGGGGCAGCTTTTGATGCCGTTCTTGGTTTTTGCGCCGGTTCCGTTGCAGCTTTTGCACGGAAGCAGGTTCATGATCGTGATTTCTTTATCCATCCCGCGGGCTGCCTCTTCGAAGCGGATCGACAAATTGACCTGCTTGCTCGCGCCTCTGCGCGCGCTGCCCATCTCTTCGGGATGGCCGCCGAAAAACGATTCAAAGGGACCGCCGCCCCCGCCGAAGGCTCCCATGAAGGTGCGCAGGGCTTCGTCCATGGATGAAAAGCCGCCGCCGCCGGGAAAACCGCCGCCCATGCCGCCGGCATTCTTGAGCCCGTCTTCGCCATACTGGTCGTAAATGCGCCGCCGATTTTCGTCGCTCAATACTTCGTAGGCTTCAGAAACTTCTTTGAATTGCGCTTCTGCTTTGGCGTCGCCGGGATTTCGGTCGGGATGGCATTCGAGCGCTTTCTTGCGATACGCTTTTTTGATGTCATCAATCGTTCCTTCGCGGGGAACTCCTAAGGTCGAGTAATAGTCTTTCATAATCAAGTCAGGATGATAGGTATTAATATCGATCCAAAGCAACAGATGCGATGGTCTCAATTTACTATCAATATAATATAAACCGGAATTACCTCAAACAAAAATTAGCAAAAACGTTGAGCGAGTGCTAATCCGGCGCAGCAATAAAACGCTTCGCAGATTGTCCTGCTAATAATTAATTGACATCCAGTCCTGTTTAATACCCGCGGCGCAGCGCTGTTTTCGTGCGCTTCGTAGCAGCTTTGGATTTCGCTCGGCTCTTGACGGAAGGTTTGTCGTAGAAACGGTGAGCCTTGGCGGCTTTCATAATTCCTTCTTTATCGAGTTTTTTCTTGAGCGCGCGCAGAGCTTTGTCAATGGGCTCGCCGATACGGACTTTTACGCTGGGCATTTACTACCTTTGTTTTGGGTTCTCATGTAAAGTTCCTCTATCTTAGAATATTTCATGGCTTTCCTTCAACTGGACTTTGTCCGGAGCAGCTGCTCCCGCTCAAAAGTAGAAATCGGACTGGGACTCGGACTCGGACTGGGACACGAGTGCTTAAAAACTTCTGTACGAAAACATTTTGGTCCGATTATCTATGTAAAAAACCTTTAGCGGGAACTCCTGTGTCCGGAGCCATTCTCATCATCTGGTACAGCCGATTGCGGCATCACTTTGGCATCTCGGAAAAACAATCCTGAAAAGCAGCTTCGCAAACATCTGAAGAGGCACGCGAAGCAGTTGCTAACGCATCTCCAGATTCGGGAAAAACATTTGGGGTGCTCCCGCTTCTCTCATTATTAGTGACTTCTTTTATTTCAGCAATTCCCGTTAAGTCACAACCTGTTGAAGTAGAAGCGATTAATAAAGTTCCGTTCGTAGATTCTGGGATGGGTTTTTCGTCACCATTACTAAAATCACCTGTGCGTCCCTGAGTGGATTCTCCTATGAGTGGAGATGACAACCTTGGCGCTTCGATGTCTGCAGTGCCAGCGGGAATTGTTGCTTTTATTTCCTCTTTAATTTCTTCGATTTTGCTAGGGCTAGAGCGATTGAACCAAGAACATGAAGCAAAAAACGATGTAACGCGAACCGATGTAACGCGATGCCAGATTTTAGCGTCGTACTCAGCACGATTGGATTTTTGTGCATATCGTAAAGGACGAGTTGGTGTTACAACTTTAGGAAACTCCAGCGGCTGTCCAATAAGCTGTTCATTATCTTCATCAAAATCTGGATCAAGTGGTTTAAAAAGAAAAAAAATTTCATCACTGGTGGCCACATGTTCTGGGTATTGACCTAATTGGTCGATGCGGTAATTAATGTCAGGAACAATCACATCTTTAAATAAGCCTGTTTTTTTCCATGCTTGTCGGATCCTCTCCAGGCCTGCTAATTGTTTAGCTCGTTTTGCTTCGCTTCTTTGTACATAATTAGAATGGTTCCACCTTCTATCAAGACTAGCGAGCCAACTCATGGGCGTGTCTGTATGCAAAGCGTGCCTTTCGGATATTTTTCTCTCTGTCAAAATCTTCTCATAATCATCTTCTGCTTGCTCGTACGATTTGCGAAAATAAACCGTCGCGTAACATTGGACTTCTGCCATAGGGTCATAAAGAATGAGCCCACAACCTACTGAGTAATAAAGAGAGGCAATCCTCTTTGCAGAAGATATATAATCACCAAGACTTAAATGTGGGATGTCGTATCTTAGCCAATTTCCAGACTTATCCCATTGATTGATTTTGATTGGCCCACCGCGAGGACGAGTACAAAAACCCTCCATGACCTCCTTTGCTGCTGCTTCCACGGCTCTTCTTTGATTGATTTCAATCTGCGAAAGATCTCTAGGATGAGCTGTAGCTTGTAGGCTGCTAAAACTATTTACATTTGAAATATTCATAGTCACCTTTTTTGTTTTTTGAAAACTAATTTATTGTAATTCCAAATCTGGAGGGAGCCTATCTGCTGGCTGGCTCGGGGAAGGCTAATTCCAAATCTGGAGAGAGCCTATCTGCTGATCCTAATTCCAAATTTGGAGAGTGTCTATCTGCTGGCTGGCTCGGGCAAAGCTGATTTCTAATTCGGAATCCAATATGAATGCTATTATCTGTTACAACTTCTCCAAACTCTTTGTTGACAGTTATTTTAAAAGTTGCATCAGATCCACGTGCTGCAGCCATATTTAATTGCTGCCAAGCCATCATTTTTTCATCTTCAGTACAATTTGTCGGGTCTAGAATAGCTTGTTGAATCGGACCTGTGTAAATATCATTTGCATAAAGTATGACTTCTTCTATTCTGGTGAGTTTCGCTTTTTGATCTTTTGCAAGTTTAGCATCTAAGAGAATTTGTATTTCATTAGCCGAAAGTTGACTTTTTTGCATCGTTGAAAGTCTATTTTCTTCACTCCACGCTCTCATATCCAATTCCTGTGAGAGAAAGGCTCGGTTTCTTGAGCGGAAAGCATCTACAAGAGTAGCGCTTTCCTCCTCAGAGAGGGGTATTTCGTCAGTCTGAGCGCGCATACAAGCCTTTACGGATTGTATTATTTTATCAGAAATCGATAAGTGCAATTTCATTGTAACAGTTGGGAAATAAAGCCCATTAAACTTATCCGTTTTTCTTGAAACGGTCACATCACCATCTTTATACGCCGCCATAACTATGCCATTCGGACCGTTGAATTTAAGAGAAATATTCTTCATATGTTGGGCGATATCATAATCGCTGATTCTAGATAAATCAACAGGATGTCCATCTTGGTCAAGTGGCATAAATGAGAATAGGTTCGTTTTCTCTTGTACTTTTAAGAAATTTCTCACTTCAGTATCGCCGCCTATAATTCTTGGTGGGATGTCTATGGGGCCATGCATTCCTTCTAATATTGTAAATGGATTATTAGTATTTCCTGCAGCTATTCTATCTCTGGTCGCTCTAGAAACATCATAGGGGTCTGAGAAATGTGCTCCTAATCCTTCTCTATCTATGATATACCCAATGATCTTCGTGTTTTCTCTAATGGTTCTTTTAATAATTTGAGCTATTGCCCAACAAGGTTCCCCATTGTTAGTTCTGGCCATTTCATTAGTATCTAAATAAAGACAGCTCCTCGCGGATAAAGCAACGCTATCTTTGTATAAAATTGAGCCGTCCCTCAAATATTTTCGAACAATCCCAATTTCACTTTTTTCATCATCTCTTTGCCAATTGTACGATTGTTCTGGATACTCTTCCCATCCAAGAGTTCTCGGCGTAGGTGTATTTGGATGGAACAGTTTTCCGAAAAAACATTTTGCTACGTCTGGCATTTGAAAATTTAATCGATGCATTTTTTTTTCTAGAGTCAACTTTTCTGGATAGACTTCAACTTTTTTGTCGGTTGCATCTGCAAGAACGCAATAGGTGTTTTGATAACCGTCTAACACTTCATTCGTTACAAACATTCTCAAATCATATAGGTGTACACCTTTTTCGCGAGGCATTTGGATGTTGGTCCATCTCTGGAAACAGTGTCCAAATTGTTCAATTGTAGAAATGAGGCTGGGACCTGATCTGAAATAATTTACTGGAATTGCAAACTTAGAAGTGTTAAGAAGCGTTTCGCCTTCAATGAATTGAAATTGACCATTGGTGCGAGATCGTATTTCATACTCTTTCAAAACGCCACTCGCATCAAAACCGCTAGTCTTCCATGAAATGGTTGGTAAATTTTCATTAACAGTTGTTGGCATAAAAGTATTCCTTTCTTTAATGTGGTGGTTTTTGTTTCAATTTATAATAATTTATAGAACTTATCATTTTCTCGCTGCTTGCGCGGATCTTCTTTCTTCAGTAAAAACTAAGTTCTCATCTACGTCGCTACTATTATCGTTTCCATTCGCGTTCATGGTTTCTTCCGGATCAGACAAAGCTACCTTGTCCGATTCAGCTCGTGTCTCCGAGGAGACTAAATCGCTATTTTTTTCATCATCCAGAGCTTCAGGTGATGAGAATTTCTCAACCTTGCATAGCCTATGTTTGATTTGAGATATTTTGAAAATACCTAGAATCTGATAAGGATCTACCAGCGGGTGATCTAATTGAATTTTTTCTTGTTCTTCAAGGAACCGTTGATTGCTTAGCCATGCGGCCTGAATCAGGCGTTCTTGATTTTGAGAGCTGATCGAAAAATCCAGCGTTCCAATGCCCAAAGTATTAATATTGATGATCCGTTCTTTCAGATATCGCTCCACTCGATTCGAATCTCTTCCAAGCACTTCGCTGTTGAAGTAGACAGATGCCACTTGAATCAATATGTCGCTAAAATCAAGTTTTTTTGGTTTTGAAGCTGCAAGACCCGTCTGTTTTTTAGGAGCACTCAAATGAAAAGCGAGCGTTTGACGATTGCAGCAAGGCTCTTTCGCTTCAGGGTTTGTCGATAAATAATTGGTCGCATCAAAAGCGTCAAAAGGAAGGTTTTTAATCATCCCGCCGTCTACAAATCGGCCCAATTGAGGCGCTTCAGTTGGTGGTTCCAACGGCATTCTTTTTTCACGCAATGTATAGGGCTCAAAGACAAAAGGAATCGACATCGAAGCTCGAATGGCATCGGCGAGGGGCACGTTATCCCATTTCGAATCTTCTGTAGA
Organism: Parachlamydiales bacterium; assembly: GCA_015661075.1. GTDB lineage: Bacteria > Chlamydiota > Chlamydiia > Chlamydiales > SM23-39 > CAISYW01. The sequence goes on along the minus strand of JACVQJ010000019.1, from coordinate 25,013 downwards.
AATACAAACCAGTTCTGTTTCTCCTTCGACTTGCGTAGCGTAAATAACGAGATGCTTGTAGCTCGCACCATCCAAAATGGCGCGTTTCAGATCGCCAAACGTAAAATATTTATCTTTTGTCTTTTCCTCAACCAGCGCTTCCAGCCACTCTAAAATGATTTTCCCTTTGCACACTCCGCCTTTTATATACATTTCCTGCAAACGATCGACACATTGCTGGACAACGGAGCCTTGCGCTTCTCCCCGACTTGCGCCAATGAGTTGAATCGCACCTTTTATTGCAGAGCCAAATTGAGCTAGCGTTGCATTTTTGCCATTGGTCACAACTTGAGAAAGGCCATTGATAGCATCGATTTCATTTTCAAAGCCATGATCTAAAAATGTTTTAAAATCAGCGCTTTGCATCGCTGTTCTTAATTCACTGGAGGAATATCCTAACGCCAATAACAGCGATACAATCGCACCGGCTGAAGTTCCTGCAACGCGTTGCAAATTTTTTAAGAGGCCGTTATTTTCTAAAGACTCGATCGCTCCAACGTATGCAATCCCTTTAGCGCCCCCGCCTTCAAAAACCAGGTTTTCAGGGGGGTAAAACAAATAGTTGGGTTCAATTTCAAATCGATTTTTCGTCTTTCTTAACGTTTCGATTTTGGCTATAAATCTTTTCTTTTCCTCTTTAACGGCAGAATCAGATGCCATACTTGTGGGAAAGTAATCATCGGCAAAATTTTTCTGCGAATCGGTTTTATCAAAAGAACAACCCCAATACCATAGCCATTCAATACACCGCATGTATCTTTCTACGGTCTTTGTGTCAGAGGCTTCGATCGCTTGGTTCGCTCCATAAGCAAGATAATGGAGTGGAGATCTTCCGTTTGCGTCAACACTTTCTAAATTGACCCCTTGTTTCTGGAGAAACAAAATCAGCTTATCTTGACCGGTCAAAGCTGCGTAGTGCATCGCCGTTCGTTTTTGAGAGTCTGTCAGCTGTAAAGAAGCTCCTTCTTTTAGGAATTTTTTTATCAGGTCGAGATTTCCGTTTTGAGCCGCTTGTAAAAAGTTTTCTTCTGAATATGCGATGTCTTTAATGGAAAATGAAAGTCTTTCACGATTCGTACCGTTCAATGTAGCGCGCTCAAATGGAGGCTTTCTGTTATTATTTAGTCTCAATAATGCTTGTCCTGCAACGGCGGAAGCTAAAATTCTAAGAGCTGTCTGGCAGCAAGTTAAAAAATATCCTTCATTACTCGCCAACGCTCCATGGACGACTACGGCCGTACATATGACGATGATTGCCATGTCCTTTAAGAGGCGGCCTGTTTCGTCTGTCCGCGTTATAATCGCTTGTCCCGTTGCATCAATTCTTTGAAGGGTTTGATCGTATTGATAACCCACCTGATGAATGACGTTATTACCTAATTGAACCCCGGAGGCTACGCCCCTATTCGCAACACGTTCCCCAGCCCTAATGGCATCTCCTACATGATCTCTACCCAAAAGAGATTTCACAGCCCATATTGCAGATGATTGTAAGATTGGTGGTAGGTATGCAAATATCGCCATTGTAATTTCCTTTTTTCAGGTTTTGGTGGGTAAAGTTTACTGCGGACCTGATGTTATTAACAATTAAAAAATAAATGATAGGTAATCAAAATGGCTGTTTTATGGAAGTTCTAAAGAACAGCAGGTGATGTCAGGTAATTTAGGGGGAGATGGATGAGGGGGCTTTGGCCCATTTTCGCGGCCTTGCAGCAGCAATGATCGGCCAGCCAGACAGGGTCGGGATAGACTTCTTGAGCCTCAATTCGTTTTTCAATCTGGGCGGGATGCGGAGAGTAAATTTGTCGGCCCGGGTCCAGCTCAGTGAGCGAGGCGATCAGCCGGGGCGAAGCAAACCGCAGGCCCTGTTCACTGCGCGAGCCCTCCAGGCAATAGAATCCGCAGGAGCGGGCATCGGTAAGAATGGCAAATGGCCCGATCTGAGGCGGAGCCAACGCCATCAGGCTGCAAAATCCCATGATGGGAACGCCCCAGCCAAAAGCCAAGGATTTGGCCATCGCAGCGCCGACGCGGATGCCGGTGTATGATCCCGGCCCCGTTCCCACGGCCACAAAATCCGCTCGAAACGATGGTGAACGCACTGCTTGCCGCAATCCCGCCCCTTTAGGGGTGGGTCTAGGCAAGCTATTTTATGAGATGCGGTATGCGGCTTTAGCCGCACCGCCTCCTTAAGCGGAGCAAAGAGACTCCTCCTTTCAAGGAGGAGTTCTTCAATTTCAAGGCCGAGATTTTTGGAAAGATTTTCGCCGCCGTTCATCGGCAAATAGGCCAATACCTGCCCATCTTGGGCGAGCAGGATGTAGGAGCGGTTGCAACTGGTATCGAGGATCAGGCCTTGCATGGCCGTCTATTATCGGGGAGATGGCCTTTTTTTCAGAAGAGAAAACAGGATGAACAGGATCGACGAAAACGTCGACAGGACAGACAAGATAAAAATTGAAGAATCTCCTCCTTCGCTTAATGTTGCGGTGCGGCTAAAGCCGCTTACCGCACGAATAAAATATCTTGTCTAGACCCACCCATGAAGGGGTGGGACTCTAGGTAAGAAGTGCGTTCACTGGATTGCGCCTTTATGGAAAGAATGATAATCTTGCTTGCTTTTTGAGCCTGCGCCGATTTAATACCTGAATTGGGGGCGGGACATGGTTGACGCGTTCCCGTATTTTAACATAAAGGGGGCCTGTTTTTGATGAATTGGGCCCAGATAAAATCATGAATGATGACACTTCTCCTCCAGGAAACCAGCCGGACGAACTGATTCCCGAAGAATTGGCGCTGCCCAAAAAAGAACTGCAGCTTCCCGGCCAAACCTATCCGGATACGCTCTATGTGCTGCCTTTGAACCGCAGGCCCTTTTTCCCGGGCATGGCGGCGCCGGTCGTCATTGAGCCGGGCGCGTACTATGAAGTGCTGAAAATCGTGGCAAAAACAGACCATAAGTGCCTCGGTCTTTTCCTGACGCATCAGGAAGATGTCAATATTTACAAGATCGGACTCGGCGACTTGCATAAAGTGGGCGTCGTGGCGCGGATATTGCGCATCATTCCCATCGACCAGGGCGGCGCGCAGGTCGTTCTCAATATGGAAAAGCGCGTCGTCATTGAAAAGCCGGTGAAGAACAAGCATCTCTGCGCCCAGGTCAAATATCACGACGACACATCCCTGGAGCATCTGTCCCGTGAATTGAAGGCTTACTCGATCAGCATCATCACGACGATCAAAGAGCTTTTAAAACTCAATCCGTTGTTTAAAGAGGAACTGCAGATCTTTTTGGGCCACTCCGACTTTACCGAGCCGGGGCGCCTCGCCGATTTCGCCGTAGCTCTGACGACGGCAACGCGCGACGAGCTGCAGGAAGTGCTCGAGACGTTCGATATCCAGGACCGCATTGATAAAGCGCTGATGCTTCTGAAAAAAGAGCTCGACATCAGCAAATTGCAGAGCACGATCAATCAGCGGATCGAGGCGACGATTTCCAAGACGCAAAGGGAATTTTTCCTGCGCGAGCAGCTCAAGGCGATCAAGAAAGAGCTGGGGATGGAAAAGGACGACAAGACTGTCGACGCCGAAAAATTCGAAGAGCGCCTCAAGAAGAGGACCGTTCCCGATCCGGTGATGCGCGTTATCCGCGAAGAGCTGGACAAGCTGTCCGCCCTCGAGGTTCAATCCGCCGAATACGGCGTCTGCCGCAACTATCTCGATTGGCTCACGATCATTCCATGGGGCATCTACAGCAAGGAAACCCATGATTTAAAAAAGGCTGAAAAAATTCTCGAACAGGATCATTACGGCCTCAAAGATATCAAAGAGAGAATTCTCGAGTTCATCGGCGTCGGCAAACTCACCGGCGGCGTGAAGGGAAGCATCATCTGCCTCGTCGGCCCGCCAGGAGTGGGCAAGACGAGCATTGGAAAAAGCGTGGCGAGAGCTCTAAACCGGAAATTTTATCGATTTTCCGTCGGCGGCATGCGCGACGAGGCTGAAATCAAGGGCCATCGGCGCACGTATATCGGCGCGATGCCCGGCAAGCTGGTTCAGGCGCTCAAATATACGCAGACGATGAATTCGGTCATTATGCTCGACGAAGTGGACAAAATGGGGATCAGCTATCAGGGCGATCCCGCATCGGCCCTGCTCGAAGTGCTCGATCCGGAACAAAACCGCGATTTTCTCGACCACTATCTTGACGTCCCATGCGATTTGTCGAATGTCTTGTTCATCGTGACCGCCAACATTATCGATACGATCCCTGAGCCATTGAAAGACCGCATGGAGATCATGCGTTTGTCCGGCTATATCCAGGCGGAAAAAATTGAAATCGCCCGCAAGTATCTCGTCCCCCGCAACCGCAAAAACATGGGCCTGCATGCCGGCGATTTGAATTTCACCAAAGGCGCTTTGGCGCAGATCATCAATGGCTATGCGCGCGAAGCGGGTGTGCGCACATTAGAGAACAATATCAAAAAAATCATGCGCAAAGTCGCTGTTAAAATCGCCCGCCAGGAAGATGGCAAGGGCAAAAAGAAACGGCGTCCGAAGGTGGTGATCTCCGAAAAAAATCTGTTCGAATATCTCGGCAAGCCGATCTTCACGTCGGATCGCTATTATAAGCAAAACCCTGTGGGCGTATGTACTGGCCTGGCCTGGACGTCGCTCGGCGGCGCCACGCTGTACGTCGAAGCCATCGAATACCCGTCTGAAAAAGTGGAAATGAAGCTGACGGGACAGGCCGGCGATGTGATGAAGGAGTCGGCGCAGATCGCCTGGAGCTACGTGCATAGCCGATCGAACGAGTATGCGCCGGGCGTTCCTTTCTTTGACAAATCGCAGGTGCACATTCATATACCCGAAGGAGCAACGCCGAAAGACGGCCCTTCGGCCGGCATCACGATGGTGACGTCCCTGTTGTCCTTGCTAATGAAACAACCCGTGCGGGAAAACCTCGGCATGACCGGCGAGCTGACGCTCACGGGGCGCGTGCTGCCCATCGGCGGGTTGAAGGAAAAGCTCATCGCGGCGCGCCGATCGAAACTCAACGTGTTGATTTTCCCGAAGGAAAATTTACGCGACTACGACGAGCTGCCTGAATTTTTGAAAAAAGGGCTCGAGGTTCACTTTGTCGAATATTACGATGAGGTTTTTAAAATTGCTTTTCCCGAGATGAAACATGTCCCATCCACCGTATCTGCTCAAAAAGCTCATCGATCCCGGGCATCTTGAGGAAAAATGTTTGGGCCTGCGCGCTCGGCGCCTGACGATCGCAACCATCAATGGCTCATTTGATTTGCTCCATGCCGGTCATCTGTATATTATCTATCAGGCATCCATGCAGGCCGACCGGCTGATAGTGGCGCTGAACTCTGATTCCTCGATCCGGCAATACAAGAGCGCGAATCGGCCGATCGTCTCTTTGCAGTATCGCCTGGAAATGATCGCGGCGATCGAATTCGTCGATTATGTCACCTGGTTCGATGAGACGGATCCGCGATCTCTATTGGAAAAGATCAAGCCGGATGTCCACGTGAACGGCAAAGAATATGGAGAAGATTGTATCGAAGCACCGGTTTTGAAAGCTTGCGGCGCCCGTCTGCATCTCGTAGACAGGATTCCCACGCTTTCGACAAGCAACATCATTGAGAAGATCAAACAATGCGGGTGATTGGAACGATTGCAACCGAAGAAAATGCGCAAAAGTTCAGCGCCTTTTTGATCCGACAGGGGATCGATAACCGCGTCGATCCGCTTTCCAATCAAAATTCCTGGCAGATTTGGGTCTCCGACGAAGATCGCATGGAAGAGGCTAATGAGTTTCTTCAACGATTTGAGTCCAATCCTCGCGATCCTCTTTTTAATGTTCCCATTTCTGCGATCGAGATCGAGGCTGAAATCGAAGAAAAGCGTCCCAGTTTTTTTGCGCCCGTGACGAGTTTTTTTTTAGCGCTGTGCGCTTTTGTCTATATGTTGGGTTTTATGCAGGAACAATCGATGCGCCCCGACCATTTGATGGAACCGGGATTTGTCATGACTCCGATCCAGAGCGAGCTGCTCTTCGATTTGCCATCAGTAATTATGCAATACAATGCGTTCATCAAGGAGCATCATATTCAGTCCACCCAGACAATAGAGGATTTGAGTGAAGATGATCGCGGTCAATTCGAAAAAATTCTCCAAACGCCCCTTTGGCGCGGGATCTACGATTGGGTGCTCATCAAAGCGAAGACGGGAGACGGATCTTCGGCCGAAGGGCCCCTGTTTACCAAAATCCGCGAAGGTCAGATCTGGCGTCTCTTTACGCCTTGCATCATGCACCGCGATTTTTTGCATATTTTATTCAATATGATCTGGCTCTGGGTGTTAGGCCGGCCCATTGAGCAGCGCATAGGGTTTTTTCGCACGATTATGCTTACATTGGCCGTCGGGATTATTTCAAATACGATGCAATATTTGATGAGCGGACCTCTGTTTTTGGGTTATTCGGGCGTAGTGATGGGATTGGCGGGATTTATCTGGATGCGCGAGCGCATCGCTCCGTGGGAAGGGTATCCTCTGCCGCGCGCCACTATTTTGTTTTTAGTGTTTTTTGTCCTGGCGATGTTCGTGCTGCAAACTGTATCCTTTTTCATTCAGATTTTTACGAATCTTCCCTTTGTTTTGAGCATAGCCAATACTGCTCACGTCGTTGGAGCAATGATTGGCGCATTGTGCGGCCGGATGTCCTTTTTTGCATGGAGGGTGAAATGAGCGTGCGCGATATCGTCATTCTCGGCTGCTCCAGTCAGCAGCCCACTCGCTTCCGCAATCATGGGGCGTATCTGATCCGTTGGAACGACGAGGGGCTGCTGTTCGATCCCGGCGAAGGGACGCAGCGCCAGTTTATCTACGCGGAGATCGCTCCGCCCGTCGTGACGCGGATTTTTATCAGCCATTTCCACGGCGATCATTGCCTGGGGCTGGGATCCATGCTGATGCGCCTTAACCTCGATAAGGTCACCCATCCGATCCATTGCTATTATCCGGCCAGCGGCAAGAAGAATTTCGACCGTTTGCGCTATGGCTGCATCTATCGCGAAAATATCAATGTGGTGGAGCATCCCGTCAAGCAAGCGGGCCTTGTCGAGGATGATGGGAAATTCAAAATCGAGGCTGTTTTTCTCGAGCATGGCGTCGAGAATGTCGGCTGGCGCATCACCGAGCCCGATACGATCAAGTTTTGCCCGGAAGAATTGAAGCGATGCGGCGTGATGGGTCCCGATGTGCGCAAACTCGAGCTGGACAAAAAAATCAAAATCAACGGCCAATGGATCCATCTCGAAGAGGTTAGCTATGTACGCCCCGGCGATGCGATCGCCTACGTCGTCGATACGCGGCCCTGTCCCCAGGCAATCGAGATCGCCCGAGGCGCCAAGGTGCTGATTTGCGAGAGCACCTATCTCGAGGCGGATCGAGACAAGGCCGAGGAATATCTGCATATGACGGCTAAACAGGCCGCGGAAGTGGCTCTGGCTGCTGGCGTCAAGCAGTTGATCCTGACCCATTTCTCCGCCCGTTATCGCGATCCTGAGGAGCTGGGCAACGAGGCCCGCGAGATTTTCCCCAATACCCTCGTCGCTGACGATCTGAAGCGCTTTCCGTTTCCGCGTTAAACCATCTTTCTGAGATTGAGGTTTACGAAATCAATCGGCTGGCTGTTTTGTTGCTCAGCTGCGCGAGCGATTATTTCGTCTCCCTTTAACGCATCGGATGCAAATAAAATCGCTAGGCCATTTTGCTGTACTGCTGCCATAACGATTTCTCGATTGTTCTGGAATTCTGGGCTTGCATATCTGAGTGTTAAGCCGTTTTCTTGCACGGCCACCAGAACGATTTCGCGAGTGATTTCTGCCGGAAGATTTCTTAATACAGAGTCGGCGTATTCAAGTGTTTCGGGAAATTCCAGAATCATATTCATAATGATGTATCGAGCGATATCGATGGGAAGTTTTTTCAATGCATTGCTGGCATAATTAAGGATATTGTAACTATTGGGATCCATGGTATTTTCGTCCGCAATACGCAGTAGGATATCTGGATCATCTGTCAGTAACTTCGAGCCAATAAATTCTATTGCCGATAGGCCATGGGATTGTACAAACTCGAGAAAAATCCTTCGGTCGTTCAATTCACGATATAGCTTATTTACCCAGCCCTTTCTCGAAAATGCAGGCCGAAGTAAAAGACCTTCTGGAATGCTCATGGCTACCTGATGTTGTTATACTGTGCGCAAAAAAGAACCTGAAAAATCGATTTTTCGGGTTGTTTGGGCATAGCATTATAATGAGCAGGAAGATTGATTGGAAGAGTGCTTTTTTTCGGAGCCATTCCCGCTGCAACGGGAATGGCTCCGGTAGTAATCATGTTGAGGATCTTAGAGGAAATTTGGTAAAATGGATGCCATGATACAGATCAGATTAGCCCAGCCGCATGAAATCGATTGGATCAATGAACGGTATGACGAGGTTCATTTCATGCACTCGAAGTTTGAAAAAGAGATCATTGCGATTGCGGAATACGATGGGCAAAAAGCGGGCCTCGGCCGGCTTGTGACGCTCGACGACGGTCATCTCGAGTTGGGAGGCATGTACGTTTTGGAAGCGTACCGCCGCCACGGGATCGCCCGGAAAATCGTTCCCTTTTTGTTGGATCTGGCCGATGAGGGCAAGATCGTCTATTGCATTCCGTTTCAGCATCTGCTCAGTTTTTACGAAAAATTCGGTTTTGTCCCGTGCCATGACGTGTCGAATATATCGGAGGATCTGAAGGCCAAGATCCAATGGTGTTCCGAGATGTATGCACTGCAGGGTTATTCGCTATTATATCTTCCGGCTTGCGCGGATATGCGCAGCGGCGACGGCAAACGCGCAAGCGACGTTCTCTGAATTACTTTTTAGATAGATCTTTGCGTAGGAAATATTCTTCGAGTTCGCCGTCAAATACGTGAATGCCATCGCTTTCGATTGCGATGATCTTAGTGGCAAAGCCGCCGATCAGATCGCGGTCGTGCGATGCGACGATCGATGTACCCTTGAAATCGTCGAGCCCCCATGCGAGCGCGGAGACCGCTTCGAGATCGAGGTGGTTGTTTGGCTCGTCGAAAACGAGAAAATTGGGGGCTGTAATCAAAAATGAGCCGAGAATGAGCCGAGCCGTTTCTCCGCCCGAAAGGGCCCGCACTTCCTTAAAGGCGTCGTCGCCGGAAAAGAGCATTTTGCCGAGCACGCTGCGTACATCCTGGTCGTATACCGATTCTTTCTTTTGCTTGAGCCAGTCGAAGGCGCTAATCGTGCTTTTCTTGTCGACGACCTCAGAGTGGTTTTGGGGGAAGTAGCCGGTGTCGATCTGATGTCCGTAAGTGATTGTACCGCTATCCGGAACCAGTTTGCCGGCCAAGATCTTGAGCAGAGTCGTTTTGCCTCGCCCGTTGTTGCCGATGACGGCAATTTTGTCGCCGCGGTGGATTTCGAGGGAAAAATTCTTGAAAATGGACTGCCCGTCGTAGGACTTGCCGATGGAATCCAGCTTGACGATGACCTGGCCGGATTGTTTGGCCGGCCAGGGAAATCGGATGTAGGGGCGCTGGATGTTGGATTTTTTCAGATCCATGGGTTGCATTCGCTGGATTTCACGGATGCGCGACTGTACCTGGCTGGCTCGTGTGCCGGCGCCAAATCGGGCGACGAAGTCCTTGAGTTGGGAGATCTTTTTTTCTTTGACTTTGTTCTCATCTTCCGCGCGCGAACGCACAGCTGTTTTAGTGATCAGCATCGAGTCGTAATTGCCGGGATACATAATGATCGTGTCGTAGTCGATATCGGCGATGTGAGTCGTGACGGCATTCAAAAAGTGGCGGTCATGGCTGACGACGACGAGTGTGCCGGAATAGTTGTGGAGGAACGCCTCCAGCCAGGTAATCGATTCCAGATCCAGATGGTTGGTCGGCTCGTCGAGGAGCAGCGCGTCGGGATGGCCGAAGAGGGCTTGGCAAAGAAGCACGCGGAACTGCCGGTCCGTGGGGATCTCTGCCATTTTCTTGCGGTGCAGCTCGGCACTCAAACCCATGCCGGTCAGCAGCACCTCAGCGTCCGATTCGGCGCTGTAGCCGTCTTCTTCGGCGATGATTTCCTCGATCTCTCCGAGGCGCATGCCGATCGCATCGGTCATCTCGACATCATATAGTCGGGCCTGCTCCTGCAAAACGTCCCACAGGCGCTGGTTGCCCATGACGATGGTATCAATAACGGTGAGGTGGCGGAATTCTTCGATTTTCTGTTTTAAAAAGCCGACTTTTTTCGGCAGGCTGACCGTGCCGGATGTCGCGGGTTCGACGCCCATGATGATTTTGAGCAGAGTCGTTTTGCCCGACCCGTTCGGGCCGGTCAAGCCATAGCGGCAGCCTTCATTGAAGGAGACGGTGACGTTTTCGAACAGCGTTCGCCCGCCGATGCTTTTGGTAATATCTGTTAATGTGATCATGAGATTTCCGAGACGAACATTTTAGCAGAAGTCGCTTTCGTGATAAAATGAATTTATGCAATTTCAGCAGGCTGTCGACCGATTTTTGTCCCACTTGCGCCTTTCCAGAGGTGTTTCTGAGCATACATTGCGCGGCTATTCCATTGATTTGAAGGGATTTATGGGTTTTGTTTGCGAAAAGGAGCCGCTTTTACTCCAAGAGGTTGCCAAGCGCACCATCCGCCGCTATCTCGCTCATTTGCACGAACAAAAGGCGAGCGTGCGCACGGTTTTGCGCCGGCTTTCGGCTCTAAGGAGTTTTTACAAGTTCGCTATGCGCGAAAAGCTGGGAAACGAAAATCCCATGGAGGAGATCGATAGCCCCAAACGGGAGAAAAAGCTGCCGGTATCGATCGAATATGCCCAAATCCAGCATCTCTTTGAGCAGCCGGACACCTCGAATTATCTTGGGTTGAGAGACCGGGCGATCATGGAGCTCATGTATAGCTCGGGGCTTCGATTGAGTGAAATTGTGGGTCTGAACAAGCGCGATTTTGATGGCAAAAGTTTACAGCTCAATGTTTTTGGAAAAGGCAAGAAACAGCGGATCACGCCGATCACCAAGAATGCGGCCGAATGGATCCAGAAATACCTGCAGCATCCGGAGCGATTGCTGGATCTTCCTGATCACAAGGCTGAAGCGGATCCGGTTTCGATATTTCTCAATCGCTGGGGAAAGCGCATAAGCGCTCGTTCCGTGGATCGCAACTTCGCCCTTTATTTAAAGGCGAGCGGTTTGTCCGAGCGCATCACGCCGCATACCATTCGCCATACGATCGCGACCCACTGGCTTGAACATGGAATGGACCTGAAAACGATCCAACTCCTGCTCGGCCATACCTCTTTGGCGACCACGACGATCTATACGCACGTATCATCCAGGCTCAAGCGCGAAGTCTACGACAAAACCCATCCAAGAGCAAAGTAAATCTCTGCTTGTCAGGTTCTTGTGTTTGATTATTCTTGCCGTCATCGAATTGATATGGGTTGGTATACCGGGAGCGATTCAAAAATCGGGAGTAGGCAAGGAGGCTGCTTGAATTTGTGTCAGGCGAAGCCGGTGCCGAGGAAGCTCAACTTGAAAAGTTGGGCGACCGAGGCAGACACAAAGGCAACGCAAAGCCGACGCTGCTTAAACCGATTTTTGAATCACGAGCGGTATAAATAGTGTGTGGGGTAATAAATTTTAAAAAAATGCTTTGTAAAAATTCCCAAAACAAGATATGCGGGAATTAGACACAGAACTTTGTGGGGTGTATTTATGTTTAGTTCATTTTTGAAAGTTATGCCAGTTCTGACCTTGTTAGGGGTCGGCGCTGCTGCGCAAGACATCGCTGCGCAAAACGTGACAAAGTCAGCTCCGACTATGCAGACGCCAATGCCGTGCGGCATTGTGGAGGGGGACAATTGCCTGGCCCGCGGCTGCGCATGCTCATACGGAGGTCGGCTCGAGTTCGATTTCCTGTACTGGCAAGCCCAAAATACCGGCTTTATGTATGGGTATGAGATCAAAGATCCGAATGCTGTAGCAGCTTCGAATAATATTGGATCGATCATGCGCCTGCCGGCGAAATGGGATCCGGGTTTCCGAATCGGCGCCGGATGGAATACCGATTATGATCATTGGGATGTATTTGCCGGTTGGACATGGTTTAGAGACCATGCGACCAAATCCCGATCAGTGACTGGCGTTACAGGAACGTTATTGGGATTTGCTCCCATGTGGCCGAACATGGCCGCTTCTTCTCCGGTATGGCAACATGTTCACGCTGGCTGGCATATGTGGCATAATGCGTGCGATCTAGAGTTGGGAAGAGCCTATTATATTACGAAACATCTTTCGTTAAGACCTCACTATGGTCTGCGCGGCGGCTGGATCCATCAGAAATTCACAAGCAGCCTGACGCTGCCAATGACTGGTTCGTTTTCGCAGTTGGATTTTCATGGCAAAAATAATTTCTGGGGCGTAGGGCCTCGTGTGGGGATCCAGAGCAACTGGCATTTCTGCGACAACAGCTGGAGCGTGCTGGGCAAAGCCTCAACCGCGCTTCTGCTCGGAGAAACCAGGACTCGCTATCGCTCAGAATCACTGGCTACCGGTTCCACAACGTTTTTGACCCGGCACAATGTCAAAGATCATTTCTCGCAGGTTGTTCCCAATTTGCAGCTCTTCTTAGGGGTGGATTGGAGCTCATGTTTTAATTGCGATAAGTATCTCTTGGGCATCAATGCTGGCTGGGAAGTCAATTATTATTGGAACCAGTTCAACATTCTTTCAATGAATGAAGCCGCAGCGTTGGCGCCAACGGCTGCTTTCGGAAATCATGCAGTATCGATGGAAGGTTTGACCGTCAATCTGCATTTCGATTTCTAAACAATCTCGAGTGTTGAACAGCTTCGCCCCTTCAGGGGCGGGTAAGCCGAGCTATTTATTTTATCGGGCGCTTTTAAGCGCCCGCCATTAGCTGTCGAAGAATCTCCTTCCTTTAGGAAGGAGATTCTTCAAAAAGAGCAAGAAGAGAGGTTCGAAAGAACCTCTCTTCTTTTTTGTGAAAAAAAAACCGGAGAAACGGTAAGCCGGATTCTGTCCCGACCCTTGCGGATCAGGGGTCATCATTCTTCTGGGGAGTTTGTCGCCAAACTCCTCGGGCGGCCAGCTAGAGCCTTGCTGGAGTAGCTGCGACGGCTCGCTTCGGCCTTGCTTCGGATGGGGTTTACAACGCCCCGGGTTTCCCCCCAGGTGCGATCGGCCCACGAGACCGATATTTTCAGGCTCCCCGGCATTGCTGCCGGCGCGGTGTTTTCTGTTGCACTTTCCGTAGTCTTTCGACTCCCAGCCGTTAGCTGGCATCCTCTCCTGTGAAGTCCGGACTTTCCTCTCGCCAGAAAATTCTGGCCAGCGATGACCTGTTTCTCCGGTAAAAATATATAAATTTAGGCTGTGGCGCGGCGGCGGCGGCGCTTGGTGGCTGCGACGGTGCCTTCAATCTGTTCGCTCTCCTGCCAATAGTGGATGCGCGAGCAGTGCTCGCAAAATACGAGGCGCTCGCCTTTGCGCACGAGGTTTTCGTGCTGCGCCGTCAATGCGATATGGCAGCCGCTGCAGGTGCGGTTTTCGAGGGGAACAATGACCCGGTCTTTTTTGTTATTCAAGAGCCGCTCATAAATGCGCATGATTTCCGGATCGGCGTTTTTCGCCAGCGCTTCCCGTGCCGTTTTGAGCTCCTGGCCTTCCTGGTTGATCAGGCGGATGCTGCTCACAATCTCGTTTTCCAGATTGCGGCTGCTCTCTTCCGATTCCTTCAGGCTTGTCTTGATCTTTTCCAGAATCTCTTCTTCCATGTTGCGCTTGTCGATGAGATCGGATGTGGCTTGTTCGGTGGCGATCTTTTCGCGCTCGGATTGCGTCATTTCCTGCGTCAGAGCGTTGAATTCATCGACTTTCTTGACGCTGTTTTGGCGCGCTTCGAGCTTTTTGATCCGTTCGCGGATCTCGTGGATTCTCGTTTCCTGATTGGAGATCGTGAGATTCAACCCCCCAATTTCTTTTTCTTTGTCTGCCTGCTGCTGGCGCAGCTCCTGGCGCAGACTTTCGATGTGCCGCAACTCTGTCATACGCTCCTTTTTGAGGCGCATGAGGCGAATCATCTTCATGTCATATTCCTGGATGTCTAAAATGACTTTTAATTGTTGCAGCATGGATATACACCTGGAGTCATAAATACTTGGCAGCAACAATACCCGGTTTGATGGGTAAACCTCAAGTTTTTTCCCCTTTGAATTTCCACTGGGGCGGTGTATCGTGTTCGTCAGCGAGGTGAAACGATGAAATATTTAAAAAATTACTTTCACGCCGTTCCCGAAAAGGATCGCAAAGAAACGGCGATCGCCTATATGGCGGCTCTTGATGTCGTGCATGCGTCATTTCCTGAGATCGCCGACTCCATTGTTCAAGAACTGCGCGACCAGCGCACCCATTTGAAGCTCATCGCTTCCGAAAACTTCAGCTCGCTGCCCGTCCAGCTGGCCATGGGCAATCTTCTGAGCGACAAATATAGCGAAGGCTATGCAGGGCATCGCTTTTATGCCGGATGCGAAAATGTGGATGCTATTGAAAATCAGGCAATTACTTATGCCAAGCGCATTTTTGGCGCAGAGCACGCCTATGTGCAGCCCCATTCCGGCGCCGACGCCAATCTCATCGCATTCTGGGCGATACTGATCCACAAGATCCAGACGAAAGAAGTGGAGGCTCTCGGCAAAAAAACACTGGATGAGTTGACGCCGGAAGAATATGAGCGCGTGCGCCGGCTTCTCGTCAGCCAGAAAGTGATGGGCATGTCGCTTTCCTCCGGCGGCCATCTGACGCATGGCTATCGGCATAATATTTCGTCGAAGATCATGCAGGCGGTTTCCTATGACGTCGATCCGGAAAGCGGCCTCATTGATTACGCGAAATTGAAGCGGCAGGTAAAAGAAGAAAAGCCGCTCATCCTGATCGGCGGCTATTCGGCCTATCCAAGGCTCATCGATTTTGCCAAGATGCGTGAGATTGCCGATTCGGTGAATGCGGTTCTCATGGTCGATATGGCTCATTTTGCGGGCCTGGTTGCCGGAAAAGTGTTAACAGGGAATTTCAATCCCATTCCATTTGCCCATATCGCGACGTCGACGACTCATAAAACGCTGCGCGGGCCGCGCGGTGGACTTGTTCTTTGCACGAATGAGTTTAAGGAAGTGGTTGACAAGGGCTGCCCTATCGTCCAGGGCGGGCCGCTGCCCCACGTCATGGCGGCCAAAGCGATCGCCTTCAAAGAAGCTTCGACCCCTGAATTTTCGCGCTACGCCCACAGGATCGTGGACAACGCCAAAGCATTGGCCCACGCGCTAATGCAGCACAAGGCGCGCGTCCTGACGAATGGGACGGATAACCATCTGCTGGTGATGGATGTCATGGGAAGTTTTGGTTTGACAGGGCGGCAAGCCGAGTCGGTCCTGAGACAGGCTCATCTGACGGCCAATCGCAACGCGATTCCGATGGACGTCAACGGCCCATGGTATACGTCGGGCGTGCGCCTCGGGACCCCCGCGGCGACGACTCTTGGGATGAAACCGGAAGAAATGAGCGCGATCGCGTCCATCATCGTCGATTTATTGAAAAACGCGAAGGGCCTGATCGATGAAAAAACCAGTCAGCCCTCCAAGGCCAAAGCGGCTGTCGACCCTGAAGCCCTGCGAAGGGCCCGGCAACGGGTGGCCGAGATGCTCGGCCGTTTTCCGCTCTATCCAGAATTGAAGATCATCGACTAAAATAGTGAGAATCGAGAGAATCAGGTTTAGATAACGAGGAGATATTGCCGTGAAGCCATCGAAAGAAGAGCCCCCAGTGAAAGAGTCGGAAGGCGCAGAAAAAGCCCCGAAAGGCCTCAATGATAAAATCGATCAGGCCATGCTCGAAAAGCGGCGTATTTTCCTGTCCGATGGCGTCGATTCCGATACGGCCAAAGATATCATCCGCAAACTCTGGTATCTCGATCAGATCGCTCCGGGCAAGCCCATTTTGTTTGTGATCAATTCGCCCGGCGGGTCGGTCGATTCGGGATTTGCTATCTGGGATCAGATCAAGATGATTTCTTCGCCCGTGATCACGATGGTGACCGGGTTGGCCGCATCCATGGGTTCTCTGCTCTCGCTCAGTGCAGTGAAGGGCAAACGGCTGGCAACGCCCAACGCGCGGATCATGATTCACCAGCCGCTCATTGGCGGCGTTATCCGCGGACAGGCGACCGATCTCGACATCCAGGCCAAAGAGATGCTCAAGACGCGCGCCATGATCGTCGAAATCTATTCCCAGTCAACGGGCAAGGATGTGACAGCCATCGAAAAAGCGATCAACCGCGACAACTGGATGACGGCGCAAGAGGCGCTCGAGTTTGGATTGCTCGACCAGATCGTCAGCTCGTACAAGGAAGTCGAGCCGCTCCTTAAGTGATTTCTTTAATTGCTGTATTAATAGCATCGATACGTTGGTCTTTGTTGGGATGTGTATGTAATGCTTTGTTCTTCGGTGAAGAGTCCGGTTGCTTTCTTCGATGTTCCTTGCCGGATTTAAAATAGCCTTGAAGCTCAGGAGCCGCTTGCAAGTTGAACCCTGCTTTTCGCATATATGTGAGGCCGTGTTTGTCTGCGCGCAGTTCAGCAAAGCGACAGCAGGCGTAAAATAATAATTGACCCGATAATCTTTCCCGGAATCGTTGAAAAAGTGAAAGATTGCAGCGATGGATCGGTTCCAGATCCTGTTCATCTACAGGAGGTAAGAAGCGGTTGGCGATCAATGAGATGCCAAATATTTGAAAAAATATACCAACGCGATATTCGTACGCTACTTTAGCGTAATCTCTTGCGCAAATATGAACGATTTCGTGGCTGATCGTTGCGGCAATCAAATCATCCGCATTTTCTTTCCTGCAGAGATTTTGCACATAGTTAGCTCCGATGATGATTTTACCGGCCATTAACGCAAATGCTTCAATTTTTGGATCATTAACTATTTTAATCTCCCAATTAAAAACATCTTTACATTCACACTGAGCGACTAGTCTTTGAAAAATAGAGTTCACTCTTGCTTTTATCGGCTCATCAACGAATTCGCCGCTGCTCAATTTGATTTCTTTTTGAAGTTTTTTTTCTGCCAGAGATCGCTCGAGCCAATAAGGCAGCAGCCGAATTTCTCGCCGATGCGTGATGGGGTTTTTGGGTAGAATAAAATCAGTAATATTTACAAGTGTTGTTCTGCATATTTCAACAATTCGTCGTGCTATATAAAAAAAGGGTTGAGCGACGTAATAAAATTTGTTCTGTGGGATGTTATTATTTCTAGCCTCGATCATAATTGTGTATCGTAAATAGTGCGAGAAGCATAGCCCAAAATTGTTTATTTAATACACCCAAAATTCATGGAGCCGTAGAATGGGAGGAAGGTCTACATAGGCACCAAAGCGATGGATCAGCCTCGGTTCGTATCTGTTTATGAAAAGCAGGCGCTCACTCTATTGAAGATCCACGCTGTTGGCGAGCCTGCGTATTCCCGCGGCACCTATCAGGTCGAAGTCGAGGATCGCAAGACTTCCTTTTTCCCTTTTTTGCAGATCACCGATGAGGGGGTGCTGACAGATTCGTTTTGCACATGCAAAGTTTCAGAAAATGGCGAAGGGTGTCCGCATCTGGCGGCCGCCTGGCTGCGGATTTTCAACGCCTGCAAGGAGCCGTTGCACGTCCGCTTCAAAAAATCGCTCTGGAACCGCCTCTTTCAGATGGCCAGCAAACGGCACGGCTATGAAACGGACTGTCTCAAAAAAAGCGGCGAGATGGCCTACTATTGCACATCCAACACGAAAAAGAAGCTGTTTTTCATTGAAGCGCTCAACGCTCCTTCGATCCATAGGCTGCAAAAAATCGTCGATCAAAGAGTTGTAGAAACGGAAGAGACGTCCATCAAGTTTTCCAATCTGTCTCCGGATGAAATCGTGCAGTGGCGCGAGGGGCATGCCTCTCATTTGCTGAGCTATGAGCTCTCTTTTTGGTCCGATCTGGCTAAATGGGTGATGTGGCTGTGCGATGAGGGCGAAGAATATACGATCTCTTTTCCGGGCTCGCCGAAGCTGGTGCCGCACGAGATGGTCATTGTCTTTCGCGATTGTTCAGTCCGTTTTTATATCTCCGACGTTAACTGGCCCTGGCTCATTCCGGCTCTGTCCACGGTGTATTCCCCTTTGCAGGTATTTGTTGAGGCCGAGGACAAGGAAAGGCGCATTCACTATGACCCTGATTTGCGATCAATGTTTGTCGAGAGCAAGGACGAGCCGGTGAAAGGATCCATAGCCGGCGTCGAGATCGGCGAATGGCTATACGTTGCGGGGAAAGGCTTTTACCGTCAGCATACTGATCCGTGGCTGCGCGGCGGCCAGGTGGAAGAGGCGGAGATCTCTGCTTTCCTCAACCGTTCGGCGAAGACGATCCAAAAATCCATCGATGTCCCCATTCATCTCGAATCAATCCCGGCGCGCTATCTGCTCCATTTCGATGAAGCGGCCCGCCTGCATATCGATCTGTATGTGTTTGAGCCGAAAGATCTCACTCAGCCGCAGGCCGCCTGCTTTTTCCCCTGGGTTTATTTGCCGGCGCCTGTGTCTGCGCGAGGTTTTTGGCTGCTGGAAGAGCCGATGTTCGACACAAGGGAAAAGATTGTTTTGCAGGGGGAAGTGGCGGACTTTGTGAACCGCCATCGCCATTGGCTGCATCAGTTCCCCGGTTTTCAGACCCATCTCGGATCGCTGGAGGCGCACCTGACCTATGCCTTTACGGGCGATGGGGGGCTGCTCTTTGGCGCGCAAATCGATTTTCCCGATCAGTTTGAAGAGGCGATCGATCTGGACGAGTGGGTTTATATTCGCGGCCAGGGGTTTTACATGAAGAAGCAAAACCGCGGACGGCTGCCTCTTCATCCCGGGCTGATCGTTCCCAAAGAGGAGATCGGTTCTTTTCTGGCGTCGCATAAAGACGATCTTGAGCAGGTAAAGGGATTCTTTGCCAGCCGCTCGCCCATTGTGAAAGTAGGGCTGGCGATTCAAGTGAACGGGGAAGGGCGCATTGCGATTGAACCGAAGCGCGAATTCGCAACCGGCATCGATAGCGCCAATGTCTCCTTTTACGGCGATTTTGTCTTCGCGCCCATGGAAGGGTTTTCAGAGCTGCCGCCCGCATCGCGGCTTCCGGAGCGCTATCGCACGAAAATGGTTTTGCCGCAGCATCAGGAAGCGGCATTTTTAGTGTACGATCTCGAGCCGCTCAAGGCCTTTACCCTCGAGATCGATCCGCGCCTGATGCGCCCCCAGCAGATGCATTTGAACATCCGCAAGATTACGCGCGATCGCAAAAAGCGCATTGCCGAATGGCTCGTCGATGCCGTCTATGTTTCCGAGTTGGGGTCAGTGGATCTTTTTTCTATTTGGGACGCGTTCCAGGCCAAAAGAAGCTATCTGTTCTCATCCGCGGGACTCGTACATCTCAAAGAGATGCGCTACAACTGGATCCGCCAGCTCCCCAAACGCCGCATCGATCGCAAGCGCGGAGTGATCCGTCTGAATATTATGGAATGGATCCGTCTGACCGTCTTTGAAGAGGTGCGGCCGCCGCACGGCGACGATCCTGGCATGAAAGAGACGCGCGCTTTATTGGAAGAGCTCGATCGCTTCGAGAGCCATCGGCATCTCGATCTCAGCCGCCTTAAATCCACCCTGCGCCCCTATCAGGAGCTGGGCGTTCAGTGGCTCTGGTTTCTCTATTGCCACGGCCTTTCTGGGCTCTTATGCGACGATATGGGGCTCGGCAAGACGCACCAGGCGATGGCTTTGCTCGCGGCGTCGATGAACGAGGATTCCGACCGCCATAACAAATACCTCGTCGTCTGTCCCACTTCGGTGATTTATCACTGGCAGGAGCTGCTCCGGCGCTTTTTGCCGGATTTACGCGTCTGTATTTTTTATGGATTGGCTCGCACGCTGGATCATTTCGAAACGGATTATGATTTGCTGCTCACCTCCTATGGCATTCTGCGCACCGGACGCGAGGATTTACGGCCCTTTTCGATCGAGATCGCCATTTTCGACGAGATCCAGATAGCGAAAAACCACGCCTCGCAAACCCATCAGGCGCTGTGTGCGATTCCGGCCCGCATGCGTCTCGGCCTCACCGGCACGCCGATCGAAAACCGCATTCGGGAGCTGAAGTCGCTCTACGACATCGTTTTGCCGGGCTATTTGCCGGGCGATGCCGTTTTCCGCGAGCTCTTCATCAAACCGATCGAAAAAAATCAGGACATGGAGAAAAAAGCGTTGCTCCATCGTCTGATCAAGCCATTTCTTTTGCGCCGCAAGAAAAGCGAAGTGCTCACCGATTTGCCGGAAAAAATCGAAGAAATTTCTTATTGCGATCTGGCCGATGAGCAAAAAGAGATG
Source organism: Parachlamydiales bacterium (assembly GCA_015661075.1). Classification (GTDB taxonomy): domain Bacteria; phylum Chlamydiota; class Chlamydiia; order Chlamydiales; family SM23-39; genus CAISYW01. Next base: position 4,389 of record JACVQJ010000019.1, on the reverse strand, counting down.
TACCGCGAGGTCGCCCAACATATGCGCGAAACGGTGTATCAGGATCTAAAGGACCCCGCCAAGCCCGTGCCCTATGTGCATGTCTTTTCGGTGCTCTCGTCGCTCAAGCAAATCTGCGATCATCCGTCGCTTAGAATGGGCGATGTCAAGAATTACACCTCCCATTCATCGGGCAAGTGGGATCTTTTCGTCGAGCTGATCAACGAAGCGCGCGATAGCGGCCAGAAGATTGTCGTCTTCTCGCAGTATCTCGACATGCTCGCCATCATCGAGGCGCATCTCCGGAAGAAGGGGATTGGGTTCGCGTCGATCAAGGGCTCGACGCGCGACCGAGCCGAACAGCTGCGCCGTTTCCGTGACAATCCGCAGTGCGAAGTGTTCGTCGCGTCGCTGCTCGCCGCCGGCGTCGGCATTGACCTGACCGTCGCGTCGATCGTCATCCATTATGATCGCTGGTGGAACCCCGCCAAGGAAAACCAGGCCACCGACCGCGTCCACCGCATCGGCCAAAACCGCGGCGTGCAGGTCTTCAAGCTCGTCACGAAAAACACGATTGAAGAGCATATTCATGCGCTCATCGAAAAGAAAAAGGGACTTCTGGAAGATCTCATCGGGCAGGATGAGGCTGATCAGATCAGCTATCTCAATCGCGAGGAGCTGCTCGCCGTCTTCGATGCGATCTGGAAAGACGTTCCTCAGTCGATGATTTCGACTAACTGAGAATAGTTCTTGAGTTCATGGTCTGCAGTGATAAATGTCAATGGCTCGTAGATCGCCTGCGCAATGAGGATCCGGTCAAAAGGATCCCGATGAATGTCGGAAAGACAGGATATGGTGGCGGCGTGTTTGGCCGTAATGGGCAATTCTAAAAAACCGCTTTCAAAAATCGCATCGACCATTTGTCCGATATCAACATCCAGTTTTTTTAACTTGATCTTGATCATCGCCTCCCAGATCGACGCGCTACTTACATATACTTCGGTTGCTTGCGAAATCTTTCCGCGCACTGTTTTAGAAAGCCGCCGGTCATTTTTAATGCACCACAAAAAGACATGAGTATCGAGTAGTAATCTCATAATTATTTCTCAAAATCAGATAGTTCTTCTTCAGCTAACGGAGCATCAAAATCCTTAGCAATTTTGATCTTACCCTTGAGTACACCAAACTTTCTCTGCGGTTTTTGGCTAATAGGAATCAGTTTAGCCACCGGCTTCCCGGCCATGGCAATCAAGATTTCGTTCCCATGCATGACCGAATCCACCAGCTTGGAAAAATGCGTTTTCGCCTCATGAATATTGACAGTTCGCATACAGCACCCTTTGCTTGGACTAAGCTTAGTCTAGTCTATATCGAAAATAAATGCAAATGTTATTTTAAAGCGTTTGCGTTAAGTTGTTTGCGAGATTTATTGAAATTTGTGATTTTTTCTCGCCTTAAACATTTGATCAAGAGAAAAAACGGCCAGAAAAAAACAGTTTTCTGGCCGTTTTTTCAGCAATCAGAAAATTGATGGATTGAGTGCTGACTACTAATCAACTGGCCGTCTTCGATGCGATTTGGAAAGACGTTCCTCAGCCGGGGATTTCGGCGTAAATATCCGCAAACAGCAAAAAACTCCATTTGCGGATGTGTTTTTGGCTCAATAAATCCATCCGCAAAACGCTTTTTCTGCTGTTTGCGGATGGATTTATTACCTCAAAAAAGGTACCATAGGATTAAAATTGAAGAATTTCCTCCTTCAAAGGCGGAGATTCTTTCTCCGCTTTAAGGGGGCGGTGCGGCTAAAGCCGCATACCGCATCATAAAATAGTTTGCCTAGACCCACCCCTAAAGGGATGGGACTCTAGGCAAGCAGTGCGTTCAGGAGATTTCATGAAAACCGCCCAATTTGTCGGCCGTGAAGCTGAGATGGCCAGGCTCGAAGGCTTATTGAGCACTAGAAGCGCGAATCTTATCGTAGTCCGAGGCAGAAGAAGGATCGGGAAAAGCAGGCTGCTTGTCGAGTTTGGTAAAGAAATAAAGAGTTATTTTTTTTCTGGAAACCCTCCAGCGCTTAAGACAACAGCACAGTCGCAGCGCGTTGTTTTCGTGAAACAGCTCGAGAGGAATGGCATTCCTGGCGTCCAGCCGGATGATTGGGGAAATATCTTTTGGCATCTTTCCAAACATACCCAAAAAGGGCGTGTACTGATTGTCTTTGATGAAATTTCATGGATGGGAGGAAAAGATTCCGAATTTTTAGGCCATTTAAAAACTGCCTGGGACATGTATTTTAGCAAGAACCCTCATCTCATTTTTGCGCTCTGCGGATCGATCTCTTCCTGGATTGAGAAGAACATTCTTAGCAACACTGGATTCCTTGGAAGAATCGTCATTGATATGGTTCTCGAAGAACTTCCTCTTAAATCATGCAATGCATTCTGGCATCCCAAGGAAACGCGTATTACCGCTTATGAGAAATTTAAAGTTTTATCTGTAACCGGAGGAGTACCGTTCTATTTGGAGCGTATTAAGCCACATTTATCCGCGGAACAAAATATTAGAGATTTATGTTTTGCAAAAGGCGGTTTGCTTGTTCGCGAATTCGATGAGATATTCTCAGATCTTTTTTCTCGTCGCAAAGGAAGTCATAAAGAGATCGTGACTTGCCTTGCCGGCGGGCCGAAGGAACTCGCTGAAATTTGCATAGAACTGGGTAAAAGGCAAGGAGGGCTATACAGTCAATACCTGGATGAATTGGTAAAGGCTGGTTTTGTAAGAAGAGAGTTTACGTGGAATCTGAAAAGTGGGAAGTACAGTAAGTTGAGCCGTTATAGACTAAGCGATAACTATTTGCGCTTCTACCTGAAATACGTTGCTCCCAATCGCGTTAAAATAGAACAAGAGAAAGTGCCGGAGTCGATGCTGAATAATCTTCCTGGCTGGGAAGGAGTGATGGGACTGCAGTTTGAAAACCTTGTTACCCATAACTTTAAAACTCTTTGGGAGATGCTGAATGTTTCCGTCGATGAAGTGGTAATGGATGGGCCGTTTTTTCAAAGCCCGACAACAAAGCAGCCGGGATGCCAAATTGACTATATGATACAAACCCGGTTTCATACCCTGTATTTATGCGAAGTTAAATTTAAGAAGGATAAGATTGAGAAAAAAATTCTCGAAGAAATGGAAGAAAAGAGAAGGCGATTAATGGTTCCAAGGCATTTTTCAATCAGGCCTGTCCTCATTCATGTAAATGGGGTTGATGAGGGTGTTTCAGATGCGGGCTATTTTGATAAGATCATTGATTTTTCTCAATTATTGGAATGAATCAGGCTAGATTGAACAAGAAGCGGATTGTTATTACTCGCTGCCTCGTTCGTAAGATCGAGAGCTGGAAAGACGGGAATAGGGTAACGGCATGCTTGGCTGTAATGAGTAACGCGCTCGCGTTGAGTTGTTTGGGAAATTAAACGATATTTGCGATTTTTTTCTCGAAACAAAATTGCCAATTGATATCCTAGTTGAGAATTGGTTTATGAGATAATAATTATGCAAAACGATTTTTTATTCACTTCAGAATCCGTTTCCGAAGGTCATCCGGATAAAATGGCCGATCAGATCTCCGACGCTGTGCTTGATGCCGTTCTGGGACAGGACACAGCTGGGCGCGTCGCTTGCGAGACGATGGTCAAAACAGGCATGGTGTTTCTCGGTGGAGAAATTACGACCAGTGCTCAGATCGATGTAGAGTCTGTCGTGCGCAGGGTCATTGAAGATATCGGATATACCAGCTCGGATCTGGGATTTGATGCCAATACCTGCGCCGTGATCACGGCAATTGGCCGGCAATCCGCTGATATTTCTATGGGCCTGGATCAGAAAAATAAAGAAGAGCAGGGCGCAGGGGATCAGGGCCTCATGTTTGGCTATGCCAGCAATGAGACCGATGTTTTGATGCCCGCTCCCATTGCCTATGCCCACCGCCTGATGCTCCGGCAGTCTGTAGTTAGAAAAAAAGGAATTCTACCATTCCTGCGCCCCGACGCCAAATCGCAGGTGACGATCCGCTACGTCAATGGAAAACCTCATAGTGTTGACAATGTCATTGTTTCGACGCAGCATCATCCCGATGTTTCGCAAGCGCAACTCATTGAGGGGGTCATTGAAGAGATCATCCGACCGACACTGCCGAATGAATGGCTCAAGAATACCCGCTTTCTCGTCAATCCTACCGGGCGCTTCGTCATTGGCGGCCCGCTTGGCGATTGCGGACTGACGGGGCGAAAAATCATCGTCGACAGTTATGGCGGCATGGCGCGCCATGGCGGCGGCGCATTTTCCGGCAAAGATCCCTCCAAGGTCGATCGCTCGGCGGCCTATGCCGCGCGCTATGTGGCGAAAAACATCGTC
>JACVQJ010000018.1 GCA_015661075.1 Parachlamydiales bacterium | reverse complement strand
TAATTCCTGGTGCAGGTACATCCAAACTGTTCTTTGCGAAGTTTTTTTTGAGAAACGATTGTATATGTCTATACGAAAAATTTAAAGCGGGAATTGCTGTTCACCGGTTGACATTTCCCATTTGGCCCCCTATATTTTTTGGTTTTCATCATAAGGACGCAGATATGCTGGATATCAAGGAATTACGAAAAGACCCGGGCGGGTTCGAGATCAAACTCAAGAGCAAGGACCCCGATACGTCCCTGTCCCCCCTCCTCGCGAAAGACGAAAAAATCCGCCAACTCAAGACCCAGGTCGAAGAATATAAATCCCGCCGCAACGCTTCTTCGAAGGATATTGGGCAAAAAAAACAAAAAGGCGAAGACGTCTCCCAGTTCATGAAGGATCTGTCCCATTTGAGCGACTCGATCGCGAAAATCGATCAGGAGATCGCCCAAATGGAAGCCGATCTGCTGCATGCCTTAGCCGTCTTGCCAAACATCCCCATGGACGATGTGCCCATTTCGCCCAGTCCCAAAGACAACGTCTGCATCAAGGAATGGGGCGAAAAACCGGTCTTCGACTTCCCATTTAAAAATCATCTTGAGCTCAATGAAAAACTCCATCTATTTGATTTCGAAAGAGCCGCCAAACTCTCCGGCTCGGGATGGCCGGTATATATCAATCTCGGCGCCCGGCTGGAATGGGCTCTATTGAATTACATGCTCGACACGCACCGGAAAAACGGCTTCATCCAGGTGATGCCCCCCTTGCTCGTGCGCCCCGAAATCATGTTCGGATCGGCCCATCTTCCCAAATTTGAAAGCCAGCTCTTCAAAATCCGCGACGAAGATTTCCAACTCTATTTAATCCCCACTTCAGAATCGGCATTGAATGGCCTCCACTACGATGAAATGCTGTCCGAAGATGTTTTGCCCTTGAAATACACGGCCTATACGCCCTGCTTCCGGCGCGAGGCCGGCGCCGCCGGCTCGCAGGAAAGAGGCCTGATCCGCACGCACCAGTTCAATAAGGTGGAGATGTTCTGCCTCACCGAACCGTCCGACAGCGCTCGAGTCTATGAAGAGATGCTCGCCAGCGCCGAAGAGGTACTGCAGGGTCTGGAACTGCACTACCGCAATATGCTGCTCACGACCGGCGACATGTCGTTTGCCGCAGCCAAAACCATTGATATCGAGGTCTGGCTCCCAGGCCAAAATCGCTATTACGAGGTTTCCTCGGTCTCGAACTGCACCGATTTCCAGGCGCGGCGCTCCCAAATCCGCTATCGCAAGAAAAATGAAAAACCGCAATTCGTGCATACCCTGAACGGCTCCGGACTGGCGACCTCGCGGCTGATGGTGGCTCTCTTGGAAAATAATCAGCAAGCCGACGGTTCTGTCCTTGTTCCAAAAGTGCTGCAGCGTTATTTAGAAGAGGAGATAGTCAGCCTAAAACCTACGGCCAAATGAACACGCTTTTAACGGATTTCATTCGTTTCCTCGACCGCTCGCCCACCGTATGGCATGCTGCCCGCGAAGTGGGCAACCGATTGGCGCAAGCCGATTTTACCCCTCTTTTTGAAGAAGACCGATGGGTCTTGGAAAGAGGCAAGGGCTATTTTGTCGTGCGCGACGATGCGGCCGTTTGCGCCTTCCGCATTCCGAAAGAACCCGTGAAACGCACCCAGATTCTCGCCAGCCACCTCGACAGCCCCGGTCTTAAGCTTAAACCCCATGCGGATTTGCACCCCTCCCGCCTTTCGCAATTTGCGACAGAAGTCTATGGATCTCCCCTGCTCCATACCTGGCTCGACCGCGATCTCGCCCTCGCCGGGCGTGTCATCGTGCGCACAGCCAACGGAGAAACCGAAAGCCGTCTGGTCTTTTTGGACGATTATCCGATGATCATCCCTTCTCTGGCTCCCCACCTTGACCGATCCATCGCCGAAAAAGGGCTGATTCTCAATAAACAGGATCACCTGAACCCCATCTGCTCCATCGCCCATTCCAAAAATCATCCGGCCACAGTTCAAGCGCTGCTCGGCAAACACATCGCCGAGCCGATCGTCGCCTTCGACCTCTTCCTCGTCCCGCTGCAAAAGGCGTCCTTTGTCGGCGCCCAGAGCGAGATGATCGCCTCCGCCCGTTTGGACAATCTCACATCGGCGTACGCATCCTTGTACGCGATCATCGAAGCACAGCCATCGGCGCAAACGCTGCCGCTAGCGATATTTTGGGATCACGAAGAGATTGGATCCAAGAGCTACCTGGGAGCGGAATCGTTCTTCGTCAATCAGGTTCTCGAGCGGATCTGTACCCATGAAAAAATCGATCGGGAAGACTATTATCGGCTCAAGAGCCGCTCGTATTGCGTCTCCAGCGATCTGGCGCACGGATTCAACCCCAATTATGCCGATCGCTACGATCCGCAAAACTCAGCGCACCTCGGCGACGGCGTCGTCCTCAAGACCAGTGCCATGCAGCGATATGCGACGAGCGGCTCGACGGCCGCCCCGCTCATCCGCCTTTGCCAGGAAAAGAAATTGCCGCTGCAAAAATTTACCTTTCGATCCGATATTCCTTCGGGATCGACCGTCGGCTCCATCATGGCCGCCGTCGCGGGCTTTCCGTCCGTGGATATCGGCATAGCCGGCTGGGCGATGCATTCAATCCGCGAAACCATCGCTACGCACGATCAAACGGCTCTTTGCGAGCTGTTAAAATTGGTTCTGGAAACAGGAATCTCATTTCACGGCGAATCTACATAAGCCATTTGTGTATCGTTGTTTGGGAATGAGTAAATCCATCATGGATAAACTTGCTGCATCCCCACCGATCCCAGCGCCAATAATGAATACCCACTTTGCTGCTACTGCGACTACAGGAACTATCGCACTCATTGCTACACAGGACAAAGCAGCTACAGCAACTCCAATAATTATCGCGATGAGTCTCCACTTAGCCCTGTGCGCCGATAAATTCTGACTTTCAATCAATACAGATTCATTGTTCTTCCGCATATGCAGCTGTACTATACTTTTACCTGCACACCAGGCTCCCAATCCGCTAACAGCCACAGCTACCATTGAAGCAGTAATCATCGCCATAAATCAATCCTTCCGTTATTTCGTCAAATATGTTAATGCGGAGCGTCATTATTTTCAATGCTTCCCAATCGAGGCATTCCCGTTGTACTCGCTTCCTTCGGAAGACGAGCACAACGCGAAGCAAGTTTTTGAATAAAGCTTTCTGCTTCAACAGATTGTGTATGGGATGGATTTTGCAATTCTGATGTCTCCAACAAAACTGCTCTATAGACAGTGTTTGGGGTAAAATTTCTTCTCGTGTTCCTTTTTCCGCAGGAAAAATGAACACCGAGAATGGTTCAATCATTTGTCTATATCAAGAACGATCCGGCCTCGAATTAGTCAAAAAATCTCAAAGTCAAGGCAATTGCAAAAAAAATCCAATATTTATTTGAGACAAATAACTAATCGAATATAAAATAAATTAATCACAATACTACAACCCTGAGGCTCAGTGAATCTCAGCATCAAGCATCCGGCAATGACCCCTGAAGCAATCAAATCAGCTCTCCAAAACGAATCGAAACAGTTCGGGCAGGCTCTTGATTGGCTGGAAAAGCATATGCCGCCCAGCTTTTTGGATGAGGTGTCTCCCGAAACGCGGGTGCTCATTGCTCGCCATTTGCTCAGCTTTCATTTGCAAAACTGTTTTTCCCAGATCCATCTCAGCAATATGGCTCTCGTTTTATGCCTCGACGCACCCGATGCAGACCTCAAGATTCTGGAATCCTTCGGCCTGTACGCCATCCGCTATTACCGCGCGTTCGTCTCCAATGAAGCGCCGCCTTTTGATAAAACAGGAAAATATCTGCGCATCGCTTTGATCGTCCTGAGCGATGAATTGGAGAACAAAGACGTGCTCGAACCTGTTCGCCGCGATGAAATCCTGGAGCAGATCCGCTCCCGCAGCCCCGACATCCGCCGCGAAGAGTTCGAGACCTTGCTCAGCGGCCTGACGCCGCGTTTTATGCGCTCGATGACCCAGGATCGATTAAGCCTCGCTCTGGATCTATATTTTCGCACGCAGACAAAGGACCTTTGCCAATACGAAGTGCGCTATAACCAGGATTGGATGGGGAAAAACGCATCCGTACCGGGGAAAAACTTCTCTCCCTGGAAAGTTTTCCATGAGACGTCAGCGCTTTGCATGGCGACAGCTGCGGACATTTCATCGAAAGCCCCTTCCTTGCAGCTCGTTCTCGCCTGGCGCAACGTGCCCAAATACCGCTTTTTATACCGCCTCGCCAAAATGATCCATCATCACGGTCTGGCTCTGCAAAAAGTCGTCGCGACCTATATCGATCCGAACAGCCAGCAAAACACGCTTATTTTGTCGCTGGGCCTCCATGGACTCAAAGGCAAGGCAGCGTGGGAAGAGGCCGACATCGACGATTTTCTGCGCGAACTGACTCTGCTGAAATTCCAGGACAGCGATGACGCCGTCGAAACGACCTTTGTCAAAAAAGCGCTGTTAAGCGGCAACCAGGCCCATCTGGTGCGCAATTTTATCAGCTTCGCCCATCAATCTCTCGTCTATGCCGATCCGTATCTATACTCGTTTGACAATGTGATCGACGGTCTCTGCCGCCACCCGGAACTGACCATCCGGCTCTGCGAGGCATTCGAGGCAAAATTTCATCCCGAAAAAGCCGATCTCGTGCGCTATGGAGAGCTGAGATCCGATTTGTTGGAGCGAATCGAAGCGCTGGACACCGGCCAGCCTCCGAACGATCAGAGGCGCAAAATCGTCCTCATGCAAGCGCTGAATTTTATCGATCATATCCTCAAAACGAACTTCTACTGCTATCACAAGAGCGCGTTCAGCTTCCGACTGGATCCGGCCTATCTGGATCATGTCCCGTATCAGCGTACAGAAAAATTTCCCGCTTTGCCGTACGGCGTCTTTTTTATCCGCGGCATGCATTTCATCGCTTTTCATATCCGCTTCAAGGATCTGGCCCGCGGCGGCGTGCGCACGGTCATCCCCGAAAATAGCGAACAGTTCGCTCTCGAGCGCAATTCGATTTTTTGCGAAGCATACAACCTGGCCTATACGCAGCAAAAAAAGAACAAGGACATTCCCGAAGGCGGATCCAAAATGGCGATTCTCCTGGAATCCTTCACCGTCTTTGCCAAAGAAGAGGCTATCTTCGCCCAGGAATTGGATAAACTAAGCCTCGATCCATCGGCCATCGCAGAAAAAATCAACGTGTACCGACGCGAGCACCGGCTTGATTTTCTCTATTCGTCCCAGCGCGCCTGCATTGAAAGTCTGATGACCTTGATCAACTGCGACGACTCGGGCACCCTCAAATCCCAGTACGTCATCGACTGTCTGTTAAAGCCCGAGTACATCTATCTGGGCCCCGATGAAAACATGCATAACTCCATGATCGAATGGATCGCCGACTATAGCTTGCAATGCCATTATCGCCCCGGCCGCTCGTTCATGAGCAGCAAATCGCAAGACGGCATCAACCACAAGGAATACGGCGTCACCTCGTTTGGGGTGAACGTGTACATGCAGCAAGCCCTGCTCTACCTCAAGATCAATCCCGAAAAAGATCCTTTCACTATTAAAATCTCCGGCGGCCCCGATGGCGACGTGGCGGGAAACCAGATCCTGAATCTTTTCCGCTTTTATCCCAAAACAGCCAGGATCGTGGCCCTCATCGATATCTCCGGAACGATTTACGATCCCGCAGGACTCGATCTGTCCGAAATGGCCCGCCTCTTCGAACGAGGTCAGCCGATCCGCCACTATCCCCCCGAAAAATTATCCAATGGCGGCTTCCTCCTCGATCTGCAAACAATCCAGGAAGAGACGGCGTACGCAAAAAAAACTCTCTGCTGGCAAAAGACAGATGGCAAACTGGCCCAAAAATGGCTCGGCGACAATGAGATGAACTGTCTTTACTACAACAATGTCCCCCAAACGCCCTGCGATGTCTTTATTCCGGCCGGCGGGCGGCCCAAGACGCTCAACGAATCGAACGTCCATTTCTATCTTAATGATGCGGGCCAGCCCAAAATCAAAGCGATTGTCGAAGGAGCGAACCTCTATCTGACGAACGGCGCACGCACGGCGCTGGAAAAGAAGGGCGTATTGATCTTTAAGGACAGCTCGTGCAACAAAGGCGGGGTAATTTGCTCTTCTTTTGAAGTATTGGCCGGCCTCTGCATGTCCAAAGAAGAGTTCATCAAAGAAAAGAACGAGTATGTCCAAGAGGTGCTGGCGATCATCGGCAAAATGGCCCTCAATGAGGCACGGCTCCTGCTCACCACCCATCAAAAGACGGGTCAACCGCTCTGCCTGATTTCGGATCAGATTTCGGAAAAAATCAATCTGTTCAAGTATCAGCTCCTCGATTATCTCGAAAACAGCCCGCTCCCGGCCGACTCCAATCACTTTTTCAACCGCTGCCTGCTCAGCTATTGCCCGCCGCTGTTGAAAAAACGCTATGCCCCGCGCATTTTTGCCATGCCTGACATCCATAAAAAAGCTGTCATCGCGGCATATCTCGCTGCCAATCTCGTCTACGCGCGCGGACTGGCCGGCCCATCCAATGCGATCGACATCTTGCCCTCTTTGATGGATAGCGATGCCTTTTGATCCGCGCTCTCTCAATCTCTTTCCCGATCAGGTGGGCGTTTATCTGATGAAGGACGCCGGCGGCCGGGTGCTCTATGTCGGCAAAGCGATCCATTTACAGCGCCGCCTCAAACAGTACTTCGCCCCGACCCCCGATCAAAGGGAGATGGTTCCCTATCTCGTCGCTCAAGTCGAGGAAATCGAAACCATTGTCACTCTCACGGAAAAAGACGCGCTGATCCTGGAAAACAATTTGATCAAGCGCCACCGCCCCAAATACAACGTTTTGCTCAAAGACGACAAAACATTCATCAGCCTCGTAGTCACCCAACACAAATGGCCGATGATCCGCCTGATGCGCAATAAGGGCAAACCGAAAGATAGCAGCGCCTATTTCGGGCCTTATACCAACGCTCTGGCGGCCCGCCAGATCTTCGATCTGATCCAGCGGCTCTTTCCCTTGCGCCAATGCTCAGATGCCGAGCTGGCCAGCCGGAAACGCCCCTGCCTGCTGTACGACATCAAGCGCTGCATCGCCCCCTGCGTCGGGAAATGCAGCCCACAGGAATACCAAACGCTGGTCGATGGCGCCGTCCGCCTATTGAGGGGCCAGGACCGCGAACTCGTCCGCGAACTCAAATCGCACATGCAAGAAGCATCGAAAAATCTCGAATTCGAAAAAGCGCATGATCTTTTCAAAATGATTGGCCAGATCGAACACGTCACCAGCGTCCAGCACGTCGACAATCCCTTCGCTAAGGACGCCGATTGTCTGGGATTCCATTCCCAGGCCGATGCCATCATGATTGCTGTTCTCCAGTTTCGGGAAGGAAAAGTGATCGGATCGGAACATTTTAGCTTTCATCTCGTGGCCAGCAGCAATGAGGAGGCCGTTGAATCCTTTTTGCTGCAGCACTATCGTCTGCTGCCGTCAATCCCGCCGGAAATTCTGGTGCCCTTCAATCTGCCCCATACCGCCGCGGTGGCTGAAATCCTCAGCGAAGCGCACAACCGCAAAATCGAGATTGCCTCTCCCAAAAAAGGCAAAAAACGCGATCTGATCGAAATGGCCGATCGCAATGCCAAAGCGCAATTTTGCCGCGAGCAGGATGAGCGCTCGCTGCGTGAAAAAATGCTGCTCGATTTGCAAGAGACGCTGTCATTAACGAGATATCCGCGCCGGATCGAGTGCTTCGATACTTCCAATATTTCCGGAACGGATCCGGTGGCCAGCCTTTGCGCGTTCGTCAATGGGGAGCGCGACAAGAGCCGCACGCGTCTATTTATTATAAAACGAAGTGCCTCATCGGATGATTATTCTTCGATGCGCGAGGTCATCCACCGCCATTTTTCCAAAGAAAAAACCAAAGGCGACTTTTGTGATTTGCTCATCGTCGATGGCGGCAAGGGCCAGCTGAATATCGCGCTGGCGGTCTTTCAGGAGCTCGGCATTGCGCAAGTGGATCTCATCGCCCTGACCAAAGAAGAGGCTCGCCATGACAAAGGGCTGACCCAGGAAAAAGTCTTTTTGCCCCACCAGAAAAATCCAGTTCTCATCAATCCCCGCTCGCCAATGCTCTTTTTGCTCCAGCGCATCCGCGACGAGGCGCACCGCCTGGCGATTGAATTCCACCGCCAGAGAAGATCCAAACGCACGATCCAGAGCGAACTGGACGAAATTGAGGGGATCGGCCCCGTCAAACGACGGCGATTGCTCAATTATTTTGGCAGCGTACGCGCCCTGAAAGCGGCAAGCAGAGAAAATCTGGAAAAAATCGACGGCCTCACGAGGCAAGACGTTGAACGTCTTTGGCAATTTATCGCGAGTGGACAGAAAGGGTGAATGAGCGGGCGTATCCAAAGCGCTCCTGCAGCAGTAACCCCAGTTTTTTTTCCATATCGAGCATGAGCCGTATTTGCAGCTTTTCTTCCATCGGGGTCAAATCCACCGCGACTTCCAGCCGCTCTTTCGCGATCACGGCGATATCAGAGCCGCGCACATAGGAGGCAAAATTCGTCTGAAAACACTCTTCGACCACCTGTTCGAGCAGTTTTACATCGACCATCGCCATATGAGGCTTCATCGTGAGCCGCAAAAACCGACCCCGGCCCAACCCATAAAATCCCAAAAGAAGAAGAAAGCCGAACAGTCCGATCCCTCCTCCGATCCAATAAAAAATCTCCGGATAGCTTTGCAAATAATCAATGCCAATGGCTCGCCAATCGGGACGCAATGGGAGAACAGTTGCAATAGTAGCGAGACAAAAATAGGAAAATACAACTAATAATTGGAGTGCCGATGCGGCGGCTTCGCGAAGATGCATAACGCCTCAAAAAGTTTCTTCCACGATTGTGCTGCCGGCCATCGCCTCGGGCTTTTCGGATCGCTGGGGAGCCATCAAATCCTTGAAAATGACATGGACAGAAGCTACGTGGAGCCCCGACCAGCGGCTGATCTCTTCGACGATCTTGCTTTGCACTTCTTCCGCTTTTTCAGGAATGGACATTCCGTAGGCAATATTGATCTCGACGCGGACCTCGACGCTATGCTGATCCTGATCTTGTTCGACGTGGATTCCTTTCACGCGCTCGACCTCGCGGCCCAGGAGGCTGTCAAAGAGATTCCCTTCCAGAAAACCCACGCCCTCGATCTTGGCTAAACACTGCAGCACGATGGCCTGAAAAACACGCGTCTCAATATCGCGGATGAACACCGTATCGGGCAAATTCAGCTCTTTTCGATCTAATTTTTCATACATGACAACAAACCTATCACCGGAAAAACTAAACAATACTCCTTCCGGGCAATTCACACAATATCAGGCGTTCACAGTTCTTTCGGAGAGCGTTGAAACGAAAACAGCCGGCGCGGTATCATAGTCTTCTATGAGCCTTACGATTCATCTATGCATCGCCGCCATCGTCGGCACGATTACAGCCATTATTGCCTCCAAGCGCGGACACAACCCCTATTTCTGGTTTGCCATCGGGTTTCTCTTTGGCATTTTGGGCCTTATCGCCATTTTCATCGCTCCACTCCCTAAAAAAAAGCCACCTCCCGCCCCACCCGCGCCTGTGTCTTACATCGACGGACCCATTGACCGATTTTGGTATTATCTCGACGAAGCAAGGCTGCAGAAAGGCCCCATGAGCCACAATGCGTTAACACAGGCATGGAAGAAAGGCGAAATCCCCGTTACTACGTTAGTTTGGCACGAAGATCTTCCCAACTGGAAAGAACTGCAAGAGCTAATTAAAAATAAATCTTAAGAAAAATCAGAGCGGGAAAAGACCTCCCCGCCCAAAAGTTTACCAGCTGGCTTTGAAAACACCAGGAATCAGACCCTGGAGAGCCATTTCGCGGAAGCACAAGCGCGACAACTTGAACTTGCGAAGATTGCCTCGCGCCCTGCCGGTAAATTGGCAGCGGTTGCGAAGCCGTACGCGGGAAGAATTTTTCGGCAGTTGGTTCAGAGTATCGACAGCCGCCGCGCGCTCTTCGTCGCTCTTGCTCATGTCGAGGATCGTTTGCTTGAGCTGCTGGCGCTTGTCCCACTTCAACTTGACCAGTCTCTCTCGCTTTTTCTGTTTTGCAATCAAAGCTTTTGTTGCCATTGAACAATTTCCTTTACTTCTTACGGGCTGGGCCTTTTTGCCGCTGCTTGCGATTAGGGTCTTTTTTGTTGATCACGTAAATACGGCCTCGGCGGCGGACGACCTGGTCCCCCTTGGATGCGTCGGCTTTAATAGATGCACCTACTTTCACAGGAGTCTCTCTGTTTGAAAGCCATCTTTTATACCTTTCCGGCGATTTCCCTTCAACAGAAACAAAGAACTGGCCAGATTTTCTCTCGGGAGTTTACAATGAGAACACCGAAAATTTTTGAGAGGAAAAAGATATGAAGCGCACGTACCAGCCGAGCAAACTCCGTCGAAAAAAGACCCATGGTTTTCGAGCCCGGATGAAAACTGCGAACGGCCGCAAGGTGATCAATCGCCGACGCAGAGCCGGGCGCAAGACTTTAGCTCCTTGACAGCCAAACACTTCTCGAAACATCTCAAGCTGCGCAAGCGCTTCGAGTTTCAAAAAATTTCAAGACAGGGGCAACGCCTGTGGGGGCAGCTTATCTGTATTGACTATTTGCGCTCCGGGCTTCCACAAACGCGTTTGGGCATTACTGCGTCCAGCCGATATGGCGCTGCCCATGAGCGCAACCGTTTCAAGAGGCTCGTCCGTGAAGCGTTCCGCACGACCCGTGTAGCACTGCCCGAAGGATTGGATCTCAACGTGATTCCCCGCCGCTACGCTCACCGGGCGACTTTATCCGCCCTGCAGAGCGAGATGGCCTTTTTATTAAAATCGCAGGCGATCACCCCCCTCGAAACACTCGAAACGCCATGTCGTTGAATCCGGAGCAGGAAAAGGCCGTTCGGAGCTCTTCGGGGCGCGTGCTGCTGATCGCGGGAGCCGGCAGCGGAAAAACGCGCGTCATCGTCCATCGCATCGCCTACATCGTCCGCCAGATGGGCCAAGATCCCGAATCCATCTTAGGGATGACCTTTACGAACAAGGCGGCCGCCGAGATGCGCTACCGGGTCCAAGAGATGATCGGCTCGGAGGCCGCGAAAAAAGTCACCCTCTGCACCTTCCATAGCTTTTGCATGCAAATCCTGCGCAAGGAAATCCATCAAATGGGCTATACGCGCGATTTCAGCCTCTATGACGAGCGCGACATGCGGCGGCTCATCGGATCGATGGCGCGCGAAATGCTCAACCATGAAGGAGAGCTTCCCTCTCTCGAGCCGACCTATGCAGCGCTGGCCCAGGCCAGCCAGCGAGGGCTGAGAGCGGAAGAAGATGATGAGGAAAAACCCTGGCATGACACTTTTTCAAAAGATCTCTATGGCCGCATGCAATCGACTTTGCGCGCCTACAACGCCGTCAGCTTCGACAGCCTGATTACGTTGGCGATCCAGCTCTTTGAAGAACATCCGTCCATATTGTCCCGCTATCAGGACCGATACCGCTATCTGATGATCGACGAATACCAGGATACGAATCCCGCGCAAATGCGCCTGGCCGAGCTATTAGCCAGCCGCTATCGCAATCTGTGCGTCGTGGGCGACGACGATCAATCGATCTATGGATGGCGCGGAGCCGACATCCGAAACATCCTCGATTTTAAAGCCGATACCATGATCAAGCTCGAGCAAAATTACCGCTCGACGCCCCAAATTCTCGCGGCTGCCAACGCCGTCATCCAGAACAACACCAGCCGCCACAAAAAAAATCTGTGGACCTCGTCAAAAACGGGCGGGCCGATCGAGGTATTCCACGCCCAGACCGATATCGAAGAGGCGCAGGCAGTCATCGACCGAATCGTCTATTACCGCCAGGAAAAACAGCTGCGATGGCGCGATATGGCCATTTTATACCGATCCAATGCCCTGTCGCGCCAATTGGAAAATGCGCTCATAAACGCTTCGTGGAACAAGGACGGCCAATGGGTGCGGGGCATCCCCTACGAAGTGTTTGGGGGCTTGGCCTTTGCCGAACGAAGCGAGATCAAGGATATCCTTGCCTATTTGCGGTTCATAGCCAATCCGCAAGACAGTGAAGCGCTACTGCGGATCATCAACGTGCCGCGCCGTGGGATTTCCGACACTTTCCTGGATACGGCAACGCAACAAAACCGCAGCACCGGCACTCCGCTTTGGAGCCTGATGGAGCAAATCGCCTCCGGGAACTATTCGATTGGAACGAGTCGTGCGCAAGGCGCTGTCCGCTCGTTTGTCAGCCTGATTGAAAAATACCGCCGCTATTTTCATGAAGAGCCGCTGTCCGTTACTACTGCCAAACTCGTCGAGGAGATCCAATACAAGCGCGCCATCGAAGACGAGGTAAAGAGTGAGACAATGCGCCAGTTCAAATGGGAAAACGTCCAGGAGTGCATCAACGCTCTGGCGCAATACGAGCAAGAGCAATCCCAGCAAAACGAAAAGGCCTCTTTGCAGGATTTTATCTCCAACACAACGCTCGTCAGCGAGTCGATCAAACAGAAGGCAGTCAACCACGCGGACAATCTGCAGCTAATGACCCTGCATAGCGCCAAAGGCCTCGAATTTCCCGCCTGTTTCATCATCGGCCTCGAAGACCATATTCTGCCGCACGAAAAGAGCCTCCAACAAACCGGCCTCGAAGAAGAAAGAAGGCTTTTTTATGTCGGGATTACCCGCGCCCAGCGCCATCTCACCCTGAGCATGGCCCGCACGCGCCTAAGAAACGGCAAGGGAATGCCGACCAACCCCTCGCGATTTTTGTTCGAGATCCCCAAAGATCTGATCAGAGTCACTACGCCGAAGTCCTTTGCATGACCCCTCCGACGATCATCCTGCGCCATCGGCGCGAGAATTTGAAAAAATGTTCACTCCGAGGCCTGGAATTGCGAACCGATCTGCGATTTTTCACCTATCCGCTCGTTTCCTGGCCCGATCTGACGCACTATCTATTGCTGGAAGTCGGCGCACCGCCCCTAACAGAACAAGATGCCCATCGAGGCATTTTCATCATCGATGCGACCTGGCGCCTCGCCGCGCTCATGCGGCGGCAATGCCCGCCCATCCAATCGCGCAGCCTTCCCACCCATTTCCGGACAGCCTACCCAAGACGGCAAACCGGTTGCCTCGACCCCGATCAGGGCCTCGCCTCCGTTGAAGCGCTCTTTCTATCGCATCTGTTACTCAGGCGCAAGACCGACGGGCTACTCGATCATTACCACTGGAAAAACGAATTTAAGTAACAAAATGCTTGCTGCGGCTTTGCCATATTGATCCTCCAACGTCGGCCATAGTTCTACTATGGCCTCCTCCTTCGGACCGCTGCGCTTCAATCTGGCCTTGCCTCGCCGGCGCCTTTTGTCACTTATTTAACGAGTGGATTAGTCTAAACTCCGGCTTTTTCGAGAGTCTTTCCCTTCCGGAATAACTTCGCCTTCTGAATCTCAATGCGGTAGCACTTGTGGCAGCTGGGCAGATATTTTTCTTCCGCGCCGAGTTCCACCGACGGGCCTTCATTGACGGCCATGCCGTTGACGTGCTTCAGGTTCATGGTCGCCTTGCGATTGCAGTAATTGCAGGTCACCTTGATCTCTTCGATCGAATCGGCCAGTTCCATGAGCCTTTTTGACCCTTCGAAAAGAAATGATTTGAAATCCGTCCTCAGGCCGTAGCAAATAATGGGCAAATCCCAATCGATCGTGATCAATCGGAGCTCGTCGATCGTCTGCGCAGACAAAAACTGGGCTTCGTCGACCAAAATGCAGCTGAGTCCCTGAAAATCCATGGTCAACAGCGACATTCCGGAGTGGATGAGAACGTCTGCCTCTTCTTCCAGCCCGGCGCGCGATCGAATTCGATCCTTGCCAAAGCGGGTATCGATATCGGGCTTCATCAGAATGATTTTCTTGCCCTGCTGGCGGTAATTATGGGCGACAGCCAATAAATTCAACGTCTTTGCGCTTCCAACCGTGCCATAGCGAAAATAGAGCTTAGCCATGATTTCCTCCAAAAATTCGATTGCGTTCAAGTTACCTCGACTTTGTACATTTTTAGGACCGAAGGCCTCGATGGATTTAAGGGGTTGACTATCCCCTTCCTTATTAAATTAACGCCTAGTTCGACCAGAGGTCGAACGTCAGAGGGCAAATAGGCGAGGCAGGCGGCCCTAAAAATGGACAAAGTCGAGGTTACCTCGATCGTGCATTTTCGAAAAATCTATTTCCACAATTTCAACACATACTTTAAACTTCCTGCCCCTTGGATCAATCGGAAAATCAAAGGAGTGATCGGCAATATGGCGTCTTTTTTGGTAAATTTATTTTTCTCCTCTTCCACTTCGGTTGCTGTCAATGAGCCCGAAAACAAAACAGATACAGCGATTCAGTCGCTCAAGCCCTTAGAGATCATCAGCCAATCGAAAAATCCCCAAACCGCCGGTAAGGAGGCTATTTCATCAACATGGCAATTGATCGACGACGAAACACCGGCAGACGATTGGGTTTGTGTGATGCCTAAAATCACTGATCAACCAAAGAGCCACATTTTCCGGTTTCCAACCGCTCTCACGCATTTGATGGAAGGCTTTAAGATTCGAACAATATTGGGAGAGATCGATATCCAAGGATTTTGGGATTCGAAAAAACCGCGTTGGCATTTGACCTCTTTACTAAGAAAGATCGAAGAAAATCTGAAAAACTTTTCGATGAGTGTGAATCACCAGGAATATTCCAATCTCGCCATGTTGCTAATCAGCTTCAACCTCTCGCCCAACATCCAAACATTGATGAAACAATTGAATGAAATGCCGGATGTCAATCGCGTCAAGATACTATCATTTTTATGCACACTTACGGATACCACCAGCTCATTATGCATCTATGCAATGGAAAATAAATATCTGACTAAAAATCAGATGGCCGCCATCAATGGCCATGCCGCCCCACGAATCAATGCAGAATATAATCTCCAAAAGCATACTTGGAACACTAGAATCGAACAAAGTCTTCTCATGATCGACTTACCAGTTTCCACCCAACTACCAGCAACTCCCATCACCGTCATCGCTGAAATCAGCCAGGAGGATGCCACCTTCACGTGGGTTGAACGCGGCGGCCCAGCCATAGCAGCGCCGCAATGACCACAAATCCCGCCCCGCTGACCCAGCAAAGCGGGATAAAATCGAAAAAGTAAATCATACCCTCGCGGCATGAAATGCCGGGGCCGCAAAGAGCGTGGAAATCGAAGACCAAATCGAGCGATTGCAGAACGGCGGCTGAAAATCCGACAAAACACAGAGGAATCCCATAGATGGCCGCGCTGCCATCCGATCGATAGGTGAATATCCCCAGCTGGATCGCGAGAGGAAAGAGGGCGATCCGCTGAAACCAGCAAAAGCGGCACGGCTCAATATGTCTGAGTTCGCTAAAATAAAGGCTCATCAGCGATCCCGCCAGGCACAGCACCCAAGCCAGATAAATTGCAGGCAATCGCGGGATTTTCATTTATGCTTTTCCAATTTTTCGATCCGCTCCCCGATCGCGTCCGCTGACCGAATCGATGTCCGCATTCCATTGATATAAAGCGTCGGCACTCCAAAATCCCGACCCATGATCCTCTTGCCCCAATCAAAATTCTGCTCGAGCTGCTTCGAATAGCAATTAGTCAGGATGCAGTCTCTGAGCCGTTTGAGATCGATTCCTCCCACTGATTGAGCCACGTCGAGAACCTCTTTCTGCTCCCACCCGTTGGATTCCCTCCCGTGAAAGTGGACAAATACCGCGTGCAGAAACGCTAAAAATTGCTCGGGAGCTTGTTTGTTCACGGCCAAAATGGCATTCGCCAAAGGCTCGGATCCTTCCAGAAACGAAACCGGCACCACAATGCAGTAAGCGCGTCCCGTTTCAATATATTTTTCGTAAATTTCAGGAAAAATATTTTCCATGAAATAGTAGCAGGCTCCGCAGCGAGGATCTTCGATCAGAACCATTTCAACCTTCGCTTCCAGACGGCCGATCCGGGGACGGCCTTCCGCCCTCAGCTCGTTCGTCTCCAGAGGAACCGATGCTTCGTATACAGCGCCGATCGCAATCAGCAAAGCCGACACAACTGCAGTAGCAATGACGAGTAAGTGAATGAAAGTAGGTTTTCTATCCATAGACATCAGATAACAAAAACGAACTATCTACGCAACGAATCTCACCTCCCAGCCATCTCATTTGCAATAAATAACCGCACCGTTTATAAAAAAAAACAAACAGAAACTACATACATTTAATTTAGAACATAAGTTATGAAAAAAATTTGCCTAAATATGATCGTTAAAAACGAACAAGCCGTTATCCGGCGCTGTTTAGAAACCGTTAAACCAATCATCGATTATTGGGTGATCGTCGATACGGGATCCTGGGATAATACCCGGCCGATCATACAAGACTGCCTCAAAGACATTCCGGGAGAGCTGCATGAAAGCGCCTGGGTGAACTTCGCTCACAATCGCAACATCGCGCTGGGGTTGGCCAAAAACAAGAGCGATTATATCTTGTTCATCGACGCAGATGAAACGCTTTTATTTTATGATTCTTTTGATAAAAACAGGCTCGACAAAGATTTTTATTTTGCCCTGAAGACCGGTCAAAGGGCGGAGTGTCAATGTGCACTGCTGATCCGCAGCGATCCCGGCTGGAGATGGGAAGGGGTCATCCATGAATATATCACCCACTCCCATCCCATGGTAGGCGACGTTCTGAATGAACTGGCCGTCGACTGCTCTCACAAAGAAGGACATCGATCGCAAGACAGCCAAAAAGCTCTTAATGATGCGCAGATGCTGGAAGAAGCCTTGAAAAAGGATCCGGATAACGGCCGCTATGTCTTCTATCTCGCTCAAAGCTACGCCAACGCCAAAAAGCACGATCGCGCGCTGGAAAATTACAAAAAAAGAGTATCCATGGGCGGCAACGAAGACGAGATTTTCTGGTCGCTCTATTGCATCGCCAGTATCCAGGAATATTTTAAAATGGATTTTCAAACGATCGTCGATGGGTATTGCCAGGCCTACTGCTTCAAGCCGTCGCGCGCCGAACCCCTATACCGCCTGGCCGCCTATTTTCAGACGACGGGCCATCCGCTGATGGGCTATCTAACCGCCCGTCTGGGTACACAGCTACCCATTCCCCGGCAAACGATGAAGCTCCAAAAATGGATCTACGACTATGGCTTCCGATTGAAACATGCGGAATTGTCCCATGCCATTGGGCATAGAGAAGAAGCCCTGCGCTCTTTCAAAACTCTGCTCGCCCAAAAAGAGTGCCCCGAATCGGTTAAAAAAGAGATTGTTGACTTTAGAAATGATAGGCAGATATTCTAATCACCGAACTATTTAAGCTATTATTTCGTGCAGCCTAAAATTTATACTCTCGAAGAGCACCGGATTGTTCCGGAAAAGATTGACACTCATGCTTTTTATGTGATTGAAAAGCTACGGGCGGCGGGCTATAGCGCCTATCTCGTCGGCGGCGGCGTGCGCGATCTTTTGCTGAACCGGCGCCCCAAAGACTTCGATATATCGACCTCGGCGAAACCCGAAGAAATCCGCTCGCTGTTCCGCAATGCGATTTTGATCGGACGGCGCTTTCGCTTGGCCCATATCCGGTTCGGAAAGAAAATCATTGAAGTGGCTACTTTTCGCTCAGGCGATCCGGAATCAGCCGATCTGATCGTCCGGGACAATGTCTGGGGATCGGAAGAAGAAGACGTACTGCGCCGCGACTTCACGATCAACGGCCTTTTTTACAATCCGGAAAATCAAACGGTGATCGATTACGTCGATGGCTTTCAGGATGTCGAGAAAAGAATGTTGCGCACGATCGGCCAGCCCGACGTGCGTTTTGCCCAGGATCCCGTGCGAATGATCCGCCTTCTGAAATTCTGCGCCCGATTTGATTTCAAGATCCATCCCCTGACGCATGTTGCATTGATTCAGTGCCGCAGCCACATCATCAAGAGCTCATCCGCCCGCATTCTCGAAGAGCTTCTCCGCATGCTGGAATCGGGTGCGGCGGAACCCTTTTTCCGTTTGCTGCATGAATACGGTCTATTGAAATTGCTCATCGCCCCGCTCTCTCACTTCATCGACCTCGACCAGGAAAGACGCATCTTCAAAATTCTCGCCGTGGTCGACGATGAAATGCGCAAGGTGTTTCCTAACACCCCCGACCGCTCGCTGCCGATGGCAGCCCTCTGCTTTCCCATCCTCGATTTAACGATCCGCCACCTGATGTCGCACTCCGACCGGATCCCTCATCTCGGCCAGATTGCCCAGGAAGCGGACGAGCTCATCACCAACCTCTTTTCTCCCTTTTTCCGCCTACCGCGCCGGCTGCAGTCGATGATGGTCTTTATTTTGACTTCCCAATACCGTTTCACTCCTCTCGATCAACGCCCCATCCGCCATCCGCGGCTGCCCCGCGACGAAGCGCTTCCCTTCGCTCTGCAGCTGCTCAGCCTGCGCACCATTTTGCAGCCCGAGCTTCTTCCTCTCTATACGCAATGGACGGAAGCCGCGTTTAAAGCACCGCCTGTGCATACAGAGCCTTCTACAGGCGAAGAGGCCCCAAAACCACGGCGCCGCAGAAGAAGAAAATTCCGTGAGTGACCTGTTTATTCTTGCCGCCGAACCAAGCGCCGATCTGCACGGAGCCCACCTCATCGATGCTCTGCATAGTCTGGCGCCCCATCAATCCATCGCCGGCGTCCTGGGCCCGCGCATGCGCGAAAAAAATGTCCAGTGCTGCTATCAAATGGAAGAGCTGCAGGTGATGGGATTTACCGACGTCATCGCCGCTCTCCCGCGCCTCTTCCGCCTTTTTCGACAAATCCGCCAAACAATTCTGGAGCTCAATCCCCGCACCGTCGTCTGCATCGATTATCCGGGATTCAACATCCGCCTCGAACAATCGCTGCGAAAAAAAGGATATCGAGGCCGCCTGATCCACTATATCTGCCCGACAGTCTGGGCCTGGGGCAAAAAACGCATCCCCGTCATGGCGAAAAATCTGGATCTGCTGCTGACGCTATTTCCTTTTGAAAAGGATTGTTTTGCTTATACTTCTTTGCCGGTGCAATACGTCGGCCATCCCCTCGTCAAAAAAACCGATCAGCATCTGCCTAACGCCCATTTTCACGAGCGCTATCACCTCAACCCAACAAAAAAAATCCTCGCCCTCTTTCCGGGCAGCCGCCAAACCGAAATCGAGAGGAATTTTCCTTTGCAGATTGCAGCAGCGAAGGAAATGCTCGCCAAAACCCCGGATCAACAGATCGCCGTATCTCTGTCCCATCCTCAATTTCGCGCCCATCTCGCGCGATGCGGCTTTCCCATCATTGAACCCGAGCACAATTACGATCTGATGCGCCATGCCCATCTCGCGCTGGCGACGTCCGGCACCGTGACGCTGGAGCTCGCTCTATTCCAAACGCCTACGGTCGCCCAATTCGCGATCCGGCCCTTTGACGTGTTCCTCGCCCAAAAAATCTTCCGAATCAACCTGCCGCATTATGTGATCGTCAATATTCTCATGAGAAAAACAGTCTTTCCGGAACTGTTTGGGCCGCATCTCACGCTCGAGTCTCTTTTGCATAGCGCAAAAATTTTGTGGAATGATGAACATGCGAGGCAAATCTGCAAAGAGGGTTGCCATCAAATGAAGGAACTGCTCGGAAACACTGATGCGAGCCATGAGGCCGCTCGTGCGATATTATACCGCTCGTAATGCAAGCAGCCTTTCAGGCCGGTTCGCTTTGCTCACCTGCGATGGTCCACTGGACCATCTCGTGCGGTCCGCAGCCTTGCCTATTCCCATTTTTTGAATCACTTCCTTTATAAATTCTAATTAAAACTTTAATTACTAAACAGATGTAAACAGAACAGAACTTATTTCAAGTTTACTTAATTCATCTTAATTGCATAATAGAACCGTCAACAAACACGAGGTTTTAATGTTTTCTGTTTTTCATTTAGACTCAGATCAGAAGCTTGAATGCAGCATATGCCAAGAATCGATAACCAGCGCAAGCGATATCGTTGCTCACGAAAGCGGGGGCAATCGTCACCCAATACATAGAAGCTGTTTTGTAAGTTTGATCAATGCATGCGCCATGCAATCAACGACAGCACTCTGTCCCCTTTGTAGGCGTGTTATTGTCCAACTCGATCAGGTAGTTATAGGAAATGTAGAGGCTTCTCCTGAATTGACAATATCAAGACTTAAAAAGTGTATTCTCCCAATTATTTTACTGCTTAGAAAGTTAGGGCCTTATATAAACGTTGAAAAAATGATAAATAATACAATAGAAGAAACTAGTTATTATGGAAAGGATCAATTCGGTAGACATGTAAATATCGGTTGTAACTTGGATTTTACAATCAATATCCAAATATCACTGGAAGGTTCGACTCATATTCCGCAGGGTCAGGATACTGAAAGTGTCACGCAGCGCTTCGTGCAGCACGCGCAAGAGTTCCTTCTGAGGTTAGTCTAGGCTAGCAGCGCGTTCAAACAACCGTTTTGCTGGATACACGAAGAGCGCCACTACAAAAAGCTCAGAAGATTGTTCGGATCGATGAATTATTTACCCCTCGGGTTAATAAATCTGCGACGCGAGAGGGGCCCCTGAAAGGGGATCCGCGGCGCAGCCCACGGCTGAGCGAGGCAATGAAGAATCGCAGCGCAGCCGCAAAGAGCAGTGCTTTGCACGGCGAGCGGCGAGCACGCGATAGCGAGCGATGACATCAATGGCTAACAATAGAAGGCCTTGCGCGAGCGGTCTTCGAAGCCGCAGCCAGCCAAGGAAGGAGCGCGGAGGGCGTTAGCCCTCGACGAGCATGTCCATGCCGCCACGAAGTAGGCGGCCCCAAGGGGTTGCAGGGGCGCAGCTCCGCCCCTTTTACGAAAATTTTAGCTGGATTACTGTTCAAAGTCGACCCACCCCTACCGATAGGAGCATCATTTTCCATCAAAGGTGAGAAGAAGTTCAGTCTCGGACACGGACTCGGACTGGGACACGAAAAATATACAAAGTCGCAC
Organism: Parachlamydiales bacterium; assembly: GCA_015661075.1. Lineage (GTDB taxonomy): Bacteria > Chlamydiota > Chlamydiia > Chlamydiales > SM23-39 > CAISYW01. The sequence continues at coordinate 19,351 of JACVQJ010000018.1, read as the reverse complement.
TATAGGCTTTAAAATAAAAAATTTAATTGAACCAAATACTCATCTAAATCGCTGGATTTTTAAGCCCGAGTCCCTTAAATTGATAGGCATTTGCGGAACTTTTTCATGGCTGAGCCATATATTATCCATATTGACCGTCTGGGAGACGGCGCTATTCAAAAAATCGATGCGATCCTGTCATCGGAATTTATCGGCGTCGACGAGCCGGATTTACATTTTTGCGATGCCGTCAAAGTATGCGGCGAGGTCTATGCGACCGACGAAGATCTGGTTTTACACTTGAATGCCTCGACGATCGCCCAAATGTCCTGCAGCGTCTGCAACCGACCCGTTCCTCTCCCGCTATCCATCAAAAGCTATTACCATACCGAACCGCTTTCGGCAATCAAAGGAACTGTGTTCGACTTCCGCGCCATTCTTCGCGAATGTCTCCTGATTGAGCTTCCTAAAATCGCCGAATGTAGGGGAAATTGTCCGGAAAGACCCGCTTTGGCCCCTTATTTACGCCAGCCAGCAGCGCCGGACATTACCCCCCATTATTTTCCCTTCAACGATCTAAAAATCCCTTAAGGAGTCATCCACCATGGCAGTCCCACGCAATCGCACCTCGAACGCCAAGAAAAACTCACGGCGCTCGCACCATGCGAAAAAACCAAAAAATTTGTCAGCCTGCGCCCATTGCGGCCGCATGCGCTTGCCGCATCGCGTCTGCATTAGCTGCGGTCATTACGACAACCGGGCCATCGATGCCGCGCAAAGCTGAGGTTCGCATCGGCATCGACTTGATGGGGAGCGAAAATTCCCCTGACGTTTTGCTGAAAACGGCGACAGACCTCGCTTCAACGCTTCCCCCTCATGTCAAACTGGTCGCCATCGGCACTCCGGCTTTGGCGAGTCGTACCGATCTGCCCTTCATCCATGCGACCGAAACGATCGAAATGGACGACGCGCCTCTGACGGCCATCCGCCGCAAACGCGATTCGTCACTCTGCGTCGGGCTAAAGGCACTCAAAGAGCAGCGGATCGATGCGTTCGTTTCCGCCGGCAACACCGGCGCGCTCGTTTCATGCGCTAAAATGACCCTTTCCATGATCCCCGGACTACTGCGGCCGGCTTTGCTGGCCCTGATGCCCACCCGCCGCACCCCGCTTGCGGTTCTGGATGTGGGCGCCAACGTCCAATGCAAAACAGAGCATCTCGTGCAGTTCGCCCTCATCGGATCGGCCTATCAAAGAGCGCGAGGCGTCGCTCTGCCCTCCGTCGGATTGCTGAACATCGGATCGGAAGCTATGAAAGGCACCTCCGAGATCCGGCTGGCCTATCAGGAAATGCAGCGCCTCTCCTTGCTGCCCAATCCGTTGTTTCGATTTGCCGGCAATATCGAGGGAAAAGTGGTATTCGACGGCAATATCGATGTATTGGTGACCGACGGTTTTACCGGGAATGTTTTTTTAAAAACCGCCGAAGGATTGGCCAGCCTCATTCTCGACCGCCTCAATGAAAACCTGCCCCCGGACATTTTGGCGCAAATGCAAGACCAGCTCCTCGATCTGCAGCGCCACCTGCATTACGCCGAATACCCCGGCGCCCTGCTCTGCGGCATCCGCGGCATCGTCATCAAATGCCACGGCTACTCCTCTCCCCAGGCCTTTGCCAGCGGCGTCAGGGAAGCGATCCGCATCGCCAGCGAAGGGTTTTTGCAGATCCTTCAAAATAAGTTGCTTGCATATTCCACTGAGCGGAAATGAGCCGATCTTTTTTTTCTAGAAAAAGATGGTTCGTTGCTCTATTATCTCGACTTTGGGCCTTTTTCATAATTCCAACACAAGATGCGGTCGGGCGAGGCAAAGCCAGATCGAAGCAAAGCGGTCCGAATGACGAATCCATAGCCGAAGGCTCTATGGATGAGGAAGAGGATCAATCTGGCAAAGCCGCAGCCGACCGCAGCTCTGTTGGAATTGTGAAAGTGGCCCAACTATGTACGATTTGACGAAAAAAACTATGAATGAAATTCTACTCAATATTGAATCCAAAGAAACGCGCTACGCACACCTGCATCACGGACAGCTTCACGACTTGATCGTGGATCGCAAAAAATCCCGCCAGATCACAGGCAACATTTACCGTGGGAGGGTGACCAACATCCTCCACAACATCCAATCTGCGTTCATCGACATCAACGAGGGCGAAAACGGGTTTATCCATATCAGCGATATTTTGGAAAACACGAAAAAGTTTGAAGAGATGTTCGATATGGACTTCGATTTGGACTATGACATTTCCAAGATGGACGCGAACCCCAAGCCCAAGGACATCTCCCAGCTGCTCAAAACCGATCAGCCCGTGCTCGTCCAGGTCGTCAAAGAACCGATCGGCACCAAGGGAGCCCGCCTCACCTCGAACATCTCGATCGCCGGCCGCTATCTCGTGTTGCTGCCGAACAATCCCCATCGAGGGGTGTCCCGCAAAATCGAAGACAAAGCGTCCCGCGACCGCCTGAAGAAGGTGATCCGTTCCTTTGAAATGCCGCAGGACATGGGTTTGATCTGCCGCACCGCCGGCGCTCAGGCAACAACTGATATGCTCATCGAAGAGGCGACCGATCTGTTGAAAACCTGGGTTTCGGTCGTCGACAAATTCCATCAGACCAGCCACTCCCAACTTTTGTTCGAAGAGTCGGATCTGATCAAGCGCGCCATATTGACGTGCGTCGATAAAAAATTCGACCGGCTGCTCGTCGACGATTACACCGTATTCCAGCACTGCAAGCATCTCTACCAAAAATACGAGGCCGAACACCCGCTCAAGATCGAGTTCTACCGCGACAAAGTCCCGATGTTCGAACGGTTCAATATCGAGCGGGAAATCGACCGCGCCGTCCGTCGAAAGATTTGGCTGCCCTCCGGCGGCTATCTCTATTTTGACCGTACCGAGGCCATGTATACCGTCGACGTCAACTCCGGCAGGTCCCAGTCGGGTGCGACCAACGACGTCGAAGAATCTCTGGTGCGTATCAACCTGGAGGCGGCCGAGGAGATCGCCCGACAGCTGAGACTGAGAAATATCGGCGGTCTGATCATCTGCGATTTCATCGACATGCGTCTGCGCAAAAACCAGCGGCGGATTCTCGAGCGATTGAAAGAGGCGATGAAAGAAGATTCGGCAAAATGCACTATTTTGGGAATGAGCGAATTCGGACTGATCGAAATGACACGCCAGCGCAGCCGCGAATCGCTGACGCAGACGATTTACACCGCCTGTCCCTATTGCTCGGGCAGCGGAATGGTCAAGAGCCACGAAACGGTGTCCGTGGAAATCGAGCGCTCCTTGAAAAAACTCCTTCTATGCCAAAACCAGTTTGCTGTGAAACTCGTGACTCATCCCGAACTGAACCGCTACCTGGATGGAACCGATAAGGACTTTTACCAAAAGATCGCGGGGAAATCCAACGCGCAGATTGAGTTTGCCGTCAACGATAACCTGCATATCAACGATTATCTATTTTACTCGACCATCAATGGACAAAAACTCGAAGTTTGACGAACAACGGATCGCCTCTGAACTGGACAAGCTGGTTCAGAGCGGATCCGTTCCTCTAAAATATCTGTCGATCCTGTTGCATTTTTACAAACAGGTCCACGATGCGCTAGCCCAGGCGGGACGACCGCTGGATTCTTTCTATGAGCAATTCGCTCTATATCTCACTCTTTTGCAAAAACAGTTCCAATCGCCCTTTGCATTCGAACCCTATCACCGCAAAATCCGCCAGCCGATCGATTACTATCGCTTTTCCCTGAACTTCATTCGCCCGCTCATTAATTTGCCCCGATCCCGGGTTTTTGGCCTCGATATCGCGACAAAGATCGAAGAGTTATTGCAGCGGGGGGAAAATGCCGTTTTGCTGGCGAACCACCAAACAGAGACCGATCCTCTATCTATTTCGATTCTGTTGGAGCAAACCCATCCAACGCTCGCGGAAAAGATCATCTATGTCGCCGGCGAAAGGGTCGTGACCGACCCATTAGCCGTTCCATTCAGTATGGGCTGCGATCTGTTATGCATTTATTCCAAGCGCTATATCGATCATCCCATCGAACTGAAGGCCAAAAAACAGCTCCACAACAAAAAGACCATGGAGCGGATGAGGCAGCTTTTAAGCGAGGGCGGAAAAGTGATTTATGTAGCACCGTCCGGCGGGCGCGATCGCCGAAACAGTCAAGGGATTGTTGAAGTGGCTCCCTTCGATCCGCATAGTATCGAAATGTTTGATCTCATGGCCCGCAAATCGAACACTCCGACCCATTTTTTCCCGCTCACTCTAGCCACTTATGAATTGATGCCTCCCCCCGAAACCATTCAAGTGGAGCTGGGAGAAAAACGCCCGGCCCGTTTCACGCCGATCCATATCAGTTTTTCTCCGGAATTCGACATGAACACCTTTGATGAAGCCGATAAGTCGGCCTTTTTCCCGATTCCGACACAAAATGCGGGCGAGCGAGGCAAAGCCAGATCGAAGCTTTGCTGTTCGAATGACGAATCCATAGCCGAAGGCGCTATGGATGAGGAAGAGAATCGATCTGGCAAAGCCGCAGCCGACCGCAGCTCTGTTGGAATTGGGAAAGAGGCCGATAAATCGCTCAAGCGAAAAAATCGCGCAGAGGCAATCTGGAATATCGTCAATCACGAACACGAACGGTTAATTAATCTATGAAATTTCTCATTCTCTTTGCCGTCATCGCCGCTCAACCGATCTGGCCGGACACTCCTGCCTTGCAGGAGATCATCGACGAGGCCAATTTACCCCTCCTTAATCCCGATCTTTCCACGCGCAAAACCGCCAAAATCCGCCTCGTGAATGGGCTGGAGGCGTATCTGATCTCCGACCCTCAGGCCGATCAATCGGCAGCGGCGATGGCCGTTCAGACCGGCTCCTGGGATGATCCAATTGAATATCCCGGCATGGCGCATTTTTGCGAACATATGCTTTTCAAAGGCTCGCAAAAGTTTCCCAATGAAAATGAATTTTCAACGCTGATTGCCGACAATAACGGCCTGACGAACGCATTCACGGCCTCGGATCGGACGGTGTACATGTTTTCATCGTGCGAAGAGGGTTTTTTGCCGATTCTCGAGCGCTTCGCCCGATTTTTTATCGATCCCCTGTTCAATCTGTCGGGGATTAAACGCGAGCTGCACGCCGTCGACCAGGAATTTGCCAAAAACATCGAAAACGACAACTGGCGCGAGTACATGGTCTTCAAGGAGACCGGCAATCCCCATCATCCCAATGCTCATTTTTCGATTGGCAACTCTGAAACTCTGGCCAATATTCCGCAAAGCGCCCTGAAAAAATGGCACTATCAGCACTATATCGCCCCCAAAATGCGCCTCATCGTCTATTCCCATCTGCCGATCGAATCCCTCAAGGAAACGGTGCGCAATTATTTCAGCCTGGTTCCCAATCACGACACTCTCGCCGCCAACACGTCAGCGGCTCTCACCTCCGATCAGCAAAAAGGCCATTTCATCTATATCCAGCCCATCAAACACTCAAAAATGCTGACTTTGAGCTGGGAGCTTTCCAGCGATATTTCATTGGATCCGGCCAAAAGCGCCCAATTATTTTGTTATGCGATGGGCCGCGGCCAGCCCTACAGCCTCCATGAGCAGCTCATCAAAGAGGGTTTTATCAACGATCTGTCCATGCGCGTCGATGAACTCGGGGACCCGTCCCACCGCTTTTTGCAAATCGAGCTGGATCTCACGAAAGAGGGCCTTCAACAAATCGACAGCGTCATTAACCGCGTATTTCAAACGATCAGCCATCTAAAGAATAGCGGCATTCCCCGCTATCTGTTCGATGAGATGAACAATATCGCCAAACTGGCCTATCAGTTCCAGCCGCGCAAGGACGCCTTTCGCTATATCGCCGGGATCGGCGAAGAAATTCTCGACGAGCCTCTGGCCTCGTATCCAAGACAGACGATGCTCGCTGCCGATTATGATCCGCAAAAAATCGCCAAAGCGGCCTCTTACCTCACTCCGGAAAACGCGCTGTACTTTTTGCGGGCCGATTTTTCCGATACGGATATTTCACTCAACCTGCGCGAGCGATGGATCGGCGCCGAGTACGCCATCGGGGAAATACCGGCCCATTGGCTCAAAACCTGGAAAAAAGCCGAGGCGCATCCCAATATCCGGCTCGCCAATCCAAACCCCTTTCTTCCCACGAATTTCGATCTCGTCTCGGCCATCAACGATCCCAAGACGAGTACTCCTCTGTTGATCAGCGAAGATGATTTTGGCCTGGCTTATTATTCGCGCGTGTCTGAATTCCGCACGCCTGAATCGGTGTATTTTCTCCATATCCTGACACCGCAAATCAATGCAACGGCTCGCAGCCACGCTCTGGCCTCCCTGTATCTAAACTACCTGACCGACCGCCTCCATCCGACCCTGTCAGCTGCCCGAACAGCCGGATTGAAGAGCAGCTTTGGCATCGACCGAAACCGCCTTCACTGCACTGTTTCCGGTTTTAGCGATAAAGCCTCATTGCTGCTCCAGGAAATCCTCAAACAGCTCGCCACACCACCGCCAACGCCGGCGCAATTCGAGCAATATATTGCCTATTTATCCAAAGAGCTCGAAAACGCCTCGAAAGATTTGGCCTTTATCCAGGCCAAAGAGCTAGCCGCTTCGCTCATCTACGGAGACAAACCGACCCAATCGCAGCAATACGATGCCCTGCAAAACATCAGCTACGACGATTTTTGCACTTTCCTGCACTCGATGTACGATGAGACCTATGTCCAGGCGATGTTTTGCGGCAATCTCAGCCTGAAAGACGCGGAGTCCGCCTGGCTCGATGTGCGCCACCTGCTCGGCAGCGCTCCCTTCCGAAAAGAAAACCATCCTCCGACCAAAATCCTCTCTTTGCCCGAAGATAAGGGTCCGTTTGCGATCCATGAGAAAAGCGATGTGCTCGGCCATGCCGCCTTCCTGGTGCTCGATGTGGGGACCTTTTCGTTCGAAAAGCGCGCCGCCCAAGAAATTTTGGCCGCTGTATTGAAAGAATCCTTCTTCGACACGTTGCGCAGCAAACAGAAAACCGGCTATATTGCCCAGTCCGACCACCAGGAGCTCGAACTGAGGCTCTTTCAGTATTTCTTCGTGCAGTCCAATTCGCATCAGCCCGATGATTTGCTCAGCCGCTTTGAGCTATTCCTCGAGACGTTCGTCCAGGATCTGCCGGAAACGATCCCGGCGGCCCGCTTTGCCGCTCTCAAGCAAAACATATCTGAATCCCTGTTCTCGCGTTTTCGGAGCCTCAATGAAAAAAGCGCACTCTGGAATCAGCTGGCGTTTGATTACGAGGCCGATTTTTCCTGGCTGGAAAAACGGCTTGAGGGCTTTGCCCAGTTGAATTACGAAACGTTTTTGAAAGATGCACAGAGCTTTTTGTCGAAAGACAACCGCAAACGGCTCGCCGTTCTGTTCGAAGGGCGGATCGATCATCCCTTTATCTATGAATCGGTCACAGCGGACGAGATCGGACGAATGGCTGAATATTTTACCAGAACGGATGTCGCAGCTCAGATGGAAGATGCTAAACAGGATTAGCCGGTTTTTATTTTGTAGCAAGCGATGTAAATTTTTTCAGATTCGCCTTTAATATCCCAAGGGTTCCCCTGAATCTCTATGGGTGACTCTGTATTCATATCATCCACCAGAAACCATTTACCATTTATTTTAACGTAGCCGTAATGATGGCCCTCAGTCGTCTGCACGCCGTCATGACATTCGAGTGCGACGAGTTCGTATTTTTGCTCTGGCCCGCTCACAAATGCCTCGGCGGGTAGGGTCATAAATTCATCGACCGTTACAGGCTCGTTTTTGAATTCATCATTTCGTTTGAATATGGCCGTCAACCGAGCTGGAGCAGTCTCCCATTGCGTTTGCTTGGTCACTTTTTTCACTTCCGTGGTTTCTACCTTGTTAGAATCCACAGACTTTGTTGAATATTTACCTTCAGTTTCTTCATCATGGTTCAAAGACTTAATCAAGGTCTCAATGAGACTCTTTGAACCCATACCCTTTTTCATATCAATTAATACTTCTCCAAAATCAACACCTAATTCTTCCTTTCTTTGATAAGTACCATCTTTATTATCAACTAGTTTCCACATCTCATCCTCATCCAACAGACGGCGATCATTTAATTTTATAGTACTAATGTCCCACTTAGAAACTCCATAGTTTTCGAGTTTCCCGCGCTCTTGCAGATTACTTCGAATCAGTACCAGAGCTTCAGAAGGGTCCTGCTGGCCTCTCATCCACTCTTTATTTCCTGAAATACGCCATAACGCACGCCGTATCCCCGCGACACCATCGACGGTCTTTTTGCCTTTCAACTGCGCCCGTCGATATTCATGCAGAAAACGCCCGATTTCCGCCGTTGGCCCATCAATTCGGTCATCCCAAAGGGCTTTTTCCAGGATCGGATCGGTCAAGATTAAACATTGGATCAAGGCCGCTAAAAAGCAGGAATTGTCTTGATGAACAATATTAATGGGAAGCGTGTCCTCGCACTGTTTGCCCAGAAATCTTTGTTGATTCATCGCTGCCGTTGCAGTGGCTATATGAGGTGAATTTTTTCCATTCGTCTGATCGGCTCGTTTATTATCCCGTTTATCGACTTTCTTCGTAGCTTTAACAGGTGATGAAGTGGAAGAAGGAAGTTCATCAACTGGGAAACCGCGATATCCCTCGAACTTGGCGAAGAATTTATTGGCTACCGAGGTCGCTTCATCAGTAAGTTTTTCTGAAGAGAGCGTCACTTTATCTTTCGGTTTATCACCAGTGGAATAAGTCACAATCACGCCACCGCCTTTGCTCTCGATCGAGAAAGAGGCGATACCTGGTTTAAATACATCCTTTGCAACTCCATTAACTTTTTCAAGAGTGGCTTTCATTCCAACATCAATCTCTATCCACTCGGCATCAGTGTATTCGACTTTTTTTTCACCATTCGCTGTCGCTTCATAGATGGTATAGCGATATCGATAAGTTTTATCTCCATCCTTCCACGTTATGCAAGAACTGGATCTGCGTTGGCCTGACGAAGAGTCCGAGGATTTTTCGGCCGATTTATTTAAACTGATCTCCAACGGCATTACAATCACCTTATTATCAATCTGATAATAACGATTATACCACAATTACACGCGATAATCAATAACAATGTAATATGTAAAAATTCGTATGTAAATGTTTCGCTATGAGTCGTTGACCGCAGGGAAACGACTCATTGGGAATGCTTATTCCAGTCGAGCTAAGCCCTTCACCCGACTGCACTTAAACGAGTATTTAAATAGGAAGACAGCCCCGGCGAGATAGATCGCATTGAGCCCCAGGCTGATGAGAAAATCGTTTAAACAAAAAACGCCGTTCAGCAAGACCTGCCGCATCCCCTCGAAAACATAGGTCATGGGAAGGCACCAGGAGATCGTTTGGGCCCACATGGGGAGGCTGTCGACGGGGTAAAAAACCGCGCTGAACGGGGCAAAGAAAAAAGCCATCATCCAGGCCAGCATCTCCAGTTTTTGCCCCCAGCGGATGATCACGCACGCCGACAGAAACCCGAGCGCCAGACCGGACAGCATCAGCGAGGCGGCAAAGGGCAGAAAATACCAGCCGACGACAAACACATTGAGGGCATAGAGCAGATAGACGACCAGAGCGCCAAAAGAAAGCCCAATGATTATTTTGCAAAAAGACAGCAGAATCGTGCCGAGGGCCCACTCGACTTCGGTGAGCGGCGTCGAAAAGAGATTGCTGAGATTGCGGTTCCAGAACTCTTGCAGCAGACTTACGGATATGTCATTGGCCGCGCGCGTGATGATTTGGAAGAAGATCAGCGCGGTCAAAATGATCAGCGCTAAATTGGGCATATCCTGCTGCTGCTGCAGCCAGACCGTCGTCAAGCCCCACAAAAGGATCTCAATGAGCGGCCAAAAAAAGAGCTCGGTGATCTGATGCAATCCGGTAATGGTATAAAAATACCGCAAAAAAACAGCTCCGATGCGGCGCATGCTTAGGATCATGATTTTTTCCTCGCCATCATCAAAAAATAATCTTCCAGGCTCGGCTCGAGGATTTTAATGCTCGAGTAGAACACGCCTGCCTGGCCGAGTGCCATCAAAAATGTGGGAATCTGCCCCTCGTCCAACGTCACTTCTATGACGCGCTCATTGACGGCAAAGCTCAATTGCATTTTTTCAGCCAGAGACATTGAACGCTTCAACCCATCGCCCACATGCAGGCGGAGCTTGTATCGCGAAACGCTTCTCGCTAAAATTTCCGGCTTGTCATCGGCGACAATCTGGCCCTTGTGCAGAAAAATCACCCGGTCGCACAACTCGGACACCTCGTCCATGCGATGCGAGGCAAAGAGGATGGACAGGCCGCGCTTTTTTCTTTCGCCCTGCAAAAACGCCAATACGTCCTGGGCCATGTCGGGGTCTAGCGAAGCGGTCGGCTCATCAAGCAATACGATATCGGGCATGGGCAAAAACGCTTTGACCAGCATGAGGCGGGTGATCTGACCCGATGACAGCGATGAAACGGGTTTCTTTTTCTTATCGAGGATGCCGAAGCGCTCCAGCAACGGATCGGCCCGCTCATTGATCATGAGACCGCTCAACCCGGCCAGACGGCCGAACACTTTCAGGTTTTGTTCGATAGTGAGCAGCCAGGGCAGGCTGGCATAGGTGCTGGCAAATACCACGCGGCGCAAAATGTCCTTGCGGTGCTTGAGAAAATCCTGGCCAAAATAATGGATTGATCCGGACGTATACGTCAGAGTCCCCATCAGCATCTGAATCGTCGTCGTCTTGCCAGCTCCATTTAAACCGAGCAATCCAAGGACCTCTCCTTTCGCCAGTTGAAAGGATATTCCATCGACGGCTTTCACAGGAGGCTTGCCATCGAAGAGCTTGGACAGGTTCCGAACGGAAAGGACAATTTCTGCACTCATGGGATTTCTACTTCATATTGTGGTAGACGGCATCGACATCGTCGAGATTTTCCAGCCACTCGATCAAGGCGATATTATTGTTTCCATCCTCTTCGCTGACTTCTACAAAAGTCTTCGGGACCATTTCCAGCGCCGCTTCGTCAATCTTGATGTTCGCTTTTTCTATGGCTGTCTTGACGGTGGGAAACGAATCGACCCGCATAGTCACGACAAAATGATCGTCATCAGCCGCGAAATCTTCCGCGCCCGCATCGCTCACCAGCATGAAGAGATCGTCTTCGCTATTAGAGCCTTTCGGAATGCGGATCACGCCCTTGCGATCGAAATTATAAGCGACTGCGCCCGGCATCGCGACAGTCCCGCCGCGCTTATTGGTCGCAATGCGGATATCGGAGGCAAAGCGGTTTTTATTATCGGTCATTCCATCGACGATGATGCCCACGCCGCCATATCCATAGAGCTCATAGGTCATTTCGTCGAAATCATGCTGATCCGCGCTCGCCGCCTTCTTGATGTTGCGGTCGATGTTTTCATTCGGAAGATTGGCCTCTTTGGCCTTTTGCACCGCGATGCGCAACTTGCTATTCGATTTTTGATCCGGTCCGCCCTGCTTGACGGCGCTGATGATCTCTTTCATGATCCGGCTGAAAATCTTGCCCTTTTTGCGGTCCGCCCGGTCTTTACGGTGCTTGATATTGGCCCACTTGCTATGCCCTGCCATGAGTATCCTTAAAAAATTTTAGACCTTTCTTCCCCCAATCCTTGGCCAGAGCATAATGGGGATGCTTCGCTTCCCTCTGGCGGAACTCGGCCGTATGAACACTAATACGGCCGCGGCCATCGATCTTTGATGCACAAACGACATGAAGCATTTCATGATAAACGATGAACTCGACGAATGGCAAGGGGATCTCGGAAGAGTCGAGCAGGCGGTTGATCCGGATCAGCGGGCGGGTGCGGTCATAGCTGCCATAGGTGATATGGCGATAACGGCGGTAGGGCGGAGGATTGAACCAGGCAATCGGAACGCCGATCTTGCCCTCGAAAAAATTTCTATTCGCCTGATCGTAAATCACTTGCAAATCAATAACCCTTCCTTGCGCATCGGACAGGCCGAGATCGGGAGCCGGCGGCTCGATCTTTGTGAAATACAAGAGAGCCATCTGCCGGATGGTCGCCTTCGCCTGATTGTCGCGGCTGAGGGCAAACCGGATCAGGGCCTGCAAAACGGGCGTTGAAGAGTACAGAAACAGGCGATGAATCATGAGGCGGATCGTGCCATCTTTTTCCCGCCGGGCGGCCGCATAGGTCGAGCGATTTTCGTGGATCTGAATGCGGATCGGGCGCGGGCAAATGGCTTGCAGTCGCTCGCACAGCTCATCGGGGGTCATCGCCATCACAAAACTTTCTGCATCATGATTTTGCCGATATACTGACCGTTGTCTTTGATAAATCGGCGCTGATAGCCGTATTGGACAAAACCGAGTCTTTGATAGAGATGAATGGCCGGATTGCCCTCGTATACCTCCAGATGGAGCAATTCGATCTGAAAACGCTCTTTGGCGATCTTCTCCAGCTCCCTGAGTAAAACCGTCCCAACTCCCCGGCCGCGGAATTTTTCATCGACGATGATCGCGAGCAGGGATTGATGAGCCAATTTTTTAAACGGCTGGATATAGAGCGTGGCCATTCCGCAAGGCGCCCCCTCCCAAAGAGCCGTCAGAACGGCATTGTGTTTGCTATTGCCAATCCAGATGCGCGCGGCGTCTTCGATCTCGCGTAGATCAGCCAGAGGGAACCACTGCAATACGCCCGGCTGCTGCAGCCAATCGATCAGGCATTTCATATCGTCTTCGAGAGCGAAGCGAATCTCGATCGGATTGTTTTTCATCATGTAAAAAAATGCTCCAAACAAATGCGGGCATGGCCGCTGCCATCGATCTTGATGAAATTTTCCTGGCGGGCAAACATCTCAAATCCAATCTTCTCGAGCAGGAAAATAATCGGATTCGGCTCGTAAATTTCAACAGACACGCTCTCCAAAGAAAAACGCGTCTTGGCCAGATGGAGCAGATTGCGCACCATCGAGGTCCCGATTCCCAGGCGCCGATGGCCCGGTTCGACAAAAACATAGAACGAGGCGTGATGGGCGACTTTGCGATACGGCATCAACAGCAAAGTTCCCATGGCGCAGGGCTGGCCGGACACCATGCCCGTCAACGCGGCTTTATAGCGCGAAAATCCGATCCAGTTCTTCAGCACATCCTCGGTTTCCTGATCCGTCTCGAATGGGAAAAAACGGCGCTCCACAGGATCGGCCAACCATTGCTGCAAAATAGCCAAATCCTCAGTAACCGAATAGCGAATATCGTAATCAGACGGCAAGGTCATCTATCCAAATTCTTTCAAATAAGCGTTAATGAACTCGTCGATCTCTCCGTCCATCACAGCCTGGACATTGCCTACTTCGACTTTGGTGCGGGTATCTTTGACCAGCGTATACGGCTGAAAAACATAATTGCGGATCTGCGAGCCCCATGCAATTTCTTTTTTCTCTCCGCCCATGGCCGAAATCTTTTCCTGCTGTTCGAGCACCTCTTTTTCGTAGAGTTTCGATTTTAACATTTTCATGCAAGTTTCACGATTCTGCGTCTGGCTTCTTTCGCTTTGGCATGAGACCACGATTCCGGAGGGAATATGTGTGAAGCGGACGGCGGAATCGGTTTTATTGACGTGCTGCCCTCCCGCGCCGGAGGCGCGATAGGTATCGACGCGGATATCGTCCGGACGAATGTCAATCTGGACATCGTCGACAATCGGGGTGACGTCGACCGACGCAAAGCTGGTATGGCGCTTCGCATTCGCATCGAACGGCGAGATGCGCACCAAGCGATGAACGCCTTTTTCCGACTTGCAATATCCGTATGCGAAATCGCCCGTCATCCGGTAAGTGATACTCTTGATTCCCGCCACATCGCCGTCGAGGCGATCGACGACTTCAACATTCCAGCCGCGCTTTGTGGCCCAGCGCTGATACATCCGCGAGAGCATCAGGGCCCAATCGCACGATTCAGTGCCGCCGGCGCCGGCGTTGATCTCCAGATAGCAGTCCCGCGAATCCATCTCGCCGGACAGCATTTTGCGAATTTCGAGATCACCGAGCTTTTTCTCAATGTCGTCCAATTGAGCGAGCAACTCTTTGACCAGCTCGTCATCATTGATGCTGAACGCTTCCGGCAATAGCTCTTTAACATCCCGGAATCGGATTTTCAATTCCCGATAGGGAACGGTCCACCGTTTGAGCGCATTGCATTCGTCGATGATCTTTTGAGCGGCCGTCTGATCGCTCCAAAAATCATTGGACGCCATGCGATTTTCGAAATCTTGAACTTGTTCTTCCTTGACCGCCAGGTCAAAGATACCTCGACATTTCGGAGAGGCGTTGATCGGTTAACTTGAGGCGTTCTTGCGTTTCAAAGTTCATAGAGATTCCTTGTGGGTCATTTGCTGTGTTCATCTCCAGATTACGCGTTCGCGCAAAAAGCCGCAAAAAAAAAAATTTTCAAAACTTTCATCTGCTCTTTACATTTATTTTTATCGACCTATAATTGACGGCTCTTTTACGAACAATCGGAGGTACCAATGTCTATTTCAACCGTTACGGAAACCGTCGTCCACGCATTCCCAAAAATGCCAGGCTTTATGAGCACAGGCATAAGCGCAGTCAAAAGCTTTGTAACTGGCTTTTTTACTGATCTCATGCATGGGTTACCCATCACCAGGGCAATAGCCTTCGCCCATCCTATAGCGGCCGTTGGCGTCGCTATCGGTATCGGCGTCATCACTGCATTGGCAATCAAAGGAATCAGAGCAGCCATCTCTCATTACCGCGCAGCACACGCTGTCCCTGCGCAAGTATAAACGGGTTCGGCAGCGGCTACAGGGCCGCTGCTTCTTTTTTCATTTTGAGACATTTTCCATCTTGCAAGACCACGAGTCTTTCCCCATCCTGCACTTCGAAGCAGTGTCCTTTTTCAAACCGCACATTTTCAGCGACGAACTCGGATCTACCATGCAAAATGATGACGATCGATTCTTTGCGATGATAGCGCGCCTTCCAGAATGGACGCGACTGTTCCCAATCGATTCCCGCATTGACGACCTGAACGTTTTTTAAGACGCATCGAGGCTTTGGTGCCGAAAACCGCGGCGATCCGGTGGGATTTTTCGCGATGATCTGCAAGCTCCCATCAACGGAAAGATTTTCAATATCCGCCTCGGCGATTTCCAAAATCAGCTCGCTGCCATCTCCCAATCGCCCCTGTCGGACTTTTTGGCCGATTGTTTGAAAGAGCGGGCCGAGGGCGGGATGAAATAAAAAAACAAAAGGAGGATGAGAGGCCAAAACCTCTTCCAGCGTGCGATCGGGCGGCAATGAAAATCGGCACACATCTTGCAATAGCTCGCGGTGGGCGCGCAGCAAATCGTAGAAGCAATTTTCCGGCGTTTCAGAAAATGAGCCGCCGTCTGCCATCGCTTTTTTTGTCGTTGAAATGGTCTTATGGCGACGGTTATAGGTGATAAAGGTCTTTTTCAAATCGTGCGATTCTTTGGTGAGCGGCTTTCTTTTCCTTTCGACAAAAACGTCCGCGATATTTTGCATCGCCGATTCCAGACGCCCGATTTGCACGCCATCGGATTTCTTTTTCAGATTGATGATCAGGCCGGGAAAGGGCGTTTTCTCAACGGCGGCCTCGATCGCCGACAAATCGGCAAACAAAATATTGGTATTGGACGTGAACCGCGAATAAGGTTCGTTGGGAACCAGGGGGCGGTCCGGAATGGAGTGCTTTTCAAAATCGGTATATTCGATGTTGGAAACAACGTAGGAAAACCCGTGAGGGATCTTGCGCTCGACGAGCACGTTCATCCCCTCGGCAGACAAACATAAGCGCGGACAGGATGCAAACCCAAACGATTTTTTCTGCGTAAATCCAATCCCCGTAAACGCGAGAAGACCGTAGTCGAGCCCGGCGAGCGGATTGTTGATCTGACGCACCAGGGCAAATCGAGTCCCCAACTGACGGAAATAATCGAAAATTCCGTGATCTAAAGCCAATTTCCAGATCGCCCCGTGTCCGCCGGGCTTCATGAGCATCTTCCACGGCGCGCTCCAGATCCAATTTCCATGCTGATTGACGGCGGGAACGAGCGGTTGGACAAACAGGCGGAACCGGTCTTTAGGGCGTCCGAACCAACCATTTTTCTCCAAAATATCCTGCACGTGGATCCAATTGTCTTTTTCGTGGGACGTCATCAGAGCGACCGGGACCGTCAATATTTTGCCCGTGCGCTTGAAATAGAGATATTCTCGCGCCTCGAGATCGCGCAGCAATCGCTCGAGGAGCGTAGTTCTGGCAAATTCAAGTTTTGCGGCCGGCAGCTCGTGGCCAGTGCTCTCATCGACGAGATGCAAACGATCCGCCGCGCCGCCCACAGGATACATTTCGCACAAAAACGGCATCGCCTGAATCCCTGCCTCAATCGCCGCGGACACCTCTTTCGTCTCGTGCGAAATGTCGATAAAAGATGGCGAATGGTATCTGGCATCAGATAATTTCGATTCCTTCGCCGCCAGCAACCGAAGAACCTGATGCTGATATCCAATGATTCCGCCGATCTCGCGGTAAAATCGATCCACCTCGAGAAGGCGGTTGAGAAAATCTTCCCATTGATGATCGGTGGGATTCTCGCCACTTGGCGCCTGTCTGATCGCAATGAATTGCTTGATGGCGGCCTGCTTGTCGAGAGGCAACTCTCTGATTTGAGAATAAAGCGGATGTGTCGTTTTCAAAAACGGCTCGACCCAAGGGTCTTGATCGAGTACGGCGATTTTGGCCAATGCCGTTTTCGCATTTCTCATTTGCCCGGCCAAACTCTCAATCTCTTCCAGGGACTGCATATGGATCCTAATTTTTTTTTATTACTGCAAGGCTATAGTAATCCTAGCGTTTCTTTTGACTCTCGGCAAGCGCAGACTTCTTGTAAAATTTTTTTTTGTTTCGCGAAAAACTGGACTTTTTCCCATGAGAACGGCATCTTTGATTTGTGAATTCTTGAGGAATCCTCTATGATTTATTTTGACACGTAAATCCCTCGACGGATAAAAGACTTCATTTGAGGAAAAAACTCGCTGAGCCTTCTTAAAGGAGAAAAAGAACATGGCAATCAAGCAAAAAAATTCAAAATTTATGCAACCGATGAAGTTAAGCGAAGAGCTGACTGTGGTCGTCGGTAAAGGTCCAATGCCTCGCACGGAAGTGACGAAAAAGCTTTGGGCTTATATCAAGTCTCAT
This sequence comes from Parachlamydiales bacterium, assembly GCA_015661075.1. Classification (GTDB taxonomy): domain Bacteria; phylum Chlamydiota; class Chlamydiia; order Chlamydiales; family SM23-39; genus CAISYW01. Next base: position 1,960 of record JACVQJ010000018.1, on the reverse strand, counting down.
AAATTACAAGATGCGAAAAACAGAAGAAACATCAATCCGGATGATAAATTAAGCCGCGTTCTCGGCAAAAAATCCGTGAACATGTTCGAAATGACCAAGCTGGTCAACAAGCATCTCTCCTAAAGATATTTTTTGTCTTTGGGATCGTTTCTGTTAAGGCGGCTTTAATAAAGCCGCCTTTTTTGTTATACTGGCCCCGTTTTATACGGGCTCATCCATGTACAAAAATAATTTATTTACAGCTATTCTCCTGGCAGGCGGAAAAGGCCTGCGCATGGGAGACGGCCTTCCCAAACAATTCAGGCCCTTGCTCGGCCAACCACTGGCTCGCTACAGTTTTGATTTTTTCAATAAATGCAGCGAAATCGACGAGATCATCGTCGTCTGCGAGCCCTGCTATCAACCGATTTTTCAGGGCGCCGGAAAACCGCTCAGTTTTGCTCTTCCCGGCCTACGTCGCCAAGATTCAGTCTACAACGGCCTCATCGCATCCTCCGAAAAGGCCCATTACATCTGCGTCCATGACGCAGCCCGTCCTTTTATTGAAGAAACAGCCTTTGCCGATCTTCTCGACAAGGCGATCAGCCACGGGGCCGCCGCCCTGGCCGTACCGGCGACGAATACGATCAAGCGCGCGGATCGCAACCAGCAAGTGCTCCAAACCCTGCCGCGCAGCGAGTGTTGGGAACTCCAAACGCCCCAAGTGATTCGCCGATCATTATTTTTTAAAGCCTATGCCCATGCCCAAAGAACGGGTATTGAAACCACCGACGATCTATCTCTGATCGAAGAATTAGGCGAGCCGGCCGTCCTCGTCAAAAGCTCGACGCGCAATCTAAAAATCACAACGCCCATCGACTGGCTACTGGCCGAGCAAATATGCGCATCAAACTGATCATCTCCTTTGACGGCACCCGTTTTTGCGGCTGGCAAGTGCAACCGAGGGGACTTTCCATCCAGACTCTCGTGCAAAAAGCACTCGTTACCGTTTTGCGCCATCCGATTGATTTGACCGGGGCGGGCCGCACCGACGCAGGCGTCCATGCTTTGGGTCAAACGGCCCACTTTGACACGGAGATATCCATCGATCTGAACCGACTGCGCTATTCGGTCAACGCCCTGCTACCCGTTGATATCCGCATCCTCTCGGCCGAAACCGTTTCAACTGATTTTCACGCGCGATATAGTGCCACAGGAAAGATCTACCACTATCATCTGCACCTCGATTCATCGCCTAATCCCATGACCCGCCTCTATCGGACGCCCGTCTATGGGGCATTTGATCTTGCCGAGCTCAAAAGAGCCGCCTCGTTTTTTATCGGCACCCATGATTTTGCCGCCATGGCCAACGAGTCGGATCGAGGAACTGCTGCCCATGATTCCGTACGCACCTTGCTACGGCTCGACATTGTGGAACAAAGCGGCGGAATTCGGCTGGAGTTCGAAGGAGACGGATTTCTCTATAAGATGGTGCGCAATATCACGGGCACTCTTCTCGATATTGCCGCCGGCCGCAGATCTGCGGACGAAATCCCTTCGATCCTCGAGAGCAGAAACCGCCGCCGGGCCGGTCAAACCGCCCCGGCTCAAGGCCTTTTTCTCATCCAGGTAAAATATTAGAATGGTGGTGATCATCTGAAAGACAAGATAAGCACATTAAATTTTTTCCAATGCCTCGATTCATTCACATGCTCATTAAAATTTTTGGAAAACGCTGAGTTTAAAAGAACTGAGGCACTAAGACGCTGAGAAAGAAAAAAACGCAAAATGCAAAAGAGTGAGGGATACAAGCCGCCCATGTTTGCAAATGCATGCATGCGAAGCTGCGAAACTTTTAAGAAAGAAGGGGCACTTGAAAAGCTGGCGTTAATTAGCCCCCCTTCTTTCTTAAAAGTTTCGCAGCTTCGCATGAAGAGCTTCGCTCAACATAGGCGGCCTCAGCGCCTCGGCGTCTCAGTTC
>JACVQJ010000039.1 GCA_015661075.1 Parachlamydiales bacterium | reverse complement strand
GGTGATCGTTCCGGAAGCGCCACTATTATTCGGCACTAAATAAACATAGCGCCCGTCAAACACGCCGCCGGAAAATCCCTTGCTACTGGTATCGATGATGGCCGTGTCAAACGCTGTGTAGCTTCCGGTGGCATAAAAGGGCAGTGTCGTATCATAGCGGGCGATCGTCCCGGAAGCAGCGCTATTGGTATTGGGCACGAGATAGACATAGCGTCCATCGAACACGCCCCCTTGAAATCCATAGAGAGCCGCATTCACCGCACTCATATCGAAACATGTCGTCGATTCGGCGCTCATCTGCTTGTTCGTGCCCACGCTGCCGCCGCCATAGCCGCCCTGGTTATATCCCTCGGTTATGTTGATGAGCTGGTTATTGGCGGTGGATCCGAGCAAGCCATTGGAATAAATTCGATCTGCGTTGAGGCTCCCGTTGATATCCAACGTATATTGCGGACTGGAAGTACCGACGCCAACATTGCCGCTGACGATGAGGCCGTTGGTGGGCGGGGTGTTTGTTCCAGCATAGCTTCCAATCGCCAGACCATTCGGCGCCTGGCTCGCCGCCATTGCCGTGGCCTGCGGCCCGGGATAAGTGTCGAGGCGGGTCCAAGTGTTAAGTATACTCGGTACCAAATAGATATAGCGCCCATCGAACACGCCTCCCTGAAATGCCGTGCTAAGGGTGTTCACAGCACGTGTATTAAAATAGCTATAGCTGGCTTGGGCGAAAAATGATTGGGTCGTATCATAACGGGTAATCTGTCCGGAAGAAGAGACAGTATAACTATTCGGCACTAAATAAACATATCTTCCATCGAACACGCCGCCAATAAATCCCTTGCTATTGCCATTCCCCGGCACCGTATCAAAATAGGTATAGCTGGCGGCCGTTGTAAATGATTGCGTCGTGTCATAACGGGTGATCGTTCCGGAAGTTCTATTATTATTCGGCACTAAATAAACATATCTTCCATCGAACACGCCGCCCTGAAATCCCACGCTATTGACATCCATCGTCGTCGTATCAAAACAGGTATAGCTGGCTGCTGCAGTAAATGATTGCGTCGTATCATAGCGGGTGATCTGTCCGAAATAATTGCCATTATTATTCGGCACTAAATAAACATATCTTCCATCGAACACGCCGCCAAAAAATCCCTTGCTAGCGTTGTTCACCGTCAGCGTATCAAAACAGGTATAGCTGGCGGCCGCAGTAAATGATTGCGTCGTATCATAACGTGTGATCTGTCCGAAAGCAGTGGCATTGTTATTCGGCACCAAATAAACATATCTTCCATCGAACACGCCCCCTGCAAATCCCTTGCTAGCGGCGTTCACCGCAAGTGTATCAAAACAGGTATAGCTGGCGGCCGTTGTAAATGATTGCGTCGTATCATAGCGAGTGATCTGTCCAAAAGCAGCGCCATTGTTACTCGGCACTAAATAAACATATCTTCCATCGAACACGCCGCCCAGAAATCCCTTGCTGGCGCTGTTCACCGCCGCCGTATCAAAACAGGTATAGCTGTCAACCGCAGCAAATGATTGCGTCGTATCATAACGGGCGACAAAGCCGTTACTACTCGGCACTAAATAAACATATCTTCCATCGAACACACCGCCCCTAAATGGAGAAACAGTCGAATTCACAACACTAAAAGTTAAAAATGCCGTCGAAGCGGCGCTCATCTGCTTATTCGTGCCGACGCTGCCGCCGCCATAGCCGCCCTGGTTATATCCCTCGGCGATGTTGATGAGCTGATTATCGGCTGTTGTTCCCAGAAGATTGGATACAATACTGATACCGGTAATCGATGTCGCGTTGAGAGTTCCATTCACATCCAGTGTATATTGCGGACTGGTTGTGCCGATACCGACGTTGCCGCTGACGATGAGGCCGCTGACTGGCGAGGTGCTTGTTCCGGCATAGCTTCCAATCGCCAGACCATTCGGCGCCTGGCTCGCTGCCATCGCTGTCGCCTGAGGCCCCGGATAGGCATCGAGGCGGGTCAGGACTCTATTCGTAGATGGGACCAAATAGACATAGCGCCCATCGAACACGGCCCCCTGAAATCCCTTGCTATTGACATTCAGAGTCGTTGAGCCAAAACAGGTATAGCTGGCTGCGGCGAAAAATGATTGGGTCGTATCATAACGGGTGATCGTTCCGGAAAGGCCATTATTAAACGGCACCAAATAAACATATCTTCCATCGAACACGCCGCCAGTAAATCCCTTGCTAGCGCTGTTCACCGTTGTCGTATTAAAACAGGTATAGCTGGCGGCCGTAGTAAATGATTGCGTCGTATCATAACGGGTGATCGTTCCGGAAAGGCCGCTGTTATTCGGCACTAAATAAACATATCTTCCATCGAACACGCCGCCAGTAAATCCCCGGCTAGCGCTGCACACCGCCGCCGTATCAAAACAGGTATAACTGCCCGCCGCAAGGAATGACATTGTCGTATCATAACGGGTGATCGTTCCGGAAAGGCCACTGTTATTCGGCACTAGATAAACATATCGTCCATCAAACACGCCGCCAGTAAATCCCTTGCTAGCGCCGCTCACCGCAAGTGTATCAAAACAGGTGTAGCTGCCAGCGTCAAGAAACGACAATGTCGTATCATAGCGAGTGATCTGACCGAAAGCTGCGCCATTATTATTCGGCACTAAATAAACATACCTTCCATCAAACACGCCGCCCTGAAATCCCTTGCTAGCGCTATTCACAGCTCTGGTGTCAAAGGCTGTGTAGCTGCTCGTTGCATAAAAGGGCAGCGCCGTATCATACCGGGCGATCGTCCCGGAAGCCGAACTAGTGGTATTGGGCACGAAATAGATATATCTTCCATCGAACACGCCCCCTGTAAATCCAAAAAGAGCGGCATTCACAGCCCCCAGATCGAAACACGTCGTCGAATTGGCGCTCATCTGCTTGTTCGTGCCGACCATTCCGCCGCCAAAACCGCCCTGGTTATAGCCCTGGCTGAGGACTGTGAGCTGGTTATCGGCCGTGGTGCCGGAGACATAAATGCGATTGACGTTGATCGTTCCATTGACGTCCAATGGATAGTTGGGCGCCGTCTGTCCGACCCCGACGCGAGTCGTTCCAGAGGAACCCCCGAAAACAGCCGTATATGGATTGCCGCTGACACTGCTGGGAGTGGCGACATATAGAGAATAAGCATTTGTGATTGTGCTCGATGAAATGACCGGACCTGCGATGTGGAGTCCGTAGGCATTCGTCACCGACCCCGATCCGGTCGGAGTGATTGTTGGGGCCACTGACAGGCCGTAGGCCGACGGATAGATATTGCCGGTGGGCGGATTGAATGAAGGAGAGATCTGCTCGCCATAAAATGTCCCTGAAGATAGCGAGAAGGCCGGATTCACTAACAATCCCGTCGTGATGAGGCTTCCTGAGGGAATGGATGGATTAACCGCTACTTGCGTCGTGGCTGTGCGAATCGTTGTCCCGAGAGCGGCAATGTCGAGGAAGGTATTATTTATATTGTTGTTATATCCTGCCATAATCTATTAGCTTCTTGGTTTTTTAATTATCTTTGGCGACTTCAAGTATTATATTTTGCTGTGTGCAATCAGCGCTGGATCGGCCGCGGCGGAAAGTTTTTTAATTTTTTTAAGATTTCCACCGCGTTATTAACCCGAGCCCCAAAAAGCGAGGACGTACGAGCCAAAGTCGGATACCTCCCCAGCACTCATTACGGTTGTTTAGGCCCACGTGATATTGCCCACACTGGACAGCACCTGCCACTCAGTATCGGCCGTTGTGCACAGCAATCGCACTGAATCGCCATCTGCTGTTGATTGTAGATATCCGGTGGTATCCGTTGTGACCTGGTTGCCTAAATAAATCAGTTTTCCGGTTGCGCTGACAGCGATCTTCCACTGTCCGGTTCCTCGTTGAGCGACCTCAAGAAGGCTGTACTGAACCATGGTATTGAGAGTCAAAGTGACAACAGTCGGGCTCGTCGCTGTGCAAACATATCCCGTATTCGCTACGACCGGGTTCACACTGACTGCAGTGCTTGTCCAAACAAGGCCAACGTTGGTAATCGTGATTCCTCCGGCCGCATTCGCCACGCTAATACCCGTGCCGGCCGTCAGCGTCGCCGCCACCGGTGTGGTGCCGCTGCCGATCAGCAGCTGGCCGCTCGTCAAGGGGCCGATCCAGCCGACGGCCGTTGTGGCGCCCGTGGAATAGGGCAGAGCATAGGTTGTCTGCGTGCCGAGTTTCGCGGCGAGGCCCTGCGGCGTAACGACTTTGCTCGTCGATGTGCCGGTGGTGGCTTCTGCGGTGGTGGCCAGAACGCCCACGCCTTTGAGCGCTGTCGTCCAGTCCTGCATCGGTCCTGCATCGAGAAGACAATCGTATCGAGTCCGTTGCCGCTCGTGATGACGCCTTGCTGCACCGAGCCGAGCAGATAGATATTGCCGCCGATGGCCGCCGCAGTGGTTCCGTCGTTCTCGGTAAAGAGAGTGTTGTTGGCATTGATCGTGATCGCTCCGGCGGCGTTCGTCACGGTAATACCCGCGCCCGCCGTCAGCGTCGCCGCCACCGGTGTGGTGCCGCTGCCGATCAGCAGCTGGCCGCTCGTCAGGGGGCCGATCCAGCCAACGGCCGTTGTAGCGCCCGTGGAATAGGGCAGGGCATAGGTTGTCTGCGTGCCGAGTTTGGTAGAGAGGCCTTGCGGCGTAACGACTTTGCTCGTCGATGTGCCGGTGGTGGCTTCCGCCGTCGTCGCTAGAACGCCCACGCCTTTTTGCGCCGTCGTCCAGTCCGTCCTGCATCGAGAAGACAATCGTATCGAGTCCGTTGCCGCTCGTGATGACGCCTTGCTGCACCGAGCCGAGCAGATAGATATTGCCGCCGATGGCCGCGGCCGTGGTTCCGTCGTTCTCGGTAAAGAGAGTGTTGTTGGCGTGGATCGTGATTCCTCCGGCGGCGTTCGTCACGATAATACCTGCGCCGGCCGTCAGCGTCGCTGCCGCCGGTGTGGTGCCGCTGCCGATCAGCAGCTGGCCGCTCGTCAGGGGGCCGATCCAGCCGACGGCCGTTGTGGCGCCCGTGGAATAGGGCAGAGCATAGGTTGTCTGCGTGCCGAGTTTGGTAGAGAGGCCCTGCGGCGTAACGACTTTGCTCGTCGATGTGCCGGTGGTGGCTTCCGCCGTTGTCGCCAGAACGCCCACGCCTTTGAGCGCTGTCGTCCAGTCCTGCATCGAGAAGACAATTGTGTCGAATTTATTGCCGCTTGTGATGAGACCTTGCTGCAGTGAGCCAAGCAGATAAAGGTTCCCGCCTACGACAGCTGCTGTCGTGCCATCGTCTCCAACAAAGAGCGAACTGGCTAGACTGGTGGCGGTGATCGTGATCGCACCGGCCGCATTCGCCACGCTAATACCCGGGCCGGCCGTCAGCGTCGCCGCCACCGGTGTGGTGCCGCTGCCGATGAGCAGCTGGCCGCTTGTCAAGGGGCCAATCCAGCCGACGGCCGTTGTGGCGCCTGTTGAATAGGGCAGAGCATCGGTTGTCTGCGTGCCGAGTTTCGCGGCGAGGCCTTCCGGCGTCACTGCCTTCGATGTCGATGTGCCCGTGGTGGCTTCTGCCGTTGTCGCTAAAACGCCCACGCCTTTGAGCGCTGTCGTCCAGTCCTGCATCGAGAAGACAATCGTGTCGTAATTGTTGCCGCTCGTGATGACGCCTTGCAACACGGAGCCGAGCAGATAGAGATTGCCGCCCACTGCTGCGGCAGTTGTTCCATCGTTTGCATAATACTTGACGGAAGTGGCGCTTGCGGTTGAATTAATAGTGATCGAACCGGCAGAGTTGGCGATAGCAATATCTGTTCCAGCGGTCAAGATCGCTGCCACCGGTGTGGTGCCGCTGCCGATCAGCAGCTGGCCGCTCGTCAAGGGTCCGATCCAGCCGACGGCCGTTGTGGCGCCCGTGGAATAGGGCAGAGCATAGGTTGTCTGCGTACCGAGTTTGGTGGCGAGGCCTTCCGGCGTAACGACTTTGCTCGTCGATGTGCCGGTCGTTGCTTCGGCAGCGGTAGCCAGTAAGCCCACGCCTTTTTGCGTCGTTGTCCAATCGGAAATCGTAAAAGTAACAGTGCTGCCAGCTCCCGACGTGGTGAGGCCTTGCACTGCTGTTCCAGATAAGGTCAAGTTGGGTGCAGGAAGTGCTGAACCCGCATCGGCAAAATAGGTAACGACCCCAGGAGCGGGAACACTAAAGAGCAGCGTGCTCGATATCGGATCGCCGGTAATCGTGATGTTGCTCCCCAGAAACTGGGTGATCGAACTGGCGTTGGGTCCGACGACTAGGCCGTCAGTTCCTTGAATTTTTTGAACACTGGGTAGGGCTATTGGCATTGTTCTACCCCTCTAGAAAGTTGAGATGGCAGATGGTTCGTAATAAAAGAGAGGGTGTATTTTACAATAAATATCATTGAAGTTTTTTAGTTTATTGTTTTGAAAGCTGCGCAGATTTTATATGAGGATAAGCCAGGACATTTGGGCTTTTTTTGACTTATAACGTGATTAAAAATATATAGTCAAAACAGAAATATGCTGAAATAAACAAAGCACAGATAAGGAATTTATCTGAACCGAGACCGTTTTGATGACATCTTAACAAACAAGAACAGCCCCAAAACAATGGACAATGATGGCTGCCGATGCACGAGAAGGGCATATGTCAGATCCTCTCGCGCTACGGTTTCTGCCACTTTCCTTCTTAATCATGTCTTGACAAAATGTTAATTTTTCTTTGAGCGCTCGACTATTAATCCGCTCGTCAAATAAGTGACAAAATGCTTGCTAGCCAGGGAAATTGCACGAAAAGAAAGACAGGATCCGCTTCGCGGGAGGATTGGCCAGGATGAGCAGAATCAAACAAACAGGTGGGTCTCTTGATCAATTTTAACGTTCCTGTTCTTAAGCATGGAATTTATCGTTGTATTTTAAGCCTTTCCAATACCTCGATTTATTCACATGCTCATTAGAATTTTTGGAATACGCTGAGTTTAAAAGAACTGAGACGCTGAGGCGCTGAGAAAGAAAAAAAATGCATAAGAGTGAGGGATACAAGCCGCCCATGTTTGCAAATGCATGCATGCGAAGCGGCGAAACTTTTAAGAAAGAAAGGGGGCTAATTAACGCCAGGTTTTGAAGTGCCCCTTCTTTCTTAAAAGTTTCGCCGCTTCGCATGAAGAGCTTCGCTCAACATAGGCGGCCTCAGCGCCTCGGCGTCTCAGTTCTTTTAAACTCAGCGTTATTCTCTAATAACCACTGAAGAGAAAACCTGTTAATGGCTCTGTTTCCCGATGAGGAAGGATCAGGAGCTTCATCATGCATATCCTGCCGACGTTTCGTCGATCCTGTTTATCCTGTTCTTGTCTATGAATACGGCACATCAAGGCATTCTTCATGCAATTGCCCTGGCTTGCTGGCGCCTCTTTTGAAGAACTCCTCCTTTCAAGGAGGAGATTCTTTACTCCGCTTAAGGATGCGGTGCGGCTAACGCCGCATACCGCAATAATAAAATAGCTTGCCTAGACCCACCCCTAAAGGGGCGGGATTGCGGCAAGCAGTGCGTTCACTTATTTGACGAGTGGGTTAGTAGCGTCTTTAAATGACCGATCAGGGCCGTTAAACGCCGTCTTTGCGATTCATTCAACAAATCGGGCCAGATCATGGATGCGTCTTTTTCCATCGCTCTGATCAGTTTTTCATTCGTCGGGCGGTGCGCCGCGCGCCGATCACCTAACGTACTCTGGATCAATGCGATGAGGTTTTGCGCGGTCTCTTGCGCATGCTCTTTGACGATCGCGATCTTTCGCTCAACAGGAACCTTCTTCGATGCTAAAACATAAACGGCTTTGGCCGGCATTTCTTTCAGACGCGCCTTGATATCGTCGGGAACCAGCAAATAGAGATCATAAAATGCCAGGTAATTATAACCGGATTTGAACGAACCAAACGTCAGATCGAGCCATTCGCGAAACGAGCGGTCCTTGTATTTGCGAAAGATCGCGCGCGCTTGCGCGATGCGCTCGCCGATCAGCACCATCTCCTGGCGCTGAATCGCCATCAACTCTTTCGTCAACCGCTTCACCTCGACGACATCGAGATCGACCTCGCCCTCGCTCAACTGACCCGGCTCAAACCCTTCGACTAAAATGCGCTCGATCTTCCGGTTTTCCGGATCGCTCAATTCCTGAACGGCAAAAAGAGCATTAAATGCGTTGATCGCTCCGCTGATCGGCGGCGCTGCCGGCCGAGTCAATCGCGTTTTTTGCAAGAATGCGGTCGCTAACTGCTGGGTCTTGGTCATGCATCCACTCGTTTGATAAATTCTTTCGCCAACTCGCGATAATCGGTCGACGCGCGGGATTTTTCTTCCGTCACGATCACTGGCTTGCCCTGCAAGATGGCGCGATTCACGGCGATGTCGCGGCGGATTTTCGAACAAAAGAGCAGCTCAGGGAACGCTGCATGGATCGCTTCCAGAAAGGCGACATTCGTAGCGCCTCTCTCATCCCAAAACGAAATGACGACGCCGGAGCAGGAGAGCGGATGATGCTCCTGGATCGCGGCGTGGTACTCTTTCAGGCGGTTCATCGCGAGAATGGAATAGGGCTCCGGCAGTGCGCAGATGACGCTGCTATGCGCGGCATAAAAAGCCGCCTGGGTCAGCCATCCCAATGATGGCGGCGTGTCGATCAGGCAAATATCATAGGGAAGGCCAATGATGGCTTTTCTCAGCCGTTCGTGGGCATAGAGATCCGACACCAGGGGCGCGCTGGATTCAATGCCATCCAAATAGGTATTGGCGGGAATGATGTCGAGTCCGCGGATGCAGGTGGGCTGAATCACTTCAATCGCTTTTTTTTCTCCCCGCAACACCGGAACCATCGTATCCAGATTGTCGGGGCCAATGCCTATGCCGGTCGAGAGATTCGCCTGGCTGTCGAAGTCGATGAGCAACACCCGCTTCGCGTGATATTGCGCTAAACAGGCTCCAATATGAAGAGCCGTCGACGTTTTCGCCGTGCCGCCTTTGAAAGAACAAAAGACAAATGTGCGCATAGAATACTTTTTTGACACTATGTTAATCACACGATCGAAAAGAGGGCAACGCAAAGTGTGTAACCGTTACACAATTTTGTTAAAAATTCAGCGAGCCTCGGAGGAACGGCCCTTGGAGAACCAGATCGGCGCCCTGATTGTTCATCGTCATCGTAGACCACCAATTGATTCTCATCTGGCGCCACCAGACCTGCGCTTCCCAGCCCAACGTCAGTTCCAAAAAACTATCGCCTTTGGCCGACCACCACGTGGACAGGCCGCATGACAACTGGCCCACTTCAAAAAGACGAGTCTTCTTTTCCGTCAATGCCGATTCATAATCAACGGCATAATATTCTGAGTAGGTCGTGTTGCCATCAAATATGCCGAGCATGGCCGCCATTGAACCTTTAATGGAAAGGCTAATCTGTTTGGGAAGCAAGATACGCATGTCTAGACCCGCTTCCGGCCCCACGGCCCAGACGCTGCTCAAACCGCGAACCCGATTTCCGGTTGTGGCAGAGGGCGTCACATAGTTATAATGAACATCGACTCGCTGGCGGACAAAGCAGGCTTTTCCACCCATCGAAGGTTGGAGCATTAATGATTGTCCAATGACAAACGAACGCCTGAGTTCCAGATCGAGAATATTCATTTTTAAGGTCCACTTGCCCTTAATGTAGTTTGCCGGCTGCAGAAAACTGGTGCCGTAATCTGTGAAGTTCAGAGATCCGAAGAGATTCCCTGCCGGATCATCCACTCGTGTTACGGGCGGCGATGTGTAGAAATGGGTATAGGTCGCACCGATTTCCCATTCATCATAACAAATGGGAACAAAAACCGAAGCTCTTACGCCGGGATCATAGGCCAATTTCTGATTGATCACAGGACTGCTTGGATATAACGATGTCCAGTTCTTGATGCCATAACGCAGATCATCTTCTATTCCCTCCCAAAAGAGAAACTCCAACATCACTTTCCCGCAAGATTGCGGAACCATTCCGACTGTCGAATGGGATTCAGATGCAATGGTTTCTCCAGGAGAGATTTCAGGGTCCGATACAATGGCAGGAAGCGCAGAAACATCGGCCGGTTCAGCCGGATTCGATGGATGGCTTTCATCGACCTCTACTTTTTCTTCCGTGCTATTAACAAATGTTGTTTCGGTAGCATTTTCCTGCGCACTGACAATCCATGGCAAACAGCAAATGAGTCCCATCCACAATAACCGCGGAGGAGCGATCTTTTTTGACCCCATATTCAACCCTTTAATCATTGTCCGAATCCGTCAAACAACTTCGAGGGTCGGAAAAAGACACTACAATCATATGTACATCCTTGTGCTAATAACACCGATTGTACAAATATTAATCAAGTGCATGTTTAAGTCTTGTTGAATTGCTTGGAAGGTTGGAAATAACCTGTTTATTTGTAACGACTTCAATAAAATAAAATGAGGGTGGAGAAAAAATGGGCCATATTTGCTGTTTCTTGCCGAGAAATAAAACGACGCCATCGCAGCCGATTCGCGATCTGGCGAAGCGGTTCAACGGCTATTATATCGGTATCGGTACCATCTTTCCCCATGAGCACGAACAGGAGCTCAAAGCCATTTGTTCGGCGGCCCACCTTCCGCTTCATTCAATGCCGATGGGCTCCATGAATTTCGCGGCCTTTGTCGATTCATACAAACTGGATTTTTTAAATGGGCTGAAACAGGAAAAAGATCTCGCCTTGCGGCTGTTGATGCGAGAACATGACATCCAGGATATCAGTGAGGCCGCTGGCCATCCGGCTTTTACGGAACTTCTCGAAGAGATCGAAGATCTGACGGCAGCCATTCAAAAACGCGAAAACGCGATTGTTTTGCAAAATGCGCCGGGCCGGCTTTTTCAATATGAATCGCTGTTGAAGACGCCCAGCGAACAGGATATTGCGGAAGAGATCCGCAAGATCTCTCCCGGAATCCCGACAGGTTTTCGTCTCGGCGACAGCGAGCTGAAACTCGAGGGGGGCGAGATCAGCGTCATCGCAGCGCCGACAGGGCATGGAAAGACCAGTTTCATCATCAACACCCTCTTTGGCCTATTGGAACACAACCCCCAATCGTCTGTTTATCTCTTCTCGTACGAAGAGGCCCGCGCGCCGATCATCTGTCTAGCCCTCAATTGCTATCTCGGGGAAAGGCTCTCCCAGAACAACCGCGACTCGATCAAAGCTTATTTCCGCGATGGAAATGTCCAGTATATCGCAGAGAACATGAGAGGGTTTTTCCTGGAGAAAAAAAACTGCTTCTTTAAAGAGCTCGTGCAAAAGCGGCGCCTCAATGTATTTTATTCGTCCTTCTTTGCAGAAGAGCTGGTGGAGGCGATCCGTTTTTTGGCCCAGCAGCCCCAGCGCCCGACGGCCATCTGCATCGATTATATGCAGCTTTTGCGCCTGAAAGAGATCGGAAAAAATGCTTCGCGGCAAGAAGAGCTCAAGCAGATTTGCCTTCTTCTGAAAGATTGCGCCGTCGAGACGGGGCTGCCGATTTTGATCGCCGCCCAATTCAACCGCACAGTGCAAAGCGAGCGCGAAATGTTGGCCCAGGCCATCGGAGAGGCCGGAGATATCGAGCGCATCGCCGCCTTGATTCTCGGGCTTTGGAACAGAAAGTTTGGCCAAGAAAGGCCCGAAGAAGCTATTTATGTTAAAGTGTTGAAAGGACGAAATATTCCCGTGGGAGCCGATGTGGTGTTGAGCTTCAATGGAAATGCCTGCAAAATAATGAACGCCCGACAACCCCAAAATGACATATTTTAATGAAAAAATCAGAAAACGATGAAATCAACGATATCCTGGAAGAATTTGCGAAATCCGCCAAAGAGGGGCGATTTCCCGAAGACATCTCCGCGCTCAGGACCAAATTCGAAGAGCTCGTCCGGAGCAGCAAGCGGGGCAGCAAAGAGCCCTCTTCTGACGAACTGATCGAGCTGACCCAAAAATCCTCGGGCAAGGTCGATATTAAAAAAAATGCCACGCTGCACAAGTTCGTCCACGACAACCGCGAAACGCTTCTCCAGCTGCTGCAGCCCGACAAAGCGCGCAAATCCCGCAAGTTCCGCCAATCGGGCCACTTCGTCGACCAAAAGCTGAAATTTTCCGTGCCCAATGATCCCACCCCCTCCCTCTTTGATCTGATCAGCACGGAAACGAAAGATAAAATCGTGCGCAACAATGTCGAGATCCGAACCGAGGGCATTCGCCTCACGGCGCCTCAGGACAAGCTGATGACAGCCCTGATGCGGCTGCTCCACGACAAGAGCGAGCATCACAATGAAAAATCGGAAACGTTTTATCGCGGCAATCTGGAAACGCAAGTCGTTCCGTACGGCGGCAAGGGCCAGAAAAGCCCGTCGGCCATGATCCGGATCTATCCTTCTGAACTCTATAAAGCCTACCTCGACAGCGGAGATTATTCCGGAGCGGACATCAAATTCATCAAAACGCTTTTGCAAGACACCGAGCAGCAAAAGTTTTTGATCATCTACGAGAGAAAATACGAAGTATCCTCCACGAAGGGGCATAAGGAATACCGAACTGACCGGATCGAAGACTTTCAGAGCCTGTTCAAAATCGTGCGTTTTTTCGAAGGCTTAACCGAAGAAGAGCGAAGGGAGCTGGATAAAAACAACGAAGTGGTGCGCGAAAAGCGCGGAGAGCTCGTCATCGCCTTCAACCCTCTTTTAACCGACCAGATCAATGCGAAATATGTCGAATATCCCGAAGACATCAACCGCCGGACCATGATTGCCGCCGGAGGCCACAAGCTCGTCACCGAAAGCGTCATTGCGCTGCGCGACTGGATGCTCAGAGAAATCAGCACAAAACGAAAGCTCGCTGAGATCAACGACACGAAGATCCCATTCCTGCTCAAGCTCGACAACTACGTGCAGCAAAAGAGAAAAAAGCTGATTCAGGCACGCGTGCACTCAGCCATCCAGGTCGTGAAAAACCTCGGCCTGATCACTCACCATGAAGTCGTCACCGGCGCGCAGGGTCAGTGGAAACATATTTTCCACCTCAACCTCGACTTCGAGTGATCCCGTTATACTGTGCAAGCGCGAAATGCGGCCGCTCGTAGACTTGATCGAGTTTACCGTCATACTTTGCAGCATTTACCGTTATACGTTGCAGCGCCTCCATAGATAAACGCTCGTACCCAGATCTTTTGAGATGCATCTTGCAAGTGTTGAACGCACTGCTTGCCGCACTCCCGCTAGGCAAGATATTTTACTTTAGCCGCACCGCCTCCAAAAACTGCGTAAAGAATCTCCTCCTTGAAAGGAGGAGTTCTTCAACCTTCCTCATCGGGAAACAGAGCCATTAACAGGTTTTCTCTTCAGTGGTTATTAGAGAATAACGCTGAGTTTAAAAGAACTGAGACGCTGAGGCGCTGAGAAAGAAAAAAAATGCATAAGAGTGAGAGAGGGGGCTAATTAACGCCAGGTTTTGAAGTGCCCCTTCTTTCTTAAAAGTTTCGCAGCTTCGCATGAAGAGCTTCGCTCAACATAGGCGGCCTCAGCGCCTCAGCGTCTCAGTTCTTTTAAACTCAGCGTATCCCAAAATTCTAATGAGCATGTGAATGAATCGAGGCATTGGAAAGGCTTAAAAGCTCCTTAATCTCTGCTAACGGTTCGGCCCAGCTGTCCATCTTGCTTTGACGGAAGAGCCGCGCGCTCGGATACCAGGGTGAGTCTGCGCGCTCGAGCAGCCAGCGCCACTCGGGGACGTGGCAAAGAAGAATCCATGTCGGAATCCCAATGGATCCAGCCAGATGGGCAATCATCGTATCGACGCAAATCACCCGCTCGCAATTTTCCAGCACGCGAACAGTATCGGTCAGCGTGTCTAGAATCGGGCATTCGATGCTATTCATGTCCAATAATTTGCGTTCATTTTCCGTCACATCTTTCTGCAGGCAGACATAGTGGATTTTCGGAATCTTAAATAGGGAATCCAGAAGCTCCAAATGTAGCGATCGATGCCGGTCTCTCGGCGTTTTCGGATGGCCCCGCCAGGCGATTCCGATTCGATGCTTGATCGGCTTATGTCGGGCGTTCATTGGTATCGGCGGAGGGATTGAATGAAGATCAGTTTTAAAAAGATATGGAAAGCTCATCACATCGGTATGGATATCGTGCTGGGGAGTTGCCAACTTGGGGTCAATGAACGGAACGCCCAAGTGTTGGAAGATGCATTGCAAATGCGCCGGCATTTCGATGATCACGCTGCAGTGAAATTGCGATAATTTTGGAAGGTATCGGAGAAATTGAATCGAATCTCCCAATCCTTCTACGCAGCGAACGAACAATATTTTCCCATCGATTGCTTCACCCTGCCAGCGGGGCGATTCGACCTGTTTATACTTTTGTAGCAGCACTTTCATTTTCGTGCGGGTCTCGTATAGTTGAAAACCTCGAAGGAAATCTCCGAGCATCAGCAGCGGCGTGGCCAGGTTCCATCTCAGAAAATCAATGTTCGGGTCGTTCGGGCATGTCTTAATCAAATCCTGATATAGCTCAATCGCTTCATGAATACGCCCTACATAGGTCAGAGTCACTCCCAGATCGTTGACAACCGGAACATTGCCAGGATCGATCTCGATCATTTTCCGATACGTCTTGATGGCTTCAACATATTGGCCCAGATAGAAAAAAATCGATCCCCGGTGATGCTGTATCCCTGTGTCATTGGGATTGAGCTTGAATGCTCGATCATTGACGTTTAACGCTTCCTGATACCTTTCCAATTTGATGTAGAGCGATGTGAGATTTTTCAGGGCATTCGTGTTCTCGCGGAGGGAGATTGCTTTGGTTAGCGACGCGATGGCATCGTCGGTTTTTTCCAAGTTCATCTGAACGACGCCCAGCAAATACCATGCATCAAAGCATTGGGCGTCGTTGGCAGCGATTTTTTTCAATTGCTTTTCTGCACGTTCATTTTCGCCTTGCGAGATCAATTTGACGATGTTCTGCAATGGATCAACTCCTGTTTGATTTCCTGGATCGGTTCATCCCAGATCTTGTTTCTGCATTGGCGAAAAAGTTTTACGCTGGGATACCAAGGGGAATCTGTTCGATTCGCAAGCCATCTCCAGCAGGCGTTAAAAGGAAGCAATATCCATGTGGGGCTCCCCATCGATGCGGATAAATGCGCCACACAAGTGTCAACGCAAATCACTCGTTCACAGCGTTCCAGAATTTTCACCGTATCTGTAAAAGAAGCGATGGGCGGCCTTTCGACTCCATGGCGCTCAAGAAATGCAGCGTCCTCAGGCGACACGTCTTTTTGCACGCAGACATATTGAAAACCCGGGAGCGTCAGCAAGGGTTGCCATTGCTCAAGATTCAATGATTTTGGGGCGGAAATCTCCGGCCCGATGCTTTTGGATGATTGCCATACGATCCCGATTCTTCCGATTTCTGGTTGGCGAGAGCATACAATCTTGACCGGCGGCAGGATATTCGAAAGGGTGGTCTTAAAACAAAATGGCAGACTTCCCGTCTCGACATGCAAATCGCACTCATAAATCCGATCTGTGAGAAGAGGCACGTTCAGATGCTGGAATAGGCCGTGAAGGTCTTTATTTAAATATAAAAGAACGCGGCAATGATAATTCTGCAGATAGGGAATGTATCGCAAAAATTGGATAGCATCTCCCAAACCCTCGTCTTGATGGACCAACAGGGTTTTTCCTGAGATCTCCTCTCCTAGCCATTTTGGTACCGGTTTTGACAAACGTCGCGGATCGATCAGCCGGGACTCGAATAGGGCAAATCCTTTTTCCAAATCGCCTGTAATCAGAAATGCCTGGCTCAGGTTGAAACAACTCATCCAGGCAAACGCAGGCTGAAGACGAATGGCGTTTTGATAGGCATCGATCGACTCATCGAAGCGCTGCGTAAAATAATGACACATTCCGAGATAATGCCAGGCAATCGGGTCTTGGCGATTCTCGGTCAATCTCATCAGACATTGTTTGCGTGCCTCATCAAACTTTTCGGATATGATGAGATTCTCAATTTGATTCATTCGGCTAACTATGTTGTGATGTTAGATAGATTGTGATGTTTGTTCTTATAACAACTTTAATTTAAATACAACGGCCTCATATTATTTAAAGTACCGTTATCCTTTGCAATGCGCTGATATCATTGTACGAGAACGTTTCGATTTTACCGTTATACGTTGCAGGATTGACCGTTATACGTTGCAGGGTCATCATAGACAAAATCACGTACCCAGATCTTTTGAGATCCAAAACATAAAAATAGCGCCGTTATCCTTTGCAATTTTCATTATCTGCCGGATAAGACGTTCGTCGCATCACCGTCATGCTTTGCAGTAAACACCGTTATACGTTGCAGACAGCTCATAGACAAATCATACGACCCAGATCTTTTGAGATGCTTTTGTTAACCCGAACCTCAAACCGGTGACATAGTGCTGGCTCCGGCTTGCCATATCGATCTTCGCTCGAAATCTTTTCTCTCGAGTCATAACAGGTTTTCTTTTCAGTGGTTATTAGAGAATAACGCTGAGTTTAAAAGAACTGAGACGCCGAGGCGCTGAGGCCGCCTATGTTGAGCGAAGCTCTTCATGCGAGGGTGCGAAACTTTTAAGAAAGAAGGGGCACTTGAACAGCTTGCTCGAAGCGCAATCCCGCCCCTTCTTTCTTAAAAGTTTCGCACCCTCGCATGCATGCATTTGCAAACATGGGCGGCTTGTATCCCTCACTCTTATGCATTTTTTTTCTTTCTCAGCGTCTCGGCGTCTCAGTTCTTTTAAACTCAGCGTTTTCCAAAAATTTTAATGAGCATGTGAATGAATCGAGGTATTGGAAGGGCTTAAAATACAACGATGAATTCCATGCTTGAGAACAGGAATGTTAAAATTAGACCCACATGACGGGCCCTAACCGTTATACTTTGCAGACAGGTAGGGTTGTCCGACGTGCGAAGAGAGGAATGACCGTTATACGTTGCAGCATTGACCGTTATACAATGCAGAGAGCTCATAGACAAAACCCAAGACCCAGATCTATTAAGATGGCAATTCGTTTACATGATAAAGCTCCGACGGAGGGGTTTTTGAAGAACTCCTCCTTTCAAGGAGGAGATTCTTCTTCCGCTTAAGGTTGCGGTGCGGCTAAAGCCGCATACCGCGCCAATAAAATAGCTTACCTAGACCCTCCCCTGAAGGGGAGGGACTCTAGGCAAGCAGTGCGTTCATTGGCTTTTTCGTTATACGTTGCAGCAATGACCGTTATACTTTGCAAAAAACAGCCCTTTTTACCGTTATCCGATGCTCAAAGACCGTTATCCATTGCAAAGTTCTGGGAGACAAATTCACTGACCCAGATCTTTTGAGATCTTTTGAGATCTCTAAGATTGCGCCTCATCGCCAGGGCCCGCTTAAGGCGGCCTGGCTCTGATGCGCTCGAAAACAGTTTTTCAAGCATCAGTAAAGATCAGGTACAGGTTTCTTTAAACCACCTATTTTCATAGACAACAGTCATTTGCATATATATTAAAATTTTTGCATTATAGGCGCGGGGACACAGAAATACTTAAGACTTAGAAGAGAATCGACATGTCGGCAAATACAGGGCCTCCGCATTCGAAAGAATCGGAAATGATGGTTTTGGGATGCATGCTGTCCAACCGCCATGCTCACTCTACCGCTGCGTCGGTACTCGAGAGCTCCGATTTTTTCTTTGATGAACATAAGCTGATTTTTCAGGTTTTGCGACGGCTATATCGCGAAGAAAAGCCAGCGGAAATTCATCTCACTGCCGAAGAGCTTAAGAAAAATGACCATTTACAAGCAATCGGGGGAGTGGCTTATCTCACGGGATTGGCTCAGTTCGCCGGTACGTCGGCGCATATACATGAATATATCGAAATCCTAAAGGCCAAATCATTCAACCGGCAGGCGTCTTTATTGCTGGAGGAGGCGAAAAAGGCCTTTTTTTCCGATCCGCCCGATCCCACCGACGTCGCTGAGAAGGTTCATCGCCGCCTCCACGATCTCGGCAAGCGATTTTCCAATAGCGAAAAGACCTCGATCGGTGAAATTTTATCGGGCGCTAAATCGAGGATTGATCCGATCCCATTGATTGAGCGGATCGAAGAGCGCCAGCAATATTTTAAAATCCATAAAAAGCCGTTCATGACCGGCGTGCCCACCGGCTATTTCGAAATCGACAATGAAACGACCATATTGGAAGAAACCAATCTTGTCGTCGTAGCCGCACGCCCGGCGATGGGTAAGACAGCCTTTGCGATCAATATAGCGAACTATGTCTGTGCGGAGAAGAAAAAGGCCGTTGGGATTTTTTCACTGGAAATGGGGGCCGATCAGCTCGTCGAGCGCTTTTTGTCGCTCCGCACAGGCATCCCGGGAGAAAAAATCAAGAGGGGATCTCTGAGCGATATCGATATGATGCGGATCAAGGAGCAGGAATCATTTCTCCGCACGGCCAAACTCTTCATCCACGATCAAAATTGCGGATCAATCACCCAAATCATTGCAAAAGCCAAAACGCTCAAGGAAGAAGAAGACGTGTCGCTGATTATCGTCGATTATCTGCAGCTGCTCAGTGGGGGCGGTCACACTGAGAGCCGGCAATATGAAGTCGCTGAAATTTCGAGAAAGCTTAAACTTCTGGCGATGGAGATCAAGACGCCGATCATGTGCATTTCCCAGCTGTCCCGTAAAGTCGAAGAGAGGCAGGGGCATCGTCCGATGATGAGCGATTTAAGAGACAGCGGCCAGATTGAACAGGATAGCGATGTGGTGATTTTCATTCAGCGTCGCGATTATTATGATCCACTGGATAAGCCGGGGATGGCTGAGCTGATCATTGCAAAAAACCGCAATGGAGGCACGACGCCTTCTTTCGAGCTGCACTTTGACGGCAAATCCGGAAAATTTTCATCGCAATTGAGAGAAACGCCTCGACAAACAAGGCCGGTGCGCCAACCGTACCGAGATGAAGAACCTTTGTTTGCCGAGGTAGGACATCCACTTCTACGATAAAAGATAAAAGGAGTAAATATGATCAAGGAACTCGATGATTTTTTCGAAAGAGCGACCCATGAGCCGAATTACGAAAAAGTAGAGAGCGAGCCCCAGGAAATCTACAATACAGAACCGGCGAGCTCCTATAGTCAATTCATCGAATCGTTCTTGAAAAAAGCCGGCGACAACAAAAATGATTTTTTAGCCTTTTACCAGGCGGCGGCGACGGCGATCAATTTTCTTTCCGCCGAAGATCCGTTCAAAATCCACTATTTTGTGGCTCGCGAAGTTTTGAGAGAAGCCGGCGGAGCCAAGCTAGAAAAGGAAGAAAAAGCGAGAGATCTGTTGGCGCGCGAACTCGTCAAAGAATGCAAAGAATTCGCCCAGCGGGCTTTAGCCAAGCAGCTGTTTCAGAAAAATTGTGGGGACAATACGGTTTTTCTCGATGCGATGCCTGACGAGCGCATCATCTTTGCCAAAGATGGCCGACTATTTCTGGATGAGATGTTTTCGGTGCACATTGCCAAGATCGGTATGCAAGGCAAAAAATTGGCGGAGGAACTGTCGCAGGCGTCCAAGAGCTGGTATCGGATCTTTTTGGCCGACCGGCTGGCCTTGCCGCTGTTTCGCCTGTGGGTGGATTTCGACCGCCCTCCCTATTATTGCCGCTATCTGAAGCTGCTCGCCGAAATCCTTTGGAAAGATCGCGTCGAAGCGCAGTTCGAAAAAAACAAAAAACATTTGCCCGCCCTGACGCAGAGCGTGGCGCGCCCCGTGAGTCGGTTTTTGTCGTCGCGCGCCGAGGTGGCCTTACAAAACGATCAGCCCACAGTGGTCTACGAGGGAAAGACGGTGGCGGAAGTGGCGGCCATCGATCCAAAACTCATGCCTCTGGTGACCAAAGGCACGCAATATCTCAATAGTATTTATCACCATAAGCTCCTGCGCTATCAGTGCAAAGCCGGATTTGAGAACTGGGTGCAAGGTAGAGCCGATCCGCGGGTCATGCGCTATGATCGGGGGGAGACGGAGATGGCCGAAATCCTCGGATTCAAATTTAAGGAAGCCCCATCGATTCTTCGCTCGTTACTCCATGCCCAGGCGCACATGAATTTTTATTTCGATGACGGAAGCCGAGGCAACCTGATCGTGCTCAGAGAATTTCGCTCGCGGATCACCAACCGGGAAGAAGGACTCGAAATCATTCTGGGCACGCAGCTCATGCCCTATTACACGTTTCAAACGGACCGGCGTGGGCGCCTTCTTGTGCCCGTTCCGGATTTGCCCCCGCTTGTTTCCGCTCCCCAATATCACGCCGGTCAGGCGCTCCTCCAGATGCTGGTCATGGAAGAATTTACCAACAAATCAGTCGACCTGGCTCTGCTCGGATCCATCGAAATATCCGAAGAGCGCTGGAATGAGTTTAACCAACAATCCGGGCTGCCCCATTCCGTGTTCAAGCAGGCGCTCGCCCGCTGGCTCGTCGACGGCGATGACGGAAGCCGGTTTCTGGTTCAAACAGATCCCAACCGGTTTACCTTTGGCGAAAAATATAAAAAAGAGCTCAATTTTCTGCGCTCGCAGGGTCTTATGCGGAAAGATCGCCAGGCGCAAGGCCGGATTTCGGTTCGAAAAAGGAGTTCGCCTGCCAAAAATATGGCCACTCAGCTGCAGTTCGATACGAACGAATAATCGAGCGCAGACATCCCTACCTGTTCCGTCGGATATCCCTAGCTTCCACGGCCGGTATCCCTACCTCAAAAGAGGGTTGGATGTTGAAAACGAGGTTGTTATGAGTTTAAGGTTGCAACGGTAACGGTAACGGTACTTAAAATTGAATCAAAACACCCCTGCGCTCGCCGAGAGGCTCGCGCTGGGCGGAGTGGTTTTTCGATGAACATCTAGCACTCAACGAAAAAGTTTGCTAATTTCCACTTGCATCGAACCAAGAAAATATTTAAAGTGGAAATGAGCCAGGTGTTGGGCCTAAAAAGCTCTCACCCCGGTTCGGGTTTCGGAGCACCTGGTGATAAGAGATAATATAATCGTAGAAATCAGGTGCGCCGGGCCAAATTTAATCGTTCATAAACAATCAAGAGCCCGCTTTGCGGCGGCGGAGACATTATGCAAATGAATAATAATATGAGAGAAGAAATGCCAGGCAAAATCGCGCGGCTTTCGATCGACTTGTTGGCAGACGATCACAAGCGCTTGAAAACGGTGGCGTCTTTGATGGGGATGACCATGAAAGACCTCGTTGTCGTGAGCGTGGGTGATTTCATGCAGCACCGGTTGAGCCAGGTCAGTAAAAAGTCTGTAAAAAAAACAAAAGAGTGTTCGAAGAGCAAAACGAAATCCCGGAAGAGATAGTTTCGTTAATAATTGATAATAAAAAGGGAGGATCATTGTGGATGATCGAAAGACAAGAATGTCTATAGATGTAGAAGAAAACGAGCATAAAAAAATAAAAATGCGCGCAGCCAAAGAAGGCGTATCCATTCGAGCGTTTGTCACAGACTGTATTCGAGACAAAATTCGCCCCGATCAAGAGGGCGATCACAAGAAAAGATAGGTGCAGGGAATTAATCGGTTTTTTTTTGATCACGCGGGGAAATTTTCTGAGACTCGAAGCGTCGCAAGGTTTCCCCCGCTTTCTCCGCCAGCCACTGATCTTCGATTTCCGTCATTTTCTTGAAAGCGGCCCAAAGAATGAATTCCCGCATGGTGATGCCGAGCTGGGCGCTCGCCATTTTTAAATAGGTATGTTCTTCGGGGTTCATATCGACTGTTAAACGAGCATAAGACTTCATCAGTTTGACGAGGCGGAAACCCAGTCCTTTAGGGCAGGGAGGAAGCCTCGCTCCTTCTTTAAGTATTTAAAAAGTGGGGGTCTTGCGACCCCCGTGCAGTTACCTGCGCTCCGATTTCTCGGGTAATAATCTTAAGCCCGACTCGCTTA
>JACVQJ010000038.1 GCA_015661075.1 Parachlamydiales bacterium | reverse complement strand
GCGGCTTGTTTGGGCATTTCGGGTCTCCCCAGTATATTTCCACGGGAAGGATACCACAAACAAATTATTTGAACGCTAATTTTTGCAATTAAACACTAGTTAATGTGCGCCTCGTGGCGCACCAGCAATTCCCGCTGGCAATTTTTCCCGTGTAAGTAATAATTTTCTTTCGTAAACCTCCTCCTTGAAAGGAGGAGATTCTTTACGCAGCTTTTGGAGGCGGTGCGGCTAAAGCCGCTTACCGCACGAATAAAATATCTTGCCTAGACCCACCCCTGAAGGGGCGGGATTGCGGCAAGAAGTGCGTTCAATAGTTCCTTATGTTTTTCTCTTTCCGGTTTTTGCCGTCTTGCCAATAGGCCCTCGCAAGGCTGGATGATTTGTATACCTTCTAGCCCCGTTTGCGTGGCCGCCAATGAAGATGAAGTTTTGATAGATCCATCGATGTCTCTTCCGCCCATTGCTGCCCTTGCAATCCGTGTTCGGTGTATGGCTCGTAGAGATGTTCCTGAAAAAAAACGTCGACGCCCGCCAGCACCTGCGGCTCCGGCTTGGCCCACGAAAAAACTGAGCCGCACAAAAACAGCCCAACCAAAATCAATTGATTCATATCCGCAGTATAGCCACAGAATCACTATACCGCCACCCGATCATAAGAACTTTGTTTTTAAGACTCTTCAAGATAACATTTTTCTCTCAACTCTAAAATAAGGAGTCTTTTATGACATTAGAGCCAAAAGTCAACCTGGAAGTCTACTGGCAAGGAGATTACTCCTGGCACGGCTGGGACATTTGGGTCATTGATTTGAAGATACCAGAATCACCTTTTGACGTTTTTGCAAATATTGATGCGACTTTACCCTCTTCGCAAAAACAGCAATTAAATTTTTCCATGAGCCGAAGAGATGTTTTTTGCTTTGACCCGAACTGGACACCAGACGAAACATCAAGCTGCTTCAACGCCCCGATCGATCTCATAAAAACGTTAGAAATTTCAGCGAGAATCTTTCAAACATATGAAAGCCGTCCCTCTATGCGCTGCCAACCGAACAGCGCTCTTCGCCCTACGAAATGCAGCCGCCAGGACGATCTTCCTATTTTTATAGAACAACGGCCCGACTTTCAACCAACCCAGACCTATCAAATTAAAATCGTTCATCAAAACGACACTCTACTGGCGACAATTGAGCAAAAGGCGAGAGACCTTGCCTCTCAAGACAGTTCTCAGTCAACATCATCTACATCAGAAATGGAGTTGTAGAAAGAAAACGTCCACATGGGTTAGATTCACCTTAATCTCGACGGAAAAAAATCTAAAAACGGCGATTGAGCAGTTTTAGAACGTTCGGAGGGGATCATGGCACTCATATTTACCCACGCGGACAAAGCATTTGAAATTCTCGATTCGGTGCGCGGAAAACCGCAAAGCATTTCTGAGCGAAAGCATTTAAGCCTTGAATTAGCAGCTTTGATGCTCGCCGAAGCCTCCCACTCCATGTCTACAGAGGAAAAAGCTGACCAGGAACGGTTTTTAAGGCTATTGGCCGACCCCGTCGGCAAAGCATTCACAGCCGCCATGGCGGATCAATGTTTTCGCAGCGAAAACAACCAGCGCGTCGCCGATCAGCTGATCTATCTCCTCAACCAGTTCGGGATTCCTCAATATCTTCCCTGGATCAAGCGCGCCCAGCTTCAATTATTTCGACTTCTGGGACCATCAAAAGCCAAACACCTCGTCCCATTGATGACGAATTCACTGAGAAAAGAAGCCGCGCAATTCATCTGGGACGGCGAAACATCCTATCTCAACCGACGCATTGACGAGCGCAAAGCCCAGGGCATTCGGCTTAATCTCATCCGCATCGGCGAGACGGTGCTCAGCGAAGCCGAAGCTCAAAAACGCCTGGAAATGACTCTGCAAGATCTTGAAAACCCCAACATCGATTATATCTCCGTCAAGATCTCCACTCTTTATAGCCAGATCAATTTAACCGACTTCGACGGAACCGTCGAAAAAATCGCCGAACCGCTCCGCATTTTGTACCGCGCGGCCATTAGAAACCCTTATGTATTTGCCGACGGCGAAAAACAGAGCCGCATGATCGCGCTGGATATGGAGGATTACGACAGCCTTTACTTGACCGCGGCGGTGTTTCGCAAGGTATTGGAAGAGCCGGAGTTTCATCACTACTGCGCCGGAATCGCCCTGCAATCCTATCTTCCCGACACACTCAACATTCAAAAGGAACTCACGCAATGGGCGATAAAACGCGTCCAAAACGGCGGCGCCCCCATTCATCTTCGGATCGTCAAGGGAGCTTATCTCTCATTGGAACAGGTCAAAGCGAGCCTCAAGAACTGGCCGCAGGCTCCTTATATTTCCAAACTCGAATCCGACGCCAATTTCAAGCGCATGATTTCCTATGGGAGTCTTTCAGAAAATGCGCGCGTCGCTCATTTGGGAATTGGCACCCATAATTTGTTCGACATCGCCTATGCGATGCTTCTGAGAGCGGAAAACCAGGTCGAGCCCTACGTCTGTTTCGAAATGCTGGAAGGCATGGTGGATCCCATCCGCCGCATAGTTCATAAATTGACCGGCGACCTTCTTCTCTATTGCCCGATGGCATCCAAGGACGAGTTTTTAAACACCATCGCCTATCTATTCCGGCGCCTGGACGAAAACACCGGCCCGGAAAACTTTCTCCGCCACGTATTTGAGCTAAAACCCGGATCTGAAACGTGGGAGCATCAAAGCGCCCTGTTTGCTGAGAGCTGCGATGAGATCGACAGTACGCTGACTCAGCCGCGGCGCTCCCAAAATCGCCTTCTGCACGCTGATCAGCCCGACTCCAATCTTCCTTTTGAAAACGAACCTCATACCGATTTTTCTTTGCCCCAAAATCGGCGCTGGGCCGCCGATATCGCAGCTATTTGGAAAAACGCCGCAATCGTTCCTATTCCTCTCGTGATCGGAGGCAAAGAGATTTTAGACAACCAGGACGGCGTGCGGCACGACCCGTCCAATCCCGACCAGCACCTCTTTCGCTATGCTAGAGCCACGCACGATCACATGGAACAGGCGCTATCCTGCGCCCAAAAACATGGAAACCAATGGGCGAAGACAAGTGTCGAGTATCGCAGCCATCTATTAGCCAAGTGTGCGCAGAAGTTGCGCGAGCGCCGGGGCGAGCTCATCGGCGCGATGATGATCGACAGCGGAAAAATCATCAGCGAGGCTGATCCAGAAGTCAGCGAGGCCATCGATTACGCCCAATATTACCGCCATCAGATCGAGCGGATGCACCAAATGAGCGATATCCGATGGACTCCCAAAGGAACCATTCTCGTCGCATCCCCCTGGAATTTCCCATGCGCGATTCCCGCAGGCGGCATCTTTGCTGCCCTCGTGACGGGCAATTGCGTCCTGCTGAAGCCCTCTTCATATGGCGTGCTTGTCGCCTGGAACCTCGTCAATGCTCTTTGGGACGCCGGCATCCCCAAAGAGGTTCTGCAATTTTTGCCCTGCTCGAGGGACAATAGCAAACTGATTCTCGATCCGCGCATCCAGAACGTCATCTTTACCGGCAGCACTCAGACCGCTCGAAAATTTTTGCAAATGCGCCCCACTCTCGATCTGGCCGGAGAGACCAGCAGCAAAAACGCGATCATCATTACGGCAATGGCCGACCGCGATCAGGCCATCATGCATCTGCTCTCTTCCGCTTTCGGCCATAACGGCCAAAAGTGCAGCGCCGCAACACTCGCAATTTTGGAAGGGGAAGTGTACGACGATCTCCGCTTCCGCCAAACGCTCAGGAATGCTGCCGCCAGTTTGAATGTGGGTCCGGCATGGGATCTGTCCTCCCGGATCAGCCCTCTCATCCTGGCGCCCAGCGAACTATTGATAAGAGCTCTCACCACTTTGGAAGAGGGCGAAGAGTGGCTGCTGGAGCCCAGGCAAGACAAAGACAACCCCCATCTCTGGAGCCCCGGGATCAAACTCGGCGTCCAAGCGAATAGCTTTACTTATCAGACGGAGATTTTCGGTCCATTGCTCGGGCTGATGCGCGCCGATTCGCTCAGCCACGCCATAGAATTGGCCAACGGAACGCCGTATGGATTGACATCCGGACTCATGAGCCTCGACGATCGGGAACACGGCTATTGGATTGAGCATATCATTGCCGGCAATTGCTATATCAACCGCCCCATCACCGGATCGATCGTCCGGCGCCAACCGTTCGGCGGCACCAAAGCCAGCAGCTTTGGCAACGGCTTCAAAACAGGCGGACCTAACTATCTGTCCGAATTCATGAACGCCGCCCAAGCGGGTCTTCCACAGGAAAAGCATCCTGTCAATGAATCCGTCAATAATCTGACCTCTTATTTGGAAAAAATCGATCTGTCCGCAGAACAGCTCGGCGTCTGGTATGCCAGCGTATCGAATTACGCCTACTGGTGGAAGCGGCTGCGCCAAAACCGCGATCCCAACAAAATTGTCGGACAGGATAATTTCTTTCGCTATGTTCCTAGAAAAAACATCGTTCTCAGAATCGAGGCAAACTCATCTGCTCTCGACGCATTGCGCGTTTGCGCCGCGGCACTGACCGTCGGAGCCAGCCTGGAAATCAGCTTTTCCCGGCTTTCCCCTCAAAGAAAAGATATCCACTGGCCCGACCTGACACCCTTATTTAACGTCCATGAAGAGACCAGCGATGCTTTTTGCAAGCGCATTCAAACCGGCGGCACGGATCGCATCCGTTTAGTTGAGCCGGCATCAGCTGCCCTGTTGGCGGCCGCTGCCAACTGTGCCACGCACATCATTGACTCCAAACCCCTCGCCAACGGCCGGCTCGAGCTGCTCAATTATTTGCGCGAAGTGAGCATCAGCATCGACTATCATCGCTACGGCAATCTCGGCATCCGCGAGGGCGAGATGAGAAAACCGATTTCGTAAACTCGACTTTGTACATATTTCGAGGCCTTCGGCCCTAAAAACGTACAAAGTCGAGGTAAATGTAAAGCAAATTTACATCCATTTATTCTATGATATTGGCCATGGAAAATCTTAATTCACAGCAATTGGAAGCAGCTAATCACGTCGAAGGGCCCCTCCTCGTTCTTGCGGGAGCAGGATCCGGCAAAACCAGAGTCGTGACCTATCGCATTGCCCATCTCATTGAGATCGGCATTTTACCATCCGATATCTTAGCCGTTACCTTCACGAATAAAGCGGCCGACGAGATGCGCACGCGCATCCGTACGCTCAAAAATGCCCAGGTACTCGCCTGCACGTTCCATAGTCTCGGGGCCCGAATTCTGCGCGAATCGATCTCGCTCCTCGGATACCGCAGCGATTTTGCGATCTACGACGAAGATGACAGTGAAAAACTTTTGAAAACCTGTTTGGAGCAGCTGAGGCTGACGAATGAAAAAGGCCTCTTGAAGCAGATGCGGCTGGAAATCTCCAATGCCAAGAACAACCACCTGGGCCCCGAAAACACTTCCAATGCCCAGCCTTTCCAGCAAGTCTACGCCCTGTATCAGACCAAATTGAAAGAGTGCAATGCCCTGGACTTCGACGATCTGCTCTATCTCACCGTCAAGCTCCTTCAGGAACATGAGAGCGCCCGCAAAGAATATCAAAACCGCTGGCTGTTCGTTCTGATCGATGAATACCAGGACACGAACCATTCCCAGCACCTGCTCGCCAAGATACTCGTCGAAAATCACAAAAATCTTTTCGCCGTCGGCGATCCGGATCAATCGATCTATTCATGGCGAGGCGCCCGCTATCAGAACATTTTGAACTTCGAGCGCGACTTTCCCGGCGCCAAAGTCGTAACGCTCGATCAAAACTATCGCAGCACCAACACGATTTTGCAGGCTGCCAACCAGCTGATCACCCATAACGCCACCCGCTACGAAAAAAAACTCTGGAGCCACCTCGGCGATGGGGCGCCCATCGGGATATTCGTCGGACAAAATGAGCGGCGCGAAGCCGAATTCGTCTGCCATCAGCTGCTCGCGATTTCACGCGATCATCATATTCCATATGACGAGATCGCGATTTTCTACCGCACGAATGCCCAGTCGCGCACCTTTGAAGATGCGCTATTATCCCGCCGCATTCCCTATAAAATTATAGGCGGTCTTTCCTTTTACCAGCGCCGCGAAATCAAGGACATCCTCTGCTATTTGCGCATGCTCATCTCCAACTCCGATCTGATTTCATTTCTGCGCACGATCAATATCCCTAAGCGAGGCCTGGGCACCGCCACCATCGAAAAAATGATCGAGCAATCGACCTTTCGGCAAATGCCGATCTTTTCATTCTGCGAAGAGATCGTTCAGCGACCCGACCTGCATCCCGAGATCAAGCTCAGTGCCAAGCAACGAGAGAGCATACAATCCTACTGCTCCCTGATCCAGCGGCTGCGCCAGATGCGATCGACCCTAAAGCTCTTTGAGCTCATCACAGAGACGATCGAGCATTCGCACTATTTGAACTATTTGCAGGAAGATCCGGAAAGCCTGGAAGAGCGCAAGGAAAACCTCGATGAGCTGATCGGGAAGGCCGCCGAATGGCAGGACGAGCGGGAGATGGCCACGCTGCAGCAATTTTTAGAAGAGCTCTCATTGCGATCGAATATGGAACAGCAGCAAAACGTCCCCTGTGTCCACCTGATGACTCTGCACAACAGCAAGGGACTGGAATTTTCCCTGGTATTCATGGGCGGGATGGAAGAAGAGCTTTTTCCCCACATGAATTCGTACGGCAATCCCGAATCGCTCGAAGAAGAGCGGCGTCTATGCTACGTCGGCATGACCCGCGCGAAACGGTTTTTATATATGTGCGCCGCCACGTACCGCTTTATGTGGGGCGTCCCGCGTCCCATGCGCCCATCGCGCTTTTTACGTGAAATCCCCGCCAAATATCTGAAAAACTACAGCCCCGTCGCCTACGAAAAAGAGGAAGAAGTGTCTCAGGATCCCGAAGCGTTTGCCATCGGCGATTCGATCCATCACAAGGAATTTGGCCGCGGGATCGTTCAAAAAAGCTACCACACTTCCTTCGGGCTGACCTATGAAGTGCTCTTTGAAGAAGGGCCGACCACGCGCACGCTCGTCGCGAAATACGCCAAATTACAAGCCAGTCTTTAGGACTGGCTCTGTACATCCCACGAATAGTAATTTTTCGGACGGGTCACATAGGCGCCTTCAACACCAGGCGATCAAACGCGCGCAGCACTTTCTGGGTCGTGATGAACTTTTGCCAATAGCGATCGCGCAGCCTGAGGCCGCGAATATTGGGAATCCATGGATTGGGCGTTACGACAACGCCTGGGGCATAATTGGGCGCCCACAACTTAGCCAGTGCTCGGCGACGGGTGATTGTGAGGGTCGGAACTTCCAAAAAAGATGCCAGATGGCCTAATCCCGAATCATTGCCAATGAGATAGCCCGATTCATAGATGAAGCTGGCCAAAGAGTCCAGCGATGCAAATTCAGGCATCTCGAACCCGATCTGCTTCCACACCACTCGTTCTTTGGGCCCGATCATCCAGACCGGATCGAATCCTTTTTGATTGAGCTGTTCGGCCAAATCGATAAATTTTTCCCGCGTCCAATTTTTTCCCGCCCGCGAACTCGTCGGATGAATGACAACCCGATTTTTATTGGCGCGATGCTTTAACTCGGCCGGCGGAATAAAGCCATTGCTGCGCGTGCTCTTGGGCAACAGAAGAATTTTTTCGCAAAAAATCCGCAAACTCTCCGTCATCGGTACGCCCGGATCGATCTGCGCATCCTGATAATAGGGCTCATTGACGATGCGCTTCGAGGGATAAGCATACAACACCTTCATCTGATCGAAAAATCTCCGCTTGCCCTCCTGAATCAATTTATGGATAAACTCGCTCGTATCATTGTGAAAGACAAAAAACCATTCATACTGATGCAAAAGGCGCTCGATCTCATGAATGGGTGGATACGACATGACCGGAAGATGGGGAAACCACTTCTGCATCGAACCAATAAAATTTTGGTAGGTATCTACATGCCAGCCATTCAAGTGCAGATTATTGGATAGAACAAGGCTGATCACGCCATCGCCCAGTCCGTTATGACAAAACACTGCGGCACGGGGAGCCATATTTTTCACCTTAAAAATATGCCATGTTAGCCAGATGAACACATTGCTGCCAAGCGTACAAATGGAAGATATGCTAAAGAAAATATTATGACCAACCGCTCTTATCCAGGCATCCGTCAGAGTATCGAGCAGCGCCAGATCATGACTTTTGCACTGCATCAAGCGCTGCAAATCCTTCAAATGCCGCAACTGGAGCTGGCCGAGCGAATCATGACCGAAATCGAGATGAATCCGGTTCTCGAACTCACCGACTCCCCGCGCTACGCCTCCCAAAACCGGACGATGGATCCCCTCATCGCCGCCGCCGCAACGCTTCGCGACCACCTAATCCGACAAGCCCGCGAAATGTTTTCAAACTCCGACGACTACCAAATCGCTAAATATCTCATCGATCAGCTGGACGAGAGCGGCTGGATCACTTTTCCAATCGAAGAGATGCCGTTCGATCGCGAATCAATCCTGCGCGTTTTATTGATTGTGCAAACATTCGATCCGCCCGGCATATGCGCGCGCCATCTGCAAGAATCGCTCTGGCTGCAGCTCAGATCTCAAACATATTCTCTCGCAGAAGTGCTCGTCCGCGACCATTTTGAGGATCTGCTTCAGGGCCGGTTGGCGCTGATTCAAAAACGATTAAACGTCGCCCACGCGGATCTACAAAAAGCACTTCACCAACTCGCACAGCTTTCGTTTCGGCCGGCATCAAAATTCGACCTCATCGCCAATCACACCGTTGTTCCCGATCTCAGCATCCGGGAAATCGATACCGGGTGGCTATTGGAAGTCGGTACGCAAGAGCTTCCCGCCGTCCAGATCCGCGATGATTATGTCGATCTGATTCCCCAGCTCAATAATAAAGAGGAAAAACGGCAGCTCCGCGGCTGGATCACCAGCGCGAAATGGCTGCAGCGCTGCTTGCGGCGCCGCCGAGACACTCTAAGCTCTATCGGCCGCCTTTTAATTCGTACACAGCACGCTTTTTTTTCTCACGCCTCCAACATCCGACCCATCGAAATCCAAAAAGTCGCCGAACTCTTGAATGTCCATGTATCCACGGCCTGGCGCGCCGTCGCAGGGAAAACACTGGCCTGTCCGCGAGGTATGATCGCCCTTCGCCAATTTTTTTCCGAATCCGCAGCCCATCCCATCAAGAAACTGCTGCAATCCATGGTAGAGACCGAAGACAAATCGCAGCCCTTGACCGATGAGGAAATTATGATAAAGCTACAGGAAAAGGGGATCCACTGCGCGCGCCGCACCGTGGCCAAATACCGCCGCGCGCTGCAAATCAACACCGCCGCACGAAGAAAAGTCATGCCTTAGAAATATCAACATATCGTATATTGGCCCCCAAAAAAGAATCAAAAATCGGCCAAAATAATCCCAAAAATCGACGAAGCCTTAGATATTGAACAGGTTCTTAAAATATTTGCATCGAATCACACGCCAACGCAAATCGTTGTTTGCCAAAAACGACTTCCCTCGGGACAGCTGAACGATCTCATCGTCGGTCAGCCGGAACAGAACGGCTCGCACCATCGCAGGGTCTCGCAACTGGGGAGCCAGATGACGCGCCGCGCGCTCGAATCGCTTGCGCATCCTCAATAATCGAAAGCTCCATCCGCAACATAGAATGGCCGCGGTAAAAAAACAACCGCTGCTTCCCAAGAAAACGTCCCAAACGGCTTCCATCACTTGTAAAATGGCCCCGCTTCCGATGAGCGTCATCAAAATGAGCGCCTCTTTGGGTTGACGAAACAGGGGGCCGATGACTTGCCGCCACTTGGCGCTGGAGGTCAAATAGGCCAGCAATTCTTCGGACTTCGGCTCATTAAACGCCGCGCGGGCCGCATGAACAGCCTCATGAGCCAACACCTCGTCAGCATCGACCAGCCAAGACAACCACTTTGACGGCCGGAGCTGAATGGTGTAAACCCGCTTGACATCGATCCAGGTGGCCGCTGCCTGCCATGGAGCCAATCCCTTGGAAGAATAACTCGCGCAGCACCAGCGCGGATAAAAACCATAGAGCGCCTGCAACTGCTCCGACGCCCACTGCCAATGATGAGGGGCCAACGGCATCTCTTGCCCGTGAAAACATTCCTTGACGGCCTGCACGCGCTGGCAAAAATTTTCCTCGGACTCGCCCGGACCGGGAATGAGACCTTCTGAATCCAGTGCAAGCAATTCTTTCATTTCCATAGACAAACACTATAATCGTCGCATGGGGCATTCACAAGATAAGTCTTCGAAAGACCATCCCGATGCGCCTCTTCGATACGCTCCTCGAGAGATTGTAAAAACAATCCCGTCATCCTCATGGCGCCGGATATTTTAATCCATCCAGTCATACGTTTGACCGACCCAGCCAAACGACTGATTGCTGTAATAGTTCCAACTGGTAATCGGATTTTTAAAACAAGCGGTGTCGATCAAAACAGAGCCTGTTGTCGACAGAAGCGAATACCCCCCGCCCCCGATCTGTTCCTCCCCAAAGGCGCTATAGCGATAGGCCGCCACAGGCTGTTTGGTGTCGAGCGAGATCAGAGACTCTACATTGCCCTGCAAATCATGAAGGGGCGCAAAAACCTGGCCATTCAACTCGATACCGATCGCAGCGCCGATCTCTGCATGGGAACCTGAAGCAAGGACACGAAGCTGAACGATGGTTCCGGTATGATCCAGGGCGCCGATTTCATTGGAGCCGTCATAGAGAAAAAAAAGTTTTTCTTCTTTCCAAACGCCATTGTCCAAAATGGCTGTGGTTTGCGATAGGCGGCGATGCTCCGAATCGAAAGTAAACGAGCGGTGTCGATCAAAACAGAGCCTGTTGTCGACAAAAGCGAATAAACCCCCACCGCTGCATCTGTTACGCCATAAACAACCCCCGCTGCTGCGTCTTGCGTACAGTTCATCGTGTCTTCAGCACTCATCAAAGCGATTCAATGGGTTATTGCGGACATACGAGTAACGATTGATCTCATCCGTGTAGCCGAGCGGATCCGGCGTCAGCCAGCGTCCGAGCGACGGCGAATAATAGCGCCTTCCAAAAAACACCAGGCCGGCATCGGTCCTTTTCGAGGCAAATCGCCACGGACTGATCACACCCCCGATCTGTTCCTCCCCAAAAGCGCTATAGTGATAGGCCGCAACGGGCTGTTTGGTGTCGAGCGAGATCAGAGACTCGGCATTGCCCTGTAAATCATGAATGGGCGCAAAAACCTGGCCATTCAACTCAATACTGATTGCAGCGCCGATTTCTGCATGGGAACTTGAGAATTCTCTACGGAATCTCATCAGGGAGTGGAGCCCGCACTTCTTTTATATATTTTTTAGAGGAAGCGCCAAATTTTTTATAATTCTCTTTGGCTTCGTTAAGGCTTTCTTTATTTGCCCCACCTTTAAAATCGGGATCATTAAACTGTACATAGTCGTCTTCCCAGTTACAAACAGGACAAATCTCAAATGTGCCATAACCTGGCTCTGATCTTGTCAAAAAATTACAGCATGGGCATGGATACCATTTTTCATTATTTTCCATTTTTAATTCCTCTCCCAATATAACATTCCATCTGTTGGTTTAAACATTGTTTTAGGTACACCTTCGCCAGTAAATGTACCAAATATGTTTGCTTCAGCATCATAGATGAGAATTTCACCATTTGGTCGGATTTTTGTTGATAACTGGCCACGCCCAGTAAAAAAGTTATGAGCCTGCTCAACATATTGTTTTGAATTTAAAAGCTCTGGAAATTCATTGCCATGATCTTTCCAGTGTTCAAATGCATTTTGAACAGAAGTCCTTTTCTTTGTAGATGTCCAAATTTGCTTAACCCTGATTCCTTTATTAGATGGACCACGATACATTTTATCCATCGAACTTAAAAGGCGATTCGGCTGGATCCATGGCGATTGAACGGGATGCGAATAAATAGTCTGCGAAGGAACAGGCGGCGGTGCCACCCGCAGCTGAGGCGTGGCAATCACCGTGCGTTTTGGCACGACGGGAAGCGATTTTGCCGGACTGACACATCGTGTCAGCTTCCCAGCTCCATAGGTATCGGCAACCAGACGTGACGCTCCTCGAGAGATTGTAAAAACAATCCCATCATCTTCCTGGCGCCGGATATTTTGATCCATCCAGTCATACGTTTGACCGACCCAGCCAAACGACTGATTGCTGTAATAATTCCAGCTGGTAATCGGATTTTTAAAACGAGCGGTGTCGATCAAAACAGAGCCTGTTGTCGACAAAAGCGAATAAACCCCCACCCCTGCATCTGTTACGCCATAA
>JACVQJ010000017.1 GCA_015661075.1 Parachlamydiales bacterium | reverse complement strand
CTCAGCGCCTCGGCGTCTCAGTTCTTTTAAACTCAGCGTTTTTCTCTAATAACCACAGAAGAGAAAACCTGTTATGAAATACCAGCCACACTGAGGGCGATTGCATGAAGAATGTCTTGACATGACTTGCTCATAGAGAAAAACAGGATAAGCAAGATCGACGAAACGCCGGCAGGATGGGCAGGATGATTTTTGGGTTGCAGGGCCTCCCTGCATCTTGAACATCCTGCCTGATCCTCCCGCGAAGCGGATCCTGTTTTTCTTTTCAAGCAATTTATCATGCAATTTCCCTGCAGCCACACTCGAGAGAAAAAAGACTCTATCAAAACCAGTCAAGCGCTGGATTGATGAAGTGCCTGCTTCTCAACTATTGTTTCCGTCAACAATTGTTTATATGTTGACATGATATTAGTTTTTTTGCTATCATTATTAATTGAAACCATTAAAATGTATTAATTTTTTAGGTAAAAAATGAGCCTGCATGTAATGTCCACATCGACAACCCAATTGGGAGACGTCGCCATCTCCATTGCTCCCTTATCCACGGCCTCGCCAGAAGAAGGGAGGTTCAGGCTATTATGGAATTCCGCCCGACACTCAATGCATAACTTGACCTCTGAAGGAACCTGGGCAAGAAGGGTTCTGAATCAGTCAAATGCCCTCGAGGAACGGCTCGCTCACCTCTGCGCCCGAGTATTCAAATGGGTATTTATCAGTTCGAACGGTGAGTCTTCCCACGCAATCGAAGCCCCCCAAACAATCCTGGGTTCATCCATTTCCACCCGAAAGATCGTCGAGCGATTTAGCTCTTTCGTGTTTTTGGAAGAAAATCGTCGCGGGCTACGCGTCGCCAGCCTGTTGATCCTCCTGAATTCAGCGCTCAACTTTTTGAATCCTCTTTGTTGGGCCAAAGTCGCCACAATCCTGAACGCGAAAAACGGTGAATTTCCAGAAGAACTGGGCCAAATCCTGTTCCTGTCGCTTCTCGGCTACTTGGGGCTTCGTTTGATTGGTCCCATGGCTTTCAACTTCCAGGACCGGGTTCTGTCCCGCGTGCAATTCAATACCCTTCACGCGCTGGGGCAAGCCATGCTGTCCCATTTGCTCAAAAAACCACTGGAGTATCATGTCAAAGCGGAGCGATCCGATATGATCTTCCTGATCCAGAAAACGTTTTCGCTGGGGACTATCATCAACAATGTGCTGATTCAGCTCCTCCCCACCATTGCAGAAACATCTATAGCCGCTTTAATAACAACCTACGCGTACGGGTGGGAAGTGGGCGCCACACTCGCCGTCCTCCTGCCTCTTTTTGCAGGTTTCAGTTACTGCATGGTGCCCTACTTGATCGAAGTGCGGGAAGCATCGATCAAAGAAGGAAATAAAAATTGGGAAGATTTTAGTGGAGCTCTTGAAAACTATAAACTGATGTGGGAGTGTAATCGCTATCCCGACGTCATGGCAGAACAGAGGCAAAGTTTTCGTAAACTCTTTGATACTGTCTTTCGCGAAGCAATCAGAGAACTGGACGCCAATCGGGGCTATGTCGCCATTTCTTATCTCTACCTGGCTTGCATGACTTACCTGATGTTCTTGCGCTGGCAGACAAAACGATGTAGCGGAGAAGAGTTCCTGACAATCACAGGCTACGCGGCAGGCCTTGCCTCGTCCCTACCCGAGTTCGGGAGAGCGTTGAGCGGCCTTTTCCGTGCCCGTCCCGATTTAAGATTGGTGTTTTCAGAGCTGGAGGAGCCCGAAATTATCGATGCGCACCCCGATGTGGCTCTCTCTTTCGAACGAGGTCGTTCTGATGATACGGCCTTCATCCAATTTGACAAAGTGGGATTTACACGCCCTCCCCAAAAAGAGAAATCGGAGGAGACCACTTGTTTTGTCGACCTTTCCTTCATGGTGAAAAGGGGGGAAAAGCTCGCTCTTGTCAGCGAGAGCGGGGCGGGAAAATCGACGCTTTTTAATTTGCTCTACCGGTTTTACACGCCCAATTCGGGGGAGATTTCTATTAATGGTCAGGAAATCTCTAAGGTCGGTTTTCGCTCCCTCTATGAACATGTCTGTCTCATCGAGGATCGCCCATCTCTCTTCAAAGGGTCCATCCGAAAAAACATCTGCTATGGAGCTGAGCTGACAGATGAGGAGATTTTTACCTTGGCTGACTCTGTGTATTTGAAGCCATTTCTTGAAGAAAAAGGGTTGGACACAGATGTGGGAGCGGGCGGCAAAGCTCTGTCTGCCGGACAGCAGCAAAAGGTGGCCATTTTAAGAGGCCTTGCCAAGTTTTTAAAAGGAGGGCCAAAACCCTGCCCCATTCTTCTGATGGACGAAGTGACCGCCAACATCGACGCTGAGGGGGCCAGACAGATTCTTCAGGGCATCTTCTCGATCGCCTCGAAAGAGGGAACCACCTTGATCATGATTTCGCACGACTTGACATTGACCATGCAGGCTGACCGTATCATCGTGCTCGATAAGGGCAAAGGGGTGTTGGCGGAAGGGACCCATGATGCGCTTCTCACCTCCTGCAACCCTTATCTGAACCTCTGGGATGCCCACACAAAGAGCTCTCCAAGAAGCCCCGCACCATCCTAACAATCGCTCTAAGCTGGATTGTTGCAAATAGCGGGCCGAACATGATTGAATTTTCTCGCTTCAGCCGATATAGTTCAAAAAAAACACTTGGACTCCCATGAAGCTTTATTTGTGGCTGAAAAGAGAATTTCTCCACGTCATCCCCGTCTTCATCTTCTTTTTTATCGCTTTCAACATCATCAATGTGACGGAAGGGTTGATTCTGAAAAAGGCAGGAATCGGCCGCTTCAGCATCCTGGAAATCACTCTGGCCGCAGCGCTCATCGCAAAAATCCTCCTTGTCCTCGACCACCTGCCCATCGTGGCATGGGTCCCTGAGCGACCGCTGATCTACCATGTCATTTGGAAAACTCTTCTCTATTGGCTCATCACGCTCCTTGTGCGTCTAACAATGCGGCTAATCCCCTATCTATTCACCAATCAGAGACTTCCTGTCGAATGGGAACAATTTGTCACCCATGTCGACTGGCCGCTGTTCTATTCGATTCAAGCCTGGTATCTGCTGCTGTTTTTCTTCTTTGTAACGGCCCGCGAACTCATCAATGTGATTGGCGCCAAAAAAATAAACCGCATCTTTTTTTATAGCAGGGATTAGGTCATCCGGAAATTGTCGGGAATGGACTCGAGAGATTCAAAATGCATCACCCCGCCTTGCACGGCCAACTCCAATAATGGATGATGCGACGGGCAAATCAAAACCGGCCGAGCGCTGGTTTGCCCAAGCGCCTGCAGGCCGCGAAGAGAGTCTTCAAAGCCAATGATCCGATCTCCCGGCTGCGTGCATAGAGCAATCGCCTGCAGATAGCATTCAGGATCGGGCTTAGGCCTGGAATAATCTTCCCGCGTGATCCAATGGGGAATGGTCTTTAAAATGAGCCGCTGTGAAGCGATGACATGAGTCTGTTCCAATGAAGCATTCGTGACCACGCAGCGGCGGATGCCGGCTGTCGCAAGCTCCTTGAGCAGCTGTTCGGCGCCGGGCATCATCTCGACTTTTCCCGATAAAATCATATTGAAATAGGCCTTTTTTTTCTCTTCATAAACAGCGCTCCAATCCGTTTCCAGATCAGGAAATGCGATGCAGAGAGCTTCGCGCAATGCGGTCGCATTCAACTGGGCCACTTCGCAAAACTGGGCAAAGCTCCAGTCCAGGACATAGCCCCTTTGTGCCAAGGTGTTTATATATGCCTGAAAGTGAAGATGCTCCGTATTGACGAGCAGGCCGTCGAAATCAAAGAGAAATAGCTGAAATTGCCGAATCCACTTCATGGTTGTTCACTCTAATGATTTTTCATTATGGATTCAACAAGAAGAGGCTCTTTGGAAATGTCATAAAAATTTCACCACAGATAGAAAAAACCGACGAAACGTCGAAGAATCATCGCATCGACAACCCTTGTTGCAAGAAATATCACCACAGAGATCGAAACCACAGAGAAAAAAACGACGGAATCCAAATAGTTTTTCTCTGTGGTTTCGATCTCTGTGGTGAAATATTGCATCATGCCTGCTCAATCTTTTTGCGTAGCGATCCCAAATAGTTTTTCTCTGTGGTGTTTTTTTTTAACAAGTTGTGTGGATTTAGAAAATCAGCTATCTCCAAGTTAGAGGGAGACTATGCCCGATTTGAATTCCGATCCCGATCCACCCGTTTGGATCAATTATTTTTATTTTGGCTCTCTGTTTGCCATGATGATCCTTTTGAGCATCAGCGGCAATCTGGTGCGCGAAGATCTCGGCGGCTCGCAAATCTTCTTCCTGCTTTATTCAATCGGGGAAGCCACGCTGGAGGTAGTTCTCTTTATTTTCTGCGGTTGGCTGATCCGCCGCTATCTGTCGAAAGTCTGGTTTCATCTTTATATCGGGCTGACGTTCATCTGCCTCTTTTTGCATCTGATCGATTTCATGATGGATCGACTCATCAATTTCACGATTTGGGAAACATTCGAGTTTGTTTTCGACGAGACGTTCGACAATTTTCTCCATTTGCTGATTGCCACCGGGCTTCCTATCTGGGTATGGCTCTGCATTTTCGGATCGCTGGCAACGATTCCCTTCATGGGAATCTTCATTTACTGGGTCACAGACTGGCTGGCGAATAAAAAACCGCTGGGCGTTCGCCTGAGTCTCTTCCTCCAGGCGTTCTTTTGCATTCCCGTCGCTCTCTTTCTTTGGGATTTTTCCGCCTCCCGCTTTCTGCATCGCGAAGTGCATCACTCCTACATCAAATCCCTGCCATGGAAAGTGACTTTTTTACATCCTAGATCTCCAACTCTACACCTCAGCCATTCACTCGCCCGCCCCAAAACACAAGAGCAGATCGACGCCCTGATTGATCAATTCCCCTATACACTCGAGCACAAGCCCAATATCTACCTGTTCGTCGCGGAGGCGCTGCGAGATGACGCGATTGTGCCCGAGATCGCCCCATTTTTGTCGCAATTTAAAAACCGGAACTTGCATGGGAAACTCAGTTTATCGAACGCCAATGCCACGCAAATTTCCTGGTTTTCGATCTTCCATTCGAATTTTCCATTTTACTGGAACATCGTCAAACATCAAAGAGGCCCATCCGGAAGTCCTGCATTGCAGCTTTTAAAAAAACTGGGATACGAAATCCGCGTCTACACTTCCGCTGATCTCGACTATTATGGAATGAATGAGCTGTTATTTGGAAAAAACGGACGCCTCGCATCAGAAATCAAATATTTTCCGCATACCGCGCCTAAAGAGGCCTGGCAAAGCGATGAACAAACCATCAACGCATTCGCCAGCGATCTGGCCAACAACGAACACTATCGGCAAGGCCAGTGCTTTGTCTTTTTTTGGGACTCGACTCATTATGAGTATAGCTGGCCAAAAGAAAAGACCCTTTTTCGGCCAGTCTCCGGCGCTATGAATTACTTCAGGGCCTACCACTCTAGAGAAAACATCGATTCCATCCGGAACGCCTATAAAAATGCCCTGCACAATCTCGATGATTTATTCGGACACTTCCTTTCGATCGTTCCCGACCGCGACAACGCGCTCATTGGAATAACCGGCGATCATGGAGAAGAATTTTTCGAACACGGGCACCTGTTCCATGGATCGCATCTCTCTGATGTACAAACCCAGATACCCATCCTTTTGCAGCTCCCGCGCCCTTGCGCCACGCCTGAACTGCTCACCCAAATGGACATTTTCCCCTCATTCATCGATGCGTTGACAGCGGACGGCGCCACTGCACAGCTATTGGAAGGGCAATCGGTCTATTCGAACAATCGCTGGCCGTTCGCAATCATCTCCCGTTTTAATGCCAGCCGCACGCCGTGCGAATTTTGCATCCACAGCGGAAAGCATAAATTGATCGCACGTTTTGGAAACCATCGGAACATCTTCCGATCGAAATTTTTGAAAATCCTCTCTCTTCGCACCTGCCGCGATCGGGTGTTCGACGATTGCAAAAAGGATCTCAACAGCTGGATCCGCCGAGAATTCGGAGATGCGTTAGAAAAAATCTTTCCCGCCAAAGAAAATCAGTTCTTGGACAACTGAGACAGCAGCTCGCCGATCTCTCTTTCGCCCACTTTGCGATCCAGGATAGCGCCTTCCTGATCGAAATACAAAACCGTCGGCATTGCCTTGATCTTGTAATTCACTGTCAAATCGCCCAGTTGATCGACATTGACCTTCAAAAACTTGACCTTGCCAGCCAGAAGAGCCGCTGTCGATTCAATTTTGGGGGCAATCCGTTTACAAGGCGAGCACCACGTGGCGTAAAAATCGACGACCAGCGGCATAGTGCTCGTTTTCAGCTCATCTTCAAGCTGCTCTAGCGAAGTGATCTCGACAATATACGGACCCGCCGGCTGTGCCGGCTCTTTCTTCGCTTCAACCAGCTGGGCGCGATCTCCCGATAAATCCGACTGAATCAGGGTCAGCGCGGCCTTGGCCCCATCGCCGGCCGCCGAAATCGCCTGTTTATAAACAGGGTCGACCGCATCGCCGATCGCATACACACCCTCAATTGAGGTCTGCTGGCCTTTAGTCAGGACAATATATCCATTGTCATCGAGTTTGAGCTGATTCTTGAAAACTTTTGTATTGGGCTGCGCACCGATGGCCAAAAACACCCCATCCAAAGCAATCTCCCGATCCGGACCCTGCGTCTGGCTGACCCTCACTCCCGTGACCCCTTGTCCATCGCCCTGGATCTCCTTGATCCGTGTTTGATAGAGTACTTTGACATTGGAAAGGGCGAGCAGAGCTTCCTTTTTTTTCACATCGTGGGCTCTGAACTCATCTTTACGAACCATCACCGTCACTTCATCGGCAATCTTGGACAAATAAAGACCTTCCAGAATCGCGGCATCGCCGCCGCCGACCACGGCTACTTTCTTTTTCCGATACAGCGATCCATCGCAAACCGCGCAATTCGAAACGCCCTTTCCCCAATATTGGCTCTCGCCGGGAATGTGTAGATAATTCGGAGCGGACCCCGTGGCGATGATACATGTTTGGGCATAGACCGTTTTGGATTCATCCGGTTGGCCTGGCGTTTGCATAACAATAGCAAAAGGCCGTTTGGTAAAATCAACACTTGTGACTTCGGCATCGAGATAGATGGCGCCATTTTCTTCGGCCTGCCCGCGGATGCGCTCCATCAAATCACTGCCGCGGATCTTGAGCTCTCCCGGCCAATTTTCCACCGAGTCGGATTGCGCCAGGGCGCCGCCCGGGCTGGCTTTTTCGATGACCATCGGATGAAAACCGGCTCTTCCCAAATAAATCGCCGCCGATCCACCGCCGACGCCGCCGCCGATGATCACCGCATCGCGAGGCCCTTCCGCACTGAGGGCCGTTGCTGCGACAAAAAGAACTGTAGTAAAAAGCCTTGCAATCATTTCTTAACCCATTGATTTAAAATAACAATTAAATCAAATTCACAATATATAGTCAACAAATGTAAAGTAAAAAAACATGGAACCGAACGAAAAAAACCAGGTCAATTATCTTTTCTTCAGCTTCTTATTCCTTTTTCTAATCGCATTGACCTTTTCCCATTTTTTGCGCATGGGCCCTCTTCTGTGGGGCGTGCCGCTCTATTTTTTGCTTTACGCGCTGGGGCAGGCGTTTTTAGAAGTTTTTTGTATCATGCTGATCGGCTGCGCCCTGCATCGCTGGATGCCCCAATGGACATTCAAATTATATATTGGGCTTTCATTCGGCTTGCTTCTAGCCCACTTCACCAATTATACGATGGTCCGTCTCATCGACACGACGCTGTCATATCTGATTAAATTCCTATTCGGATACAGCCTGGACCATGCGCGCGTTGCGTTTTTAGCTTTGAATCTGAATAGATTCATGCTGGGACTCATCATTGGAACGATCCTGTGCGTGCCGCTGCTGGGCATCGGATTTTATTGGCTGACTCATAAAGTCTCGATAAAACGGCCGCTCGCCCTGAGCCAAAAACAAATTATGGGCATCGTCATCTTTTTAAGTCTGTCTCTGTTGGCGCTCGACATCATGGCCAAACCCTATTTGAATAACAGCCTGTACAATAAGTACAGCAAAACGCTGCCCCTGGGATCGACATTTATTGCTCCGACACTACGGCGCATGCCTCTTCCCGCCACTGTCCGCCACGCCAGAAACGAAGATCAAATCCAAACCCGTTTA
Organism: Parachlamydiales bacterium; assembly: GCA_015661075.1. Lineage (GTDB taxonomy): Bacteria > Chlamydiota > Chlamydiia > Chlamydiales > SM23-39 > CAISYW01. Next base: position 33,674 of record JACVQJ010000017.1, on the reverse strand, counting down.
TCGGAAAGCTCATTTTCAGCCGATCGCAAACCCAATATTTACATTTTTGTCATCGAGACTCTGCGGCGGGATTTTATTAATTCTGCTATTGCGCCAAACATGCAAAAGTTCGCCGATCAGAACATCTCGCCGCCCACAGCCTATTCCAATGCGAATGCAACACTGCTGTCCTGGTTCGCCATTTTCCACTCCAATTTTCCCTATCAGTGGACGGAAGTGCGCGATCAATGGAGATACGGCAGCACTCCTTTGCAAATCATGAAGAAACTGGGCTATCGGATCCGCGTCTACGGCTCGGCAGACCTCACATATTTTAATATGGATCAAATCATCTTCGGAAAAGAGCGGCAGCTGGCCGATTCCATTATCGATTTCTCCCATTTACACATCGAACCCTGCGATCGGGACCGGCTGGCCATGAATGCCCTGACTGAAGACGCCTCGAGAGAAGAGTCGGGAACGTTATTCATTGTTTTTCTCGATTCCACCCATTCGGAATACAGCTCGCCCAAAGACTTTTCCCATCCATTTATGCCGATGTCCGACTCCATCGACTATCTCGCGATCTCGCGATTTTCCAATGATCTCGAATTGCTGAAAAACCGCTATCGCAACTCGATCCATTGGGTCGATCATCTCATTGGGCGTTTCTTTTCCAGCCTGGAAGAAAAAAACCGCTACGACGACGCGATGATCGTATTGACGGGCGATCACGGAGAAGAGTTTTTCGAAGAAGGGGCTCTTTTTCACGGAACCCATCTCAACGAATGGCAAACGAAAATCCCGCTATTTTATAAATTTTCCGGCCCCCTGCCTGGTGCGGCCGCTCAACGATCGAGCCATCTCGACATCTTCCCGTCCATTCTGCATGTGCTGACCGGGCAATCCCGATGGGATCAGTACTTTGACGGCCAATCGCTATTCCTGAAAGACCGCTGGCCTTATTTACTATGCGTTCAAAACAACAATTTCGACACGCCCTATGAATTTTGTCTGATGGACGGCCCCAATAAGCTGTCGGCCCGTTTTCTCACCCCTCCGCGCATCCATGCGATCCCCAGCATCGAGCTGCTCTGCCTGGAGACAAAAAATGGACGTGAAATGGAGCCAGGCGAAGAAACAGTCAACAAGCATTTCCCCAATGCCATGCAACCGATCCTATCGGACAGCGCGCCACAATAAATCTTTCGCAAAAAGGCGATTCAATACGGCCGGCATCATCGGGCCCACTTTCAAAAAAGGAAGGATCTTCCCCTGGATCGGCACGATTTGCACCTCCGAAAACTGCTTGGAAAGCATTGTAGTCAAATTCTGATGCGAGAAACACCGCACATGCGTCGGATCGCTTTCAAATTCGTTGCCGGCCAAAAATTTCAGGCGATTTCTCACGCGAAAGGCGTTGGGCACCGAGCCTATGAAAATAGCGCCGGGGCGCAAAGATGCGCAAAGGCGCTCCATCAACGAATCCAGAACATATAGATGCTCCAGAATCTCGCAAGCGACGATCGCATCGAACGATTCGTTTGGAAAGGGCCATTCGGCGTTGAGATCGACCCACATTGTCTCGATCCCTAAATTTTTGCGGGCAATTTCGAGGGCTTTTCGATCGATATCGACGCCCAAAACATCATTTCCCCGGCAAAAATATCGGGTCAGCATTCCATCGCGGCAGCCTAAATCAAGAACCTTTTTCCCTGTTCCGATCCAGTTCTGCAGCCAAGGACCGCGCTGTCCGTGGCAAAACAGATATCCATAGCGCTTGCCCCGCTCATGATGAGTGCGGTATTGCGCTTCAAGCTTTTCTTTATTCATGAGAACATCATCTCAGGATCGGTGAATAAAAAAAACAGGATCCGCTTCGCGGGAGGATTGGCCAGGATATGCAAGATATACTTTTTATCCTGCCCATCCTGCCGATGTTTCGTCGATCCTGTTTATCCTGTTCTTTTTTTTGATCTCTTTTTTATAAACAAAAAAAAGACGCTTCCTTTGGAGGGAAGCGTCTTCATAGAGAGATGAGCCTTAGCAGTTTTCTGCTGGCAATGGAATCGAGGCCAATTTCCTGAATTCGGTGACGACTGATTGCGGCACACGGGAATTGGCTTTGATGAAGTCATTGAGGAATGGTTCGGCCCATGCTCTCATTTCACCAAAGGTGGCTTTGTTGTCCTGCCCAAATGCTTTGAGCTTGACGCTGAATTCTTTTAACAGAAGAACACCATCTTGCAACGGCTCGATTTCTTTCGTATAGGTCGAAGAAATATAGCCCTGCAGCGTTTCGTTGGATCCTTTATGACGGCTGTTTTCGCGGATCAGAATGTTATTTTCTGTTTCGCGATCGCGGCGCGCCTGCTCATATTTATTACCGGCGTTTTTATATTCTCCAATGAGATCACTGGAAGTGCCGTTGCAAAGCTCTTCGACCGCTTTTTCATCCGGACTGATTTGAGTGCCATCGGCATTTTTCAGGCCGTATTTCTTGATCAGCCAGGCCCAATCATCCGTGCGACTGGCAGACTCTGCATTCGCATAGTCAACCGTTACCTGCTCAGCACGTCCCCACCAATAATCGCGATTTTTTTTGTCGTAGGACATATCGATGTTGTTTTGCTTGATCTTCTGCTCATTGGAAGCAATCGAGGCTTTGTTTTTTTCAATCCGGTCTTCCCAGAAATTGATTTTTTTCTGTAAAACCTGAATTTTGCCTACTTCTTCCAGAGTTAAGCCGTTCACATCATTGATCAATTTCTCAACGATGTTGATCGATCCGATCATTCGATCGGAGTTGAGCGGTAAAAACCCTTTCGGGTCGACCAAAAACAGCTGGGGAACTTCGCCGAGGAAATAGCTCTGACCATCGAGCGATTCCTCAATTTCGTTCAACGACTGAATGGACTGTTTCTCTTCTTTCGCAGGAAGAACAGCCATCGGATCAAAATGGCTATTTTCCTGAGAAGAGCTCTCCTCGTTTCGGAACGCCGAAAACTCTTGCATATCAGACATGGATTTCCTCCTCAATATCGCCTGGCGAGCGTTGGTTATGGGCGAACTTTCAATCAAGAACGCCCCCAAGGCTTATTTTCAATAATATATAATTAATTGACAAGTTAAAATAATTAAAACCGCGTCAGTGCAATAATACACAGGTGTTTAAATACAAATAATTACACTAACAATAAAGAGGCGGCCGGACCCAAAACCAACAAGAACCCACCTCGACATACTGATTTAAGTACCCTTCGACGTCAAAAAAAAGATCCCCATACCAACAAATGATGGAAAAAAAAACAGATCCCAATGTTCTCTAAAACAATCACTTGAATAAAATAATTTTAACATGACAAGTGAAATTTTTTAGAATTGGTAGCAAAAAATTCACTCGTCATGTAGATTGTTATTTATCCAGTATGCTCTTCCAACTAAGGAAAGAAAAATGAATGCAAATATGACAAAGCTGATCAGTTCAGCAGCAGCAGTACTAGCAGTGGGCTCTAGTGCTTTTGCACAAACCAAGGCATGCCCCCCATCATCCGGCTGCACATATGAGCAAGGATATGGACTCTGCGGCGATAAGTTTCCCGCAGCTTACAACGCTCCTGCACGGATTGATGTGCAGTGCAGCTGGGACTTCTTCGCAAGCGCTAGCTTCCTTTACTGGTATGTTGACCAGGAAGGGATGGATATCGCTCTGCCGGTCACAACTGCAACAGCACCATATTATCCTTCTGATGATCAATTCCTGATGCAGAAATTCGAATTCAAACCCGGCTTCAAAGCTGCGATTGGTATGGATTTCGACTACGACAATTGGGTCGGCGCTCTGGAATATACCTGGCTCCACCAAGAAACCAGTGTCAGTTCGAGCTCCGCTCCTGCAGGCAGATTTTGGTTGATGGCAGACTGGTTTAATTTTGGTACAGTTGCAACCAGCCTTTCATCAGAATGGCATTGCAATTTAGATTTGTTAGACCTGACAATGAGCCGTCCGTATTACCAAGGCCGCAAACTAACAGTATTGCCCTTCTTTGGTGTGCGCGGTGCATGGATTCGCCAGAGCATGCACATCGAAGCAACGACAACACCTGTTTCGACAGTGACTCCTCTCGTTTCCAAAACCCACTCTCATAGCTGGGCGATCGGACCGAGAGCGGGAGTTCAAGGCCATTGGCTGCTCGGCTACGGATTCCGTATCGAGGGCGATGTAGCTGCCAGCACGCTTTTCACGCGCTACACAGATGTGTCGCACGATGAAGACAACGGCTCAGGCGGAAGTCTGTTCTCGATGGAGTTCGAAAACTATAGTACTCTGCGCCCAATGACCGAAATGAGCATCGGCTTTGGCTGGGGCAGCTATTTTGATCGGCAAAACTACCATTTTGATCTTCTCGCCACATACGATTTCAACGTATTGTGGGGGCAGAACATGATGCGTTCGCTGGTCAACGGCTATCAGTCGTTTGGCATGTTCCAAGCGCCAGACCTGCATATCCAAGGTTTGACGGCAACGGCCCGTTTCGATTTCTAGTCCTCCAAATTGCAGGGCCGCTCGATCGCGAGCGGCCTTTTTCTTTTTTACATTTTTCATTTTTTCATATCACTGCTACATCTCTGTGCAAATGTATAGCAAAAATGCCATTGGCTGCTCGACTGGGGTTCCGTGGTTCGTCCGATGGCCGATATAGGCATTACTGAGATCGCCTCGCTTCCGAAGCGGTCATATTTTTACCGAATCCCAAATACTTTCTGACAAAAGGGGCTAGCTGCCAGGCTGATCCATAGTCCGGACGCTACGATTTGCACCGTGGTGGATGGCAGCAAGGCCCAGGTAATGAGAGCCACGCATACGGCGGAGAAAATTCCGAAAATCCCCAGCCCAAAGATTTTTCCAATCGAGCGCGGTGGATCAAAATAGAGAGTATATCTGGTAGAAAAATAGACCCCCACCGACATCGCCGTCAGCGATGTCATCAAAAAAACCGTCTTAAAATCATGAAAAAAGCACGAAATTGCCAAAACGATGGCCAAACAAATACCGAGGGCTGCCTCGGGACGGCGGGTCGCCCAAGACCCGATCCGCCGATATGTTTGTATGAACGCGAAGAAAATAACCGCTCCCAAACACCATCCTCCCAACACATCGACAGGAAAATGAACGCCGAGAAAAACCCTGGAAAAGCTGATGAGCAGGATGTAAAAAATCCCGACGGGCCACGCAAAGCAGCTTTTCCATAGATAAATGATGAGACAGCCAATAATCATCGCATTCTGCGCCCCGCCGCTCGGAAATCCATAATCATGCAATTGCACGATGGCGAGCGTGGGATCGATATGAAAAGGACGCGGCAAGGCAAAAGTCAATTTGGCCATTGCGTTGACCCAGCCTGACGCGATCACCAGGAAACCCAGGCGAACGCCCCAACGCCAGGAACAACCGATCCAGATAAACGCAATCAGGCTGCTAATATAATAGTTCGTATCGAACACATTCAAAAAGCGAAAGAGCCAATCGACGATGGGGCCTCGCCACTGCTGCAAAAAACAAATCAGTTGTAGCTGCTCATCGATAAAGAACATCGATCACTCCTGCTTTCTTTTGACAATCTCGACTTTGTACATTTTTAGGGCCGAAGGCCTCGAAATATTTGCCCTCAGAGGCGTTAATTTAATAAGGAAGGGGTTGACTATCCCCTTCCTTATTAAATTAACGCCTAGTTCGACCGTAGGTCGAACGTCAGAAGGCAAATAGGCGAGGCAGGCGGCCCTAAAAATGTACAAAATCGAGATAATAGCAAAGTCCCTAGATAAACGCATGAGACCATTGCACAAGAGCGGATCGAAGCGCCGTCTAGACTTTTCCGGACTTATTCTGCTTTTTTTCCTGCTTCTTTGCGCGGCGCTCTTTGAGAGAAAGCTGCGGTTTTTTTCTCTCATCCTTACGATGTTTTACAATTTCTTTTGTCATAAAATTCCCTTGGTTTATTAACTCGACTTTATACATTTTTAGGGCCGCCTGCCTCGCCTATTTTAAGAAGGAAGGGGATAGTCAACCCCTTCCTTCTTAAATTAACGCCTCAGAGGGCAAATATTTCGAGGCCTTCGGCCCTAAAAATGTACAAAGTCGAGATTAAGATCTCGAAAAAGACCTTTCCAAAATCGGAATATAGTAAATCGAATAAATTATAACAAGAGAATTCCAAAATACTGTATCATTAATCGAAAAAAAACATTCAGAGCGATGGCGATGAAAGAATTCTACTTTGTTCGGCATGGGCAGACCGACCATAACATATTAGAAGCCCACGAAAAGAAAAATCTTTCGCAAGACATTTCGATCAATGAAACAGGCAAAAATCAAGCGGCCACTATCGAGCCTGTCATCGCTCGTTTATCCATTCAAATCGTCTGCGCAAGCCCATTAAAACGAGCCCAGGAAACGAAGAACATTATTGCGGCGCGTTTAAAAGCTAACCATTTAGTAATCAATGATTTCGGCGAATGCTCCGCTGAGATTTGGAAGGAATTAACGCGACACGGAACGCTTTCGCCCATTCCTGAACAAGGCAAAGCTCGTGAATTTATCGAAAGAGTACAAAATGGAATGAACCTTGCCCTCTCACAAACCGGCACCCCATTGATTGTCGCTCACGGTGGCGTTCATTGGGCGATTTGCTATCTATTGGGAATTCAAAATCACGACTGGGCGATCGACAACTGTGCGATTGTTCACTTTTCTATCGATGAGCATAATCGATGGAATGCATCGAAACTTTAAGGATACTATGCCTGAGACAGCACTCATCGTCATACCCGCACGAATGGCATCCAGCCGATTTCCCAATAAACCCATGGCGATCATTAAAGGGAAAACAATGATCGAACGCGTATGGCGAATCGGCAAAGCGGCCGCCGGCGGCCATGATGTGATTATTGCGACCGATGATGAACAACTGAAAATATTTGCCCAGAAATTGGGAGCCAAAGTGCAAATGACGAGCCCCGCCTGTCTAACGGGAACGGATCGAGTGGCCGAAGTCTCCCATCTGCCGGACATGAAGCATACCATCTTTTTCAGCTTGCAGGGAGATGCGGTTCTAACCCCGCCATGGGTGATCGATCGTGTGCTTGAGGCCATGATTGCCGATCCGATGATTCAGATCGCGACGCCGGCCGTGCATTTAACAGGCCAGGCATTGACGGATTTTATCGCGGCCAAGAAGCGCGGCAGCTCGAGTGGAACGACGGTCGTTTTTAATAAAAAAGGAGACGCTCTCTATTTTTCCAAAGCATTGATCCCCTTTCATCGCGACGATGAGAGTGTCGATCGAATGGTATATCGCCATATTGGTCTATATGCCTATCGATTGCAAACGCTGCAGCAACTGGGCCGCCTTCCCGAGGGAAATCTGGAACGATCGGAAAAATTGGAACAGCTGCGGGCTTTAGAACATGGGATACCGATTCGAGTAGTTCCCGTCGATTATCGCGGAAGAACGCATGGCTCGGTCGATCGACCCGAAGATGTGGCGATCATTGAAGCGGTGATTGAACGAGAGGGAGAGCTATTGTGATTCGTCTGATATTAGTGCGGCACGGGAACACCTTCGAAAACCACCAAACGCCGAAGATAGTCGGCGCTCGGTCAGATCTACCGTTGACCGCCCAAGGATGCGAGCAGGCCAGGCAGCTGGCTCGTTATCTCATCTCAAAAGGAATGAGCCCTGCCGGGATTTATGCAGGGGGACTCAAACGGCAGATCCAGACAGCGCAAATCATTAACGAACTACTTTCGATCGAACAACCGGTTGAAGAACTCCTCCTTAAAAGGAGGAGATTCTTTACTCCGCTTAAGGATGCGGTGCGGCTAAAGCCGCATACCGCATTTCATAAAATAGCTTGCCTAGACCCACCCCTAAAGGGGCGGGATTGCGGCAAGCAGTGCGTTCAATCTCATGAAACGGCGTTAACAGAAATCGACTACGGCCCGTGGGAAGGGCTAACCCAGGAAGAGGTCTTTATTCAATGGCCTCACGAATACAACGATTGGACCACCGAGTCGCGGTGGGCCCAAGGAATATTTGGCAAAACGCTGGATAGTCATCTTTGCGATATTAAAAATTGGATCCTCCATTTACGAACGTCGTATGCCCCGGGCGATGCAATCGTTGGTGTCACTAGCAATGGGGTCATGCGTTTTTTCTATTCTCTACTGGAAATGGACTGGCAGCACTGCGTAAAAGAGCGCCAGATGGAACAGCTCAAAGTCAAAACCGGCCACTTTTGCGAACTGCATATTTTGAAAGATTCAATCAAAATAATATCCTGGAACGTAAAACCAGTTTTAGGCAATCGGACATAATTCGAACTTTTGACTGGAAAACCCTCAAAGAAAAACTTACAATTTTGTCTTTTACATTGCCCGATAAAACATTTGGAGTTCAAGGCTATGGATCAGTCTAACAATCAAGTTCCAGTACCGCCAAATCTGTCTTTTGAGTCGCTCAAAAAACTGAATCAGCACGCCGTCGAATATTGGAGTGCACGAGATCTTCAGGCTTGCCTTGGGTATTCCAATTGGAGAGATTTCAAAAATGCCATCAAGAAAGCGATCCAGGCCTGTGAACAGTCTGGAAATAGTCCAAATCATCACTTTGCGGACGCCCGCAAACCGATCCCGGGGGGTAAAGGATCATCGCAAATAGTTGAGGATTATCATCTTTCACGTTTTGCCTGTTACCTCATTGCTCAAAACGGAGATCCAAGAAAACCAGAAATCGCCCAAGCGCAAAAATACTTTGCCATCCAAACGCGCAGGCAAGAGATCTCAGACCAGATGGCCGCCGATATGGAACGAGTGGAGATGAGGAAGCAGATGAAAGAAGATTTTCAGGAGCTTTCAGGAGCGGCCAAGAAAGCCGGAGTTCAGAATTCCATGTTCGGCATTTTTCACGATGCGGGGTACAGAGGGCTTTATGGAGGACTCGGCGTGGATGCGATCAAAGCCAGGAAGGACATCCCACCTAAAGACAATTTAATGGACCGGATGGACAGATCGGAACTGGCGGCCAATCAGTTTCGGATGACTCAAACTCAAGACAAACTGAAGCGAGATAACGTCAAGAACCAAAGAGATGCGATAGGAACGCACGAAATAATAGGCAAGGGCGTGCGCTCCCTAATTGAAGAGTTTGGAGGAACTCTTCCCGAAAATATTCCTCCAGCCGAGCCCATCAAGACTGTTGTGAAACGGATTAAAACCGTAAAGCCACGTTTGTTACTCGATCCAAAAGATTCGCTAGGCGTCATTAACCCATCTGAAATCATAGACGAGCAGAAAAAATAAAACCGCCTCGGGAGCTTTACCCCTAAATTACCTACAGCCAATCATAAACAAATTATTTGAATATTAAAACAAAGAGGTTACAAACCTTATCGATTAGTTTGACCGAGTTGAGCGATTTTTGGTCATTTTTGAGAGGTGGCTCTATCTCAGTGATCGCTGCTTCAGGTTTAAAGTAGGATCGCCAAATGGCTCTATCTTGGTGATCGAGGGGGTGGTTCTATCTCAGTGATCACCACTGAAAATTTCTAACGAGACCGCCAAATGGCTCTATCTGAGCGATCGAAGGTGGTTCTATCTTCGTGATTTTTACCAGAACTCCCCATTCATCCCGATCAAGCCGTCACATTGACAGTCGATGGGCGCAAAGTGGGCGAAGCCGAACTCGTCACTCTCGGGGAAACCTTGGGTGTGAGAATTCTTGAGCTTTCATGACATGATCGTCAGGGATTCGATCAATCAGTTTATTGAGCGGATCTACGCCTGCTTTTGAGGGAAGCTGGTCGACTTCGATGTGGAAAGTGTTTTTTCCGCTAGCGATTCGATGCTTTTGGAGGTATTGCAGCTGACCCTGGTGGTTGAAAACCCCCACATCGATGAACTCCTCCATGGGGATTTCTTTCTCCTGCCCAAACTCATCGGCGCGCAATTTACGGTTGTTTGAACAGATTTCCACCTCATACTTGCCGTTGTCAGTTTTTTTGAACTGTACACTGTCTGTGCGGTTGTCATAAAAGGTGATCGTCTCAAAAAGATCTTCGATGATATACTTTTTATCGCAGGGCGCGGCATCTCTGAATCGCTCCACTAGATCGACCGCGCGTGTGAAGGGGGGCTTTTGGAATGCTACATCTTTTATGTAATCGTGTAGAACTTGATTGACGACATTTTCGCTTAAATAATCTTTGAGCGCATAGAAAACTAAACTGCCTTTCTCGTAGTGAATGTAGGGTTGATTCTCATTGAGAACGAGCGGCTTCTCTTTTTTGGATGCACTGCCCCGGCCATATAGATAGCGATCCAACTCGTATTTCAAAAACTTTCTCATCTGTTGAGAGCCATACTCCTTCTCCATGACCATGAGCGCCGAATATTGCGCGAGCGATTCAGATAGCATGGTGGCCCCTTGTACATTTCCGCCAATCACTTGATGCGCCCACCACTGATGAGCCATCTCATGTGCAGTGACATAAAATGGATAATCAATATCCTCTGGATCGTTCGCATTTACTTTTGCGATAAACCCGAGCCCTTCCGAATAGGGAATTGTATTTGGAAAGGCTTGCGCAAATGGCGCGTATCTAGGGAATTCAATGATCCGAAATTGCTTAAATTGATAGGGAGAAAAGTTTTGCGTATAGTAATCCAGCGAGCTTTTCACAGAGCGAATCATCCTGGGAATATTGGTGGTGTGTCCAGGATGATGGTAGACCTCAATCGCTACATCATTCCAGTGATCCCGCACGACTCCATAGCGCCCGGATTGAATTGCATAAAAAGGCAAAATCGGCTGATCCATTTTGTAATGGAAGTAGCGGCGGCCATTGGCTTCCCATTCTTTCTGTAGATAACCCGGAGCGATGGCGATCTGATCCGGCGAGGTGCTGATCGTGGCTTCAAAATCAATCCATGTGCCTTCCGAAGAGAAATACGTCTTCTGTAAAGCTTCCTGGTCATTCACATCAGCCAAGCGAGATTTTTCTGGTAATCCATACTTTCGTCGAGTTTGCGGTTCACCTAGCTCAAGAAGGGTCGAATATCCAATGACCGGAAAGAAGTCGGAGGAATGGAAAAAGGTTCCATTTTCAACAATTGCTTTCGAAAATTCTTCATTCTCAAACCCTTTAGGGCGTACATGCAGGGTAAATTGGAGCGCGATTTCTTCGTTTGGCTGCAGAGGTTCCGCGAGATCGTAAACTTTTGCGATGACTTTCGCTACGAATTGCTCTTGCATGAGCGCTGCGGGTCTGCTCCAAATGAGGGAATCCGCTTCGGATTTCTGCGATACGTTAAGCAGAAAAGTTTTGATGGGTTTGGGCGATGTGTTGCGATAGGTAAAAATGCCTTGAGCCGCCATGCTCTGGCTTTCAGGAAAGAGATCTACATGAATGTTCACAGCTACGAGGTCTGGATGAGCCATCTTTTCAAAGCGACTGTACGTGCGCTCATAATCAACTTGCTCGGCTTCTTGCTGCGCTGTTGTCTTATAGTTATTTAACACGTTCGTATTGTAGTAAATGAATGCCCCTAACAGGATCCAAGAGCCAAGAGCTATGGTTGAGAGGCTTTTATAAACCGACCGCATTCTGATTCGGCATTCTATGAGCCGCTCTCGCCATGTTTGAAGACTGCCGCGCTGCCAAAGAAGTAGGGTCAAGATGGCAAGGAAAAAATGAAAGGCGCCCCAATAAAGGCCGAAGAGTAAGTAACGCCAAAACGAGGTTCCAAAACCATTCATATCTGAGTAGGGAGCTTTTGGAAGCGTTCCGATCAAATAGAGATGATGGTCAAACCCAAAAGAAGGGAGCCACATCACAAAGATGAAGTAGAAAATCACGATCGAGTGGCCGACCATTTTACTGCGAGCCACTGTTTGGGCGAAAAGAGCGAAGACGCAGGTCAGCAGCCACGATGGGAGGGTGTAGAGAAGCAAATGCTCGGCATAGACGCCCCATTCAAAATGGGTATATCCTTTGAACAATTGAATAGCGGCGCAAGAGACAACGATGATCAATGCCAAAAAGAGCTGCACAAAAGAGAGCGATAGGAGTTTTGAGAGATAGAGAAATCGATTTGATACAGGCGCAGAATCGATCAGTTCATGAACGCGATGTTCTCGATCTTTCCAGACGAGTTCCCCCGCATAATAGGTGGTGATGATTGCGACAAAAAGGGAAAAAGTACCTCCGATGACTTCAAGAACCTGATAGGTCACTGGCAATGTCTCGGTTCCGAACATTTTGCCTAATTGCCCGCTGACACCAAAAATATATAAGACACCGCATAGGAGAATGACCAGAAAATAGATATTGGAAAAGGCTTGCCTAAACTCCGATAAAGAGAGCTGCCAAAAGACTTTCCATGACTGGGGGAGACATTGGCTTTTCAGTTGCTGGATGCAATCCACCTTTGACACAGCTTCTTCGTTTTGTTTTTTCTCTTTTGCTAGAGCAAATGGACGAAATCGAAGATAGGCCAGGGCAGAGAGAATTAAGCTGATTCCGAGCCATAAGAGGCGGTTATAGAGTAAATATCCTACTAGAGGGACTGCTTGCGTGCTCTGTTCTTGCAGCGACCAATATCGAGTGACCTGCTGCATTGCCACCATACCGAATGGATCGATGAGAGAGGCTAATAGCTTATTATCCATGTCAGATAAAAATTTGCCAGCCATCATATAACCCATATAAATCACAATGCTTGCGATATATACGGGGGCCATTTTTTTACAGATCGCGATGACAGAGAAGAAAAGCGCACCGAAGAGGAGGATGTTTGGGATTAGGATAGAAAGATACGGGGCTACATAAAACCAAAGTCGATTTTCTCCGACCATTGATTGGTCAATAAATGGCATGAGGGTGGCGCACCAGATCCCCAACCCGATCGAAAAGAAAATTGATAGAACTGCAATGAAAGAGGCAAGATAACGGACAAAAAAGTAGGTTGATTTACGGATCGGCGTCGCGAACAACACGCTATGAAATCCCGTCTCGAAATCTTGGTTAATGCTCTGTCCAAAGATGGGCGCGATAATTAAAAGTCCTAAACAGCTGGTCACAACAGTTAAAAGATTGATCACCACTGGACTATTCAAGCTTAAGCGATCGGACATTCCAAAATTGACGAAAACTCCATTGAAGGCGCCGGCAAACGCGGCTGCACAAAAAAAAGGAAGGCCAAAATAGATGATAAAATAAATGAGAGAAGAAGGTCTCATCAGCCTGTTTTTGATCTCGAACCAGAGCAGTGATCGGAACATATTAGATCCCATTGATTTGATAAAAATAGACATCCTCGAGACTTGGCTCAATGGAGGTAAAAGGTGATCCGGGATTCGTGTCGCTATAGATCTTCATCAGGCATTTGCCATGTAATAGCTTTGAAGAGATGACATGTCTTGTTTTTGCAAAAAACTCTGCTTCAGACTGTGAAAAGGGCGCAGCCCAGATTTTGCCTTGCAATGTCTCGATGGCTGCCTTTGGAGACATCTGCATTAAAACGCGTCCTTGATGGAGGATAGCCATCTCATTGCAAAGCTCGCTTACATCCGAAACAATATGGGTTGATAGGATGACGGTGATCTCTTCCCCAACGAGGTTGAGAAGCTGATGGAATCTGTCGCGCTCGATGGGATCCAATCCTGCCGTTGGCTCATCGACAATGATAATTTTTGGATTCCCCAAGAGAGCCTGCGCGATGCCAAACCGCTGTTTCATACCCCCTGAATAACTGCCGAGCTTCTTTTTTCTATATTGGGACAAATTGGTCATCTCTAAAAGACGGTCTACCTCGCTTTTCCGCTGCGAGCCATCTACAATTCCTTTCAAAACCGCTAAGTGGTGGAGTAAGTTTTCCGCAGAAATCGTAGGATAAACGCCGAACTCCTGCGGCAGGTATCCGAGAACCGTGCGCATTTGCTCTTTAGAGTTGAGTACATCCATCTCTCCAAACTGGATGGTTCCATAATCGGGTTCCTGAAGCGTGGCAATCGTTCGCATCAGACTTGATTTTCCAGACCCATTTGGCCCGAGGAGGCCAAACACTCCAGAACCAATCGTTACATTGATGTCATTGAGCGCTTTTGTTCCGTTTGGATAGGTTTTGGTAAGATTGGTAATACGCAGCATAAAGCCTCTGTAGTAAAGAGCTATTTTCGTATTATACAGAGTATTTCTGCAATCATTATGCGAAGGCGGCAGCAGCTCTAGCGTTTCGCGAGGGCAGCTTCCTCGAAATTTTTTGTTAATTTCTCAATGATATCTTTTTTCATAGATCTACCTTGTCAATCCCCTATCTGTTTTTCACCCTCGGATAATACGTTGGCGGCTCTTTTGAGAACTTTTCGTTGCTTGGAGGCTTCCTTCTTTTGAACCTTCAATTTGTTAATCTGTTCAAAAGACAACACAACATCGGGAGTTTCTTTATTAAAACGTTTCATATAAAGATTCTCAATAAACTGAGGTAATGGAGCTTTCCATGGTTCTTGCTTATGATTATCAAGTTTCCCAAAACTTTTAGGATTCATTCCCAATTCTCTGGCCATCTGGATATGCATTTGAGAAAGGCGATGCCGTTTTTTGGCTTCAATCCAAGGTTGTAATTCTTTTGGTGGTTTTGTATTTGCCATAATCACCTTTCGTTATGAGTAAATAAGGATCAATTCCTGCATGCACAGAGCAGGGAAAGGGTTCTCCAACCCTTTCCCTACCCCCTATCCCGCCATCGCTACTTCGTGCGATGGCGACTCACCCTCCGCCGGGCAAAAGCCCGTCATGTCGGGCTCCCGTTCGCGCCTGAGGCGCTTCACTTCGAGTCCGGACGCGACCCAAATTATTGGGTCGCTTCACGGCAAAAAAAAGGAGAAGCGGTCGCTTCTCCTTTTTATTTGCCGATGACCGGACTCGAACCAGCACTCTATTGCTAGAAGTAGATTTTGAGTCTACCGCGTCTACCAATTTCGCCACATCGGCAGGATGTGATAGCAAAACATCATAGAAGAATATTGCTTTTAGAAAAAGAGCGGAATGAAGTCTCAATCGTGAGGATAACCGAGATTGGCCCTTTTCCAGTCGTAGACAACGCGCTCTTTCGCCTCGCGGTCATAGCGCACCTGCACCGAAATATAGGGATAGGGATGGCGGTTGTCGGCATTGCGGCCCTCGGATGGACTGTGGTACTTGATAAAAATTTCTTTATTATACCACGGCTTCGTCGTCACTCTCGCGTCCGGCTTGTCGTAGCGCAGGAACTCCTCATACTCCTTAACCCCCTTGTACGGACGGGTTTGCCGAAAATATTCCATCAACAGCTGGATGATTTCCATCGGCCGCCGTTCCATGTCCTGCACATAAAAATCGACCTCGGCGCCGATCTGATGCTTCGAATACTGGTTCTCCTTGGCCGGATCGACATACTTGTTATGAACCGGACAGCGATGCCCGCTAGTGATAATGACGCGCTTCGCGGTTGTTTTCTGAACGTAATTGAGCAAATCGAGCAGAATCGGATAGACCGATTGCTGGCCGCGCAAAATCGGCAGGCCATGGCGGGTGCTTCCCTCGCAATCTGTGCAAGGAACCAACGCCGCCAGATCGCTTTTGTCCATGATGGGAGGATTCGCCGGACTGCCCTTGCAGCGGAAAAACTCTTTGGTAATGCGTGGCAAATTGCCCTCCCAGGGATAGGGCGGGCGGGGAAGGTGGGCGGGCGGGGGAACCGCAATGACATTCTCATCGTGATTGCGATAGATATACTCCCCCTTGCAATTGCGGCGGCGCACCTTCTCGTTTTCCGATTGCTCAATGCCGGAGCAGCCAAATAGTATGAGAGCCATAGCGAGTATATTCAGGATTGCCGTATAGTCCCGAATTTGGGGGAAACGCATGTCGTCCGATCCGGTGCTGGAGCAACTTCAAAAAGCGGTAGATCTCGCTATGCATAGCCAAAATACCGATGAGGGCGTACGCCATCTATCCACGGCCTTTCAGCTATTTTCCGAAGAAACCATCCGACTTAAAGAAGCATCTGACAAGTTACAACAGCGGCTGCAGACAGTCAACCAGGAATTGGCGCAGGCGCACCGCAGCCTCGTGCAAAAAGTCGCCGAACTGGGCAATGTCACTCACTATCTCAACAACATTTTGCAAAACATCTCGCAGGGCATTGTATTCATTAACCTCGACGGCATCATCACGACATTCAACGACACCGCCGCCCGACTCTTCAACGCTCGAAACACAGATGTGCTCTACAAAAGCGTATGGACCTGCTTTTCCGACGACATCTTTGGCTTTTCCCTCAGAGAAGCGCTGCGCTTCGGCCTCGCGCAACGCCTCCTCTACAAAACCATGCAAATCGACGCCGATATCAAGGAGCTGGAAATTTCGACCACTTACATTTCCGAGGGCCCCAAAGCCTACCACGGCCTCATCATTATGCTGCGCGACATCAGCGAAATGCAGCGGCTGCAGCGCACCGCAAACCGCAATGACCGGATGAAGGAGCTCGGCGAAATGGCCGCCACCGTGGCTCACGAGATCCGCAACCCGCTCGGCGGCATCCGCGGCTACGCCACTCTGCTGTCTCGCGACCTCGCCGATCAGAAAAACCTGCAGGAGATGGCCGAGTTCATCATCGAAGGAACCAAATCGCTGGAAACTCTCGTCTCGACAATCCTCTCTTATGCCCGTCCCATCCAGATCCAACCGCAGTCGCTCGAGATCGGCGCATTCTTGAAGCAGATCGGCCAATTCGTGCGCGTCGACCCCGCCTATCCGCGCGGCGTCAAACTCGATATCCACATTCCCCAAGACCCGATTTTGGCTCCCTTTGATCCTCAGGCATTCAAATCATGCCTGCTCAATCTGATCTACAACGCATTTCAGGCCATGCCGCAAGGCGGACTTCTCACCATCGCCCTCTTGCAACTCGACAATACCTGCCAAATCGCCGTGTCGGATACGGGTGTCGGTATTGAAGCCAGTCATCTGAATCAGCTCTTTTCTCCCTTTTTCACCACCAAACAAAAGGGCACAGGCCTCGGCCTCGTCGAGGCCCAAAAAATCGTCCAGGCCCACGGCGGACAGCTCGATGTCCGCTCTCAAATCGGGCGCGGCAGTACTTTCACCATCATTCTCCCATTAAAAAAAGGTGTGAAATAATGACCATTGAACGCGTCCTAATCGTCGATGACGAACCGCTCATGCGTAATTTCATTGCAGAGACGTTGAAGCGCTTGGGCAAAGAGGTCGCCACTGCCTCCAATGGGCAGGAAGCCATTCAGCGATTGAATCAGGAATCGTTCGATCTCGTCGTCACCGACCGCAAAATGCCGATTCAGGACGGCCTCGAAGTGTTGAAAACCGCCAAATCGCTGCATCCGGCCTGTTTTGTCATCATGATGACGGCCTTCGGCAGCGTGGAATCGACCGTCGAAGCCATGCGCCTCGGCGCCTTCAACTACCTCATCAAGCCATTTCCACCCGAAGCGCTCGAAGCCGCGGTCGAACAGTGCGAGGCGCAATCGCACTTACTCAAAGAAAACCGCTACCTGCGCGAAGCGATCGGCCTGCCGCAGATCGTCTCTCAGAGCGCGCCGATGAAACGGGTCATGCAGGATCTCGACAAAATCGCCAAAAGCCAGGCGAGCGTCTTCATCACGGGCGAGTCTGGCACCGGCAAAGAAGTCATCGCCAGCGCGATCCACCAATTATCGCCCCGCTCTCCCTTTTCATTTGTCAAAGTCAACTGCGCCGCGATCCCCGAAACCCTGCTCGAATCGGAATTTTTCGGCCATGAGAAGGGCGCCTTCACCGGGGCGCATGTGCGCAAGACGGGTCGATTCGAGCTCGCCGACAAGGGAACCATCCTGCTCGACGAAGTGACGGAAATCCCCTTGTCCCTTCAGCCCAAATTGCTGCGCGCCATCCAGGAGCAGGAGTTCGAGCGCGTCGGCGGATTGCGATCGATTCGCGTCAACATCCGCATCCTGGCCACCTCGAACCGCAACATGAACGAGGCCATCGAAACAAAAGTGTTTCGCGAAGATCTGTTCTATCGGCTCAACGTCGTGCCGATCCATCTACCCTCCTTGCGCCAGCGCACCGAAGATATCATTCCCCTCGCCCACTTCTTCATCGATCGCTTCTGCACGGAAAACCACAAGACGAAAAAAACGCTGAGCGAACGGGCGTGCCAAAAATTACTCGCCTATCACTGGCCCGGCAACGTCCGCGAGCTCGCCAACATCATCGAGCGCACCGTCGTCCTCGACTTCGGTGAACAGATCGATAGCGAGCATCTCTATCTCGAGCCGATCGCCGCGGAAAAACCGCCCGAAACCGGCCTTTCCCTCGTCGGACAGACCATCCACCAGGTGGAAAAACAGCTGATTCTGGATACTCTACAAGCGCATCACCAGAATCGCACTAAAACCGCTGCCGTCTTAGGCATCAGCGTCCGCACCCTGCGCAACAAACTGCAAGAGTACGGAGCGGAAAACTATAAAAAGGCTCTCTGACATTGGAGGGCCATTTTTTGAAACGCTTTCCAATCAAACGTCTTTCGATCCGGATCGAGAGCTCGAATTGTTTTTTGAATATCGAGAAAAATAATCGCTGCGGCTTCTTCATCGAAGAGCTCGATCTCGGCCAAAGCGCATTTTCCGGCGTTATCATTTTGGACCAAGATCTCCAGATGACCCAGAACCCGATCCAGACTTGTTTTTAACTCATCGATCTTTTCTGAAATAACAGCCGTTGTCGTGGGCATGGCCCATCGCTGTGTGGCACTGTGAACCAGCGCTCTTAGATCGCGCATAGAAGAAAATGACGAGCGCATCGCGGACAGCAGCGCCGTTTCAATGCCTTTGATTCCGATACCACCTTGCGTACAATTGACCCATCGCCGATCCCGATGGCGGCGGGCCATGCGGGACAATGCATTCGCCTCCATCACCCATCGAACAGCGCTGACGACGGGTCTTCCCTGCCGATCCTTTTTCATGAGGTGGCGATCGACCGGCTGCAAGCTCTCATGGCTCGCCTCTTCCGAGGCCGCTACACCGGCGGCATAGCGCCTCTGATTCGTGTAGGCGAGATCCAGCCCGTCGAAAATGATGGGATCGCAGCCTAAAAAATAGGCAATCGCTGCGCTCAGCCCTGTGACGGAAATCGATTCCGGCGAAAGAAGCGCGCCGAGAGTTGGTTCAGTGAGTCCCATCTCCTCATCCAGCCAGAGTTCGGGAATCCCCGACATGCCGGAGCGAACATAGCCAAACGGCCCGTTCACGGCGGCAAAACAGTCGGAAAAAAGACGCGATGTAAACAAAAACGGCACTTCGAAGGCGAAACTGTTTTTCAGGCGCCGCATCTCTTCAGGATTGGGATCGATCGCAATGGCAAAATGAGGGCTGATGCCCTGCTGCGTCAAGGCCGCGATCGCCGAGCCGCCCGCGAAAACCAACGCCTGGTTTTCCATTTGCCCCAGATCGTAAAGAGAGCTCTGCAAAGACGGACCCGCTCCGCAAATGATGGCGGGAATATTGCGAAAGGAGTCTTTCATCCGGTTCAGATAAAAGGCCGACGGCAAATGACGGGCATTCAAAACGAGATGCCGCAGCGGCACATGGCCCATGAACTGATCGACGAAGACGGCGTGGCTCAAGGCTGTTTTGCGAAGCAGCGCCAGTTTCGTGCGCGCCATCGATTGCTTTTCTGATGAGGGCAAATGCGGTCCCTGAGCCAAAAAAGCCCCTCGCACGGGATAGCGATCGGCCATTTCCTGGAGCAAAGCCCTCTTTTCCTTGCCTTGCGGCAAATGATAGATCTCAATCTGGGCCCATCTCAGCACCTGCATAGCCAATGGCCCATTCAAAAATTGCATGATCCGCTGCGCCTGGGGCTCGAGAAAGATCAGGCGATGCGCCGGATGCCGATCGAGCCAGTCTTTGAGCAGCAAAGCCGCGCTGCCATCGCCCAAGCCATAGAGATAAAGCACTTCGGCATGCTGCAAGGGCAGCGAGCCGAGCCAAAGCGCATCGGCGGATGGCAATACATCAACTCCGGTCGGCCATGCGAGTATGCTAAGACCATAGCGCGGAAAACGCTCAACAAACAAAGCGGCGGCATTAGAGAACATACTCTTCCTCGTGAAGGATTGTTCCCTCTTCACTCCAGATCCGATCCCAGCCGCATCTTCGGCCATGCGCAAACTGGCAGCTCCGCTTCATCGGGCCACTGGGCCAATAGAGAATCGATTCGCCATGGAGCCTGCCTTCCCGATATTCCTCAATCGTCTTCGGCTGACCATTGTCATAGAAATACTCCTGACGCCCCGTCTTGAGATCAGATAGATAGCGCAAGACAGCATACGGGGCGCCCGAACAATAATAGTAGCGCGCGATGCCCATCCTCTTCCCTTCCCAAAACCATGTTTCCGATAGCAAGACTTTTTCCTCGCTAAAAAAACGCGACGGCCCATGCAGGCATCCCGCGCGATAGAAACATTCGGACTGAAGGGCGCCGCTGTCATAGAAAAGCCTTTCAGACCTGATGCCATCCACATCGCCGTGAAGGTTCAAACCCAGTGATGGTTCCTGAATGGAAAATATCTGATCTGTGAATACAACCATCATGAATATCGCTTTTTGGCCATCTCTAATAAATCGCGATAGGCCGGAAGAAAAGGGACGTGTCCGATCTTGTCTGCATTGAGCCACAAAGTGTGAATTTGTGTCTGGCCGGCCACACATAAAAACGGCGCGCCGATCGTCGCATTATAGCCCAAGGCCTGCTCGCGCGCCGCATCCGTTGCATCCTCCGCTTTGCACTCGACGAGGAGCAGAGGATAGAGTTCATGAAGCGGGTGAAAATGACAGCCGTAGCAGACGATATCAAAACGCCGCCCATGCTCGCCCAGCTCTTTTTCGACAGCGATCAATCCTCTGGGAAACGCAAGATCGCCCAGCATTTTTCTTAAAAGAGCCTGGCGTACCATCTCTTCATTAGTCGCTGCAACATATCGAAGCCGGACCGGATCGTATACCCTTTGAGGCATTTATACCGCTCGTGATTCAAAAATCGGTTTAGGCAGCGTCAGCTTTGCGTTGCCTTTGTGTCTGCCTCGGTCGCCCAACTTATTCAAGTTGAGCTCCCTCGGCACCGGCTTCGCCTGACCTAAATTGAAGAACTCCTTCCTAAAGGAAGGAGATTCTTCGACAGCTAATGGCGGGCGCTTAAAAGCGCCCGATAAAATAAATAGCTCGGCTAACCCGCCCCTGAAGTGGCGGGATTGCGCTTCGAGCAAGCTGTTCAAGCAGCCTCCTTGCCTATTCCCAATTTTTGAATCACTCCCGGTATAGGAACCGATCACTGAACTTGTACAACTGCATAGTTCTTGTCTTCGCGGCGATAAATCACTTTGAGCTTCTGATCCTCTTCGCCGCGAAAAATCAGGAACGGATCGTCGGACAGCTCCATCTTCATGACCGCTTCATCCTGCGTCAGAGTCTTCAGCGGGATCGTTTCTTTGGCCGTGATTTTATGAATCTGACAGCGCTCCGATTCTTTCTCAACATTTTCCGCTACGATGTCGTCGTTAATCGCAGCGAGATCGTCCTGCAGCGGCTTAATGATGTTGACATGGACATCAACCGTGGACAAATGCTTGGAGCGCGTCGATTGCAGCTTGGTCTTGTAGCGCCGAATCAGCTTAATGACGCGGTCCGATGCCTTGTCAATGGCCGAATACATATTGTCCGTGCTCGCCGACACCTTGATGTGGAAATGAATAAAATTCATCACAATAGTGCAGGAATGCTCGAGCTTTTGAGCGTCGAGTGTGACGAGAATATCCATAATGTGGTCTGCGAAATGCTCCACTTTTTTCAATTTCTCGAAAACGTAATTACGAATGGCATCAGTGATTTGAAAATGTTTGCCAATGACAGAAACATTGTAAGCTTGAACGTCAGTTTTTTCCGGTCTCGCCATAACAGTTCCTCAAGATTTAAAGCTTTGCCAGCTTAACACGGCCGATTTCCTCTGCCAAGGAGAATTTTATTCTTGCTAGGTAGATCTTGGGAATCGATACTGAGGCGATGAGCGGCGATTGGGATCGACACGAAGGAATTCTCTTACAGACCATCCCCTATTTGGGAAGCCATCGCATATTGAAAATTTTCACTCCGGATGCCGGCCTGATCTCATTGATGGCCAAGCACATTAAAACAAATAACGCGGCAGTAACGACCCCGTTTTGCCGTGCGGAATGGGTGTATCGCAAATCGATTGGGGAAATCCACCCTCTCAAAGACTTCGCCATGCTCGACCCGCTGCAAGAATTACGCGAAAGTTACAACATAATCTCTTCCGCCGGGTCCATCGCGCGCGATCTGCTCCGCTCGCAACTGCCGGGCCGGTCGGCCAAAAGCCTCTATGAACTGCTGATCGCTTCCTTCCGGCATTTAAAAACCAATCCCGCGGCCATCGCTCTGAGCTTTCGGTTGAAATTGCTGCAATTTGAAGGACTGATCCGCTTAGAGCCCCATTGCATGCGCTGCGGAGCTGCAGCCAACCATCTATCCGGCGGAGAAAGTCTATGCGCTAGCCATGCACGGCCCCCGAGCTTCGCATTGGATGATCCGGAATGGGGTTTATTGCTGAAACTGGGGCTGGGCCGGCGCTTTTCCGAATTCGCCGCCCTCCAGCCGACCCCGGCCTTTGCCGATATCACCGACCGCCTCTTTTCCGAGCGGATTCATTAAAAAACAGCCCATTCCATCATAAAACGTGGCAATTCATCACCTTTTTCGTTGGAAAAACGCGATAGATTACCACGTTTTTGTATGGAAAATCGCGCTGGAAATTTTATAACGTTTTGCATTTTAGTTTATTAGAATAAAACCTGCTAAACTGGTGCATTCGCCAATGCCTGAAGAAAGAGCGCGCCTTTGATTCTTTTCACAACATCTTCTACCTCAGCGCATTCTGGCGCAAGTTCTTGAAGAATCTGCAAGTAAACTTTTGCTTGATTCAAGTCACCTTTTTGGATGTAGCATAGACTCATCACATATGAAAATCCTTTCCATTCAGCAGCGTGAAAAATTTTTCTATCTGGATAGAGTTGCGACAAGGTTCCCGCGTTTTCCAGAATCGCGTGAGCTTTTTCAGGCTCTCCTCTACGAACAAGATAGTGCGCATATTCTATACGGCCAAAGAAGTAATCCGGAAAAACTTTCAATGTCTGCGTCAGAACCGCCATTGCTTCGCGAGGGCGTTTCAAATGGCGATAGGCGCCGTACAAAAAGTTATGCAGCATCGGAATGTCTGGATATTTTGATATATACACAGGAGCTGCTTCAATGACCTTTTCTGGGTTTTTAGAAAGAAGGTCGTGTAAATCCAGAATAGACTCCCTTTCCGTTTCAGGAATCGCTTTCCATGCATCGGATTGTTCCAGAGGGCCGTAAGAGATTACTGATTCTTCGACTCGAATCTTTGCCGGCAATTTGTCAGAAGGTCGCTTGTTCATGCAGCATTTTTTATATTTTCGACCGCTTCCACAGGAACAGATTTCATTTCTTTCCGGTTTTTGGAAAAATTGATCTGCGGTGATTTGGGCATGCTCAATGAGTCGGCTGATAATATTATCTAATTTCTCGGATTGAACGGGATCGGAAGATTCTTTGGATTCTTGCAGTTTTTGACAAAAGCTGTGCGTCTCAATCTCATCTCGCATCTCTTCTATGCACCATTCCTTACCCATCATAAATTTTTTGAGTACATCGGAAATATCGACTAAACTCTCATCGACCAGGTTCGAGCCAAACAATTCACGGATTTCTTCAAGACACTCTCCCGGCCAAAAGTTAGAGCAAGAATCAACTAGATAGGTAGGGAGCATTCCTTCAGCAAGCTCTCCACTTAATATCCGACAAAAAAGACTTTTAAAATAATCAACAACTTCATTGCGATTAATCCGGCCTTTTGCGAGTGCGAGAGCTAATGCACAAAGACAAGCGCCCCGAAAAAAATCCTCTACGGCTGGATCTTCAATTTCAGATTTAAGCAAATCCCACTGTCCCATCGTATCAGCGAGTAAAAAAGCAAATTCTTCTGATATGAACTCTTCCAAAAGCGACTGTTCAATGGATTCATGTGAAACATGGCAAATTTTGCGAAGCCAGGGAAATAATTCAGACGCTTCAAGAAATGCAGCGAGATTCAAGCCCCCAACAAGAGCTGCCGGATCAAGGCAATTTTCATTGGGCGGAACCAGCAATATTTTTTTGGCAGCGACAGTTGCTAATTTTTCTTCTGAATCCGGATCTCGCACAAAAAGCGAAGTTTTGTCCTCCAAAGCAGGTTTTACCTGATTATCCAATAGACAAGGGATCTGTTTTAAAAAAAAAGCATCGAGCCGTTTAATGATCTCTTCTCGATTCTCTATCAGAATCGCTTGATCCTGATCGGACAGGCTATCGATTTCACCTTTCAATATCTTATCTACAAGCTCTTTAGATCGAAGATCTTTCATAAATCTAGCCTATTTTAACGAAAGAAAATCATTCTAATCTGCTTTTTCTTTTCGTGCCATTAACTTCCTGTGGAAAGATAATGCTACAAAAACTTTAGGTGATCCAGTGGCTGGAAATAGAGAAATTGAATTCAAAGCGATTCGAGTCAATCCTCAACAATTCAAAGACGCCTTGTTTGTGTTAAATGAACTGGCAAGATTGGGACACGCACAAGACATGGGAGCGGTCAATCAAGAAGATTTTTATCTCGATCATCCTGCTTTTAAAGATACTGATTATGCGTTATATAGCAAAGGGGCTATTAGTAAAAGCCTTCGCATCCGCAGGGAAAACTCTCTTTCGGGCAGTGAACAAAACCATTCCCTATGTGTCAAAGTGGCCCGGAAAGGAAGCGTAGAAAGCGATCATGAGCGAAGAGAGTATGAGCTTCAGATTAAAGATCCCGCTCTAGCTACGAAAGTTTTTGAGCTCCTCGGATTTTCGGTAGAGAAAAAACTAAATAAAATCAGAACATCCTTCCGCTACCTTCAGTATGAAATTGTGTTGGATCAAGTTGTCGGGCTGAAAAAGTCTGCGACTTCAGATTTTTATGAAGAGGAATTTTTCAGTTATATCGTCGAGGTAGAATTGAAAGAAGGCGCAGATCAGGTTTCCGACATTCCTGCATGTATTGAAGCGATGAAAGAGCTTGTGGAAACCGTCCTTAAGATCAAGGATTATCAGCAAGATCAGAGCGGTATGGAAAAATACATGAAGTAACCCTGAGAAGACGAGACTTATCGAATTCGGGCGCTTTGCTACGGAAAATCGAAAAAGACGGAAAGGGAAACCGGAGACGTTTACCTTTCTCGGCTTCACGCATATATGTGGGAAGACAAGCTTTAGGAGGGTTTTCGCGATCGGTTCATCGAGTCAAAAACTTCCGGATCTCTTCCGCTTTTTGTTCGTGAAAAAGCGCTTTTTCAATGCAGTCCAGATCTGTGTAACAGGTTCCTAATGCCATGTGGACTTTGATCATTGATGAGTGATTCTTCTCAAATATTTTGTTGAGAATCTCCAGGGCCCTTAAGTTATATTCCAGAGCCTCTTCGCGCCGTCCCAATTTACCCAAATTGATCCCGAGCCGGGAATAGCTTTGGGCCGTTTCTGAGTGATTTTCTCCCAGAGTTTTTTTTCGGATTTCCAGGGCTTTTTGATTGTAGAAAAGCGCTTCATCGTATTTTTGAAATCCGATGAGAGTAATACCTGTCCCCGAATAACTTTTAGCCGTAACAGGATGTTCATCTCCTAAAGTTTTTTTCCGAATTTCCAAGGCTTTCAGATGGTATTCCAGTGCTTGTTGATGTTTGCCCAAATTGAGCAGGCTGATAGCGAGGTTCGCACAGCTTTTGGCTGTTTCGGGATGATCATCTCCCAAGATCTTTTTTTGCAGCTCCAAGGCTTTCGATAAATAGTGCTGCCCTTCTTCGCTACGATCAGCGCGGTTGAGGCTGATTCCCACCGAACCATATGCAATGGCAATACGGGGATCATCGTCCGGCAATATTTTCTTTAAGAGTTCAAGACTCTCTTGAAAATACCCGAGCGATTTCGCAGGGTTCCCTTCTACCTCTGCCATCCAAAGGCCCGCATGTCTTAAAAATAGGGCTCTTTTTATTTCTTTATCTGTGCTGGGACCGTTGGCAGGGTTCGCTTCATCGTCCAGGAATTGGAGGAAATCGTTCACTGTTTGCAAAAAGTCTGGATCGAATGCATCCAGTTTTTTCGAAAGATGCAGCGATTGATTCAAGAGATCTCTAGCCTCTTGAAATTGGCCCATTTCCATATTGCCCCACTGATTATTCAAAGTTGCGATCGCATCCAAATGGTCTTCCTTATATAGCTTTTTCGATGCCTCTAAAGTTCGGCTGAACAGATCCCTTGATTCTGCAAACTGACCATTTTCCCATAAAATCATCGCCAGGTTATTCATGGAAATGATGGTTTGAGGGTGTTCTTCTCCGAACAACTCAATCCGGTTTTTTAAGGCATGTTCGTGATAGCTCTGAGCCGCTTTGTAATCTCCTTTGAAGTATTTCCAGTTGCCCATCAGGTTTTGAAGAGAGGCGATATTTTCCCTGGAACATTCAGAACTGTATTGATTGATAAACCAGGCTGCATGAGGTTCCCATTCTCTGAGATAGGTCCGTTGAGGAAGATTAATTTTTCCTTCGTAAATTCTTTCTATATTTTGCGAGCTGTTAATTAGAAACTGGGCCACTTGATCGGCAATTCCTTTTTGAAAAAATCGATCCCTTTTCATCACATTTTGTTTGAGGTGGTGCAAAGACAAAATATGGGTGTTTTTTTCAAACCGCATCAAACTTTGGTTGACCAGAATCCGCAAAATGTTGCCTGAGAGGATTTTGACATTAAACGGATCGCTCTCTTTTTGGATATCCGTCAGCCATTTTTCTACCCAGGCGGCCGGGATGCCGGCAGGATATAAATAAGAACAAAAATGGAGCCAATGAAGCGTTTGCGGATTATTCTTGGCCAGTTCAGATGCCGTGATATTCCATGAAGATAAGAGAGAGTTCGGATGGCGCTCATCGAACGGCATGCTCGAGATCAAATCGATATTATTTTGTGATAGAAGTTCCAAATATAATTCTTCATTCATCTCCGGCGTTTCAGCGATATAGTGTGCCGCCAGATTCATTGTTAATGGAAAAAAATCGAGTTGATTCGCCAGTGAATGTACTTGAACCGGATCCCTGCAATTGGTAATTTTTCGGAATAGATCGACGGCCTCCTTTTCTTGAAAGGGGGCGATTTCAAGGCAGTTGCATGATTGCCAGGCCGCTCGATCGCGAGTGGTAATGATGATGGAACCTTTCCCCTTCGAAGGTAGTTCTGTCTTTTCGGAAGCATTATCGAAAATCAAAAGCCAGGGTTGGACCGATTTTTCATTTTCCAGATGGGTGTGCACTGCTTTCACGATGTCTTTTTCTTGATCGACAGAGATTTTAAGGAGCTGTGCCAAGTCATAATAACTGGCTGCACGGCTTTCTTCCGTTTCGCTATTGATCCAGCAGATAAGTTGAAAGTGTTTTGCGTGCGTGTTTGCAAAAGCGATGGCAATTTCGCTCTTGCCGATTCCCGCTTCCCCCCAAAGAACAGCCACTGGCGGAGCCGTCTTCCAATTCAAACAAATCACTTTCAGCTGGTTTAAATAGGAATCCCGCCCCACAAAGTCGGGATGGGTCCGCTTAACATTCACAATATGAGACGAGGAACTGTGAAACGGATGATAAAAAAATAGAGATGTCAGAGAGATAAAACTACAGATTATCCAAACAAAAATCCGTTTATGTCTCTTCAATGGCTTTGCCTGACGAAGCGTATGAGCCAAATCAAATCGTTGCAGATCGGTCAGAATTTTGGCCAGGAGAACGGATGCTTCCGTCATTTCCGGATGGTTTTGGAAAATTTGAGCCCCGTCGATGAATAGATCCAGGTGATCCAAGTGATCGCTCTGGAGAGCTCTGAAAGCCATTAATAAAAAGGGATCTGCTTTTTTTTCGTACTCGAAACACTTCACGGAAGTGATTAAATTCGAAGCTGCTCGAACCATGTTCGGAGATTGCTTCATTTGCCGGTACCAATACTCAAGAACTTTCTCTCGATCGATGGTTAGCGGTTCCGATTCAGCGATCTCATAAAAAATAGGATGGGGAACCCAGGCATCGACATCCCAGTGGATCAAAGCCAGTTCTTCAAATAAGGCGATTGAAGAGATAGAGAGTTGAAAAACATCGGCCAGCAGATCTTTTTCGAGATAACAGCCGCATCCATAGATGGCTGACATGGTTTTCAGCAGCTCTTCCTTTTCGATGCGATGGGTAAAAATCGTGTTTTGGCTCAAGCAATGGGCCACTTGCCGCATTTTTGATGGCTTTCCTCGGGAAACGAGATGGATCAGTCTTGTCTCTTTTTCAGTGCAGGAGAAAGGAAGCATGAAATGCTCTCCCTCTTCGGAAGAGAAAGGTTCCATCGCAATTTGAAAAAAACGGCTTCGCAATGCTGCCGGCAGATTTTTCTCTAACGAATCATTCGAAATCAACAAAAACTGGATACATGAATCAGCCGCTTCTTCGACAAATCGACAGAGTTGTTCCGGAAAAATATTTTCCGCTTGATCCAGCAAAAATAAACTGCCCGAAAGCTCTTCATCCTGAAATGGATGGGATCGAAAGGCAAAAGGGAGTGTGTCGATAAGATTCTGGGAAGATGAAGAAAAAGGAGGAATATTCACATAGAATGTTTTAGTGGGCTTATCGGCCAGATATTGGCCAAGAGAAGTTTTTCCGATCCCATTTTCCCCAACAAGAACACCAATTTTTCCTCGATTGAGGATGAGCGCATCCTCAATTTTCCCGATCATCTGCGATCGACACAGAAGTCCGTTGGGATTGAAAAATGGGTGCGTAGAAGGTAAAAAGGAGATCTTGTCGCATCCGATATTGTATAATTCAGGAAGTGGTAAGTCACCTGCCTTAAGTATTTTGCAAATATCTTCGAAAAAACGGGAAGAATGGGGTTCTGTTTTTCGGGTACGGGCCAGGATCTTCAATAATGCATCTGTAAAATAGCCGTACCGATTATTTTCAAACGATTCCTGGATACCCGACGATAAAAGGCAAAATAGACTATTATTGGAAATTTTACATCCCTTGATTTCTTCTTCCAATTTAGGGTTTAAAAGAGAATTGATTCTCAATGCGCAGGCATCGATGAAAATGAAGCTCTCCTTGGCACCCGATTGACAGATTTGGCTGATGAGAGTGTCGAGGTGGATCCGTCCGTCAAAGAATTGGAGGTAGGAGCTGGGAATGGGGCCGGCCTCTCGCTGCCCATGGCCGCAAAAATAGAAAAGCAGCTTGTAATCTTTCGTCCTTTTGGTCAGGGCGTTGAACCATTCATTCAAATGGTTCAGTGTCGCTTCATTATTAAGAAAAAGTGTGGTTTCAGAAATGCCCCAATGGGATAAAGCTCTGGCAAAATGGATCGCATCTGTTTGGGCTGCAGGCAAAGGCGTAAATTGACTTGCCTGATACTTGGAGATTCCAACAATAAGAGCGATTGTAGATGACATGCTAAAAATAAATAAATTGGTTAATATTATCCTAGCCTCTCCATTTTTTGGCTACAATCTAGGAGAGACCCGTTCAGTTTTTTTGCAAAAAATAAATGCAAGGTCCATATATTTTCTCAATATTATCGAAGAGGTTTTTTTATGATGAAGGCAGTTGTGATGAAGGAGTTCAGCCTTTCAAAAGGTTTGGTGTTGGTAGAGCTTCCGGTTCCTAAGCCGCAATCTTGGGAAGTGAGAATTGCAGTGATTGCATCAGGCTTTAATCCGATTGACTGGAAAATACGTGCTGGAAAATTCGGCGGAAAGACTGAAAGAGTGTTGGGGTGCGAGTGTAGCGGGATCGTCAATGCAGTAGGAACAGATGTCAAAAGCTTTTGTGTAGGAGATGCCGTGTTTGCGCTCCCTTTTCATCGCAGCTCAAACGGCAGTTATGCAGAGTTTGTGTGCTTGCCAGAAACATTGGTGGCCAAAAAACCGGGTGGACTTTCATTTGAACAGGCGGCTGTAATCCCCTTGGCAACTCTCACAGCATATCGTGCGACGCGTTCCGTATCTTCCTGTATAGATGGAGCAAATGTTTTAATTGCCGGTGCCGGAGGGGGCGTAGGAGGGTTTGTTCATCAATTCGTTAAGATGCAAAAAGATGTATCTGTATATTCTCTGGCAAGAGATGCGGCGAGCCGTCAGTTTTTAGAAGAAAAAATAGGGATTCAGAGAGAGCGTATTTTAATATATGGAGGATTGTCTGAATCAGAAATTAAGCAGGGACTAATGGGGATGACTCGAGGGGCTTTGTTTGATGCCACCTATGACCTCGTTGGCGGAACGACGAAAAACGTATGTTTGGATATGACTAACTATTCGGGACATTTTGCCACAACTCTTCCTGAACACGGACCTAATCCACCCGCTGTGTGGCCTTATTCATCGATTCCGTTTGGCAGGAATTTATCTGTTCATTTAGTGAATATTGGCGCGGAATTAGATAGTGATTCCCGTGCTACATGGACGGTGTATCAAAAGCAACTGAAGCTCATTGCGGAGCTTTTAGAAAAAAAATCCCTTTTACCTCCACACACGACCATTGTAGGTTCATTAAGCGCAGACACAGTTCAAAAGGCGCATGATTTGCTACATGCCGGGCGGGTGAAAGGAAAGCTTGTGATGAGTGTCAATGTCTAATCTAATCGCTTTTACGACTCATAAGTTGCTTCTAGGAAATTTCTCCCAAATGAATTTTCCAAAGTTTTGCGTATGGACCCTGCAAAACCAAAAGTTGTTGATGGGATCCATCTTCGGCGATTTTCCCTTCATTAAAAATTAGAAGGCGATCCATCGACCGTAGGGTGGAAAGGCGATGCGCAATCACAAGCACTGTTTTACCTCGCATTAAATCTTCAAGGCTTTTCTGCAATTCTAACTCGCTCAATGAATCAAGAGAGGCTGTCGCTTCATCCAGAAGCAAAATGGGCGCTTTTTTTAAAAAAGCGCGGGCGATCACAATTCGCTGTTTTTGACCGCCAGAGAGTCGCAAACCTCTTTCACCGACAATCGTATCGAAGCGTTGAGGAAATGATTGAATAAATTCTAAAGCACAGGCTTGGCGGCTAGCTTCTAACAATTCTTCTTCGCTTGCCTGTGGAGAACCGTATAGAATATTCTCTCTGATCGATCGATGAAATAATGATGGGTCTTGAGGAATTAAAGAAATCTGACTTCGAAGAGACTCTTGAGTAACTTCATGGATTCGCTGCCCATCTATTGAAATGAATCCATCTTGTGGTTCAAACAACCGCATTATTAAATGAATAAAAGTGCTTTTCCCTGCTCCGGAGAAACCGATGAGTCCCACCTTTTCTCCGCCACCAATTTTGATGGAAAGATTCTGAAAAAGAGAGGGGCTGTGCTTATATGCAAATGTGACATGCTCGAAAACAATTTCTCCATTAGTAATGACGAGTTGCTCTGCCGATGGCATATCAGTAATTTCATGTGGAACTTCTATTAATTGAAGAGATACTTTGCATTTTCCCAGTAATTCAAAAAATGTTACGAAATCCAATGAAATGTTTTGAATCGCCGTTGAAATACTCACTCCAATTGTGAGAATTAACCCAAAATCCCCAATCGAAACCAGTTCTCTGCTTCTTGCATGAACTAAAGCAATAAGCAATAAGCTCATCATTAATAAAATGGAAGTTCCTTGAACGAATCGAATTTTTAAATTAGTCCATTCTAATCTTTTATCCCAGATCACTTGCTCGGAGAGCTGTTCTTCAATGCGCGAAATTTCGTGTCCTTTGCGTGCGAAAAGCCTGACTGTCATAATGTTGAGAATACTGTCTGTAATTTTGCCAACAGTCTGATTCCTGACTTTCGATGTTTCTGTAGAGATTATTGCTGATTTTTTGCTCAGAAAAAATGTGATCAAAATAAAAAAAATAATCCATGCCAAAATAATCAGAGCCAGGGAAGGATTTACCGTGAAAACCGTTCCGCAAGCCAGGATAATCGCAAAAATGTGAGAAAAAAAACGATTGATGCCGATTTGCAGAATCTCTTTAATGCCGATGGCCAATTCTTTAATTTGAGCAGCAAGGCTGCCGCTGAGTCGATTGATAAAAAATTCATGAGAATGACCTTGGGCATAGCTAGTCATTTCACGGATGATATCTGCCTGTAGAGAGGGATAGATAAACATGCGGATGTAATCATAAAAACGAAACACAATATTGATCAAAGCTTCGCAACCAAGATACCCGGCAATGGGAAGAAGGAGCGTCATAAAAAGCTGCCGTTCATCGGTAGAAGAACCTTCCAGATGATCGAGCAGGAGCTTAATGGTATAAGGCCGTGCCGACATCTCGACACCCCATACGAAAGCGATACATATGATACAGAGAAACTTCATTCGATAGGGCTTAATAAAACACCAAATAAATGCGCAAAGAGAATTGTTTTGTGATTTAAATGTTGTTTTAATGTTCATTCTAATCTACTCGTTTTATTGAGTTGCGCGAGTTGAGAAATATCATAATCGACTAGCGTTTTGGCCTTGATTCGTAGTTCATCCAGACACCTGCCATTATTTTCAATGATTACATCGGGTTTCATGCGTCCAAAATTTTCATCTAAATGACTTGTTGCAGAGACCATCAGATCTCCGCGTTTCGAGAGACGCTCTTTTCTGATTTCTTCAGAGGCGTTGATCAGAATAGTTCGAAATTCTAAACCTTTTAAAATCATCCAATCTATATTTACATCTCTTACATCGTCATTAATGACAACAGATACATTCACTGAATCATATCTCTCCAAGAAATTGTTGATAATAGCCTTAGGATTCAGCAATCGTAAATTTAGAGCAATATCTTCCATTAAAAATTGATTTTGCTGACTGGGATTTATTTCCATTTTCGCCTGCTGATAGAATTGTTTTTGTAGATTGTAAATTGGTTCAGATAATTTTAATATTTCACAACGAAGATTGTGATCTTGAAAGCATTTACACATAAATTTTGCGACGGACGATTTTCCTGAACCGGATGGTGCAATCAAACAGTATTTGAGTAATATTTTGCTGTTCATCGCGATTTCTCTTGAAGGGTTTGGGTGTCTTTATAAATTTGTGATGCCATTGGGCCTTTCGCGCCTTGATATTTACCGTCGTAAATCATACGTTTGCCAGATGGGTGCCAAAACATCATCTGACCGATCCGCATTCCTTCATAAACGCGAATAGGATGAAGCGCAAAAAGTTGCAATGTCCAGCATCCAATAAAGCCAATGTCTCCAAGGGGAGCAGAAAGATTGATAAACATTCCGAGCCGCGCCACGGAAGATCTAGTGTCTAATTGCATAAATTGGCGATCGTATTTCTGAGTTGAGCGCCTTTGACTTCTCGTTTTCGCCAGACAAAGGGCCTGGCTCCTTGATGGTAC
>JACVQJ010000016.1 GCA_015661075.1 Parachlamydiales bacterium | reverse complement strand
TTTCTTAAAAGTTTCGCAGCTTCGCATGAAGAGCTTCGCTCAACATAGGCGGCCTCAGCGCCTCGGCGTCTCAGTTCTTTTAAACTCAGCGTTTTTCTCTAATAACCACAGAATAGAAAACCTGTTATGACACACTGGAATAATTCGGCGAGATCAACCCATCGCTGCTGAGCTGATTCTCATGATACCGGCGACGCAGCTCAGCCTCTTGAAAGCGGCGCTCTTCTTCTGGAGTTTCAGGAATCACCGGGGCAATTTCGATCGGCTGATGGTCATCATCGATCGCAATAAAAGTGAAATAGGCTGAGAGAATCTCTTTTTGCTCAAGCGTTCGAAAATCCTCCGCCACTACCTTGACTCCTACTTCCATGGACAGGGGCCAGGAGCGGTTCACGGACGCTTTGCACACCAGAATATCCCCATGACTCGCTTTTTTCATGAAACGCAATGAATGGATCCCCCGAGCCACACAGGAACATCCGGTATGGCGACGAGCCACCGTCAAAGCCAATGAATTGACCATCTGCATGACCCTGCCTTCAAACAAAGTCCCTTCCTGATTGAGATCATCGGGATAGATCTCGATCACCTGATCTGAAATTGCAGATGCAGAAACAGTTTTTGCGTCCATAATTCCGCTAATATCAAGACGGAAGAATAAAAGTAAATATTATTAAAAAAAGTTTGATCTTTAGAAAAAAAAGCCCAAGCAAAAACTGGCTTGGGCAAAGGGAGGATTATCGTTTAGAGAACTGGTAACGTTTGCGTGCGCCGGCTCTGCCGTACTTTTCACGCTCGCGCTTACGCGGATCGCGGGTCAGATAACCCAGGCTCTTCAGTTCCGGGCGCAGCTCTTCGTTGTCTTGAACCAAAGCGCGGCTGATGCCAAGCCGTGTAGCTATGGCTTGCGCTTCGATGCCTCCGCCCTTGATGCGGATGATCAGATCGAATTTTTCCGGATCCGAAAACTTTTTCAGAGGGGCCAAAATCGTATCTCTCTGAATCTGCAAGGGAAAATATTCATTCAGAGTGCGGCCATTCACATCGACAATGCCATTGCCGGGGCGCACACGTACGGATGATACCGCTGTTTTTCTGCGTCCGACTCCAATCGTTTCTTTGATCATAGGGTCTCTACTTTATTATCCGTTGACGGGGATGGGTTTTTGTGCTTCGACTTCATGCTGGGCGCCGGCGTAAATGCGCAGTTTTTTCAACTGCTGGCGGCCTAGCCTGGATTTAGGCATCATGCCCAGGATCGCGTGCTCCAGAACATAAGTGGGCTTGCGCGCTAACATGGTCTCATAGGGGACTTCTCGAAGGCCTCCCATAAAACCGGTATAGCTGCGATAGATCTTTCGGGCATGTTTCATCCCGGTGACCTTGATCTGATCGGCATTGATGATGACAACTCCGTCGCCTGTGTCAATATTGGGCGTATAATCGGGACGATGTTTTCCCATCAGGACTTTGGCCACCTCGGCGGCAAATCGTCCGAGCGTCTTATTGCTGGCGTCAAAAAGAAACCACTTGCGCGCGTCAAGAGCTTGTTGATTCGTGACTAATACTGTATTTTGACTGTGATTCATGAGCATTCCAAAAGAAAATCGAACCACCATCATAGGGAGAGTGCGTCTTTTTTTCCAATCATTTTTCTCTCCCTCTTGATTCTTGCCCAATCTTGGGATTAAAATAGCGTCCTGCTTATGGATAGACCACTTAAAACATTTTTTATCCGCACCTACGGTTGCCAGATGAATGAGCTGGACACCGAGATCATGGCGGGCCAGTTGATCAAAAAAGGGCTTTCTCCTATCCAGGATGAAGACTCGGCCGATTTGCTGATTTTCAATACCTGCTCAATCCGCGATCTGGCTGAACGAAAGGTCATGGGCAAGCTCGGGCTGATCGGACGCGGCTCCAAAAAAAATGTTGTCATCGGCCTGACCGGCTGCATGGCCATGGCGAAAAAAAACAACCTGTTCCAAAAATTCCCCCATCTCGACTTCGTGATCGGCACGAATAACATCACGGATCTGGGCCATGTCATCGACGAGGTCCTCTCGACCCGCCGCCAGGTGATGAAAACCGATGAATTATTCGAAGAAAACCTCGATTATCTGGCCACCCGCAGGGAGAGCAAAGTCAAAGCCCATGTATCGATCATCCGCGGCTGCGACAAATTCTGCACCTATTGCGTCGTACCCTATACACGGGGCAGCGAAGTGTCGCGTCCGCCCGAAAGCATTCTGGAAGAGTGCCGCTCTCTCGTCGATCAGGGCTACAAGGAAGTCACGCTGCTCGGCCAAAACGTCAACAGCTATGGCAAGGACCAACCGGAGTGGAACTGTCGGTTTCACGATCTGCTCGCCAGGCTCGATGCCATCCAGGGGTTGGAGCGCATCCGTTTTTTGACATCGCATCCCGTCGACATCACCATTGAACTCATGCAAGCCCTGCGCGATCTGCCGAAATTGTGCCAATTCGTCCATTTTCCCCTGCAGGCGGGATCGAGCCGCATTCTGAAAAAAATGCACCGCATCTATACCGCCGAAGAATATTTTGAAAAAGTCGATCAGCTGCGCTCCATCGTGCCCAACGTCTCGCTCGGGACCGACATCATCGTGGGTTTTCCAACGGAAACAGACGAAGACTTCGAAGCCACCTACGAGGCGATGAAAAAAATCCGATTTTCATTGGCCTTCATTTTCGCCTATTCCGCTCGCAAAGGCACTCCCGCCCAACGCTGGAAAGACGATGTGCCCGAACCCGTCAAGGAAGCGCGCCTCCAGCGCCTTCTGGAGCTGCAGGATCAGATTTCCTCAGATGAGCAGCATCAGATGCTGGGTAAGACCTACGAGGTTCTGGTGGAGCGCTTCAACAAGGACGGCCGAATGCTCAAGGGCCGCACCCGGTGCTGGAAAAAGGTGATCCTGGAAGGTCCTTCCCAGCTCATTGGCACGCTGCAGCAGGTGCACATCCACAGCTTCAGCCACCAGACCCTTCTGGGGAAAGTCGTTCAATAATTTCACTGCAGCCGGCTGTTTTCTATAGCTGCTCGTAAAAACATACCCTTCTTTTGTAGACTTAAATCAATAGCGCCAAAAAATGACTGTACTAAATAATTTACTATCATCACCAATTCTTTAGGCTTTAAATCAACCTTTAATTGCGCTATAATTAAATACTAATTAGCCATAATTATGAACATAATATTATTAAGTCTTGCATCCTTTGAAAAAGGTTTGTCGAACTATACAAACCTGGCCCGCCGCGCCTGGCAGCAGCTGACGCGCCCGTCGTCGAGCATTGCACCTGCTGCCCTACCTTTCTTTGGAAGCACCCCCCTGGATCAGCCGCCTCTATTAAAATTTTCCTATCGTCCTCCGCGCTATTTTGCACGCGGCACCCTGGAAAAGGACAGAAAACGGCAGGCAGCACCCGATTTTTTTCTACTGACCGAGACGAATGAGACGCCCCGCCCCCGGCCGCTCCCCAATCAACGAAAACTGCTCCGATCGCTGTGCCGCGGCAAAGGAATTCTTCGCCAAAACGAGCAAGGGTACACTTATCTCGACGTGGACAATCAGTTCATTCTGAGGCTTCTCCCCTACCTGACAACGCAAGGGTTATCGCGACCGCCCTATTTGATGAACTCCTTCCTAAAGGAAGGAGATTCTTCGACAGCTAATGGCGGGCGCTTAAAAGCGTCCGATCAAATAAATAGCTCGGCTTACCCGCACCTGAAGGGGCGGGATTGCGCTTCGAGCAAGCTGTTCAGCTCGCCCGTCGGCGCGCATATCCCCGTGATCCCCGCGCGCGAAGCCCGTTTTCGCGATATTGGCCCCCTCAACGAGATCAACCGGGAATATTCATTTGAAATCGAAGGGTTCTATTCGGTCCAGCCGAGTACTTGGCCGGAGGTCGAACAGGTCTGGTACCTCAAGGCGATCTGCCCCGAGCTCGAGCAGCTTAGGCGCAAATACTTTCTGCCCGCTCTGCCCGGCGGCCATTCCTTTGTCATCGCCACGGCCATCCAGCTGGCGCGAGCAAAACCTTCAGCGGCGCCCATGATGCGCATCAGCCCATCGGCGTATGCCGCTTAAATAAATCATTTTAATATCTCGTATTTAATTCTTTTCATTATCCTTGCCCCCGCCAATGAACGCCGTACCTATTGCTACCACCCTACCCGGAGCCGCCTTTCGAAATCGAGAAACCCTCGAGCGCTCTTCTGTTATCCGCCAGGTGGCGCTGCGCGCCCTGAAAGAGCTCGCTCTTGCACTCGCGATCACTCTGATCTGCTTGCCTTTTACGGCCAGCGGCGCCTGGGTCGTGATGGGGTCGATCGCCATGGCCGGCATCGCAGTCAATGCGATCATTCACTGGGCGACGATTTATATTTTCCGCTCGAAGATCGATCGCATGTTGGGCCTCGCCACCCGCAGCGGAATTTTTTTCTTCTCGGCCGGCACTCATGGATCAACGCTGATCCATGAGAGCGGCCATTGTTTGATGGCCAATCGCCTCTTTCAATCCCGCGCGAAGATCCAGCTGTTTCCTTTTGAGGGCGGCTGCACGTCCTATTCGGCACGCACCATGACTTCGATAGGGCAAAAATTGGGCTACCGAAGATCCACCTTTTTGATCACCCTGGCGGGACCTGCCCTGGCCATACTGGCAGCCACTATTTCGCTGATTGCCGGCCTGGCGCTGCGCACTTCCCACCCCGAAGCTGCCTCGCTTTGCATCGGGTTTGCACTGTTTGTCTTTTTCGGACATGCCAAATATGCCTATTCAGGCCTGAGTGCTCCTCTATCGGAATTGGGACACGATTTCGTCCGGCTGAAAGCGTTTGGAATCCATCCGCTCGCTGCC
Source organism: Parachlamydiales bacterium (assembly GCA_015661075.1). Taxonomy (GTDB): domain Bacteria; phylum Chlamydiota; class Chlamydiia; order Chlamydiales; family SM23-39; genus CAISYW01. The sequence goes on along the minus strand of JACVQJ010000016.1, from coordinate 24,062 downwards.
TGCGCCGCCATCGTGGCCATTCCGATCATCATCATCGCGGGATATGCTATCGGACAATACCTGAAGGCTAATCCAGCATCTTCTGAAACTGCTGTCCGGACAGGATTGTAATGCCGAGTTTTTGGGCTTTTTCGAATTTCGAGCCCGGGTCGGAGCCGACGAGAACGTAATCGGTCTGTTTGCTGACCGAGCCGACCACATGCCCGCCCCTTTCCTTGATCAATTGCGCTGCCTCGTCGCGGGTAAATTGATCGAGAGAACCCGTCAGAACAAACGTCTTGTCAAAAAACGCGTGGCCGGAAATTTTCTTCTTCGCAGCTTTTTGCGGCTCGACGCCGTGGCGCAGCAACAGACGGATTTCTTCGATATGGTCGGGATCGCGAAAATATTCCGCAATTGTATGCGCCGTCTTTTCTCCGATGCCCTCGATCTTGAGCAGCTCTTCCTCGCGAATGCGAAGCAAGTGATCGAGATCATGCACGTGATCGGCCAATAACTCCGCCGTCTCGGTACCGACATACTTGATGCCAAGGCCCATGATGAGGCGCGATAGAGGACATTTTCGGGATTTCTCAATGCTACCCAGAAGATTGCGAATCGATTTTTCCTTAAAACCATCGAGCTGGGAGAGTTTTTCCGCATCGAGCAGATAGATATCCGAAATGCGCAAGACGAACCCCTTTTCGACGAGCTGTTCGACGACTCGTTCACCCATGTGCTCGATATCCATCGCATGTTTGCTGGCAAACCAGGCAATGCGCCGCTGGCACTGGCCAACACACTTCATGTTCGGGCAGCGGATAGCCACCTCGCCTTCCCGATGCACGACCGGCGTTTTGCAAATGGGGCAATGGGACGGCATCTTCCACGGCTGACTGTCATGCGGCCGCATCGAAAAATCAACGCGCGTCACCTTCGGGATCACATCGCCGCCCTTCTCGATGGCAACCATATCGCCGACGCGAATATCTTTGCGCTTCACTTCATCCGCGTTGTGCAGCGTCGCGCGCGTGATCATGCTTCCCGCTAAATGCACCTTTTCCAGCTCGGCCACCGGCGTCAGCACGCCAGACCGGCCGACCTGCACCGTAATATCATGCACCCGCGTCATGGCCTCTTCGGGCGCGAATTTGTAGGCCACCGCGAAGCGCGGCGTCTTGCCCGTGGCGCCTAAAATATCATGAGCTTTTAAATCATTGACTTTCACTACGATGCCATCGATCTCGAATGGCAAATCATCGCGCAGCTGATGAATTTTTTCTGCAAAACTCCAGATTCCCTTGAGATCGTGCGCCAGGGCGACATGTTCCGAGCGCGAGACGGGAAAGCCCCATTCCTTGAGAAGATGCAGCGTTTCGAGTTGGGTGGCCGCGGGAGACTGCCCTTCCCCGATCGCATAGCAGACAAGATTGAGCTTGCGTTTGGCCACCTCGTGAGGATCGAGCAGTTTCAGGGAGCCGGCCGCCGCATTGCGGGGATTGGCAAAAGGCTCCAGCCCCTCCTCTTCGCGTTGCGCGTTGAGATTGCGTAACGTCGCAAGGAGCATATGTACCTCGCCGCGGACTTCCACGACATCCGGGATGTGCGATCCCTTCAGCATGAGAGGAACAGACTTGATCTTCTTGACATTGTTGGTGACATCGTCGCCCATCTGGCCATTGCCCCGCGTCAATGCGTGAACCAGATAGCCATTTTTATAGGTCAGCGAAATCGCGGTCCCGTCCATCTTGAGCTCACAGCAAAACTCCACGCTCTTTTTTTCCAGCAGCTTGTAGACGCGATTCACGAAATCAGAAAGCTCTTTTTCGGAGTAGGTATTGGCGAGAGACTGCATAGGAACCAGATGATCGCGCTGAACAAACCCTTTCGTCGGACCCTCGGCCACTCTTTGCGTCGGAGAGTGGGGCAGCGCCCAATCGGGGTGCTCCTTTTCTACGCAGAGCAGCTCATGCATTATCTGGTCGTATTCAAAATCCGATATTTGGGGCATGCATTCATCGTAATAATGCTTGTCATGCTCGATCATCTCCTCTACAAGAGCGATGTACTGCTGCTGGGTATGAACCTTTTCGAATTGCTTAGACAAAATCCACCTCGAAAATCATCGTTGCCAACGGAGATAGCGCAATCATAAAGCCGGAATTTTTCACGATTTTAATCTCAGAATTGATCCGATTCGATCCGCCATATTTCGCCGCATCGGTATTAAATACTTCGCGCACCTGCTCCAGATGGCTCAGTTTAATCAAATAATTTTCCACCGTCTCAGGAGTAAAATTATGAACACAGGCCAGATATTTCCCATCCGATTTGCGCAAATAGGAAATCGTGCTGCGATCGGCATCAGAAAAATCGATCCATTCATAACCCGCCCAATCAAAATCCTGCCCCCACAGCTCGGGATGCTGCAAATAAAGCTGATTCAGATCCCGAACCATGTCATGCATGCCCAAATGAAGGGGGTATTGCATCAAATACCAATGGATCGTCGACTTGCAGTCCCACTCATTCCACTGAGCGATCTCGCCGCCCATGAAAATCAGTTTCTTGCCCGGATGGCAGATCATATAGCTGTAGAGCAGCCGCAGATTGGCAAACTTTTGCCACTCAGAACCCGGCATTTTGGAGAGCAGGCTGTTTTTCATATGCACGACCTCGTCATGCGACAAGACCAGCAAAAACTTCTCGGAAAATGTATAGAGCAAACTAAACGTCAGATCGTTTTGATGGTGGCGCCGGAAAACGGGATCTTTCGAAAAATAGCGCAAAGTGTCATTCATCCACCCCATGTTCCATTTTAAATCAAATCCGAGTCCTTCGGGATGGGATACGCCGGTAAACGCGGAGGATTCTTCGGCGATCATCAGAGCGCCGGGAAACCGCTGGTGGACGATCGAGTTGAGATGTTTGATGAACTCAATCGCTTCGAGGTTGTGGTTGCCGCCGAAGCAATTGGGAATCCACTCCCCCGCTTTGCGCCCGTAATCGAGATAGAGCATGGAAGCGACGGCGTCGACTCTCAATCCGTCGATATGCATCTGATCGAACCAGAAAAGAGCGCTGGCGAGAAGAAAATTGGTGACTTCCTTCCGCCCGTAATTAAAGATCGCGGTATACCAGTGGGGGTGAATCCCCTGTCTGGGATCTTCATGTTCGTATAGAGCTGTTCCATCGAAGCGGTTGAGTGAAAAGTCATCGGTCGGAAAATGGGCCGGCACCCAATCGAGGATGACGCCGATGCCCATCCGGTGGAGATGGTCGACGAAGTACTGGAAATCCTCTGGAGTGCCATAGCGGCTGGTCGGCGCGAAAAACCCGGTGACCTGATAGCCCCATGACTCATCGAGGGGGTGTTCCATGACCGGCAGCAGCTCGACATGCGTAAATCCCATCGTGCGGCAATAGGCAGCCAAATCATGAGCCACAATCCGGTAATTGGGAAACTCTTCGCCGTAATTGCGCCAGGAGCCGATATGCAATTCGTAGATGTTCATCGGCCGGTTGAGGTCATTTTTGCGCCGCTGTTCGATCCACTCCTGGTCCCCCCACTCGAACCGGCTGATATCGCACACAATAGAGCTGTTCTGCGGCCGGAGCTCAAAAGCATAGCCATATGGATCGCTCTTGAGCCGCAAATGTCCATCCGGCGTACGGATCTCGAATTTATATTTTTCATTCGGGGCCAAGCCCGGAACGAAAAGCTCCCAAATCCCCGATGTCCCTAGGCTGCGCATGGGATTCGTGCGGCCATCCCATCGATTAAAATCGCCAACCAGGGCCACGTTTTTCGCTCCCGGCGCCCATACGGCAAACTGAGCGCCTGCCACTCCCTGATGGGCGCGCAGATGAGCGCCCAACACCTGGTAGAGATCGTAATGAACGCCCTTGTTGAAAAGATAGAGATCGATTTCGCCGAGGACGGGAGAAAAGGCATAGGGATCGTGAGCCAAAAGCCCTGAGGAATGATAGACGCGGTAATCCATGAATCGAAGGCTTTCGGAAACCTTTACTTCAAAAAGCCCCTCTTCCGTGACTCTGTCCGCGGCAATGATGCGATGGGCAATCTCGACAAATACCTCTTTGGCGTCTGGACGCCAAAGGCGGATCGTGCGATGCCTCCCCAATATTTGATGGGGATCATGGTGCTCTCCATTGAAAGAAATATTGTCGGCTAAAGATTTCATAATGCAACGGTACCTCGACTTTGTAACTTTTTGGACCCGAAGGCCTCGAGATATTTGTTCTCCGAGAGCAAATAGACGAGGCAGGCGGGTCCAAAAAGTTACAAAGTCGAGGGTACAACAGAAAAACTATTTTTGGAACCGATCCAGGTAATAATTTTTTCCAGCCTCGAGCTCCAGCTCAACATCGACCGATTTTTTTATCCCTTTGCCGTGCAGATTTTCCCGCAGACGGTAGGACTGGATCGATGGGGAAAATCGCCAGCAAACTTTTACGTGAACAGACGCTCGGAGCGACATGCATTGGATCGTGCCCTTCGCCCATTCGAGATCGACAGTTCCAATTCCCGGTAGCTGAATATCCGTGAAACGACCGAAAGTAAACTCGCAGGATGGCAAAATGGATACGCAGTTCTGATCTTGCTCGACAAATCGTTTACGGATCTGTTCTCCGGCGTAAGAAATCAAAGCACACGGCGATGCGTTAGCGGGAACAGCATCGGTCGAAAGCAGACCCTGATATTCAGGATCCTGGAGCCGCGGCACCAAAATAGAGCCAAATCCCGCCCGCAAAAACTCCTCCCAAAGCCTTGCGATGGGTTGTTCCGGATCCATCGCAGCGATGGGAGTCCATTGACTGAGATGAAAAAGAATGGGCAAAATATCACTCAAATCCATCCTTCGCCACACATCGGCCCAATCTTGGGAGCGATGGCTTCCCAACGATAACCGCTCGATAGCTTCCACAGACCGAAAAGGCCCCGGTATGTCCCAGGAAATCGATTCATTCTTTTGAAGACATCGATCCGCTATCGCGATTCCTCCGTCCGGAGTTTTTTCCGCCGAGAGCTTGATTTTTCCCATCAAAGCCTCGAGGCGCAATCGATAGCGCCCTTCGCGAGCGATGCCCCAAATAAAAACACATCCTTTTTCCAGATCCTGCTGGATGGTAAATTCCCGAAAGAGCCCATGCAAGGCCAGGGGGATCTCGATCGTAGCGGCCGGCTCCCCCGACCCAAGATCCTGCAAGCGGATCATCGCAGGAAAGGCCTGAACGGCCCAACAGGTGCGGGGGATCAGACACATCGCACCATTATCGTGCGAATAAGGCCGGTATCGTTGAGCGATCGTAATTTTCACAAAATTCTCCCCTTGATCCCATCCGGGCTATTTTCCAGCATTTCGACCTGAACCAGCTGATTGGGGCCATGCGAGCCCCTCGGTACTTCAACAGTGATAAAATTCGACGTATGGCCCGACAAAACGTCCCCTTTCCCCTCTTCCAATAGGACGTCCATGGTCCGATGCAAATACTGCTGCCGCAGATCAAACGCCACCTGATCGGCCAGGCGCAAAAGCTCCTCTTTTCGCTGGGCAATGACGTCCTGCGGGACAGGGTGGGGATCGAGGGCCGCGCGGGTCCGTGATCGGACGCTATAGGGAAATACATGGACCTTCGCGAACCTGACCTGCCTGACGACGTCGAGAGTTTCGGCAAAGTCCGCTTCGCTCTCATTCGGAAAGCCGACAATGACATCGGTCGTAAATGTAAAATCTTTGTTTTTATTGACCAACCCTTCCACGGTCTTCAAAAAGATCTGGCGGGAATATTTGCGGTTCATCCGCTTGAGAACCACGTTCGAGCCGGATTGAAGAACCAGATGGAGGTTGGGACAAGTGTGAAGTCCATTCAGAATGGCTCCGGCCAGATCTTCGTTGACGTCTGTGGGATCGATCGAGGAAATGCGCACTCTCTGGATTCCTTTGACGCGGTCCACAGCGCGAACAAGATCAGCTAATGAAGCCCCATCCGCCGCATAATCGCCGACATTCACTCCGGTGAGCACAATTTCGCGATATCCGTTCGCAGTCAATGTTCTGACTTCCTGGATAATTTCAGCCACCGATCGCGAGCGCGAGCGCCCTCTGACATAGGGAATGATGCAGTAAGAGCAAAATGAATTGCATCCGTCCTGCACTTTCACAAAAGCCCTTGTATGCCCGTCGAAGCGCTCGATAGAGAGCCCTGTCCGATTTTTTTCCTCGGGGAATAGAAACGAAACGAGCTGCTCCTTGTCCTTGTTGGGAAAAACCTCGATTCGAGGATCAATCGCCAGGATTGCTTTTTGAGAGCTTTCGGCCATGCATCCGGTGACAATCAGGCGGGCGTTCGGATGGCGGCGCGCCAAATTCCGAATCTGCCGGCGCGAAGACGCCTCTGCTGAGTCCGTCACCGAACAGGTATTGATGATGCAAAGATCGGCTTCATCCTCTGGAGCCGGTTCGTACCCCATCCGGCGCAGCTGATCGGAAAATAGCTGCGATTCGTACTGGTTGGTCCGGCAGCCGAGAGTAGCGATATGATACTTTTTCATGGGGCATCGATTATGCCAGCAAGCCGCTCGCATCTCAAGGAGTGTTTTCCGTTATTTTTCTTTGACGTCTGGTGGAAAAACTCAACGATTGAGTATGCTTTATTGATCATTATCAGGATACAACGTGAACATCGGTCCAGATACATCTTTTTTTACGATTGCGGTCGCTATCTTTCTCGTGCTGAACGCCACGGGTCAAATTCCTCTGTTTCTCGCCCTGTTGGCGCGATTCGACCATCGGCGTCAAATAAAGATTATCTGCCGCGAGCTTGTTGTCGCCCTGGTCGTCTTGCTTCTCTTCACTTTTTGCGGCGATAAAATCCTGAACATCCTCGGCATATCCCGCCCCATCATCGGAATGGCCGGAGGAATATTACTCTTTCTCATCTCGCTAACCATGGTTTTTCCCCGCAAAAATGCCCCGGAAGAAACGCTTACGCAAGAGCCCGTGATCATCCCTTTGGCCATTCCCATCATCACAGGCCCGGGCACCATCGCCACTGTCATGCTTTACGCCCATGAGACCGGAAATTCGCTGATGGTCGGCGCGGCGGCCTTTGCCGCATGGGTTCCGTCGCTCATTATCATTCTGCTCGGATCCTATATTAAACAACTTCTCGGCGAGAAAGGATTGGTCGCCATTGAACGGCTGGGAGGCATGCTCGTCTGTCTAATCGGAGTTCAGATGTTCGCCAGCGGCACGCTACTTATCGTCAAAGAATTCTTCCAAATTGGAATGTAATAAAAATTAACAACACAGAATCCGCCTAATTGAAATATATTGAGGTCTTTTTTTATGAACCTGAACAAACTGTTTACCAAAAAGTCCATGCATTCTCCATCCAATGATGGGGAAGATGGGCACCATGAGCTGAAAAAACATTTGGGAGCTCTCAATCTCACGGCCATTGGCATCGGAGCCATTATCGGCGCAGGGATTTTCGTCATCACAGGCCAGGCTGCGGCAGATTTCGCGGGTCCTGCGATCACGCTTTCCTTTGTAATTGCGGCTATTATATGCATTTTTGCAGGCCTTTGCTACGCGGAGCTCTCTTCGATGATTCCGGTATCCGGCGGCTCCTATTCATACGCTTACATTGCTTTAGGTGAATTACCCGCCTGGATCGTCGGCTGGATGTTGACGTCTCAATTACTGTTTTCATCCGCCACGGTTGCTGTCGGATGGTCCGGTTACTGCATGAATTTATTAAAAGATTTCGGCTTTCAACTTCCGTATTCTCTTTCCTCTGCACCCATTCTTTACACTCCTGAACTGGGGTTGCACTGGAGCGGGGCCTTCATCAACCTCCCTGCTGTGATCCTGATCGGCGTAGTGGGCATTTTTATCACCATCGGCATTAAAGCGGCGGCCACTTTCAACAATATCATGGTCGTCATCAAACTGTGCACAGTGGCATTATTTATTATTTTAGGAATCGCGTATGTCAACACCGACAACTGGCATCCGTTTATTCCTGAAAATACCGGTGTTTTCGGCCAGTACGGCTGGAGCGGCATTTTGAGGGGGGCCGGGCTAGTGTTCTTTGCCTATATCGGCTTCGATACGGTGGCCACGATGGCTCAGGAATCCAAAAACCCGCAGAAGGATCTACCGCGAGGAATTCTCGGATCGCTTGCGATTTGCACTGTAGCCTATGTCATCACTGCTTTGATTTTGACAGGAGTGATCAGCTACAAATTTTTGAGCGTTCCCGATCCGATGTCCGTCGCTCTGGATGCGATGGGCTCCCAAATGATCTGGCTGAAGTACATCGTGAAGCTCGCCATCATTGCGGGACTGGCGTCCGTCGCTCTTGTCCAGCTATTAGCTTTGACTCGAATTTTTATGACGATCAGCAAAGACGGGCTTTTGCCCCGTGCGTTTTCTAAAGTTCATACCAAAACGAAAACGCCTGTTTTTTCATCCATTCTCACCGCCATCGCCTGCATGGCTGCCGCCGGGCTATTTCCCATCGCGGTATTGGGATCGCTGGTCGTGATGTCCACTTTGATCATTTTCGCCATCGTCTGCCTGGGCGTGCTGATTTTGCGCTATACCCATCCGGAATTTGAGCGGCCGTTCAAAGTTCCGCTGGTTCCCATTATCCCTGCGGTGGGCATCCTGTGCTGCGTGGCGCAAATGGGCTTTTTACCCATCGACACATGGGCGCAGCTGATCGTTTGGCTGGCGATTGGATTGACAGTCTATTTCCAATATAGCCGTCATCACAGCAATCTTCGCCTGCCCAGATAACATCGACACCTCGCATTTGAAAACCGTTCAAATGCGAGGTTTTTATACTTCAAACGGCGCTGTCTTGCGCTCCAGATTACGCGGAATATCCACCTCGAGAAGAATGTCATTTTCCTCGTATTCGCAGGAAATGACCTTCCCTTCGCGCATGAGCTCGCTCACCAGAGCATAATGACTTTGCGGAATGCGCAATTTGACTCTTTTGCGTAATAGAGAAATCTCCTCTATCATCAGCTCGGTCAATCGATCGAACCCCGTTTTCTTCAGGGCGGAAATCTCGGCCGTTTTAGAATACTTTACTTTCAATCGATTGACAATCAATCGATTCTCGCACTGATCGATCTTGTTTAATACCGTGATGACCGGATGCTTTTCAGCGCCAAGCTCTTTCAAAACATCGTATGTCGCTTCAGCCTGCAGTTCGGCAGAAGGATTGCTGGCATCGATGAGGTGCAGAAGTATATCGGCTTGCACGGCTTCTTCCAGAGTGCTTTTGAACGCCGCGACGAGCAAGTGCGGGATCTTGCGGATGAAACCGACCGTATCGATGAGCAGAATTTCCTGCCGGTTGGGCAAAATAAATTTGCGCGTCGTCGTATCGAGTGTGGAAAAAAGCAAATCTTCAATGAGGACGTCCGCATCGGTCAGCGAATGAAGAAGCGTTGACTTGCCAACATTGGTATATCCGATGATGGCAAAGGTGGGGATTCCTGTGCGTTTGCGCGAATGGCGCTGTGTTTCGCGCGTCTTTTTAACCAGATCGATCTCTTTTTCCAATCGATCGATGCGCTGGCGCAAAATACGGCGGTCCACTTCGATTTGGGTCTCGCCCATCCCCCTTAAATAGCCCCCTCCCTTGCCTCCTCCGCCGGTGCTCTGACGTCCCAAGTGGGTCCAGAGACGCCGCAGCCGGGGAAGCTGATAGCGGCATGTAGCCAGCTCGATCTGGATCCGCGCTTCGCGAGTGTGGGCCCTTTGGGCAAAAACACCAAGGATCAGCTCCGTCCGGTCGATGACAGGGCGCTCAAAGATCTTTTCCAGATTGCGCTGCTGCTGGGGCGATATCTCATCGTCGAAAACGACCAGATCGGCATTATGTTCGACGATCAAAGCCTTGATTTCCTGCACCTTTCCCTTGCCGATGAACGTAGAGGCATCGTAGGAGTGAATCGGACATAATATCCGATAAACGCACTCAAAGCCGAACGTATCGCTCAGGCTGGAGAGCTCTTCGAGCTGCTCTTCGCTTTGCGTCTTCGCTTGGCCGGACAAATACGTTCCGATCAATAGCGAGCGCCGATTCCCCTCTTGCAGTTTTTCGAGTCGTGTCAGGTGCTCGTCAGATTCTGAATTCGATTTCAAGTCCATCGTACCCCAAACGTATTTCAGGCGGCAGCAATTGCTCGGTAGCATCATGATCCAAATGATGGGCAATATGCGTCAGCCAAGTGTGATGTGCGCCAACCTTTAAGGCAAATTCCACCGCTTCATCGACGGTAAAATGCGCATGCGACTTTGCTTTGGAAATCGCCCCGACGACCAGTTTTTGTACCCCGCTCAACGCGGCGAAAATCTCATGGCCATATTCCCGGATATCCGTCACATAGGCAAAATTTCCGAAGCGAAATCCGGTCACTTTCATGTTGCACTGCGAATAGCTGAAATAATCAACAGGAATATCTGCAATCGCTGTCGATCCAAAATCATTTTCAAGAATCTGAAACTTAAATTGCGCTGTTTTCGTTGAGTCCTCACGCCTCTCGAACAGATAATCATAGCGGCTTTCGAGCTCTTGAAAACTCTCCTGAGACAGCAGACAGGGCACCGGCCATTTATCGCGAAAGTAATAGGCCCGCAGCTCATCGATCCCGGCAATATGATCGTAATGGGTATGCGTCAAAAGCAATGCGTCCAGGCGATCGATTTTGTGAATGAGAGCCTGCTGGCGAAAATCAGGGCCGGAATCGATCAATAAAACTTTTTGATTGATGCGAATCAATACCGACGAGCGAAGCCTCCGGTTATGCACGGCGCGCGATGAACAGATGGGGCAATGACATCCGATGACCGGAATTCCCGAAGACGCTCCGGTTCCTAAAAATAAACAAGTTCCATCCATAATCAATGACTTACTACGGTTTGAGAGCGTCGTTGCAGGAGCCAATGGCATTCGGCCGCGAAGTTAAAGAAAAAAACAACCACAGGCGCCAGGATCGCACTAAACGGGATCATAATGAAGAACCACTCCAAAGCCACCGAGAGGCTATGCTCAGCGACCAGGAAGCTGACATTGGTCAATATTGCTGCCAAGGACAGCAGGCCGACAATCAAAGCGATCGGCACAAGCGCGATGAAAAAGAGGGCCAGTCCGGTAAAAATTTGCCCTTTCAGCAAAATCACAACCCTTTGAGCGGCTCCCAAGCGTTTCAAAGACTGAAGACCGACAGCCGGGGCGACGAAAAAAAGAAGGCCCAAGTTAAAGAGACACAAAAATAAAGAGCTTAAAATCAGCAAGAAAGGGGCAAAAGCCAGAACGATGCTAAAAAAATCCCCGATTCCCGGAAGAGTGCAGAGCAGATAAAAAAATCCCAGGACGATCCAGAGCATGAGATAGATCAAAATCGGAGGCAAGGAGAGATAGAGCGTCCCGAGAACGATATCCATTGATCCAGCCACGAGGCGCCGCATCGGCAAAGTGAGGTTTTTGGTTTCGTGGGAGTAGATTCGGACAAGCATTACGCCGAGCGATAGGAGAATGCCCGAGGAGAGCAATATCGGCAAAAAGGCAAGGCTCATCGCTACCCAATCGCAGGCCCCGAAGGCCGCGGCTCGGCAAAAAACGATCAAAATGCCGCACAGGACCAAAGCCATGAACGCCAAAAGCCATTTCTTTTTGGAAAAAGAATAAGCGATGGCGCGGTTAAAACATTTTTCTAAATCAATCCAACTCATAGTTCACCCAACACAGGAAGTAAGCGCGCCCAGTCTAAAATCTGAAGAGCGATCAAAATGAGGCCGCACAAAAAGACTAGTAGTAACAGGGGAAAGCCGCCTTTGACCCGATAGGGTGAATCGATTTTTTGTATTCTCAATCGCCAGACCATCAAAGCCGGTAGCATGACGTGGGAAAAAGCTACGCAAATCGAAGCATATCCCAAGGCTAAAATAAACCCTTGCGGATAAAAAATAACGAAAAGGATCGGGGGAAGAAATGTCAATGCCGATATTTTTATTTTTCCTGGCATTGACTGAGGACTTTGAAACGCATCCGATAGAAAATCCGATAACCCCAGGCTAACGCCCAGGAAAGAGGTCGTGATGGTGATATTCGCAAACCCATTCACGGCAAAACTGGCATATTTGTTATCGACCGTGTTCATGATCATCGATATGAATTCGCCCGTCGATCCCTGCTGCCGAATAAACTCACGAAAGCTTTCGATCGAAATAATCCCGAGAATATCAAACAGCCAAAAAAGATAGATCAGCAGGGTCAAAAAAGTACCTAAAACCAATACGAGCCGAATCTTCTTTGCTTGCCGATCGAGATAATTGGTCAACGTAGGAATGAGCACATGGTAGCCAAATGCGCATAAAAAAATGGGAGCGCCGGCCCAGATATATTGAAACTGCGTTTCTTTCAGCAGTGATTTAGAAAAATCGACATACGGAGCTAACAGGAGCAGTGTCAGAACAAGAAATAGGGATTTAAAGCTGAACAGAGTGCGGTTCAAATAATCGACCGCTTTGACCCCCTGAATGACAAAACCTCCTAAAAACAGTGCGAAAAGAATTCCGCTGAAAACGGGGGGAACATGAATGTCAGCCAGGAGAAATAACTTGGACAGCAGAGACCCCCCGCCGGCGACATAAGCTGCGACGAGAGCATATAATAGCAAAAGATAACTGACAAAAGTAATGATTTTACCGCTAGGGCCGAGCGTTTTACTAGCCATCGAAGTAAAACTGTTTTCGCCTGTTGGCAGCGCAAGAGCCACTTCGAGAAACAAAAATCCCGAAACAATCATGAGCGCCCAGATGAAGAGCAGCATACCCAGAACGGGAATGAAACCGGAGCCTATTCCTACGATCGGCAGCGCTAATACACCCCCACCAATCAGCGTTCCCATGATCAGCATGACGCTTCCGACTATTTTACCCATTGACATCGCTCCTCCGCCTAAATGCATCGGTGGCCCGAATGAGCGCGTCGGCAATTCCCGGCTCGCCCGCAGAATGGCCGGCATCGGGAATGATTTCCAATTTAGCCTCCGGCCAGGCTTGATGAAGCGCCCAGGCCGACTCAAATGGACAGATCACATCGTAGCGCCCATGCACCAAAATAGCCGGGATCTGGCGAATGGCGTCTATATTTTCAATCAGCCAATTTTTGGTTTTAAAAAAACCGCCGTGAATAAAATAATGGCTCTCGATCCGTGCGATCGCGCCGGCGCGGGAATCTTGAGTAAATGCCTGAAACATCGATGCGTTGAATCGCAAGTTTAATGTCGCGCCTTCCCACCCCGCCCACGCACGGGCCGCTGTTATTTGCTCTTGCGGATCGGATGATGTGAGTCGTTTGTAATAGGCTTTGATCAGATTCTTTCTTTCAGATTGTGGAATCGGATCTACGAATTTTTCCCATTCATCCGGGAAAATATAGCTCGCACCTGACTGATAAAACCATTCGAGATCGCTCGGCCGGCAGAGAAAAATGCCGCGCAAAATCAACCCTTTAACCATCGCGGGACATGTTTCGGCGTAGGCTAAAGCCAGAGTACTTCCCCAGGATCCGCCAAAAACAATCCAGGCAGCCACGTCCAGATGTTTTCGTAACTTTTCGATATCCTGGACGAGATCCCAGGTTGTGTTTTCTTTAAGCTCGGCATGGGGCCGGCTTTTGCCGCAGCCGCGCTGATCGAACAAAATAATCCGGTATGCGGCGGGATCAAAAAAGCAGCGATGGCTGGGGTCAGTCCCTGATCCAGGGCCTCCGTGCAAAAAAAGGATCGGCTGGCCGTTGGCATTTCCGGATTCTTCCCAATACATCGAATGGAGAGGCGAAACGGCCAAATAACCACTGCGGTTCGGCTCAATCGGGCCATACCTCACTCGCAACTCGTAGGCCATGTTATCCCTTCAGAAGATGAGCGATCAAGGTCCGCTCTTCCATCAATTCTTTCTGCGAAATGGCGAGTTTTTCCTTCAAAAAAGGATCTAACCCCAAGTTCGGCACAATCTCGATATCGCCCAACCCACGCGATCGGCAGGGAAAAGAAAAAACAAGATCTTCATCAATGCCATATGGATTGCCCCGAGAATATACACCCATGGAAAACCAGTGGCCTGCCTCGGTGGGCTTCACGACCGATTGCATTGCATCGAGTGCCGCTTTGGCCGCCGACGCGGCCGATGATTTGCCGCGGCAAGTAATCACCTCGGCGCCGCGCTTTTGCACTTTGGTAAAAAAGTCATTTTCCAGCCATTGGCGATCCTTCACAACTTGGCATGCCGCTCGTCCATGAATTTTGGCATTCAGAAAATCCGGAACCTGCGTCGTGGAATGATTGCCCCAGATCGTGACGTTTTCAACCTCAGCAACATCAGCCTTGGCATAGGCTGCAAGCTGATAAACGGCCCGATTTTGATCGAGACGGGTCAAGGCAAAAAACTGGCGGGGGTTCAAATCCGGAGCGTTTTTCAAGGCAATCAGACAATTCGCATTGCACGGATTGCCAACGACAAGAACGCGCACATCGGGCGAGGCGAATCGATTGAGAGCCTGGCCCTGTTCGATAAAAATCTTCCCGTTTTCGAGTAGCAAATCCTTGCGCTCCATGCCGGGGCCGCGCGGCTTAGAGCCGATGAGAAAGGCGAAATGAACGCCGCCGAAGAGTTCCTGGACGTCCGATCCGATTTTAATTTCTTTCAGAAGAGGAAAAGCGCAGTCCTCCAGCTCCATCGCGACGCCCTCGAGGCATTTTTGCATCTCGGGTAAATCGTGAAGATGAAGGGCGATCGGCTGATCCGGGCCAAACAGATCGCCTCGCGCAATAAGAAACAGGAGACTATAGGCGACCTGGCCAGCGCCTCCCGTAATCACAACTTTCTTGAGTGGTCTCATACAAATCTCTTCATGACCTCGCCGCGGCAGAGCGTCTCGAACCAATTCTTAGCAATCCGGTGCATGGAATCGAGCCATGGATCCAAAGAGCCGAGATCCTGGGGCGCGCTTTCGCCGACCGAGTGCAGCAGCATCTGCTGAAGCATCGCCGGCTTGTCCATGATCTCGCCGGATCCGATGCCCAGCATCGCTTTGCCGATGGGCTGCTGAATATTGAACCCTGCGTTGAAGGTAACCCCTTCCGGAGCGGGCGTAATTTTATTTTGAGTAAAAAGAGCCGGATCAAGTTCAACTTTGGTATGCAATTTTTCAGCCAAAAATTGCAGCGGATTTTCATTGTCCCCCATTTCGATGCCATTGATAAACCGCAGTTCGGTTTTAACGACATTGAGCGGGAATGTGCTCGCTGGATAAAAATCGGTGAACGCTTCAAAAATCCGAACAATTTCTTCGCGGAATTTATCCCAGGAATATTCTTTTCCCTCGTTGATCGTGATCACGCCGGGGCCAACTTGGACAAGCGGCCATTTATCAGCTGCCTTGCGCATGCGGTGGCGCACGACGTAGGGGCTTGCGTCGGGATGAGCCTGGACAGACGGCAAATCTTCGACGATCGCATAGTCTTTCTTGAAGCGATCATACAGTCTGCCGTAAAGCAGAGGATAGGCCGGATCGCGGCGGACTTGCGAGTTCGGCACAGGGGCGAGTTCCCAGCGCATTTCAAAAATGGCTTCGAGAATCGGCGGTTTCGTCAGAACAAGAGGCTTCACTTTCATTGTTGCGCTCATAATATCTCCCGTTAAAAAGCTACTACCCTAACAAAGGGTGATTTTCCAAGCAAATATTGGTGTCACAAATCATCTTGCATGATGGATTGGCGCACCCGGCGCATCAAATCGACCATGAAATGCAGATTATGAATCGTGGCCAAGGCATAAGCGGTCAATTCGCGGGCCTTAAAGAGGTGTTGCAAATAAGCCAGGGAGAATCGCTGACAGGTCCAGCAGGTGCAGCCATCTTCTATGGGCCTGAAATGACGGGCCCATTCATTTCGATCGGCTTTGATATTCCCCTTTGAGGTGAAGAGCAGGCCATGGCGCGCGGCCCGGGTCGGATACGAGCTGTCGAAGGTGTCAATCCCCAGCGGCAGGCCTGCGTTGAGCGAGTCGATATCGCCAATGCCCAGCAAGTGATTGGGGCGATCCCGAGGCAATCGAGGCATCGTCGTCTCAAGCATCTCGACCATCTCCGCTTTATTTTTGCCAACGCTTCCGCCGATGGCAAAGCCATCGAACGGCAGCGCCGTTAAAAATTCGCAGCTTTGGCGCCGCAGCTCCGGGTCGATGCCGCCATGGATCACCGCATAGATCGCCTGGCCATTGGGCTGTTTCAAATGCTGGTCGAGAGAGCGCTTTTCCCAGCGATGGGTCCTTTCCAATGAGCTCTTCAGCCGGCCCTGGCCAATGTGATAGGGCGGCAGTTCGTCAAAGGGAATGATGATGTCAGCGCCGAAGGCCTTTTGCGCCAGGATAGAGGATTCCGGCGTCAGAAGAACCTTGGCGCCGTCGCGGTACGAGCGGAAACAGACCCCCTCCTCGCTGATTTTGAGAACATGCCCATCGGCTTTTTTCGTTCCGCGGCTCTTCAACTCATCCGCAACCGATCCATAAGCGAGAGAAAAAACCTGAAATCCCCCCGAATCCGTAATAATCGGCATCTTGCGATTGATGAACCGGTGCAGCCCGCCCGCTTCCCGGATGACATCGGCGCCCGGCTGTAGCAGCAGATGGTACGTATTGCAAAACATCAGCTGCAGTCCGATCGAATCGACCATCGCATTATCAAGCGCCTTGATCGATCCGTTGGTGCCCACAGCGACGAAATTCGGCGTATCGATCACCCCATGCGGCGTATGAATGCGCCCCACGCGGGCGCGCGATTTTGTCGAAGAGTGGATAATCTCGAAGCGAAATGACGTCACGCGGCCGCCTTCCATAAATACCGTTTAAATAATGCCGCAAAATGGCTGCTACAGAGAATGATCGCATATTTAACGATCAAGCTCACGACAATCACGTCGAATAATGAGGCTACAAGACCATAGAGGCCAAAAAAGCTAAATAAAACTGTATCGAGGGCTTGGCTGATAAATAAAGACAACATCAGCCGGGTACCGAGATTTTCGATCCAGCGCTTCAAAAAAGTAAAAAACAGCACATCGAGCTTCTGAACGAGATAATACACGCCAACCGATGCAGCTACGATGCGCGGGGATTGACCCAGAATGATCGAAAACGCCGCGTGAGTGCCGTCGAACTCGCCAGGAGAGTACAAAAGATGGATCTGCGACATCAAAACAAATAATAGCAGCACGAAAATGGACGAACGAATCGCGCGATTCGCCGCCTCCTTGCCGTACAACTCTTGAAGCAGATTCAAACCGAGAATGCCCCCAATCGCGTAGACATCACTGCACGTCACCTGCAAACCAAAAAGATTCATCTGCTTGACAACAAACAGGTTAGCCAACACCCCCGACAGCGCGATAAAGGCAGCCAGAGCCATTGATCCCAGGCGTACGGCAACGCCCAGAAAGATGAGGGCAGCGAGGATATGAGCAAAAAAAAGAACTTCATTCATAGGAAAAAAATCACAAAGTCGAGTTCTACAAGCCCATTGATCATAATATAAAGACCTATTAACCGGGGCGTTAAAAAGGTGACACAGGCAAAGACCTCAAAACGAAAGCAGGCCTGCTTTCCTCAAAAAAAACAAAAATGCTAGCAAAAAATCCATTAATTATATTAAAATTTTTACTCACCTCTTATCGGAGGATCTTTATCAACATGTCCGTGTCGGCTATTCAACAGTACCCATGCATTCGGCGCCTTAAAGCGTATGTTAAAGAGCCCGCCGCTTCTTGGACCTCCAAAACGGTGCGAGTTGCGCTGGCCTTTTTCCTTGCCTTTCCAGCATTGATCATCGATCTGATCCTGTACCTGCCTATAAAAATTCTCCCAGCGAAGAAGTCAGTTGCCAAACTCCACGACAGCGAAAAATGGATGACTACGGCAGATGGATTCAGGATGCCGTGCGAGGCTACGAAACCATCGAGAATGCCCCGTGAAGATTCGAAATACAGAGCACCGTCACAAGAAGGGCCATTTAACAGCGCGCTGCGAACGAGCTCGAACTTCTTTCGATTCAATAGACCCGCTCCAAAACCTCCCACTCCCAGCCCCATCGAGCGGGATCGGGCATACATCCTGCAATCATTGGAGTCCGCTTTGGAAATTTTCGGAAAAAACAAATGGGATAAGTTCATTACATGTATTAAAAGAGATGTTCCTGTGCCTCTTTTTTTTTCAATAAAACGACAGTGCATCATCAGGCTTATTCTATTGCATTATCTTCACTCCATTCATAAGAATCCAGACCCGCCCCCCCTGCCCGAGCTGTTCAATACAAACGATCTCCAAACCCAAAAAAACATCGAAGAAATCGCGGATGAAATTGACAGAATAAATGAGGCGCAATTTTCACTGATATGGACTTGGAACCCTTATGATCATTTTTGTTTTGAAACATTATCAACAGGCGAAGTGTCTCCTGGCGAACTGAAAAATCTGAACTTTCAGATCGAAGCTGTCAGCAAAACCTTGTCAATAAACCTCCCGAATGATCCAATTGATGAATTTGTCAGACGACTCTTCCCTGAGGACTATTTATGAGGTCATCGCCATCAAAAACGCGTATCGAATATGATGGCAAGCCTTGTGTTTGGGATGGGTTTGGAATTTATGAAAGTAGTCCCCGCCGCTATGGGAGGAACAAACCATCGCGTGGACGAAAAAAAAACAAAGCTACCAGAAAAATAAAATCTTTCATATGCTTGCATTTATATTACAACCCATAATAAAATAGGCCAGAAACATTAACAAGGCTGTAATTATGTCAACCAACGCAATTCAACCATTTCCTTGCATTCGGCATCTCATTGCGATAGCCAA
Organism: Parachlamydiales bacterium; assembly: GCA_015661075.1. Lineage (GTDB taxonomy): Bacteria > Chlamydiota > Chlamydiia > Chlamydiales > SM23-39 > CAISYW01. Next base: position 5,118 of record JACVQJ010000016.1, on the reverse strand, counting down.
GAAGCCAACCTCTTCAACGATCATTAAAACGGCGCGCGTTGCATTGGCCTCTTTACTCTACATTCCAGCTCTGATTGTAGATCTGATCATCCACTTTCCGATCAAATTTTGGCAGGCGCACCAATTGCATCAACAAACTTTATCAGAAACAGAGCCCTTACTCCTTCAAACAGATAAGGACTTCATCTGGCAATCGGTGCAAACTGCCAGAAATAAACTTGGAGAGAATGGCTGGGACAAATTGAGAGCATTCTTAACTAATCACAATCAATTCAAGCCTAACACGATCATCCGATTTACCATCTTGAATTACCTTAGCCCGGCATCTCCAGAAAATCACGCTCCGACTCTGCCAAATTTGCTCAAAAGTAAAAAAGAAGAAATTGATAACCTTCTCATTGAATACAAAATTGAAAATTTAGACCAACTCTGGACATACAATTGCTACGATGAGAATTCACCCGCATTATCTGAGAATCTGGAACGACTGAATCTAGATCTCAAATTCATATGCGCGTCCTTGCGTAACCAACTACCAGAAAATCTAGTCAATAACTTCTTCCGCGAGGAATAGACTAGACCCACGCAAAGGAACCCTGCTACCGTATAACGCAAATTTGAGAGCGCTTTGTCAGTTCATGGGGAATTGACAATCTATAAAAAATTTAAACCGAGCCATACCATGTACGTTTCGATTGTTATTTTGATGTTTGCCATGTGGTCGAGTATTTTTCCCCTCGCAAAACTCACGCTTGAACACTGCCCGCCGCTATTTTTAACCGCCGTACGCATGCTCCTCGCCGGCCTCATCCTGCTGGGCTTTCTGGCCTTTCGCAACCGCAAGGCGTTTCAGATCACTCCCAGGCAATTCTTTTCCTTGAGTCTTTACGCACTCCTCAGCATGTACCTGACCAACGCTTTTGAGTTCTGGAGCGTAATGCACCTGTCTGCGGCCAAAACCTGCTTTCTCTACAGTCTTTCGCCCTTTTTTACCGCTTTTTTTTCCTACTTGCATTTCGGCGAAAAGATGAACAAGCGCAAATGGCTTGGGATGAGCATCGGCTTTTTAGGTATCATCCCTGTATTGGCGATTCAAACGGGATCTGAGGATCTGATCGGTGGGATTTTCTTTTTATCCTGGCCGGAGCTTGCCATGATGGGCGCGGCCCTTTGCTCCGTCTATGGCTGGGTTTTGCTACGCCTTCTCGTAAAAGACTCGGCGATTTCTCCCTCGATGGCCAACGGCACTGGGATGCTCATCGGCGGCATTTTTGCACTGACCCATTCATTGATCATCGATCCATGGCACCCAACGCCTGTTGCCGCCGGCAATTTTTCCGCCTTCGCGCAAGGAACTCTGCTAATGACGTTCATCTCTAATATCGTCTGCTACAATATCTACGGATTCATGCTCAAGCGCTTCACCGCCACCTTTCTTTCTTTCATGGGACTTTTAAGCCCCGTGTTCGCGTCATTGATGAGCTGGCTGTTCATCGGCGAAATGCCCTCTCCGGTCATATTCGCATCGACGGCAATTGTCGGGTCGGGTCTGTGGCTGATTTATAGCGCGGAACTCAAACAGGGCTATATCCAAAAAGCAAATACCCCGGTTACCGCACAGTAAATATCAGGGTGTCAACAGAATGTAGACACCCCGAAAAAAAATTAGGCGCTCTTTTTCGAACGAGCCCATAATATAATGCGATAGACAGCAGCGATGCCGACGAATGTAAAAATAAAACGAGCTAACCCGGCGCCGAAAATCGACATAATGGGATTAAAATTGAATAGTCCAACAAGACCCCAGTTTAAACCGCCGATAAGCAGCAAAATCACTGCGACCAAATCCAGGACATGATAATTTTTCATGGGAGCTACTCCTTCGTTAATAGCCTTTCCCTCCTAATAATGAATTGAGGGGTATTTTGCAAGCGCTTCAATTTCGTCCGCGACGCCCTTCCATTCAATATGTTGAGAATTAAACAGATAAATGACGAACAGGCTTTTTAATCGTTTGCTCGAACACAAGCAACACATTCCTTGCCGCCGTTATAGCCCGTAATAGATTCCTTTCGATCACCGCGATAATCTCAGCCTTGGGCGGCAACAGATCGCCGCGGCTACATGTTAAAAGTATACGTTGCCAGACTCCGTCCACATTCTGTTTAGATCGCAAGCGCTCCTCATCGTTACCGAAAGGATCCCCTAAATCGACAAGCCCGCTTTTGATATTTTCTTCCGTACCTAAATGAAATAACAGTATACTCATAGAAACACAATTAATTGTATCCCAAATCATCGACCGATACAAATCATCTAACTCCTTTTCAACGATTTTGTTTAGATCAACATGAGGATCTTCGAAAAATTCGTAAAGATAAGCAAGCTTTAATTTAGAAACTATCAGGTTAGCGATAACCACTTGATCATCCTGTAAAATCAAGTAAGGTATTCGACCATTCGTTAAATCAGCATTCGGCAATCGTAGTCCTTGACAAGCTACCCACCTCTTCGCAAAGAATTCAAGATACTTGGATCGAAAAACGTCTCGATCTGTTTCATCAAAATATACATCAGTCCCAAAAAATTTTTTACAATCAGCTTGAAATCGATCCCAAATATATCCAACTGGAAATTGATTAAATAGATCGTCCAGCGAACTCCAATGGAATTCAATTAAAAGCCACCGCGAATGTAAAAAATCATTAAAAAAATCATCAAACGATTCCTGAGTATATGGAGGCTCCAGACTTTTCTTACTAAAAAAAACTCTCTCTCTGTCTTTCACCTGCTGCTCAAAAGCGTTAATGACAATGAGAGAATCCGAAATATCAAAAAATTTAGATTTTAGCTGATTCATTACTTCTTTCACCAAATGAGAAACATCGCGATATGCCGAAACATTTTCCTCCCACTTTGCGAAAGCATGATCGACTAAAAATCGAGCAGCCTTCCGTCCTTCCTGCACATATAGCTCCTCAATTTTCTTTATAGCCAACACATAAATAGACTCTTTTTCTCTGATAAAGGATTTAGGCAGACACTTTGCAAACTCAGATAAAACCAACTGGGCGACGTTGCGAGCTAACGTTTGGCAATACATCTCTCTTTCGCTCGGCATCAAAATGGTCGATGCGCTCGTACCCCTCATCTGGATCGCCTGTACATCATGAGATTTTGATATCAGCGCCTCAACAAAACGATCTTGCAGCATCAAATACCGTTGCGGCCAAAACTTCTCATAGTCAACAAAGCGTTTTAACTCGACATTTGCTTCAAGTGCTGCGTCGCAAAAAGGAACAAAACCTAAACTTGGATCCGACTTTTTTCCCAAAACACCATCAATAATATTGCGATTCAAAGATTCGACCTGATGGATTTCATCCCATCGTTCAGTTGAATACACCTGCCTTACATAAGTCACCGCTAAGCGATCAAACAATAAAGGAGCCTTAACGCTAACATTTAAAGACATACCAAATCCTTTACCACACTCTAAAATTAGATGTGCGTTTTAGACAACCTACTCTAAAGTTAATAAAATCCATTTTAGCATTTGTAATATAACGAACGAGGGCCTTTTTAATTACATCGAGAACCAGACTCTCCGGAGGAAACAAATTCCGTCGATTATACTTTAGCACTAACTCGTTATATATATTATGAACGAGATTATCAAATCTCTCATGGAATACATCAACGCGCTCTAAATCCTCGAAATTCTCAAGGTCAATAGGTTTAATTTCATTTTTCGCAAATTTCACTGCAACATCTTCAATAACATTCCGAATAAACAGCGAATACAAATTATCAAATTCACTAATGACAATATTAAATATTTCAGAATCATAAACGCAAAGAATTCTAAACTCACAACATGCAGAGAATTGAAGACAATTTACAATTTCAGCTATCCTCCTGTCTTGATGATCGGTGACAAACAGCTCAGGCAAAATCTTGTCCGCATCAAGTGAAAAGGTTTTCAAATTGGCCACCATCCTCCGGGCTAGCATCTGTATAAATTGTCGTTGAAACTGTTTTTGATCAAAAGAATCCCGATGGCCAAATTCTTGCAAAAAGGCCTCTTGATAACAGATCCATAAATCATCCGATGGTTCCACAAAATGAACGGGTTGTCCCTGATGTTGAGACCTACTCGATACAAGACAACAACAGCGCTCTTGCAAAAATTTATCGCGAAATTCATCAATAGGATGGTCGACCGAAACAGGCCTTGAATGCAAAGGATCAAATACGCTCGCCTTCTCAGCAATGTGCTGCTGAAGAGAAATCATAATGATGGAAGAGTCCGAGACATCGAAATATCTCGATGCAAGATCGTCTTTCACGTCCTTTTCTAAACTTGCCAAGTTGTTATATGCGGTCTTGTCCGCTGTCCACTTTACAAAAGCTCGATCCACCAAATATCTGGCTAATTTTCGACCTTCCAGCTCATACAGCTTTTTAATTTCCTTTACAGTCTTTCTATAAATATCCTCATTCTTCACTATCGTAGAATGAGACAAATAAGGATGATCTACTGAATAAAATTCGAGCTTAGCTAAATCAACGATTTTTTGGGCAATTGCATGGCATTTTTGATCCATTTCGGACGGAGGTAATATTCTCGATGCAATCGTTCCTCGATCTACAAATACATCTCGAGCAAAAGCGTTGGCTAACAGGGCCGAAACAAAGCATTCCTGTAAAAGCGAATAGCGTCCCTCCCACCAATCGTTCTGTTGCAGCTGAGAAGTCTTGCTCAATACATTGTCGCACAGGTAAACAAAGCCGCGACTTAAATCAGCATTCTCACCTAAAACAGGCATCGATTTACAATCGTAAATGCAAGCATTTTTCTGAGAAAGCGCAGCCTTCTTGCATTCGGTTGGGCTAGTGAAGAAACGCTTCTGCCATACATAGGCATCAGCAAGATTTCTCAAAATCATGGGTTCTCTAAATTCAATCGACATAAAAAACCAAAAGAAAAAAATTAAAAAAAAACCCCGAATGGATTGCTCCAACCGGGGTGAAGAAAAATCTGGCAGCTACCTACTCTCCCATACTCTTGAGTATAGTACCATCGGCGACGAGGAGCTTAACTGCTGAGTTCGGGAT
>JACVQJ010000037.1 GCA_015661075.1 Parachlamydiales bacterium | reverse complement strand
CCGATTTCTCGGGTAATAATCTTAAGCCCGACTCGCTTAAGATCGTCTCCTCGACAATGTTATCCAGCGGTTTACGTACGTGCATCACGCGCTTAACCCTTCTACGTGTTTAAACACACGTCTCAGTGTCTGGGACTGGAGAAGCATCCCAGAGTGACTATACATTCGCCGGTAACGTAGTATCCTCAACGCTTGTCAGGCTCCGATACTAAGTCTGGTCAACATAGGGCTTGAACTATTTCTCCAAGCCTCTCCCTTTAGGGAGGGGAGTTGACTTCATTTTCTTGAGTAATTGATGATACGCTTCTTCGAGATCGCTGGAAAGGGCCAGAATTTTTCGATGACTCTCTTCGATGCGGGCCGTCTCATCGAGTAGCGTCAGCGATTCGTCCGCTTCGCTCAACATTTCCTCGTTCCAGTCTTTCAAAAGCGTCGGGAGATTATTTGTGTCCATGATACCACGATGCGAACAGTCAGAAAATAAAATCAACTCTCTTTATACCCAATCGATCGGTTTTTGGCCCACCGATTGCAAAAAGGCGTTGATTTTGGAAAAGTGGCGGCAGCCGAAAAACCCGGCATACGCCGAGAGCGGCGATGGGTGCGGGGCCGTCAACACAAGATGGTGCGTCTTTTGTCCGCCCGCCGAAACATGCTGCCATTTTTCCAGCGCAGACTTGCCCCACAACACAAAGGCAAGCGGCTCTTTTCGCGCTGCCAGGAGCTGAACAATCCGGTCCGTGAATTCTTCCCAACCTTGTCCGTAGTGCGAGCGGGGTTCGCCATCCCGGACTGTCAGCGTGGCATTGAGCAGAAGAACTCCCTGCCGCGCCCAATGGATGAGATTGCCATGGGATGGCGGGGAAATACCGAGATCAGCCGTAATTTCTTTAAAGATATTAATCAACGACGGTGGCGGCAACACCCCCTGCGGGACGCTAAAGCATAGACCATGCGCCTGGCCGGGTCCGTGATAGGGGTCCTGGCCAATAATCACAACTTTTACCGCATCAAAAGGTGTGTGGCATAAAGCATTGAAAACGAGCGGAAAAGAGGGATAGATCGTTTTGCCCGCCTTAAATTCCTGGGCCAGAAAGCCTTCAAGGCGGCGCATGTGGGGCTTTTGGAATTCGGGCAACAGGCGTTCCAACCAGGAGGCCTCCATTTTTGCTTCTTTTTCGCCAACTTCGATCATAATGGGTACTAAAATACCAAGGCTGTCGATTAAAAAATAGGCTCTGACGCAAGTGTTCTGGACAGAATGGCTCCTCTTCCTTAAAATAAGTCGTTTTTACGGTGGCGAATGAAAGATTTGGCAGAAAATAACCTCATCCGATTTACGAACATTACGCGAAAGAAAAACGCTCTTTTCGCCAACTTCCGTGTCAAAGGCTTGAAAAATGGCACGATATTCAGTGCATCGATCTCCGTGGATATTTCCTCGTTGGAGCTGCATCCGGGCGATTCTCTGGAAAAAATCGTCGAGGAATGCGCCCGCCACGGCGTCAAGGAATTCAAAAAGGCCGAAATCCAGTTTGAAGGGGTGGCGGCTGTTCTTAGTCAGTATCTGGGTGTAGCGCAGCTTGGCTAGCGCGTTTGCATGGGGTGCAAGAGGTCGGAGGTTCAAATCCTCTCACCCAGATTTTTTTATTTCGGTTGGTTATGTTCATCGCCCACTCCTTCTTAACCACTTAGTTTTCTCTGAGGTGGTTGATGAGTGGCGGATGGAAGGCTGGGAAAAGGGGTGGGAAGAATTCTATGAGAAGCAATACATCTCAGCCGTGAAAAGAAAGGGCTCAACAATTACCGAATATCTGGTTCAAGGAAAAGAGGGGCAAAAATGGCTAACAAAAGCGGAAGCCGTTATTCTGGCAGTTTCCGGGAAACTACATGCGATTGTTGTTCACGCAAAAATGGGAATTTACCTTCGTCCTGAATTTCATGCGAAGGCATTTCGCATTCTGGTGCGTTAGAAGTGGTATCCATTGTGCAGTTGTGTTTGCCAGGAGTCGAGGACAGACAGGTGTGCCGCCGCCTTGAAGGGAGCCAAGTGGAAGCGTTAGGGCAGTGGCCGTCGTCGCCCCATGTATTCCGCCCTATTCCCTCGTATCAGCTCCATCTAACTGAGATAAAACAGATTCCAGAGGATGTGGCTGAGCTAAGCGGCGTGCTGCACTTCAGAGTTTTTCCTGGACCTCCCAACTATGATTGCGTTGAAGATGGGGATTATCCGGAGGGGTGCTGGATTCTAACGCTGGACGATCGATCGAAAGACATTTTGGCAGGGCTTATGAGTCTCGCGTGTGACGCAAAAGATGATGAGATTGCGATTGAAGTGGACAAGCAATTTGAAGATGCCTTGGAACGATATGCAAACGCCCATGTGATCTGTATGGGGAATGTTCACTACGCCGAGACCGCACATCACCATACTCCTCTTTTATTGCGCTCCTGCAGGGTTGCCCTCAATGAATCCCCCTAACTGGCAAGCCAAATACGAGCAAACCTCATTTTTTCCATTTCGACGCGATTTCCACATGATCCGTTTGAGGAAATAGCTCATAGAGTTTTACATCTTCGACAATCCATCCAGACTCAAGCAATTGTTTCGCGTCATTTTGAAAACTGTCAAACGAGCAGCTGATATAAATCAGATCCTTCCCCTCTGCTTTTTTCAGCTCTTCCAAAAGCGCGGGTTCAAGTCCCTTTCGCGGCGGATCGACGATGACGCAAGTAGCCTCATCCAAATATTGGACCGCCTGCCTTGCGTCTGCCCTGATAAATCGGATCGCAGGCGTTATGGCACTTTGAAGAAACGACTCATAGGAATAGGGGTTGTCTTCAACCAAAACCGCTCGCTGGATCTTTTGCGCCAGATGGAGAGAGATCGCTCCGGCGCCGGAATAAACCTCCAAAAGATGCGCTCCCGGATTGACCCATTCTTCGATCTGGATAAGGATTCGATCGAACAGATCGAGATTAGCCTGGGCAAATGCGCCAGGATGAAATGCAATCTCGGCTTTTCCTATGGCCTGATGCAAAAAAGGCTCTCCATGGCGCAAATGCCAAACGTCGCCCAATATTCGATTGGTGGCGAGCGGTTGGACGTTGATCCAAATGGAATGCCACATCGATCCCGCTTGCCACAGAGCATCGGCGAGATGTTCAGCGCCTTCTTTTTGCAGAGCGACCAAAGTGAGCTGCACCCGCTTCGTGCGGCGGCAAACAAAAAATTGCGCATAGCGCAACTGCCCGGCATGTTTTTTTTCATCGTATGGAATCGTTCCCAGACGAATCATTTCTTGACGGAGCAGCCTCGCTGCGGCATTAATGGACGGATGGTGATCACTGCAATCCGTGCCGTCCATCACGTCATGCGAGCGCGGACGAAAAAGCCCAATCACCGGATTGTCCACGTGGCCGCGAACGGCGAGCTTGGCTTTCATTCGCCAGCCTGTCTTTTCTCCGGACTCGATGGCCATTTCCCGGCCAAAAAAATCCTGAAGACTTTGCAATGTGGAAAACTCTTTCATAACCTGTCGATACACTGTTGATGGTTGGTTTTGCTTTTGCACTTTTGTCGATAACCGGCGCTTATGAACAAATTCAAAAAAGTTATCGACAAGGCTCTTTTCCTATGTGTGAGCCCCTATTATCAACATTTCCACATCAATAGAGAACGAAGAAGAATATTTATATGATTTCTTTTCTCCTTCAGCTGATGTCTTAGGAAAGGTATACTGTCCTCCATGAATTCCTTGACAGCGAGAGACTTTTTTTCATTATCTCCGGACAGTCCCCTTGAATTATGGGGCGAGCACGACATGGTGTGGATGGCTCTGCATCATCTGAACGGCTATTTTCAAAAATTTCCTTTTGGTTCAGGGGTGGACAAACTCCCACCGCATGTTCATGTGGAAAAGCCGGAACAAATATGGATTGGCGAGGGCGTCGTTCTGGAGCCCGGGGTCTATATCCAGGGGCCGTGCATTTTGGGGGCGGGATGCGTCGTCCGGCATGGAGCCTATTTACGCGGTGGCGTTTTGTGTCAAAAAAACTGTGTGATCGGCCACGCTTCGGAAATCAAGCACTCGATTCTGCTGGACGGCGTGCAGGTGGCCCATCTCGCTTACGTTGGCGATTCGATTTTGGGCCAGCGCGTCAATCTCGGCGCGGGGGTCAAGTGTGCGAACTTGCGGCTCGATCGACGCGAGGTAACAGTTTTTTTTGAGGGAAAGAAACTGCGCACCGGTCTGAAAAAATTCGGCTGCGTTTTGGGCGATGGCTGTCAAATCGGCTGCAATTCTGTCATCAACCCCGGCACATTGCTCGGCGCACTGTGCGCCTGTTATCCCCTTATCAACATCCACGGGATCATCCCGGCTCGAACGCGGATTAAAAACAAAAACGGCGAACAGGATCTCGCTCCTCTCGAGACGGTCATTTTAGAATGGCTCAGGTGACCGATGTTCTCATCCATTGACGATTACCGGACAAAATTTGAAAAAGAACTAAAGATGGCCATCGAAAAGATGGGAGACCCGAGCCGTCTTCGCGATGCCTGCTCGTATGCTCTTCTCAATGGCGGTAAACGGCTGCGGCCCACTCTGGTTTATCTCGTTGCCGAGGCGCTGGGACAAAACAGGGACGTGACAGCTTTGGCGTTGAGCGTCGAGTATTTCCATACGGCATCGCTCATCGCCGACGATCTGCCCTGCATGGACGACGATGATATGCGGCGCAATCAGCCCTCTTTGCATAAGGCATTTGATGAAAGCACGGCACTGCTGGCTACCTATACGCTTGTCGCGGCGGGCTACGGCGCCATTTACGATGCGAACCAGAGTCATAAAAATCAGTTTCCTCAAGAAGTCGCTCAGATCGACGCAGTCACGATTCTTTGCCTGGAGACGGTCTCGCGCTCTGCCGGACTGCGCGGAGCGACCCACGGGCAATTCATCGACCTTTTCCCGCCAGACAAAACGTATGAGACGATCCGCACAATTATTTTGCAAAAAACGGCGACCCTGTTTGAGATCTGCTTTGTGTTGGGCTGGCTGTTTGGCGGCGGCAGCGATAAGAGTCTTGAAGAGGTGAAACAGTGCGCCCGGCATCTCGGCGTTGCGTTTCAGATCGCCGACGATTGCCAGGATTTTAAACAGGACGACCATCAAGCGAGCGAGATCAATATCGCTCATGTTTTGGGTCATGAAAAAGCGTTGGAATTGTTCGATGAAGAGCTGCAGGGTTTTTCTCAGATGCTGCAGACTCTCGGTCTGTGGACGAGGCCGTTTCAGCGTCTTTGTAAAGAGCTGCGGCGATCGACGAGCAGGCCCGCCGTCAGCGGGCCCGCTTGATCAATCAGGATACTGTTGCTTCGGCAGGTGCTGCGTTTTTCTTGGCGATGATGTCCGGCTTTTCAGCTACTTTCGCATAAATCGCCTGCTCGATGTCCGCACAGAGCTTGGCGTTATTCTTCAGCTCTTCGCGTGCGGATTCACGGCCTTGCCCCAGCCGTGTGGACTGGTAGCTCATCCAGGTTCCTCGTTTTTCGATGATTCCGAGGTCGACGCCGACATCGATCAATGAGCCGAGATGGGAAATGCCCTCATTGAAGAGAAGATCGAACTCGGCACTCTGGAATGGAGGCGCGCACTTGTTCTTGACGACCTTCACCTTCACGCGCGAGCCGACGTCCGCCGTGTTGTCGGACGATTTAATTCCGCCGATGCGCCGGATATCCATGCGGATCGATGCGTAGAATTTTAATGCGCGGCCGCCTGTGGTTGTCTCGGGGTTGCCGAACATGACGCCAATCTTTTCGCGGATCTGGTTGATGAAAATGGCGCACGTATTGCTGCGAGACAGCGTCGCTGTCAGTTTGCGCAGGGCTTGCGACATCATGCGCGCCTGCAGGCCCATGTGCTGATCGCCGATCTCTCCGTCCAACTCGGTTTTTGGCACCAGAGCGGCGACAGAGTCAATGACGATGACGTCAATTGCGTTCGATCGCGCCAGCATCTCAGCGATGTTCAGAGCCTCTTCGCCGTTGTCGGGCTGGGAGATCATCAGATCGTTGATATTGACGCCAATACGGGCCGCATAAGCAGGATCTAGGGCATGTTCTGCGTCGATGTATGCAGCCAAGCCGCCGTTTTTCTGGGCGTTCGCGACGATGTGCGTCGCCAAAGTTGATTTGCCGGACGATTCAGGCCCGTAGATTTCGATAATGCGTCCGCGCGGCACGCCGCCGATGCCTAGTGCGAGGTCAAGAGCAATCGCTCCTGTTTTAATGACGCTCATGCCGTGGGAAACGGAGTGTTTACCCAACGTCATGATGGCGCCGTCGCCAAACTGCTTTTGGATGTGGGCAATGGCGAGTTCAAGCGCTTTTTTTTTGCCGACTTCGGCTGCTGGTTGATTCATAGAGTTCCTCGGATTAAATGATGTTGGTTTTAGCATGATCAAGAAGCGTGCTTCTCGTCAAGAGATGAGAATTTTGTTTATTTTTTCTTTTTTTTGTCTATGTTGGAAAACGGAGAGGCGAGGATGATTTTAGCGGGAGATATTGGCGGAACGAATACGCGGCTGGCTCTGTTTGAAGAGGGAAGGGCGCTGAAAAAGATTGCGGAAGGGTATTTTCTCAATAACAATTACCTTGCGCTGCTTCCCATTATCCAGACATTTTTGAAGCAGCATCCCAAAGCATCGATTTCCTGCGCGGCGTTTGGCATTGCCGGTCCGGTAAGGCAAGGCCGATGCCAGGCAACAAACATTCCCTGGGTCGTCGATAGCAGCGAACTGGAAAAAGCGCTGAAGATATCGCCGATCTATCTTCTCAACGATTTGGAAGCGTATGCCTGGGGATTAAAAGTTTTGAGTCCGAAAGATCTGGTCGTTCTTCATGCCGGCGAGCCGAAGCTCGCGGGGAATGCGGCGCTCTTGGCGGCCGGAACGGGCTTAGGTGAGGCGGGGCTGTATTGGGATGGGCGCGAACACCGTCCCTTCGCATGCGAGGGCGGCCATACGGATTTCGGCCCGCGCGACGATCTCGAGATCGACCTGTTGCGCTATTTGAGAAAAATTTACGGCCACGTTTCGTATGAGAGAATCATTTCGGGGCCCGGCCTCTATCATCTCTATCAATTTCTTCTGGCCACCGGACTCGAGAAGTCGTCCACCGAAGTCCAGCGCGAGATGGCATTGAAGGACCCTCCGGCCGTGATTTCAGAATGGGGGCTGAAAAACCGCGACAAGGCCTGCGCGCGAGCGGTCGACTGGTTTATTTCGCTGTATGGTGCGGAAGCCGGCAATCTGGCGCTGAAGATCATGGCGCTCGGCGGTGTGTATATCGGCGGAAAAATCGCAACGATCTTTTATGACAAGATCATAGAGGGCGGGTTTGTCAAATCCTTTACGGATAAAGGAAGATTCTCGCCGCTTTTACGCACGATCACGGTTCATATGGTCTTGAATCAGGACGCTCCCTGGCTGGGAGCGGCCGAATACGCCCGCACGCATTAAACTGAACTTTATCCCATTGTCGGGGCCGCTTTCCCGCCTGCTCGCCTCCAAGCGTACCGATTTTCTTTTAGGTGGCATAGGAGGCGGTGCGGCTAAAGCCGCTTACCGCACGAATAAAATATCTTGCCTAGACCCACCCCTGAAGGGGTGGGATTGCGGCAAGAAGTGCGTTCAAGCCGAACTTAAAGAAATTCAGTACACCTGGAAACGAGCATCTCGAGAAATCAGCCGCCTCAAACGGACAAAGTTCAGTTAAAAATCGAAGCGGAGCTCTCCCGTTGCGCCGTGAATATAGAGATCGCCGCCCGGGACATAGCTTTTTCCCACAGACACATTGTCGACGAAATTGCGGAACATGTTCTGGTTCCAGAATACCTGGAAGCCATAGGTTCCTAAAATGTCGAAGTGATAGTTATGGTTGCAGAAATAGCTGCCCCAGCCCAGACCGAATTCCAGGTTGGTGTGCGGACGCAAATACATCACGTGGCGCTGATGGAAAGAGACGGCATTGGTCGATGGAGTGGTGCTGTTTTCTTCCTGATAGCGGAGGTTATAGCGGGTAAACAAAACGTCCGCCTCAGCCGTTCCGATCAGCCGTACGCCATAGCCCAATAGCCAATGAGTCGTTAGGCCGGCTTCAGGACCCACGCCCCACGAGTGGGATGAGTTGCGGATCGCGTAGGTCAGAGCGCCCGTTTGGGTATAAGCAGCCGTATAGCTTTGATTGATCCAGGCAGCCCGGCCAGCGAAAAAGGGACGGAAAGTGAGCTTGGTTCCCACATAATAGCTGCGAGCTAGCTGGGCGTCGATGATATTGAGCTCCAGATTCCAGCGGCTCTTGGCGGAATAGATGGTGGTCGGAGAAACGTTGGCCGGATGTCCCCAGAAGGGAAGGATGCAATGGCCCGTCGCGGCCGTTGCCCGAGAGCGATGGTGTCCTGTCAGCCAGGTATATTCGACGTAGGCATCCCAGTTGTCCCAATCGGTAAATATGCCCATTCCGGTTTTGAATCCCGATTTGTACTGGAAGTTCATATTGATGACGCGGCCGTCAATCGGCAAAGCGATGGTAGAAGCGCCATCGTTCAGAATGCCCAATTCGAGATTTTCTTCGCGGGGCTGCCAGAAAATATAGCTGCCGGTGAAATAAAGATCCCAGCTGCCGCGCACATCGACGCGGGCGGTCGCATTATAAGCGGCCATCATCTGGTTTTGTCTGAGCTCATGCCCTTGCTCGAAGCTGTTCAAAGGACGGCAGCTCGGCGGCATAGCATGCAGTGAAAGAGCGCTCAAACAAATGGCGGCGAGAGATAAATTGAAGAACGGCGGGCGCTTAAAAGCGCCCGATAAAATAAATAGCTCGGCTAACCCGCCCCTGAAGAGGCGGGATTGCGCTTCGAGCAAGCTGTTCAAACGGGTAGACATAAGATCCTCGATTAAGTTTTTGTGAGTATCTTATCTGACGAAAGCGTTATGAATCAAGGCATCCAATGAAAATAGAGGCCGGTGATGGAATTTTCTGGCTTAAAAGCCGATGCGTCAAAAACTAATCCCCAATCAAGATCGACTTCGTTTTCTTCCAACACGCCGCCGTCGAGGGCGCCGAAGAAGATTTGCGGTTGCTCAAAGAGCTGAGAAGATAATTTTTGCTGCATATGACCTCTTCCTCCCTGATAGAAGAAGAAGCCTTGGAGATCAACCTGTTTTTTAAGTGGTTGAACGAAGGAATCTTCGGATGACGAACTGATTGCCCTCTTTCCATTCATCGACGCCGCAGCGATCCAAACAGGTTTCTTCCAGGCGCTCCATCAGTGGACGGCGGACGACGCCGAATTGGGCTCGGCTCTCAATAGAAAATTGCGAGTCCAGGACAAACCAAACATGGCCAGGCCAGACGACGAGATCCATGGGCCGCACGAGCGAAAGAATTTGCCGCGGCGTCTTTCCCGCGATCGGAACCGCCGTCCCGAAACGGATCAGCTGGGCGGTGTTTCGCGGCGTGCGGCCGAACGTTGCCTCAAAAAGAAGGCCGGAGCAGTCGACGCCTTGCAAGGTCCATAGTCTTTTGGTCTCGTCATCGAGAACGCCTTGGGGCGGATAATAAGTGAAGAGTTCGAAAATGCCGGAGCTCCAGTTGCCGCCCCATAAGTAGCTGGTTCCGAGAAGGCTCGCCATCTTTTTAGTCATGTCCTCAACGGATGGCCAGGGTAATATTCTGGATGCCAGTGTTGACGCCGGGCGAGTAAAGCGGGCGTCGATATAAAGCGGGCCGGCGGGATAAATCGAAGATCGGACGCAAAGAATGTGTGAGGCCACCTGATCGACGACATCAAAGAGCATTCCCGGGAGCGCGACGAACTCGTAATGGCGCGGATGGCCTTGTGAATCGCAAGGAATTCGTCGACCGTCATCTCCTCCGAAGGCCCAGCAAAAATTGGAGACGTTCAATACGGGACAGGGGGCGATGATTTCAACGAGTTGGGTCATTTTTGCAGCGCGTTCTTAATTGATTTTGACATAATTAAAAGTTTCAAATACATAGAAATGATATGACCTTGACGCACAGAACAGTATTATTCAAAGGACGAAGCCTTTCGTTGGCGGGAAGAACATTAAAACCGGGCGATCTGGCTCCCAATTTTCATGTTTGCAACAGTGAAATGGGAGATTTTCATCTGAGCGATCTAATGGATCGGGTGAAGATCATCACGTCATTCATATCTCTGGACACGCCGGTTTGCGATTTGCAGGTTAAATACTTCAACAAAACGGTGTCTCAAATCGGAAAAGACGTGCAGATTGTGGGGATCAGCAAAGATCTCCCATTTGCCCAAAAGCGATTTTGCAGCAGTTTTTCCATTGGAAATGTTCAATTGGTGTCGGATTTCAAAACATCGTCCTTTGGAATCAATTATGGATTATTGATTCGAGAGTGGAACCTACTCGCACGAGCTGTTGTGATCATCGACAGCCGTCAGTGGATTCGTTATATACAAATCGTCCCAGAAATTACGAACCAACCCGATTATGATGATGTATTAAAAAATCTCGAGGCGGTGATCAAGAATCCCCATCTCAAAAAAGAAGAAAAACAACCCCATCGATGTGTTCCTTGCACAGACGCAACTCCTCCATTGACGGCCGCGCAGAAAGAAAAATGCTTGTCCCTCCTCGATGGATGGAGAGTTGTGGACAACACAAAGCTCGTCAAAGAGTTTCGGTGCAATGGTTTTGCGACAGCGCGCGACTTTATCAACTGGATCGGGATCGTTGCTGAAGAACAGGGCCATCATCCGATGGCGTGCATCAACGACAAAAAGGTCAGTGTGACACTCACGACGCATGCGGTGAAGGGACTCACCGAAAATGATTTTGTGATGGCGCATCTCATCGATGAAATTGAAGAACGCCTTCCTAAAGGAAGGAGATTCTTCGACAGCTAATGGCGGGCGCTTAAAAGCGCCCGATCAAATAAATAGCTCGGCTAACCCGCCCCTGAAGAGGCGGGATTGCGCTTCGAGCAAGCTGTTCAACCCGCATAGTGAATTGCAGATCCGACGTATCGCTGGGAGCAGTAAGTCGTTAACTATAGGTGGTTTTGAGGCGACCAAAATAACATATTTGGTCGTTTGATTTCTTTTGACACGCCTGTTATCGTCCCATCGAAAACCATCTTTTCCTATCTTGTATAAATCCAAGGTTTTTATGACAGGTCGTTTATGGGTTTTACTGCTTCTCGTGCTGGCGATTTCTTGCCGGAGCACATCGTCTTCCAAGACGAGCCAAGTTTTGCGCATTAATATCCAGTGCGAGCCGGTATCGTTGGATCCGCGCAAGGCAAGAGATTTAAATGCCGTCACGATGATGCACATGCTTTTTGAGGGGCTGGCCCGCATTGGTAAAGACGGCAGGGCGCAATTGGCCATGGCAGAAAGTGTTGCGGTGTCCGAAGATGGTTTGCGCTATTCGTTTCGCTTGAGGGAAGCATCGTGGAGCAATAAAGAAAAAATTACTTCGGCCGATTTTGCCGAAAGCTGGCGCAAAATACTCGACCCCGCATTTCCCACTGATCTTGCCTATCAGCTCTACGTGATTAAAGGAGCCAAGAAGGCCAAAACCGGGGAAATCAGCCCGCAAGAGGTGGAAATTCAGACGCCTGATTCCCGAACGCTGATCGTAGAGCTGGAACAGCCGACGCCCTATTTTCTGGAACTATTGACCTTCCCTTCCTTTTTTCCCGTTTACCAACCTCTGGATGCTCAGAACCCTCATTGGGCGGAAGATCCGGCTACGTATGTCAGCAACGGCCCGTTCAAACTGACAAAATGGAAACATTCAGACAGGGTTTTTGTGGAGCGCAACGGGTCTTATTGGGATGCCGGCAGCGTTTCATTGAAGGGCATCGAGATGGTGATGATCCAGCCGGAGACGGAGCTGCGCATGTTTTTGGACGGCGATTTGGATTGGGCCGGATCGCCTCTTTCTAACTTGCCAATCGATGCGTTGAACAACTTGAAAAGAAACGAGACTCTGAGAGTGCAGCCGTTATCGGGAACCTATATTTTGCGCGTCAATACAGCCGATTCATCGCTGTTGTCCCAGCCACTGTTTCGCCGAGCTCTGGCTCTGGCTCTAAACCGGCAAAAGATTGCAGAGCACATCTTGCAAGGCGGTCAGATTCCGGCGCAGGCGCTGGTCCCGCCGATGATGGGGTTGGCTCCGAGCGGCTATTTTGCCGATGCGAGTTTTTCGGAAGCGCAAACGCTTTTATCGACTGTATTAAAGCAAAACGGACAAGAAACATCGGATATCGGGCCGATCACTTTGCTCTATGTGGCACAAGAGCGCAATCATCTCATCGCCCAGACGGTGCAAAAACAAATCGAAGCGGTTTTGGGAATGAACATCCAGCTTGAGGCCGTCGAGCGCAAAATGTTTTTCGAGAGGCTTTCGAAAAAAAAATATCAGCTGGCGGCCGGCTCATGGATCGCTGATTTCGGCGATCCCATTAATTTCCTCGAGGTCTTCAAGTACAAAGACGGCAGCTCGAACAATACGGGATGGGAGATGCCGAAATATATTGAACGATTAAATTCTTCTGCCGTATGTAGAGATGAAGAGGAGCGGAAGAGCATTCTTCGAGAAGCGGAGCAGCTGCTCATGGACCAGATGCCGGTGATTCCGATTTTTCATTTTTCGCTGAATTACCTGCAGCAAGAAGAGGTCAAGGACGTATGTCTGTCGCCCATCGGTCAAATCGACTTTCGCTGGAGCCATATCGAAGAGCCAACCCGGTAAAAATATGACAAAACTCGTCCGCGCGATTTTTTTTGTACTGTTCTTTGTTCAGGCATCAGCGTGGGCGACCCAGATTCCCGGATCCATTACGCTGATGAACGACTCTCCCTTCATTCTGACGGCCACCGTTTACACGCATAGCGGTGATTATCTGGGGCAGGTGACTCTGCAGCCCGGTGAGCAGAAGAACTTTACCTCGAATCTTTCATCGACATCTCTCAATCGTCCGGGACATTCTGAGGTGTCCATCACCCCTTATCGCATTATTTGGACGTGTGCGGGCGGCGGGTTTTATTCGATGTGCCGAGATGGATCCGTGGGGGCGACTGTTCGCGCGAACGAGTGTCCCGGGCAGCTATTCTGTACTCCGAAAGAAGAGCAGAAAAAGCTGCAGGTACTCCCGCCAGGCAAACCCAATCAAAAATAAAAAACATCCGACAGGCTTTGATCCCACGGATCGCGGGGCAGCGGTTCGATGCTGCGCTGTTCAAAAAACCCAATTCCTACGGCATAAAGACCGGGATGGCGGAATAAAAAGCGATCGAAAAACCCCCCGCCCAGACCGAGCCGGTCGTTGTTTTGATCAAAGGCCAGGCCAGGAATCAAAAGACAGTCGTTTTTTGTCAAAGTGGCCGCGGAGCATCGAGTTGGGTCGGGCTCCCATAGCTGGCCGCACTTCTCCATCTGGTTCGTAAGATTCGAGACAAGATAATATTGCAAATGGCTGTCGGATGTTCTTCTCGGCAGAAGAAGGCGGTTCTCTGCAGCCAACGATTGGTTGATGAGCGTAAGATTGATTTCGTATTTCATACTGTGAAAGGAGGCAATCCGATCGAAATACTTTTTTAAGAGATCAATCCTCTGGGCTAGACCCAGAGCGGCCTCTTGCCGGCGCTCGAGGCTGAGAGAGTTTCGCCGGAAAAGAAAGGTTTTTCTGAGCTCTGCCTTCATTCCGGATCGACCATTTTCCCGTTGGAATAAATAACTTTGCGCAATAACGAGCCCTCTTCATCGAAAATCGTCGCAACTCCGTTGCCATTGGTAATCGTAGAAATGGGTTCGGTTTGATTTTTACGGAAGTATTGTCCCTTTCTCAAAATGTCGTTTTCATATTCTTCCACGAGCATAAGTGAGCCGTTGAGATACCAGCTGCACGATGTTCCGTTGCGCTTGTTGCGGCACATTTCCTTTTGGCTTTGCATTTGTTCATTCGGATACCACGTTTTGACGTGGCCATGAATGGCGTCCTGATCCCACGAAATGGAAATTTTAGGCACCAAACGCGAATCCGATGTCTCTTTTGAAGAATAGTATTCAATCTCTTCGCCGTGCTTTTTTCCATTTTTCATATAGAAAGAGGATTGAACAGTGCCTGCAGCGTCAAAATTTTTGACGAACCCTTCAATCTGCCCTTTTTTTACCTCCTGCAATTGAATGAGCCTTGTGCTGGAAAAAAGAGCGCGAAACCCGGCGCCATCGTTCACTTCTGAGACGGTCTCGCCGCAAAGATTTCGGTAATGGCCCGATCGCAATTGGCCTTCCTCATATTTTTCTTCGCTGCGCAGGGTTTGATTGGGCCAAAAAGATTGGCTCATGCCGTCCGGTAGATTGTTTCGATAGGCCGTTTTGGCCCGGATTTGGCCCGTTTCCCAGTACTCTGTCAATTCCCCTTCTATGAGATCCTGAACATAGGGGATTTCTTTTTCCTTGGCGCCGGACGGATAAAAGTATGTGCTTAGGCCGGATAAAACGCCTTTGTCATAGAGAATGGAAGCAATCAGTTGGCCATTTTCATTCCAGACAAAAGAAGACCCATCAAACAGCCAGGATTCCTGACCTCCGATCGACAATTCGGCGCTGCCTCCGATAACGGTGGCCTCGATTTTTCGGGCGCCACTGGGAAACCATTCCTTGAAGGCGCCGAATGCGCGCATTTCTTTGGCTTCCAGATACTGCCAGTGGGTGCCGTTGGCGTGATAGGTCGTGATGACAGACCGGTTTTTTCCCTCATTGCGATACACGCGCACTACTTTTTTGTAGGGCTGGGTCGTCTCAAAGTCGACAGTAGTATAAGAGGAAAGACGGTCGGGATTGCTGATTGTCTCCGACAGACCGTTTCGATCCTGGATCTGGATTAACACGAGATTTTCCTGCTGCTTGGCATGATGGCAAGCGCATAACAGGAAGAGAATGCTTAGGCTAATTTTTCTTTTCATCGGCATGGGAAAATTCACGTTGTAATATGGAAAGGTTTAATACGTAGATCGCGCCCTCTTTTTTGGTCAGAGTGAAATCCTGGATCAAAAGCTGGGGAGAGTGCGGATGGGGGGTATATCCACTCACGGGAACATCTTCGATCCAGCAGAGCAGTCGATTGAGATCCTGAGCGTCGATTTCGACGGGGTGTTGCAGGCGCTCTTCGGTTTCTTTGATGCGCTTGGAAGAGCGGATATTTTCCTCGGCAAAAGAAAGCCGGTTTTCCTGTCCTTCCAGAAAAGCGATGCGCCGCGCGATAGTGTCCCGATTTTTACAGGCAGGATGGTTTTTCATCGCTTTCAGCTCTTGGAGATGCGCTTGTAGGGGCAGAAAAGATTCCAGGCAGTGATCGATAAAATAGGGCTCGCTCGCAGAATACCGGGCGATAAATTGTTCCTTTTCGACTCTTTTTTCCAACGCCGCTCGACCGACTAGAGCGGCGGCATCCAGTTCTTGTTCGGTGGTTCGCAAGAGCATCCATCGCGGCCAGAGGATCGCCATCATCAGAAAAAAAGGAATGGCGAGAAGGCAAAAGAATAGCCAGGCGCGGTTTTTCTCGAAAAAGAAGCGGCCCATCATGTCGATCAATGTCATAAGTTTTTTAAATAAAAAGATGTTTTGTAAAGATCCCCTGTCATATCCCAAGTGATTTCGCGCGAAGTATCGATCCACTGAGTTCCCTGCAAGAGAGCTTCATGAAATTTTCTGGCATGCAAGGGACTCGCGACCTTAAATTCCAGATCAATTTTGACCAGGTACGGATCCGCAAGAGCTTCGATTCGGGGACATGAGACAAGTTGGTAGTGGATCTGTTCAAAGGAGATTGGATCAGAGGACATGCGGAGCGATTCGACGAGGGAGTGATGGGTCAGTTCGGCCAGAAACTGGGCCACTTTCGGGGCTTTCATGATGAAACGGTAGTCTTTAGAATTCTTTTCGATCAGTTTCATCCATTGGGCCGCCAGCGACTGTGTGTCGGATCCGTTCAAAAATAATTCGTTGCGCAGAGCGGGGTCTTTGGCAGCGGACCAAGTTTCGAGATGGTGGATGATTTCGGCCTCTCTCTTGTCCATCCACCAGGAACCCGCTTTCCAAAACAGAGCTGAAAACAGAATCGATGCAGAGAGTAGAGAGGCGCTGATGAAGCCCATTTTCTGCCAGGTGCGCTTGGATAGCATGGCCGTGGAGCGGAATTGAATGGGCTGTTTGCGGTTGGTTAGGTAATCGATGGCCAGACCGATGCTTTGGGCGTACAGTTGCTCGTCGATGGACAGCCCCAGCTTCTTTTCTTCGACGATGCCGTTTTGCAAGATCTCCAATAAATATTCGCGAAAACCGTTGGCGTTGGTCCCCGTGAAAATGAGGGGGCGCTGGCACTGGAACGAATGGATGATTTTAGAAAGATCGCGGCGCAGCGATCGCGCTTCCTCGGTCAGAGCCGGATATTGATTTGTTTTCAGGAAAGAAAAGTCGATTTCAGTCTGTTCGCGAATCGATAGAAGTTTTTTTCTGTCTTCCTGAAAGGCGCGAATGAGTGGTTGCCATCCGACGAGATGAGAATGGGCTTTTTGAATCGCGTCATTTTCCACCCAGATGCAATGAATCGATGTCTGGCTGATATCCACCAGAAAATAGGAAGAAATATCCGGGGCTTTCCAGCGGATGAAGGATTGCAGCGCGGACGGGATGGCGCCGACTCGCTCCGGATCCAGATTCATGTCATTGAAAGATTGAAGATGGGCAGCCAAAGCCGAGCGCGTGGTGGAATATGTGATGGCGTTTTTTTCGCGGACTTTGATCTGGGCAATGGTGATCAGCTCGTCCGGGTTGAGATGCAATTGGGCTTCCGTTTGCAAAATGAGCGCACGCCGAAGGTCGTCGGTCGAATTTAAAGTAATGGGATGATTGCGGATGATCAAATCCTTTGAAGAGAGTCCGCTGATCAAGACACCCGAATCGCGCTCCGTGTAAAGCGGTTTTACTTTTGGATGGGAAATGGGAGAGGTTTTCAAATCAATAATGGCGAGGTTTTGGCGCGTGAGTTGAACCGCTGCCCCTCGAAGATAAGGACCATCGATCTGAATGCCAATTGCTTTCATATAGTGAATCTTTTAATTGCCGCGCGTTTTGGGATGCATTGCAGGGCGTTGAGTAAGTTTAGCCCCCAGAGGGCTTTTTGCCAAGAGAACCCTATTATGAGCCATTCCCGATGTAGCTGAAATGGGAATTGTTCATAACTAACCCCTATCCAGCACAGACAATAGAGTGCAATTAGGAGTCGTATATTTTTTTTGA
>JACVQJ010000015.1 GCA_015661075.1 Parachlamydiales bacterium | reverse complement strand
TTGGAATTTTTAGATTGTCTTCCCAGAGACGTTTTGGGGTAATTTAACTTCCTGATGAAAATTTTCTCCTAGGAAAATTCTTCATCGGGAATGGCTCATCGTCGTAGATTTTCATTTTGTCGCCGTATGAAAAAGAGAACTCATCCAGCTCAGTTTTGGACAAAGGTTCTTTTTCAAAATTTTTCAGATCCGCCAACCTTGGCTTTTCCTCTTCTTCGGTAAAGCCCCAAAAAACGACAACGCCGTAAGGAAAATAGAAAATATCCCTCTTGATCCCTTTTTCATCTTTGGGCTGGGAATGGACAACGTCGCGAAAAATCTGCGAAGAGCCCATCGTTTGCAAAAATTGATAGAGCCGCGGAATATCGTAATTCGCCGCGGTACAGTAACCGACGCATCTCATAATCCCATCATAGATACACTAACAGAAAATGATTTGCAAGTTTCACGCTCTTTTGGCAACATCGTCGGCCTTTACCATAAAACCCTTATGTCGAGACTTTTTCATTGGATCTTCCTCTCTTTCTCTGCCGCGAGCCTATCAGCGGCTCCGCTGGCGGATTATGCGATCATGGGAGATATCGATTTTTCTCCGTTTGCCGGTTCAGAAAATTTATTATATGGCACCCGTCTGATTGAGCGCGGCGAGGAGTGTTTTTTTCGCAAAGCCACTTTTGACAACCCGAAGAGTAGCATAGCCAGATCGTTACGGCTGACCGAGCTGTTAACCATTTACATGCCCCTCAACTATGAAGCCATGCTCATCCAGCATGAGGTTTTCGGGCACGGCTATCGCATCCGGAGCCTGGGGAATTCGATCGCTTATGTTTCTGGCTATGATTTGGGAGTTCCTCTGCCCTATGGCTATGGAGGTGGAGCCACCAAATATCACTTCAACCCATCTCGGTTGACGTCTTCGGAAGAGATGGCCATATCGATGGCCGGCGTCGAATCCACAGCCATCATGGCCAATGTTACGAAATGGAAATGGCTCACGACGAGAATGATCGATGCCAAACAGAGCCTATTGTATATTTGGTGCCAATCGGATATCAGCGAGTACATCAGTTCCCTGAAAACAATCGGAAAATATGATGACGGGGAAATGGAAGGCCATGACATCCATGAATATCTCGCTTGGCTGAACCGCACCTACCCTCAAAAACATCTCAGCGGCAAACGCCTTATAGCCCTCAACTGGATCAATCTCCTGGATCCCTTCGCTTATTACAGCATCTGGGCCTGGTTTCATTACATCAGCTCCGGCCGAGACACCAAGATCCCTATGATCAAAATCGGTAATGTCGGCTATCTATGCAGCGCCCGTTTAGGGCTCACTCCCTTTGGTCCGGAAGTGTTTTGGGAAAACTACTTTGCGAATCAGGGAAGAGTTTATTACGCGTACATAAAAGGTGGCCGCCATGCCGGCAACAGGTATGTCGGCGCCGGCGTATTTCTTCCTGTTTTATATAAACGGGGAAAGTGGGAAATGGGGCTGCGATGCGATCTTTGGCGCCAACCTAAAATGTTACTGAGCCCTGGATCGCTGCCGCTCGATGAGGCCATGGACTACCCCTTGGTTCCCCTTTACGCCCCTGCCCTTTTCCACAGGATGCACTTTGGCGCCGCTCTCTCGATCACGGCATTTTATCATTGGAATCAACGTTTTGGCGTCGAAGGAGAGTTCGGCGCAAAATCGAACGGCTATTTGCCAGGCAACTCACTCTGGGGAGGGGGAATCGCACGAGTCGGCTTATCGACTCGATTCTAATTCCTTAACGAGCGACTTTAAAATCGATTTGAGATTCCGCCGGATTTTTTCACTTAAAAAATACCGAACCGGCCAAGCGAAAAAGCCCTTGATCTGGACGCGGTACGAAATTTTCGCGCCTCGCAGCTGAGGGATGACTGCGTGAGTAAAAATGAGCCGGACAAACATACTTTTCCAAAGAATCGTGAAACTCTCTCCATCGCGAACATCGAGAATCCGGTATGTGAAACGGCTTCCGCCTTCCGTCTTCAGCGCGCCTTTATGCCCGGGCAAAAAAGTCGCATCCATCGCATGGGCCTTTTTCCATGCCTGCCAAACGGTTTGTGAAGAGACTTTCGTTTCAATCTCGGATTCGATCATAGTCTTTACAGTAACGCATCGGAACGTATATAGGGAAGAAAATGATCTACTCAAAACTTGTATTCCTTTTCGCTGCGGCGCTAGTTCTTTGGGATGGCACCAAAGTCACGCATAGCGATGACGAATGGCGCAGGGCGTTGGGAAGCGAGCGCTATTGCGTTACGCGCCGCAAAGCAACGGAAAGAGCCTTTAGCGGCCAATATCTCTATCACAGCAAAGACGGAACCTATTGCTGTGCCGCCTGCCATTTGGCTCTGTTTCATTCTTCTGCCAAATATGACGCCCAAAACGGCTGGCCCAGTTTTCGCGAGCCAATCGTTCAAAATCACGTCTGGATCAAGGAAGACCATAGCTTGCCTTTTCGCCGCTACGAAGTTCTTTGCCGAGCGTGCGACAGCCATTTAGGCCATGTTTTTCGGTTATCTCCCCAACAGCTCCGCTATACGATCAACTCGATCGCCCTGGAATTTGAAGAAACTCCTCCTTGAACGCACTTCTTGCAGCAAGCAGTGCGTTCAGGCAAAATGATTATAATAAAAATTTTAACAATCGCGAGTTAGCAATACATTGAACAAAAACTAGCATTTGCATTATAATTAACAAACAAACCAACAGTTGAGGTAAAATAAATGACTCCCGTTTCGTCTCTGGAACATGAAATAAACATATTGCCTGTTTGCGATGAAAACACAGCAATGAAATGTTTTTCAATCGCTCCTCATTGGCCATTAGATCATTCTGGACAGCAATCGCATTGGTCAGTGTTTCACAAAACCCCGACTGGGCTTGTCGCTTGTACCAGCGCTCTCTACGAGGCGTCGACAAATAAAACAAATTATTATGTGCAATATTTTGGTCTTATGAACCAGCAGCTGGCAGGAATCGACCTGAATACGAACCAACGTTACAATATGCCACCCTGTAATAATTTGAATGAAATATCTCAAACATTTAGCATTCAACGAGTTCCTCAATCAGCATTTATAAACATTATTCAATCGATCAGAGCCATTGAATGCGAAAACCTTATCACAGATCAATCCCAGTTGTCTCAAGCAAAGCAAGATCTCTGGTATGAAAAAAAAGGCACATATTTCATTCAAAATGAAGAACCTACACACAGATTTATCGTCCATTTCAAAGGGGACAGAGGTAATGCGACGGTCCAACTGACCATCGATTTTAATGGAACAATTAAAGTAGTAAGGACAAACACTCAATCCAACAGAAGACAATTCTCATTGTGCGCCAATTTTCCCGAAGTAAAATACCTCTTGGGATTACGACAGAATTTATTGCAATTACAAATGGTCAGAAAGAGATCGATCGACATGAGTTCGCGTCCCCTCCCCGTGATCTGGTCTCCACGAAACGCGCGAGGTCCTTTCAAAAGTGTATCATTTCGATCGCTTGCCAACACTGGCCCCTATAAACCAAACCGTAGGTAAAAACCCATCATAGACATTCTTTAACTGAAATTTTGATGACATTTATGAACCGTATGGTATATAAATTCTAAGGATTCAGATGATATTATTTGATGGCGCTTGAGGCGAAACCTACATTCAGTAAGTGGCGTGAACGCCTGTGGCCGATTCACGCGTTCGAATTAAAGAAGATTATTCCTCTTCTCTTCATGAAATTTTTCATTTCTTTCACCTATGGCATTCTCACAGCCATGAAGGACGGATTCGTCGTAACCTCGCGAGGCGGGGGTGCCGAGGTCATTCCGGTGTTGAAGGGATGGATTGTATTGCCGATCGCCCTGGGAGCCACCCTGCTCTATTCCAAACTGACCAACAGTTTTCGCCGCACAACACTTTTTTACAGCATTATCCTGATCTTCATTTCATTTGTCGCTCTCTATGGCTTTGTGCTCTATCCCAATCTGGACGCCCTCTCCCCTCACCAATCCGCTGACTGGCTCCTTGGCATTGTAGGCAAGGAAAACTCGCATTGGATCGCCATCTACCGCAACTGGATGCAGACGCTATTCTTCGTCACGGCCGAACTTTGGGGCGGAATCGTGATCTTCCTTCTCTTCTGGGGCTTCGTTAACCACATCTCCAAATTTAACGATGCCAAACGCTACTACAACCTTTTCATCGCCGGCGGCGATCTCGCCCAGATCTTCACCGGACCGCTTGTTTGCTATTACACCCGCAAATTCATCGGCGCTGACTTTCCTTTCGCGCTCAAGCACCTCACCTGCTACGTTGTCGTTTTCGGCCTGATCATCATGACTTTGTACTGGTTTTTGAACCGCTACATTCTCACTGACAGGCGATTTTTCAATCCTGAAGAGCACAATATTTCGCTGGAAGGAGAAAAGACGAAACTGTCTTTGCGCGAGAGCCTGAAACTGATCGTCAAATCAAAATATCTGCGATACATCGCCATGATGGTCGTCGCCTATGGCCTCACGATGAATCTCGTCGAAGTCACTTGGAAAGCCAACCTTAAGCTCGCTTACCCCGATACAGGGGCATACCAAGCATTTATGGCATCGATCAGCTCATCAGTCGGCATCTGTTCACTTTGCATCACGACCATGCTGAGCGGCGTCATTATCCGGTCTCTCGGCTGGCATTTCTGCGCTCAGGTTCCCCCGATTATTGTCGGAACTGGAGCGGTGGTTTTTCTAACGGTATACCTCAATCAGAGCTGGCTGGCGCCCATCATCACTCCGCTCGGCATGACACCCCTCATGCTAATTGTCATGCTCGGCGCATTCCATAATATTTCCAGCAAGGTCAGCAAGTACGCCTTTTTCGACGCGACCAAAGAAATGGCGTATATTCCACTTGACCAGGAATCAAAAATCAAAGGAAAAGCTGCGATCGACGTGATCGGCGGCCGCCTGGGCAAGTCCGGAGCCGCCTGGATTCAAGTCGCGCTGATTCAGATTGCCGGCACTGGATCTGTCCTCTCCATCACCAACTTTCTGCTGCCGCTGATCGCCTGTACGGCGCTCTTTTGGATTCTCTCCGTGCGCTCTCTGAACAAGGAGTTCGCGGCGAAGAGAACAACGGAAGTTCCTGTTAATTAAACCCAACAATCCAGTCCATGAGAAGCGCGTCGAGCCAATATAAGCCCTTGCCGTCCGTCGGATTGCCCAGATAGCCCATATGACCGCCCTGTTTCGTCTTGAATACATCGACGCATTTTGGCAATGCAAACGCATCGAGCGAAGTGGCTGAAATAATCGGATCATCTTCGGCGAGCAGTATTTTACAGGGAACCGAAATCTCTGAAATGACCGTGGCTGCACTGCACTTGTTGTAGTAATCGTCCGCATTGCGAAAGCCATACTGCGGAGCGGTATAAATTTGATCAAAGTCGCGAATCTTCATATCCCTCGGCAGCTTGATTCGCGGAAGATCTTTGAATTTTCGGTGCCGATAGTGGACATCGGCGCGCATCATGCGGATAAAATATCTTTCGTAGATGGAATTTTCAGGCTTGCCCAGCATGATCACGCTGGAATACAAATCAACCGGAGGGCTGATCGCGATCAGGCCGGCTAAAAACTCCTTTCCCATAGCGCCTAATTCTCCGCCCATTTTTAAAACAATGTTCCCGCCTAATGAAAATCCGATCAGTACAAACGGAGAATCAGGCGTTTGCGCTTTCAAAACCTTGATCGCTTCAAAAATATCGTCGCTGCGGCCGCTATGATACATCTGTTTAGCGATTCCCTTGCCTGATCCGCAGCCGCGTAAATTCAGGCGAACCGTCCGGATGCCCAGCGGCTTGAGTCTTTTCACCATGCGAACAAGATACGGCGAGCGGTGCGATCCGCATAGCCCATGCACCATGATCACCGTTAAATCAGTCGGTTTCCATCCATCCGGCGTCGAAATTTCCAGCGAAAGTTTATCGCTATCCGGTAAATCGACAACGATTTGCTCAGACGAGGGATCGAAAAAGAAATTGATCAGCGAGCTCAATATCGTCTGTCGATGCGGATCGGAAATAAATGGAAAAGGATCAAATGGTAATTCCTGGCTCATCGAACTCGCCTGCGTCACCTGAGTTCAATGTAGTATTAATACATTAAATGATCAACACTTTTTAAATAATAACCACTTAAACACGCACGGTTTAGTTACGTTAATCACAAATACACCTCCACTTAACTGGAATATCATATATCAGAACAAGAGACTCTTCACCGGGATTTCTCGACGAGAAGTTCGCGTTAGAAAGGTGATAAAATCGGACGCCTAAGCGACTTGAGTTAGGGAATTGCCAAGACATTTCGATGCTCGTGCGAAATTCCACTGGAAATCCGAGATTTTTACCCTCTGCCTGATGATACCATCCGAGAGCAAATCCTGGAGCAATGACGAGCCAATCCGCCGGGTACAAATCGAAATTGATTCCGCCGTACAAGTAGGTGCTCTTCTGGGCATTTGCCATGATCCCCAACAGCGGGCGGAATTCAAGGAAATGGATTGGCCCAGACCACGATTGAGCGAATTTGTATTCCACTCCCATCTCAAAAGTGCGATGCCAATCGCGCAACAGATCAAACGCACCGGCATAGATGGATACCTGATCAGGCCTCGAATATGCAGACAGTCCCACACCGCACAACAAGAAACTCATTATTAATCGTTTTATACCGAACGTGATTCGAAAATCGGGAATTGGGCAAGGAGGCGCCCTGAATTCGAGCCAGGCTTGCTGGCGCCGAAGCAGCCCAACTTGAATAAGTTGGGCGATGCAGGCGGGCTCGAAGACAGTGGCTGCTGACGCCGCCGAAAACCGATTTTCGAAGCATGTTCGGTATATCATCGTTTTCATCTCCTTTCTTAGCCGCCAGGAAAACTCAAGACCCCGTCCTTTTCCGGAGTTTGGGTGGCCGGCTCTCTGATTTTACTTATCAAAAAAAAAAGCGATTGCTATCTTCATACCCTTTTTATCAAACACTGGGAAGTTTATGAAGAAATTCTTGTTGTCCTTGCTTATTTTGCCATTTGTTTTTGCTAACGCTGAGGAGCATGCTCCTGTAGGCGAGCGCCAACTTTCAACCGACGAGCTAGTCCAACAGAGCCAGGTAATGGAATCTGAAGAAATGCCGCCCGTATCTTCGACTGATCCTGTCAGTGAAGAAGTGGCTGGATATTTCTGGGATGGCGGCTATGTGACCTATTATCCGATTAGCTGTCATTTTATCTATGCTATATCGGCCTTTCAGGACTCTATTGTCATCGAAGACGGATCCATCTGGCAAATTGACAGCTATGAAGCTTTCCGTATCCGCGATTGGCTGACGAATGATGCAATTGTCATTACGCAGAACCTAGACTGGTTTTCATCGTACAAATACAAAATCGTTAACAAAAACCTCGGCTCATCTGTCGCTGTGAATCTTTCCCGCGGCCCTATCCTCGCCGGAGCAGTCGGCGGAGAATACACCCGCTATATCGCCGCGCTGGATTACGATGCAGGCATCGTCATTCTGTCCGATCAGTCGCGCTGGACAATTTCTTCCCGAGACCGCTTTGTCCTGAACAAGTGGGCCATCAACGATTACATCATCACCGGCGTCAACACCGGGTGGGATTCAAAATGCCCCCATATTCTGATCAATTCGAACATGGATAATTTTATCCGCGCAAAACAAATTTAAGGATTTGAGTATGAACCCTACTTCTCCCACTTCTCAGGGCGGTTTAAGGCCGTTTACTGTTTTGCGATCGACAAACACCATTTCTCGACGAATAATGCTGATCGCTTGTACGGCGCTCGCATTTCTCGTCATGTATGCGACAAGGCCATTAGTACTCCCTGCACTAGCAATGAGCGCTCTATTCGTTGGATGCGCCCTGTTGATTGACAGGGCTTGTTCACATGAGGGTCCCGCTCGAGGCATTCCCCTTACCAGGGAACCGCTCAGAGATGAACGCCGAGAGAGCCGGTTCAACGATGTCGTCCGCCCTACATTCGCCCCGCCTCGTGTAGCAGACACGAACTTTGCTGCCGCGCCTCGCGCTCCGGTTGGAACAGAGGCGATCAGTCCTCCACCAACAAGAAACAACGTCGCCCGCGATACATTCGTACAGCCTCCTGTAGCGACGAACTTTGCTGCCGCGCCTCGCGCTCCGGTTGGAACAGAGGCGATCAGCCCTCCCCCAACAAGAAACGATGTCGCCCGCAATACATTCGTACCGCCTCGTGTAGCAGACACGAACTTTGCTGCCGCGCCTCGCGCTCCGGTTGGAACAGAGGCGATCAGCCCTCCTCCAATAAGAAACGATGTCGCCCGCGATACATCCGCCTCGCCTCGCGCTCCGGTTGCCCCCCTCCCCCGTACCCAGACCATTTTCGTACCGCCGCCACGACGGAAACAATCCAGCGAAGATATACAACAGGAAACCAGTACTACCTATTCTTTTTCTCCCACAAACCGCCGCCCCTTAAGCGGCACGGTGGGTGAGTTCTATTCTTATGACAGAAAACTTTCCAATTCTTCTCCTCGAGACGACCGAAGTGCTATACCAAGCTATCTGGAAGCAGTCAAGCAAGCTCCTAAAGGACTAGGAAGAACACCTTCTCAACCTGGCACCTCCGGCAGTCGTCCCCAAACCGGCGCGTCTCCTGCGAAGGACGTATTACCAGCAAAACGCGCACCCGTCAGAAGCAGAAAATAGAGGTCTTTTATGATCCAATGCTGGAAATGCCACCGCGAAATCGACATCGGCTCGAAACTCTCGTTTCGAGCCGCCTGCATCTACTGCGGAATCGATCTGCATGTATGCAAAAACTGCCGCTATTATGCCCCGGGCAAGCCCAACGAGTGCCTCGTGCCGGGAACAGAATTTATTCGCGATCGCGACGCGGCCAATTTCTGCGAGGATTTCGCTATCAAAAAGCCTCCCGACTCCACAGAGCTCGATCCCATGAAAAAGGCGAAACAGATCTTTGGTGAGGATCTTCCCAAAAAAAGAAACCCTCTGTTGGACGATTCGCTTTAGAAAAACCGACCCCGTCATACGAGAGCAAATAGACGAGGCAGGCGGGTCCAAAAAGTTGCAAAGTCAAGCTTGCCTCGCCAAACAGTAAATTTTCAGCGAAAGCCGTATTTGGATCCCTTCATCCCGCCGTTTTTGGGTACATTGCCCCGCTGCACAGGAATATGGCGCATATTGACTTCGATCCGGCGCCGAATTTCAGCCGGAATCTCTTTCACAGCGAGCACCTTTCGGTATGCCCCCTGCGCCTCATCGAATATTTTCAGTTTCATTGCGCAATCGCCCACCACGGCATTCAGCCCCCAGTTGTAGACCCACGGAAAATAATTGGTATTCAGCACATTCGGCGTTTTTAAATTGAGAGCAAATTTCGCAATCATCAATCCCAGCGACGGACATTCCATGTTCATCAAATAGATCGCCAGGCGATGGAAAGGCTCTGCACGGGTTGAATCAAATTCATAGGCTTTGCAATAACTGCGAATCACCATCTCCGGCTCCATTTTGAGCTTTTCGTACATGCAGCCGATGCTAAACAGCGTCCAAAATGTTTCTGCAGGCTCGCCTTCCATCTCGGCTCTGATCTCGTAGTTTTTCAACGCCTTCTCGTATTCATGAACGCGTTCGTAGCTTTCCGCCAGATAAAAATAATAGCGGCTATTGCCCGGATCTTTCAGAATCGCCTTTTCCAGCACTTCAGCGTCTTTGTAATATTTCTTGGGATCCTGGGAGCGGCACCCGTCCATGGAACCGCATTCGATATACAGATCCTTCAGCACTTCTCCCTGCATCCGGCGTGGGTGAAGGAGTGTTTCATGAATCACTCCCTCCCAATACCATCCCGGATCATTGCTAACGACCATGGGCCGGTAATGATCCGATCCATGGTCAGACAATTTTAACAAATAAAAATCCTGCCCCAGGCTCTCTTTGTCGAAAGAATCCAACACAACAAGCACGTGATCTGCGTCGACGATCAATACATAGTCCGCCTTTTCACGGGCCGATTCGAGCGCAACGTTTCGATTATAGGCAAAATCGACCCACGGCCGCTCGAGTAATTCGCCGGGAATATCTTTCATCTCTTCGCGAATGATCGCCTGCGTACCATCGGTCGATCCTGTATCGCAAATCACCCAACTGTCGATGATCGGCTTGACGGATGCGAGCAGACGCCGGATGGCCTTGCTCTCATTTTTTACAATCATGCTCAGACAAATCGTTTTCATCACTTCCTCATTCTTTTATTAATTATAAAGTAAATTATTTGAATTATAAACAAACAACAATTTTTGTCTACTTATCTAAAAAACGGCCATGGAATTATTTCAGCGTCTCGGATATGTTTTAAAATCATGAATCGAGAACTGACCATCTTAAAACCTGATTGCAAAACGCCCTGCGCCCTTCCCCTGTTTCTGGCACCGGTCAAGGCGGGATTTCCATCGCCGGCCGATGACTATATGGAAAAAAAACTCGATCTCAACGAACACCTGATTCAGCATCCGGCTGCGACATTTTTCGTCCGCGTCGATGGCGACTCGATGAAGGGGGCTGGCATTCACCGCTCAGACATTTTGATCGTCGACCGATCGCTGGAGGCAACTGACGGCCGCATCGTCATCGCCGCCATCAATGGCGAATTTACCGTCAAACGGATCCGGATCGAACACAATCAAGTGCTGCTCGAAGCCGAACACCCCAACTATCCTCCCCTCCGCATCGAAAAAGATTGGGACTTTCAAGTCTGGGGCATCGTTACCTATATCATCCATCAGGCTGTATGATATTTGCTCTGGCTGACTGCAATAATTTTTACGCCTCCTGCGAAGAGGTCTTTAATCCAAAGCTCTCCGACGCACCACTCATCATATTGTCGAATAATGACGGCTGCGTGATCGCACGCTCGAAAAAGGCCAAAGAATGGGGCGTCAAGATGGGAGATCCTGCCTATTTATATAAAGATCATGTCGAGCGCGGATCGATCCAGATGCTTTCGTCCAATTTCGCACTATATGCCGACATGTCCCATCGAGTCATGCAAACGCTGGAAAGCTACTCGCCCGATATGGAAATCTATTCCATCGATGAAGCGTTTTTCGAGCTAAAAAGTTCTTCGGACCAGCAGATGGGCGATGACGCTTTGCAAATGCGCCAAAAAGTCAAGAAATGGACCGGCATTCCGGTTTCAATCGGAATCGGACCGACCAAAACCCTGGCCAAGATCGCAAACGTTATGGCCAAAAAAGATGCGGCGAAAAATGGCGTATGCGTATTGATCGACCCCGCTCTGATACGAAGCCAGCTCGAAAAAACGGCGCTGGAAGACATCTGGGGAATCGGCGCCGCTCTCGCCCAGCGTTTGCGATGCAAACAGATCTATACCGCCGCTCAGCTGATTGATTGCGATGACAGCGCGATCA
Organism: Parachlamydiales bacterium; assembly: GCA_015661075.1. Taxonomy (GTDB): domain Bacteria; phylum Chlamydiota; class Chlamydiia; order Chlamydiales; family SM23-39; genus CAISYW01. The sequence goes on along the minus strand of JACVQJ010000015.1, from coordinate 18,015 downwards.
AGAAATGGCTGGGCACTCCGGGCTACCGCACCGCCCTGGAATTACGCGGCACTCCCTGTTTTTCCTGCCAGAATGTGCCGGAAAAGAAAAAATCCATCATCTGCTCGAGGTCATTCAAACAGGCGGTAACTGAAAAGGCCGCTTTGGAAGAAGCCATTGCTTCCTTTGTCAGCCAGGCCGCCGAAAAACTTCGAAGCCAAAAAAGTCTGACCGCCTTCTTATCCGTTTTTATTGCCACCAGCCCATTTATCCAGCCCTATTATGGACCATCCTGCCACGTCGATCTGCCAAACCCCACCGCCTACACGCCTGAATTGATCCGCCTGGCCAAGGAATGTTTGCATCGCATTGTTCGACCAGGGCTTGAATATAAGAAAGCAGGAGTACTCATCGGCCATTTTACAGACAAAGGGACCGGGCAAACCGATTGGCTGGCGCCAGTAGAGGAAAATCCCAAAAAGACACGGTTGATTGAAACCATTGACAAAATCAACCGCCGCTATGACAAAAATGCCGTCCGGTTCGCGGCCGAGGGGGCCGAGTACAGTTGGCAAAGCGCACGAAAGCTCGTTTCCCCCCGCTACACAACTTCATGGAATGAATTATTGATCATCCACTAAACTGAGCCCTATGCAAACCAAACGCGTATTGACATCCTGGATGATTGCGATGATCAATGTAGCGGCGATCTGCAATATTCAAAATTTTGCTCTCATGGCGGAATATGGCCTTGCAATGGTCTTTTTCCTGATCTTCTCGTCAATTTGTTTTTTCATCCCCGTCTCTCTGGTTTCGGCTGAGTTAGCATCGGGCTGGTCCGACCGGGGCGTCTATACATGGGTCAAGGAAGGGCTCAATCCCTGTTTGGGTTTTTTAGCGATTTGGCTTCAATGGATCCAAAATGTCTTTTGGTATCCGACGATTCTCTCATTTGCCGCGGCGACGTTTTCGTATATTTTCATGCCCCAGCTCGCTGAAAACAGAATCTATTTGTTGAGCATCATTCTATCGACATTTTGGGCAGCGACCTTAGTCAGTTTATTCGGTATGAGGATTTCCGGATGGATCAGTACGATCAGCGCTCTTTTTGGAACGATCCTTCCCATTGCTCTAATTTTGATCCTCGGCATCGTATGGCTTTTTAAGGGGCTTCCTTCACAGATTGATTTTAGCTTTAAATCCATCCTGCCTGACCTTTCATCCTTCAAGGAACTGGTGCTCTTAAGTGGCTTTATCTTTTCCTTGAGCGGCCTGGAAATGTCAGCCATTCATGCCAAAGACGCAGCTTATCCAAAAACAGACTATCCAAAGGCGATCTTTTTATCGGCAGCAATGATCGTTACGCTCTCGATTCTGGGATCCGTCACTGTTGCGACGATCGTACCGCATAACTCCATCGAGCTGACATCCGGAGGAATGGAGGCTTTCCGCGCTATTTTCACCGCTTTTGGAATACCATGGGCGATTCCCATCATTGCAGCCATTGTCACCTTTGGCGCTCTGGGAATGATGAGTACATGGATCGTCGGGCCGAGCCGCGGTCTCTTAGCCACAGCCGTGGATGGCGATTTTCCGCCGCTTTTGCAAAAAATGAACAAAAACTCAATGCCTGTTGCCATTTTCATCCTCCAGGCAATCATCGTCTCGATTTTGTCTCTAATCTTTTTATATATGCCGAACATCAGCACATCTTATTGGATTCTGATTGCTATGGCGGCCAAGCTGTATATGATAATGTATATCCTGATGTTCATCAGCGCGATCCGCCTGCGCTACATCAAACCGCATGTCGAGCGCGCTTACCGCGTACCGGGTGGAATGATCGGAATGTGGATCGTATCGGGGCTCGGCATTTGCAGCTCGATTTTTGCCCTGATTATCTCGTTCATTCCTCCAAGCCAGCTCGCAACGGGAAGTCTAGCCCTTTATGAATCCATTTTAATTGGCGGGAGCATCTTTTTCTGCGGCCTGCCGCTGCTCATTTATTGGATGCGCAAACCCGAATGGAAAAGAACTCCATCCGCAGCTGCGTCATAATAAGGAGCTGTCTAATAATAAATTGAACCATTTCGCTGCGTCAAAGCTCGTAGAATCGACGATCGCAAGTTGATTCGTATTGCATTAATACGGATCAACTTGCGATCGTCGATTCTACGAGCTTTCACGCTAGCCAAATGGTTCAATTTATTATTAGACAGCTCCTAACCAGTAGGCGGCCAAGGAGAGAAATAGTCCGATCGTCACCATGTCGGTGATCATGAGAACGACTGGCCCCGAAGCGACTTTTGGATCCAGCTTCATCCGAAATAATATCACGGGCAAAATCGTTCCAAACAGAGCCGAGGAGATGACAGAAAGAACGATTCCCGATCCGATGATCATGGAAAGAAGTAAGCGTCCATCCCAGAGAAGCGAAATTAGCCCGACCAAAATCCCCGAACTAAGCGACAACATGACGACTGCCTTCCATTCCTGAACGCTTTTCATCCAAACGATTTTCCAGCTGAAGCGCGGGCGGCGCAAAAGCTGAAGGCTTTGCGCCATCGATTGCATGGTTGCCGACTCCGTCACCGTCAAAACGAGCGGCATGAAAAACGCCAAAATGAGATATTCCATCATGACATGTTCATAACAACGCGAAATCACAGCGCACATCAGACCGGAAAAAATATTGCAGAGCAGCCAGGGCATCCGGAGCAGATAGTTCTTGAAAAGCGGGAATTTTTTCCCATCTTCCAAAGTTAAACCGATCATCTGAAACACGGCGGCGCGGTTATGGATATCGGCTAAATCCAGCGATTCTTTCATCAGCATCTGAACGTCGATCGCGCCGAGCAGCTTGCCATCATGATCCACAACAGGCAGCGCGAGGAGCGGATGCTGGTCGAATAATTCTAAAGCATCGCGAACAGTCTGGCTCACTTTCAGCTTCACCACCCAATCCTGCATCACATCGCTGACCTTGCAATGCATTGAGGACAATAGCAGTTGCCGCGTCGAGACAACGCCTTTCAAATGATATTTATCATCAACGACATAGAAATAAACAATTTTTTGATCTACATGACTTTTCCGCAGGGAATGCAGAGCCTCTTCGATGGTCGATTGCATAGACACTACCGTAGCGACATCGGATGCGTATTCGCCAATCGAGCGGCCAAAGTCTTTTTCGTCAGAAGATCGCATGTTTTTTAAAATTTTAGTTATCATGTTCTCTTGGCTCTTTCTTCGCAATACGTTCTGATACGAGCCATTCCCGTTGTACTCGCTTCCAACGAACGATGAGCACAACGCGAAGCGAGCTTTTGAACGCACTTCTTGCCGCAATCCCACCCCTTCAGGGGTGGGTCTAGGCAAGATATTTTATTCGTACGGTAAGCGGCTTTAGCCGCACCGCAACCTTAAGCGGAAGGAGAATCTCCTCCTTTCAAGGAGGAGTTCTTCAAATGTGGTGAACATTTGCTGGCTATGCATCAGGCCTAACTGATTAACTATTTGGCAGTTACCAATGTTCACGTTGGACTGTTAGTGAATTTTGGCAAAAGGCGTCTCGAGTACAAAAAAACTCATCGTCATCCTGCCTATCCTGCCGCTTGCGATCCTGCTTATCCTGTCCTTCCCTGGGATAAAACGGTGGGACGAGCTTATGAAGCGAACGCGATGGTCAGATTTTTACTCTTTGAGAAAAAGAGGACCAGTTTGCTCCTTTGAAAATAGCCTTGTCTCTATATCCTGAGCTGGCTCAAGCCCACAAAAATAATCATTTATATGATATTGAGCAGCAATAGATTTAGATAATTTCATTAACTTTTTCACCAAATTATCTGTCTTGAAGTTTTTTAAGTCAGACAGTCGAAAATTCAGTTCCACATTAATTTCATTTTCATTCTTATAGACAGCTATTCCGCAATTTGGCAAGCAAATTCCATCTTTTTTCAATTCGTCTAAATTTAAAAATAATCCAAAATTATTATTATCTGTAAAAATTCTTTCTATTGACTTATCCGTATCCCAGCTAATTTTTACAGAATTACAGGTAATGTTGTAACTCACTACCCTCTGTCCATTTAAGCTTAAATCTTTTATTAAAGACTCAATTTTTTCCACAGAAACGTCTTTAAAAACAATTTCAATAAAATGATCAGTCATAATCAGTCCACAAACCCTTTAAATGTATAATCTTGATTTAATCTAACCCCACTTCCACTTGGCAACCTTTTTTCAATCCATGTTAATCCCGTTTTGGGATCAATAATCTTTGCAAATGAACCAGGAGCGTTGCAAATATCATTCAACTGATTAAGAGCTTGACCATGCCAACTATCCATTGGTCCGTTTATCTTTCCCCATATTTCAGGATACCTACCGGCGTGCTTAGAAAAAGAATGTGCTAACTGAGTTAAATTTTGATCGTATGCTTTTGAAGCAGATATAAAAAGACTTTTTTGCTGAACAATGGTTAGGCCTTTTGAAGCAAATAAATTCGCCTCTTGAGCTGTTGAGGCAGTGACAGGCCGCTGGAAAGCAGTAAACGCTGCTACTTGGCTTCCCTGATTGGCGGCAACTCGCATTGCACCTCCCACCCCCGTTAAACCTATCCCTAAGCCGCAATCCGTTAAGCGCGCTGTATCCAGAGACATGCCGGTTTTGTGCAGGAGCTGAGTAGTGAAAGTATCTCTCGGTACACCGGAGAAAACGGTGTTCATCCCTGCTATGTAATGGTCAAGGCCGTATGCCGTTAAAGGCAATCCGAAGGGTGCTAAAATTACCGTGCCCGTTATCCCAATACCAATGTTGGTTGCTACAAGCCCTCCCAATGCCTGCGCACCTCCCCAAACACGAGGATTGCTGTACAAATCAACACATGAATTGGCCATGAGTTGGTATCCTTGCGAGCTGTTGAACGTACCGGGAGGTCTTGGTTCAAGCCACAACCCATACTCATCAAAATGCGTCAGCGGATCGTTATGGACAAAGGCATACAAATTCATGCCGTCCGTAAAGCCAGCCGGATCGGGTGTGAGCCATCGCCCCAACATCGGCATATAGTACCTTCGGCCATAGTAAACCAGACCTGTACTTGCGTCACTTCTCTTGGAAGAATATCGCCAGGGACTGAGAATAGATCCATCAATTTTTTCTTCACCGAACGCACTGTAGCGATAAATGGCCGCAGCGCCGTGATCGAGAGGAGCGAGTGCGGCGATATTCCCAGGCAGATCATGGATCGGAGCATACGCCTTTCCTTGCAACTCGATGGCGATAGCGGCACCGATTTCAGCATGAGGGGTTGATCCGAGAACGCGCAGCTCCTGAAGTTGCGCCCTTTCATCAAATGTTCCAATCTCGTTTTGCCCATCATAGAGAAAATACCGCGTCTCCGACACGCCATTTTGGACGCTCGTTTTTGTGAGACAGCGATGCAAAGAATCGTAAGTAAAATCCTGGCGTTGCTGAGGCGATTCGATGCGGATCAAGCGATCGAGCGCGTCGTAAGTATACCGAGTGTCGTTTTGGCGAATCGGATTTCCATTCCTGTCATATTCAAAATGCGAGACATCCTCGTTGAGATCGTTGACCTGGATGCGCTCCTGATCCTTTTGCCGGCGGTTATATAGCGAATCGTTCGCATACTCATGAGCGAAAAGCCCCGACTCCGACGTGAGCTGGTAAAGCTTGTCGTATAAATAGACGCTCTTATCGTTTTGCGTGTCCATGCGGGTGATGTTGCCCGCGGAATCGAATTGCACCGCTTCCTGAATAAAATGCGGCGAGTCGATCCTGGTTTTGCGCGATAGTGGATCGATGGTCAAGCGCACGCGGCTATTGTCAATCAACTCTTCTTCCAGGAGATTGCCGGATAGATCATAGGATGAATAATGATGCGTATAGAGAGCTTGGCCATCGAAGGTTTTTCGCTGAACGTTTTGAGGATCAAGGCCATGATAGGAGTGCTCGATCCGGCAGTTGGCAGCAGGTATCGAGCACGAGATCCGCCGCCCTTGCAAATCATACGTATTTTCCAGCGAATATCCGCCGGGAAACGTTTCGCTCAGGATGCGCCCTTTCGCATCATAGGTCCGTAAAATATTGTCGCTCTGCACAAGCTGGCTCAGCCGATTGTAGGCCATCTGATGGCTGAGGGTTCCATCGGAGGAGTGCAAAGACACCAGATTGCTCAAGCCATCGTAGGCATAAAAAAGCGAAGTCCCATCCGGCTTGATCGTTTGCGAGAGCTTGCCGTCCTGCTGATAGAGATGCCGCGTCGTTTTAGCGTCGAGCGTGCCATCGGCTTCGGTGAGCAATGTCAGACGGCCGCGGGTGTCATATTCCCAGTGGGTCTGGACGTCATGTGATGATCCATCGGGTGTAAAGACCGTATCGATCTGCTGCACAGGCCGTCCATCGGCGTCATAGAATTTTTCCTGCCGCGAGAGCGTACACCCATTTCTTTTTTCATAAGCTGCCAGGTGATCATGCGTATCTTTTGTTTCAATGGTCTCAAGGCCCATCGGATCGGTATGGATGGTTTGCAAGACTCTTTGACCATAGGCATTGGAATATTGATCCTGCCAGGCAGTCGTTTCGGTATGGCCGATGGCATCCGTTTTTTGAATGAGCCGATTCATGGAATCGTATTTCATCGTTTCTTGCGCTTTTTGCCCCGCGACAAACCGGATGATGGCCGAACGATTGCCAGCCGCATCATATTCATACTGCACATGGCGGATCAGATCACCCGATGCTGACATTTTTTTCTCTTCAACGACCTGGCCACGGAGATTGTGTTCTGTGACGGAGCATAGATCGCCGGTTTGCGTTTGATGGAGACGTCCCAGGGAATCATGGGAGAATGCCGTCTTCTCGCCATTGCACTCCTCGGCGATTTTCCGGCCCGCACCGTCATAGGTGTAGGTAGTTCGATTCCCCTCGGCATCGATCTGGGCGATGAGATTGTTTCCGCTATACTCAAAATACTCTTCAGCCAAAATCCCCTCCCCCGATGAGATCGTCTTTTGCGTGATCTGCCGCAAGGCATTATAGACAAAGGATGTGGAGGTTCCCTGCGGATCGATGTGGGTTTTGAGAATGCCGTCGAGATTGTAGGTATATTCATCGCGCCCGCCATCGGGATGGATCACGAGAATCGGTTTGCCATAGGCATTATACGAAGTCTTTGTCGTATAACTCATCGCATCGGTATGGAGAATTTCTCGTCCGGCGCCATCGTAGCTGCTATGACAAACAGGAGAGATGAGTTCTTTTTTCTCACCGACCCGCTGAGGCAGGCGGGTTTCAATCCGCCGGTTCATCGCATCGTATATATTTTTCGTCTCATGGCCTCTGCAATCGATGTCTGAGGCGAGGTTACTTAGCAGATCATATCCGAGCCGTCGATTCTGAATGATGCCATCATCGCCCTGATGCTGGATGAGCGTGGGCCGATGGCAAGCGTCATAGCTGCTGGTATGGGTCAAACGGCCGGAAAAATCGTGCGTGAGAATGCGATTGCCGCAAGGGTCATAGGACGATGTTTCCCGCTGACCCGCAGGATTCGTCCGCTCGATGAGCCGGCCCTTGCCGTCATACGCCATCTCGATGCTGAATCGCAAAGCGTTTTGGGCATCGTAGACATCCTGACGAACCATTTTTGCACCTGTCGTATAGGTGAGAACCGTTTTTTTTAGCAGTTGTTCGCGCCCGTCTTGGGCATACGATTCCTCGATGATGTGCGGCAGGCCGATATAGGGCGCCTGAGCGATGGGAGTAATGCGCCGAATCGTTTGCGAAACGCCATCGTCGGTCACTTCGCGGATGAGCACGCGATCATTGTCGTACTCAAATGTCTTTCTAGCTTTAAGCACATCGCGATCATAGGTCAATTGCGAAACGGGAAGATCTGTTCCAGGCAAGTAGTCGGTGACGATTCGGCGGCCGGAGTCGTCCGACTCTTCCAGTAAAAGATTCGGCGCGGAGGAAGTGTAGCGAAAGCGTTTGCAATAGACTTCCGTCCCATTGTCAATGGGAATGCCATTTGCACCGAGAACGGGAGCCGGTCCCACGCCGGAGAGATTGCCATAGAGTCTTTCTTCAGTGACATTGCCGCGCGCATCGTAAAGATAGCGAACAGAAGAAATCACCGTTCCATCGGCATCGATCATACTCTTACAGATCAGATTGGCCAAATCCTGACCCGATCCCCAACAATAGCGCTCTTTATTCAATAACGGACCGTCTTTAGAAAATCGTTCGATCGAATTCAGGCGCAGATCGGTGCCCCATTGATAGACCGTTCGATTGAGATCGGCATCAAAGACTTCGACAGACCCTTCTTTTTGTGTTTTTTCTGAATATTCATTGACGCGATGAAAACTGTAAATAAACGAATAGACAGGGCGGAGGGATCGTTAGCGAGGGTCGCTACCGATAAGTCTTCGTTGGCAGATAAAGCGCCGACAGAAAGGAAAAACAGGATCAAATATTTGTTCATAAATCGCTTCAGCTTAATAAAAAACGACGATTATAAAACGCCAAACGGATTGGTGCAATTGAAGAGAAAAATTGAATAAGTATATTATTCAGTCACGATATAATCGATATATGGCAAAGAAATCTTCCACATCCTGGGAAAACGTCGAGGGCTGGTATTCCGGACTCGTCGGCGACGACGGACACTATTACCATCAATCGATCATTCTTCCGAGCGTGCTCCGGCTGTTGAACATTTCTGAAAAAAGCGCCGTTAGCGTGTTGGATTTGGGTTGCGGACAGGGCGTGCTAGCCCGCGTCCTTCCCAAAAACGCCGAATATTGGGGCGTCGACGCATCAAAATCCCTCATTCAACGAGCCAGGCAGCACACCAAACATCCCCAGGCCCATTGGATCGTAGCCGATACCTCTGAGCTGCTACCCGTTGAAAAAAAGGACTTTGACTGCGCCGCTTTCATTCTTTCGCTCCAAAATATGGAAGAGCCTGAAAGGGCCATCCAGCAGGCTCGGCGGCATTTAAAAAAAGGTGGAAAACTGCTAATCGTTCTCAATCATCCCTGCTTCCGCATCCCGCGGCAAAGCAGCTGGGGAATTGATGAGAAGAGCCAGCTTCAATACCGCCGAATCAATCGCTATATGACAGAAATGAAGATCCCGATCCAGATGCGCCCGTCCCAAGACAGTTCCGACAGCGTGACCTATTCTTTCCACCACTCTCTCAGCGATTTTTTTCGCTTTTTACAAAATAACCATTTTGCCGTGATTTCCATGGAGGAATGGTGCTCGGACAAAACAAGCGAGGGCGCCAAGGCCAAAATGGAAAATCTCGCGCGTCGCGAAATCCCCCTTTTCCTGGCTATCATGGCCCGCGCCGAATAAATGTTGGTAAATAATATATCTCCTTGTTAAATAAAAATTAAGACTGTCGCAGTTAAGGAGAATTATATGGCCAGTGATGAGCAATTCTATTCAAAACATCCCTCAATCCCGGAACACAGCGGTAAGTACAAAACTATCGTCTACATCATTTGTACAATCGCCGCATTAGGCGGATTGCTGTTCGGCCTTGACCAGGGATTTATCGCCAATGCCCTCGATACGATTAAAACAGATTACCATCTGGACACTTCTCAAGCGGAGAACTACTCAGCCGTGCTCGCAACGGGCGGAGTGCTCGGAGCCCTGCTCTCGGGCTTGCTAGCTAGATATTTCGGCCGCAAAAAAAGTCTGATTTTTGCCGGGTTCGTCTTCACGGCCGGTTCACTGATCTCAGCTATGCTGCCTCCCATCGCAATTCTTGAACTGTGCCGCTTCGGCCTTGGGTTGGGAGTTGGTATCGCTTCTTTTGTAGTACCTCTATATTTATCGGAAACGGCTCCGGCAAAAATCCGCGGCTCAATGGGCACGCTCTTCCAGTTGATGATCACGATCGGAATATTTTTGATTTCGCTCACCAACGTATTCATCGCTAAAATGATCACTAACTCTCAGCATGCTCTGCCGATCATGTTCCTTGTGATCGGGCTTTTTGCAATCGTTATGTTTATTGGAACGTTCGCTCTTCCTGAAAGCCCGCGATGGCTCATGCTAAAAGGAAAAAAAGACAAAGCGCTGAAAGTGCTCCACAAGACCATGAATACACAGGCTGAAATCGATCTGGAAATCAAGGAAATCGAATATACTCTCGCCTCTTCCGCCAAAGAAAAGTTTTCGGCCAGCATCCTCTTCAAGGGATACTTCCTCAAAGTCATCATCGTCGGGGTGTTGCTCCAAATGTTCCAGCAACTCGTCGGGATCAATGTCATGATCTATTATGCTCCCGAAATTTTTGGCTATGCCGGCATGAAAGGACTCGTTGCCATGATGACCGTCCCGACCGTAAATATGCTTTTCACTTTCCCGGCCATTTATCTCGTTGAAAAATGGGGCCGCAAGAAATTGCTCTATGTCGGCGCAATTTGTATGTTTATCACGATGGTCGCGGCCGGACTGGCTTTTCTAACCATTGCCAAAGGCGCAGATCCTGCAACAATTGGCAGCGGATCCAAACTAGTCTTGTTGCTGGCTGTGATCGTCTACATATTCGGATTTGCCGTATCCTGGGGTCCGGTTGCTTGGCTCGTTTGCTCTGAAATATTCCCGCTCAAGGTTCGCGAGGTGGGTATCACGATCACGACAATGGTCAACTGGACCTTTGCCGGCCTCTTGATGGGCTACTCTTTGACGTTCATGGAACAGTTCGGGACATCCTCGCTCTTATTCCTCTTTTCCTTCTTCTGCATATTAGCCGTTGCGTTTGTATATCTGTTTGTGCCGGAAACAAAAGGCATAACGCTCGAAGAAATCGAACTAAACCTCGCCAAAGGCGTGAAGCTGAAAGACGTAGGAAACGCGAGGAAGTAAATATTAGAATCCATTAAGCTCTAGCCAAATCGAACTGGTTAGCAATGTATGTGCGGAATTTTTGGATATGTCGGCAAAAAAGATCCCATCAAAATCTGCATCGGCGGATTGAAACAGCTCGAATATCGCGGGTATGATTCGGCCGGCATTGCCGGCCTATACGAGGGACAGATTAAATCCTGCAAAGAAGCGGGAAAAATCGCCAGTTTGGAAAAAAAGATTCTCAGCGAGGGGTTAAAACTCGATTTTGCCATCGGCCATACGCGCTGGGCCACGCATGGCAAGCCGACGGATCAAAATGCCCATCCCCATTTTGACGAAAAATCATCGCTGGCGCTCGTTCATAACGGCATCATCGAAAACTTCAGTCAGCTCCGCGATCAATTGAAATCAAAAAACGTTCGTTTCACTTCCGAAACCGATACTGAAGTGATCGCCCAGCTGATTGGCCAATTCTACCGCGGCGATCTACTCGATGCGGTTCAAAAGACCCTTCCCCTGCTTCAGGGCTCTTTTGCAATCGCCATCATTCATTCCAACCACCCCGGCCAAATTGTCGCAGCCGCCCGCGAAAGCCCATTATCCATCGGATACGACGATCAGCACACCGAATCCATCGTATCATCCGATCCCAACGCCTTTTTGCCCTCGACATCCAATGTCATGTTTTTACGAGGCGACGAGATCGCTCAAGTGGAGGCGGGGAAAATCAGCATCTTCAACTCCACTCTGAAACCAATCGAAAAAAAAATCGAGAAGCTGGAGAGCAATTACCAGGCGCCCTCCAAAGAAGGCTTCGAGCACTTCTTAATCAAGGAAATCTACGAACAGAGCTCCACGATCCAAAAAGCCCTCCTCGGACGCCTGAATGACGAGAGCGCTTGCATTGAGTTCGAGAACTTTCACTTTAGCGATGAATATCTCAAATCGATCCGCAACATCTGGCTTCTCGGCTGCGGCACATCCTCTCATGCCGGCTGGATCGGAACCATGTTTTTTGAAGATCTGTCGAGGGTCAATGCCTCTGTCGAGATCGCCTCCGAGGCGAGGTACCGCAACCCTCTTTTGGCCTCTGACACCCTTGTCATCGCTATCAGCCAATCCGGCGAGACGGCAGACACCATCGCCGCCATGCGCGAGGCCAAGCGCCGCGGATGCAGCATTCTCGGCATCTGCAACGTCGTCAACTCCACGTTGAGCCGCGAGGCCGACAGCACGATCTTTTTGAAAGCCGGTCCGGAAATGAGCGTCTGCTCAACCAAGGCGTTCTCTTCGCAAGTGGCCGTATTAGCTCTTTTTGCCCTTCACATCGCCCGTCTCAAAGGCCTGAGCGACGGCGAAATGCGTAAATACTTTGCGCATTTCCGAAAAATCTCAGGCAGCATCCAGCAGGTTCTCGAAAAATCGAGCCTGCTCCAGACGATTGCGAAAAAATATGCCAAATACAACGACTTTTTTTTCATGGGACGGCGCTATATGGTTCCCACCTGTCTGGAAGCCGCGCTGAAGCTCAAGGAAATCTCCTATGTCAACGCGAATGGCTATCCGGCCGGCGAACTGAAACACGGCCCGATTGCTTTGATCTGCCCGAACTTTCCGGTCGTTGCTTTCTGCTCCAATGATCAAACTCTCGATAAGATCGTCAGCAACCTCATGGAAGTGAAGGCCCGCGGAGCGCCGATATTGGCGTTCGCGCCGGAAGGCCTCCACTCAATCATTGAGATTGCCGACGACATCTTTTGGCTGCCCGAGTCCATCGATCCATTCGCGCCGTTTGCCTCCATCGTCGCCGGCCAGCTCTTTGCCTATTATATCGCCAAAGACCGCGGATGCGACATCGACCAGCCCCGCAACCTGGCCAAATCAGTGACCGTTGAGTGATCTATACTGGGCACGGGTAGGTTCTTAACTTTTTGGCGGGCGGAGTTTGCAGCCAACTTGCGAAAGTTGGCAAGAACGAGCAATGCGCTGGGGCGCAAAAGACGCCGAAGAAAAAGTTAAAGACCTGCCCGTACACAGTATACTTGCGCGAATACTTCGCTATGGGTTATTGAAGAGTTTATGATACGCCCCAACAAGCAATTGCTCGCGATTCTGGCCGCAGTACTTCTTTTCATCGTTTTTTTTCCGCAAATCGCATCGACGGCGGGCGGCAAGCGTTTCTTTTTGGAGTCCATTCAATCCAAAACACATACAACGGTCACCGCTGACAAACTGACCCTTTCCTGGTTCGGTCCGCAGCAATTTTCCAATCTAACTTTTCATAGCGAAGAGTTGACCGGATCGATTGACGAGCTGCGCGTCTCTGTCCCGCTATGGTCAATGCTGTCTTTGTTCGAGCTGAAAAAAATGCATCGGATTCACGGCGATGCCTCCATCGTCAACGGCTCCTTTCACCTAACATCTGCGCAATTTCCCAGTGTCCAGCTCGATGCGATGCAAGGAAGCGTGCGGCTGCATCAGGGATCGGCCGACATCGCCTTTGACGGAAAATCCTTGCAAGACTCCGGCCCCGGCTCGTTTTCCCTGCAAGGCCAGATAAAATCACTCAGCGATGCATTCAAGGAATTTTCCCTGCGCGGCGAACTGATCGACTTTCCAACGCTTGCAATCGGGCGCATTCTCAGCGCTCGATATTCGTTCGATGAAAATCTTCTGATAAAAATCCTCGGCAATACAATCAATCTGCAAGGTTCTGCCTCCAAAAGCGAAAATAACGGTTTGATCGATCTTACTTTCAATGCTCCCAATCTGGACTTGACGGTCCATGGCAATCTTGAAAACGACGATCTGACCATCCGCCAGCCCGTGATCGCGACGTTTCGCCTGACGCCGGAACTATCCGTCTGGATCTTGAAGGACATCAATCCGCTCTTCATCACTGGGATCGAGGCGAAATCCCCTCTTCATCTGCGGATCGAGCCGAGCCGTTTTCGCTGTCCGCTTTCATCATTTCATCTCCAGCATCTGCAAATCGGCCAGGGCACTCTCGAAATGGGCCGGATCCACTGCCAAAATACAGGAGCGCTCTCTTCCCTGATCGGTTTGCTCAAAGAGCGCAGCTCCTCTGGGTCGATGATCGATGTCTGGTTCACCCCTCTGCAATTCAGCTTCATCAATGGCGAGCTAAAAACCGGCCGCATGGACGCTTTGATCAATGAATCAATTCGCATCTGCACGTGGGGAAATATCAATTTGATCGACGATCAGATGGACATGATTTTAGGATTGACGGCCGAGACCTTGAAAAATTCTTTCGGAATCAAAAACCTGCCTGCGGAATATGTCTTGAAAATCCCCCTCACGGGATCGACCCGAAACCCGAGCCTCGCCACGGGATCGGCCACGGCAAAAATCGCAGCTCTTCTGGCAGCGCAAAAAACCACGCATCACTGGCTGTCGGGAAGCATCCTCGGCATTTTCAGCCAGACGGAGGGGAACGTTCCTCCCCCCAACCGCCCGTTTCCGTGGGAACAATGACTCTCTACGCGATCGTAATTTCGTTGCTTGAGAATATCTCTACATGCCTTCTATACATTCCAGCCAACATTTAAAAAAAATTCCAAGGAGGATTTTTATACTCGTGTCCCTTCTAGACTAGGTAGTTGAAGTCTAAATTTGGGAGGGTTTCGAACCGCCGTTTTACATAAAACTGATTGTTATAACTTTATAAACGACTCTAACTCCCAGTATGAGAAGGAATACACTCAAAATAACTTTCCGCTTAAAGGGAAAAACAGACTTCGTCTTGTCGTGAAGAGAAAGCCCACCAACTAATAAAATTGAAGCGATCAACGCTGCAGCGATTATGGATATAAAATAAAATATTCCACATTGATTGACGGAAAAACAATTTTCCATAGTTACAATTCCTCACGTTCATGCATTGGTAACAACGCTCTCATGTTAACCGAAAACACAAAATAAAAATCAACGTTGAATAAAACGAATCATTATCTCCATCCAGACGGAGGGGAACGTTCCGCCCCCCCAACCGCCCGTTTCCGTGAAAATAATGACTCTCTATGCGATCGTAATTTCGTTGGCGAGATAGACGTCCTGAATCGCGTTCAGAATCTTGACCCCTTCTTTCATCGGCTTTTGAAACGCCTTGCGCCCGGAAATCAATCCCATGCCGCCCGCGCGCTTATTGATGACAGCGGTGCGCACCGCTTCAACGAGATCGTTTTTCCCCGAAGGCCCGCCGGAATTGATCAACCCCATGCGCCCCAAATAATTGTTAATGACCTGATAGCGAGTCAGATCGATCGGATGGTCGGATGAGAGTTTGGAATAGACCTCGTCCGATGTCTTGCCGAATTTGATGGCCGTGAATCCGCCATTATTGAGCGGCAGTTTTTGCTTGATGATGTCAGCTTCGATCGTCACGCCGAGGTGATTGCCCTGGCCCGTCAAATCAGCCGCTTCATGATAGTCCGCGCCGGCTGTCTTGAACCCTGAGTTGCGCAAATAACACCACAATATCGTCGCCATCCCCAATTGATGCGCCTGCTCGAAGGCGCGGCTGATTTCGAGAATTTGCCGCCGGCAGTCCGGCGAGCCGAAATATATGGTCGCTCCGATCGCGGCACACCCCATCTCGTAGCCCTGTTGAACGGAAGCAAACAGGGTCTGGTCATGAATGTTGGGATAGGAGAGCAGCTCGTTATGGTTGATCTTCAAAACGAATGGAATCTTATGAGCGTATTTGCGGGCTACGCTGCCCAATACTCCGAGCGTCGATGCGACGGCATTGCAGCCGCCCTCAATGGCCAGGCGAACGATATTTTCCGAATCGAAATAGATCGGATTCGGAGCAAATGAAGCGCCTGCGGAATGCTCAATCCCCTGATCGACCGGCAGGATCGACAAATAGCCCGTATGGCGCAGCCGGCCATGCTCAAAAAGCTGCTCGAGGCTGCGCAATGTGCGGATATTACGGTCAGAGGGTGCAAAAATCCGATCGACCCAATCGGGGCCAGGGAGGTGAAGCTGATCTTTCGAAACGGTTTTGCAAACGTGCTTCAGAAGCGATTCAGACTCGCTGCCCAATAGCGACACGATCTCGGCATAGTTCATAGATTCCCCCATAATAATTTATTTGTGCCAGAACTTTTGGATTTCCTCAAATGTTTTGCCTCGTGTCTCGGGCACTTTTTTCCAGGAAAACCAAATGCCAGCCATGCAAATGATCATGAATAACCAATACGTCTGTCCGATTCCAAGCGCGTGGATCAGGGGCAGAAAAGTCAATGCGATGAGATAATTGGCCGTCCAGTTCGAGAAAATAGAGATCCCCATCGCACGACCACGGATGCCGAGTGGAAAAATCTCGGAGATCATCAGCCAGGGAATCATTCCCATGCCCACCGCAAACGAGGCGATATAGACCATCAGGCTGACAATCGCCAACGCTCCTCCATGAGCCGAAAAAATAAAAGCTGATCCCAACAGCGCCAGAGAAAGAGCCATGCCGGATAAGCTGATCAGCAATAGAGGGCGCCGCCCAATTCGGTCAATCAGCCACAATCCGACAACGGTCATAAAGACATTGATGATACCGACCCATGTGGTGGCATAGATGGCCGCTTTGGCCGAAGTAAATCCCGCGAGTTTGAAAATATGCGGCGCGTAAAAAAAGACCGTATTGATCCCCGTGATCTGCTGCAATACGCTAATGCCGATGCCCACGATCAACGCCGAGCGAACCGATGGATCGAGAAGAGCTGCCAACCGTTTTTTCGTCGGAAGATCCTGTTTTCTTTTCGTCTCTAAAAAACTTGCATCCATCTCCAAACGGCGCAGGCTCTTTTCCGCATCGGCCTTGCGCCCCTGGCCCATCAGCCAGTCCGGCGACTCGGGTATGAAAAACAATCCGATTAATTGAAGAGCGGCGGGAATCAGTCCGATCGTAAACAGGATGCGCCAATCGCCATCCGCGGCCAGCATGTAGGAGACCCAAAATGACACCAGAATACCCGTCACAATCATGAGCTGGTTCAAGGAGACGAGAGAGCCCCGGTGGGCCTTCGGAGCGATCTCGGCGAGATATAGAGGCGCAGTGACCGAGCCAATGCCAATCGCCAGTCCCGTAATGAGGCGTCCGAACATGATGATGCGATAATCTTTCGCATCATAGAGAAAAAACGTAGCAATCAGAATAAGCAGCACGGTTAAAAAAAGCGTGCGTTTACGCCCCAGATAATCCGATAAAAGGCCGCCAAACAGGGCTCCCACCAGGCCGCCGACGAGAATAATGCTCACGAGCATCCCCTGCTCGAACGACGTCAGCTGAAACTGCTCCGCGATGAAGATCAGCGCTCCGGTAAAAATGCCTATATGATAGCCGAATAAAAATCCGCTCAAGGCAGCAACAATCGAAACAAAAACGATGTCTAAAGAAAGCGAGTATTTTGCACTCATAACCAACCTTTTTTAAAGATAGTTATATTCAGCAAAACGGGAACTGAATTTCAAGTAAATATTGCCGAATTATGCAAAACATTCATTTTCTGACCGTTTATGTTCTTTTTTGAATGAGCTTGGGCCGATAAAACCCCTTGTCAACGCATTCTAACAAGCGCAAAGCTGCGTGGCTGGGCACCCTCTCTCCGGATTCCCAAGATTGAACTGTTTTAACACTGACATTTAGAATAGCAGCGAAAACACCCTGAGAATAATCGCTTTTTTCTCTGATATTTTTAATGTCTTTTGCTTTGTATGCTTTAGGTGGCTCTGGTATTTCAATTTTTTCTGAGCGAAGTGTGATCTTGCCTTTTCTATAAGCAATGATTTCTTCAAATCCTTCTTTTAAGTCTTCGTAAAACTTGCTCATGCTTATCTCCTTTTGACCATATTTGAGAATTCCTTCAACGCCTTCTTTTCATCTGCTGAGAGATCTTCCTTTTCATTTTTTGGATAAATTTTCAGTAAGAACAATTCTCCCCGTCCTGGATCATCAAAATAGCAGACCCTAAAGCCACCACGCTTTCCCTTTGTGGCGGATTTTAGCCTGGTTTTTCTAACCGCTCAAAAAAATCTAGGCAAATCTACGCTAACGCATAGACAAACCGGACACGTCAACCGAGCAGTCGGGTTAACGATTCGCGTGCCGGAATCTCG
>JACVQJ010000036.1 GCA_015661075.1 Parachlamydiales bacterium | reverse complement strand
TCAAAAAAAATATACGACTCCTAATTGCACTCTATTGTCTGTGCTGGATAGGGGTTAGTTATGAACAATTCCCATTTCAGCTACATCGGGAATGGCTCTCTTCTTTTCCACCTTGCATAGAAAAAATGGTCCTATCTATGATGCAGTGATCCTAGGGGTCAGTTATGCACATGGAAAATTTAGGCGATTATAATCTTTTGCGACAGTTGGGTCTCGGCGCGTTTGGCCAGGTCTATCTCGCAGAGCATCGCTTCATCAAGCGTCCCTTCGCTTTGAAAATATTGCCTGAAGATCTTTGCTCCGATGCGGCCTTCATGCGAAGATTTGAAGAGCAGGTTCACGCGATCGCCGCTCTGGATCATCCCAACATTGTCAAGATCCACAACATCACATGCGCGGATGGGCGCTTTTTTATCGTGAGCGACCCCATCGTCGATTCTCTTGGCGAGACGATGAATCTGGATCGCTATCTGAATTTAAAGGGCCGCTCGCTGTCGGAAGAGGATTATCTGTCAATTCTTCGCCAGGTGGCTTCCGCTCTGGATTATTGCCATGGGCGCACCATCGGCGGCATGCCCATGTTTCACGGCTCGATCAAGCTGACCAATCTCCTCGTCGCTCCTGCTGAAGAGGGAATCCGCATTGTGCTATCCGATTTTGCCCTGACGCGCCTGATTGGGGAAGGCGTTGCCTTTTCCCGCCTGTGTGAACAGGTCGCGATGGCGTTGATGCCCCAGAATCTATCGACTGAAAAGGCCGTGCAAAGCAGCCGCAATTATGTTCGCGCATTTGGCTTTTTGGCTCCGGAGCAAAAGATGCTCGATGCAGAGAGCGGTGATTTGAAAGCCGATGCGTATGCGTTCGGGACTCTGGCCTATTATCTTGTCGCGCGCAAAATGCCCGATGGCTGTTTTGATCTGCCATCGCGCGTGTTTCCCGAAGCGCAGGGGAACTGGGATTATCTCATCTCGCGCTGTTTGCAGATGAACCCCGCCCTTCGCCCGGGAATGCTCTCGCATGCCTTGAGTGAATGCATGAAGGCGCCCAAGGTACAGATGGGCGATATGCTCTCTTTGTCTGAAATCGAACGAAAGCTCGATAGCGTGCTGCAGATGTCTTTTGAGTTCCATCCCGAAAAAGAAAGCGCTCCGGCACCCGTTTTGGCTCCGGTATCAGGAGAATCGCCCAAGCCCATGCTGCGCCCCGGCGAGATCGCGCGTCCCGAATTCGATAGCGATCCGGCCGAGATTTTCCATCGCGATATGCATGTGTCGCAATATGTGCCGAAAAAAGTCGAGCTGAAAGAAATCGATCCCATGTTAACCGAGATGGCGGTGATCCCCGGCGGAACATATCAGCGGGGCAGTAACGAGGGCGCGCGCGATGAAATGCCTCGCCATCCGATCACCCTTTCCAGTTTTGCACTGGACATTCATCCCGTGACCAATGAACAGTTCGTGCGCTTTTTGCAAGCAATGGGCGGTGAAAAAGATAGCAATAACAACGATATCATCCGCCTGCGCGATTCGCGCATCAAGCGCAGCACGGGCAAATTGATCATCGAATCCGGTTATGCCAAACATCCCGTTGTAGGCGTGACCTGGTACGGGGCCGTGGCCTACGCGAAATGGATCGGCAAGCGTTTGCCGACCGAGGCGGAGTGGGAGACCGCTGCTTCGAGCGGCCGGGAAAATATACTCTTTCCGACCGGCCATGAAATCGAGCGCGCCCAGGCCAACTTCTTCAGCTCCGATACGACCGCCGTCATGAGCTATCCTACCAATGAGATGGGCCTCTATGACATGGCAGGCAACGTCTACGAGTGGTGCCAGGACTGGTATGCATACAACTATTATGACGCATCCGCCCTTGAGCCGGAAAATCCCTTGGGGCCGCCTCAGGGTGTGTACCGCGTGCTGCGCGGGGGCTGCTGGAAGAGTCTGAAAGACGATATGCGCTGCTCGCACCGCCACCGAAATAATCCGGGCGCCATGAACGGCACTTATGGATTTCGCTGCGCGGCGGACGTCCAATGATCGAGATTAGATGTTTGAATTAAAGGCGAGGTTTTGTATAATTTATTGTTAAAAACCAACACAATGCAATGAAATTGCTTTTATCTAAGCCCCGAGGTTTTTGTGCGGGCGTGGAGCGCGCGATCGACACAGTGAAGCGCGCCCTCGAGATCTGGGGTCCTCCGATCTATGTCAAGCATCAGATTGTCCACAATCGCCATGTCGTTGAAGAGCTGAAGGCCATGGGCGCTATTTTTATCGAGGACCTCAAAGAAGTTCCTCGAGGATCGCGGCTGGTGTTTTCGGCCCACGGCGTTCCACCTTCGATTCGGCAAGAAGCGATGAGGCTTCATCTTTTTGCTATCGATGCGACATGTTGTTTGGTGACGAAGGTTCATTCCGCAGCCAAGCGCTTCGCTGAAAAGGGGTACAAAATCATTCTGATTGGGCATCGCAATCACGTCGAGACGATCGGCACGGCCGGAGAAGCTCCGCACGCGACGATCATTGTCGAAACCGTTGAAGATGTTGAGAAATTGCCCGATTTGACAGAGCAAAAAATCGCATATCTCACGCAGACCACTTTGAGCCTTGACGATGTGTTAGAAATCACCGATGCGCTGCGCCGGCGCTTTCCTCAGATTGAGGCAATGCCGAGCTCCTCCGTTTGTTATGCGACGCAAAACAGGCAGATGGCTCTTCGCGAGATCTCCAAAACGGCAGATTTGGTGCTAGTCGTGGGAGATCCCAAGAGCTCGAACTCCAATCGTTTGCGCGAAGTGGCAGAAAAAAGAGGGGTTCGCGCCTATCTCGTCAACAGCGCCGGAGACATTGATCCGGCATGGCTTGGCAGTGTTGAGACAATCGCCATGACGGCGGGCGCCTCGACGCCCGAGTCGATTGTTCAAGAGTGCGTTATGCGATTGAGGCAGCTTGGCGTAAACAGCGTGGAAGAGATCGTTTATACCGAGGAAAATGTCTTTTTCCAGTTACCCAAGGAATGTCTCAATTTAAATGACAGGCCGCCTGATGTTCCTTTCCGACAGTAATTAGAATGGGCTTTTCCTGAAAGCAAACGGGCATGGCCCGTGGGCACCGATGGCAAAATGAGCAGCCCTTCGGAGGGTGGGTTGGCGAGGGCGGCTCTCCCTGCAAAAAGATTTGGGTCCGCCGGCTTTCCTGGATGGGGTCGTGAAGGGGAATCGAGGCCAGAAGGATCTGCGTATAGGGATGGCAGGGATGTGAGAAGATCTCCTGGACCGGCCCGATTTCGATGAACTCACCTAAATACATGACGGCCACATGAGTCGCTAGAACCTTGACCATGGCCAGATCGTGGGCGATGAAGAGATAGGTCAGATTCAGATTCTTTTGCAGAGCAAGCAGCAAGTTGGCGATCTGCGCCTGGATCGAAACGTCGAGGGCTGAGATCGGCTCGTCGCAGACGATGAACTCAGGGTTCAGCGCCAGGGCGCGGGCAATGCCGATCCGCTGCCGTTGCCCGCCGCTGAACTCATGCGGGAATCGTCCGCCGCATGTGCTGGGAAGATTCACGAGATCCAATAAATGGGCCAGCCGTTTGTTTTGCTCTTCTTTATTTCCGATTCTGTGGACTTGCAGCGGTTCGGCAATGATGTCTTGGACAGTCATGCGAGGATTGAGAGAGGCGAAGGGATCTTGGAAGATCATCTGCATCTGCCGACGCACGGCTTTCATTTTTTGGGGTCCCAGATGGGTAATGTCTTGTCCGCGGAATATGATGGACCCGCTCGTCGGATCGTAGAGGCGCAGCAGCGTACGCGCCAGGGTCGATTTGCCGCAGCCGGACTCTCCGACCAGTCCTAGCGTTTGACCGGGATAGATTGAAAAGCTGACGTTGCGAATCGCCGTAAGGCGGCAGTTTTTGAGGGCAAATGTCTTGACGATTCGATCGGCTTGGATCAGCGGTTGGTTCATTTTTGGCACCTCGAATCATACCGCCAGCAGCAAACACTTGAAAAAGCGGGAGGCGGTGTGCGCTCGCATATGTTCATTGCTTCGGGGCAGCGCTCGGCAAAGGGACAGCCCTGTGGCGGGGCGTAGAGGCTAGGCGGCGAGCCTTCGATGGCAAAGAGCTTTTGTCCATGTCCGGAATCGAGCCGCGGCAATGAATGAAGCAGCATACGGGTATACGGATGCTTTGGCGTATTGAGGACACCTGCGACAGGGCCCTGCTCGACGATTTTTCCCGCATACATGACGATGACCCTGTCGCACAGGCTAGCGACAACGCCGATATCATGGCTGATTAAAATCAGGCTCATATTGAGCCGGCGGCGCAGTTGTTTTAACAGTTCGAGGATTTGGGTTTGAATCGTCGGATCGAGTGCCGTCGTCGGCTCGTCGGCAATGAGAATGCGCGGCCTCGCGGCGAGAGCCGTGGCAATCAGCGCCCTTTGGCGCATGCCGCCGCTGAGCTGATGGGGAAACTGAGAGAAACGAAGTGGTGGATCCGGGATTCCCACGAGATGCAGCAGTTCGATCGCCCGTGCTTCGGCCTCTTTTTTTGATGCCAATCGATGATGGAGGATGCCTTCGAGGATCTGCGATCCGATTTTCATCGTGGGGTTGAGCGAGGTCATCGGGTCCTGGAAGACCATTCCGATCTCGCGGCCGCGGACGGAGCGAAGCTCATTCATCGATAGTTTCAGTAAATCGACGCCGTCAAAAAAGACGCTCCCTGATTCGATATAGGATGGCGGAGAGGGGATTAGGCGGGTTAGCGACTGAATGGCGACGCTCTTGCCGCAGCCCGATTCGCCGACGATTCCAACCGCCTCGCCTACATCGAGATCAAAGCTGACCCCACGAACCGCATGAAGCTTGCGCCCCTGGATCGTGAATGAAACCGACAGATTTTGAACATTGAGAATTTTGCTCATGTACTGGCATGATATATCGCCAAAATCGGAATGTCCATTTAGTATTAGATTGTAATAACTTCTTCTACGAACGCAACCTGGGATCCAGGGCATCGCGGAGGGCATTCCCCATGAGGTTGAATGAGAGCATGGTCAGAGTGATCATCGCCGATGGGAAAAAGAGTCGCCAGGGGTAAAACTCCATCGCGCTGATCCCATCATTGATCATCACTCCCCAGCTAGCTATTGGCGCTTGGAGGCCCAATCCGAGAAAGCTCAAAAAAGCCTCTGTGAAGATCGATGCCGGAATTGTGAGCGTGGCTGTGGCCAGAATCGGCCCGAGGGCATTGGGGATGAGGTGGCGGAAGACAATGCGAAATGGCGAGGCGCCGACGGCCCGTGCGGCCGTGACATAATCGCTTTGTTTGATCTGCAAAATCTGGGCGCGGGTGATGCGCGCCATATTGAGCCATCCATTGATGGCAAGCGCGATAAAGATCGTCTTTAACCCCGTTCCCATGAAGACGGTGAGCAGGATCACAGTCATCAGAAGCGGGATCGTATGCAAAATGTCGCACAGGCGCATCATGGCTTCATCGACATATTTACCGAAATAGGCGGCACTTGCGCCCCAGATTACGCCAATCACGCCGTCGATCAGGGCGGCAGCCAGGCCAATCGCGAGGGAAATGCGCCCGCCCCAGCAGACGCGGCAAAAAACGTCGCGTCCCAGATCGTCGCTGCCGAACCAGAATTGCCATGACGGCGGCTGGTTTTTGAGCTCGAGCTGGATGGCTGAATAGTGATAGGGGCGGATCCAGGGGCCGGCGATGGCCATGAGGCCCAGAAAAAGTAAAACGCCCAGACAAACCAGGGCGATCCGGTTTTTTCTGAACCTGAGCCAGGCGTCTTGCAAATAGGAAAGACTGGGAGGGGCCGTTTCTGGCGACGCCTGGATGGCGGTTCGGGGTAGGAAATCATCCATGATCATCCCTCTTATGCACGGTCTTGATGCGCGGATCGAGCATGGAATAGGCAATGTCGGCGAAAAAGATTGAAACGAGTAGAAGCGTGCTATAGAAAACAGTGATTCCTATGATCACCGGATAATCGCGGTTATAGATGCTGTGGATCAGCCATTCTCCTAGACCCGGGATGGCAAAGATGCGCTCAACGACAAAGCTTCCGGTGAGAATCTGCGCCGTGACCGGGCCGAGATAGGAGATCACGGGCAGTATCGCGTTTCGGAGGCCATGGCGCATGGCAATGCGAAAAAGGGGGATGCCTTTGGCTGCGGCTGTGCGGATATAGTCCTGTTGCAAAACCTCGACCATGTTCGAGCGCGTCAGCCGCGCGATAAAGGCCGTCGGCAGCGCGGCAAGGGCGATGGTCGGCAGGATCGAATGCGCAAACGTCCCCCAGCGCGCGACGGGCAAGAGATGCAGTTTGAGGGCAATGAAATATTGCAGCAGCGTGGCTAATACAAAATTGGGAACCGAGATCCCGATCGTCGAGATCACCATCGCCGTATTGTCCTGCCAGCGCGTGCGCTTCAAGGCCGCCCAGGCGCCCAGGAATATCCCTGCCGGAATCGCCACGCAAAGCGCTTGCAGGCCCAATTGGGCGGACACGGGAAAGCCGTCCGAGATCAGTTGGGCAACAGACCTTCCCGCGTAGACGATGGAGCGGCCAAAATCCATAGACAGATATCCTTTGATATACTTAAGATACTGAACCCAAATGGGTTGGTCAAGCCCGTAATAGGCATGCAAAGCTTTTAGAGCTTCCTCGGTGATCCGTTCATCTGCGAATGGGTCTCCGGGAATGGCTTTCATGAGAAAAAACGTACCCGTCACCACGCAAAAAAGCGAGACGAGAAGGATGATGGCTTTTTTACACAAATACCAGATCATAAGAATGTTGAAATATCGATCAGCGAAGATCTTTTTGCAAGGGAAAAAAGTCCGGCCCCATTATAATAAACGTCCCTTGAGGGCTGGATATGGCGAAGAACAGCGTATTTCAAAATAAATTTCACTTTACAAGCCTGGGATGCCCCCGCAATCGGGTCGACAGCGAGGTGATGATCGGTCTGTTGTTGAAGGCCGGCTATGACAGCACGAGCCGGCTGAATGACGCCGATTTTATCATTGTGAATACATGCTCATTTCTTGAGGCGTCTCGCGTGGAAGGTTTTGATACGATCGCACAGATTTTTCAAGAGAAGAAAAAGGACGCCAAAGTCATCGTCGCCGGCTGTATGGTTCAAAAATGCAAAGATGATCTGAGAGTTCGTTTTCCCGGTATCCATTTTCTCGTGGGATCTGGCGATGTCGAAAAGATCCTCGATGCCATCCAATCAGTCCAAGCGGGAGAAGCGGTCACATCGGCCAAGAGCTTTTTGGAGTGGGGCGAAATCCCGCGCACTCTGTCGACTCCGCGCCACTATGGATATTTGAAGATTGCCGAAGGCTGCTCGAAGCGCTGCGCTTTTTGCATTATCCCATCGATCAAAGGACTGCTTCGATCAAAAAGCGTCGAGCAGGTGTTGAAAGAATTCCGGTCTCTGCTCGATCGCGGCGTGTATGAAATCATTTTGATTGCGCAGGATCTGGGAGACTTTGGAAAAGATCGTCAGGAAAAGGGCGCTCTGGCGGCTCTATTGAAGACAATGCTGCAAGAGCCGCGCGACTTTTGGCTCCGGCTGCTCTATCTCTATCCCGATGAGATCGATGATGAGTTGATCCAGATCATGAAGAGCGATCGGAGGATCTGTCCTTATCTCGACATGCCGATTCAGCACATCAATGATGAAATGCTACAAACCATGCATCGAAAAACGAGCCGATCGCAGATCGTAAATACGATCGCCAAGCTGCGGCAGGAAATTCCCGACATCTCGATCCGCACCAGCCTTCTCGTTGGCTTTCCCAATGAGAGCGAAGAGCAGTTCCAGGAGCTGCTGGACTTTGTTAAAGAAGTAAAGCTCGAACAGGTCGGCATTTTTAAATTCTCTTTGGAAAAAGAGGCCTATGCCTCGCGACTGGATAATCAGATTGCCGAAGAAATAAAACAGACGCGGTTTGAGAAGATCGCCGCGGCGCAGCAGAAAATCGTCAAAAAGAAAAACCGCAGCTATATCGGCCGTCGGCTCGTCGCCATGATCGACGGCTACCACCCCGACTCTGAGTTCTTATTGGCGGCCCGCCATTGGGGCCAATGTCCTGAGATCGATGGACTGATTATTATTAATGACGCCCCGAAAAATACGGTTATCGGCCAGCTCCACACCGTGGAGATCACCGATGTGGCCGGGTACGATTTGATCGGGCGCGTCGTCGACGTTGCAGGAGGCAAACGGTGCAAACTGGCCTTATATTAAAAAAAGGCAAAGATCGGCCGATTCGCCAACGGCATCACTGGATTTATTCCGGCGCGATCCAGTCCCTGCCGCCCAAAGAAATGGGTGCGATCGTCCCGGTCTATTCTGCGCAAGGCGAGCGCCTTGGTCTGGCCGCTCTCAATCCCGGGCGCTCGATCGCGGCCCATATGCTCAGTTATGGCAATATGGAACTCGATGTGGCATTGCGCGAGCGGATCGCCGCTGCGCTCCGGCTCCGCTTGAGCTGGTTCGATCCGGCTGAGACCAACAGTTACCGCCTCATCAACAACGAGGGCGACGGCATTCCGGGACTCGTTGTCGACAACTATGATGGAGTTCTGGTGATGCAGATATCCCATGCAGGTCTCGAATCGATCCGCGAAGAGATCATCGCTCTTCTGATTGAAAGCGTTCAGCCGAAAGGGATCTATGAGAAGTCCACCTCCTTTCTTCGAAAAAAAGAGGGGATGGGAGAAGTGCAGGCGCATCAATGGGGCGAGGCGCCCGGAACTGTGATCATCAGGGAAAACGGCCTTCAGTTCAGAGTCGATCTGGAAAAAGGACAGAAAACGGGCTGGTTTTTTGATCAGCGCGATATGAGAAAGCAGGTCGGGGATCTGGCCAAGAGCCGCCGTGTGCTCAACATGTTTGCCTACACCGGCGGCTTTAGCGTCGCGGCTCTGGCTCATGGCGCGGTGGCAGCCACCAGCGTAGAAATCAGCGCAAAGTGCGAGAAGTTCATCGAGGAAAATTTGTCATTGAACCATCTTGCGCCCGAGCGGCATCGATTTATCTGCGAGGACGCATTCGATTTTTTACAAAAAGAGGAACTCGCCTACGATCTGATCATTCTCGATCCGCCGGCGTTCGTGAAAAAGCGCGAGGATATCGATGCTGCATTTCGCGCCTACAAGGATCTCAACCGGCTCGCGATCGAGAAGATGATTCCTGGCTCGCTGCTCATGACCTGTTCATGTTCGTATCATGTCGATGAGGCTCTGTTTCAAAACATCGTCTTTCGCGCTGCGCTCGAGGCGAATCGCCATGTGCGCATCGTCGGACGGCATCGCCAGGCGATCGACCATCCGATCTCCATCTATCATCCGGAAAGCAGTTATCTGAAGAGCTTAGTCTTATATGTAGAATAATCGGGGTGGCGGGATTTGAACCCACGACCTTTTGGTCCCGAACCAAACGCGCTAGCCAAACTGCGCTACACCCCGGAAAAACGAAAAAAATTTTAGCGAATTCTTCATTAGATTACTATCTCGTAATGCAAAAACAGCTGCTCCTGCTGGAAGTTGAAGGGAAAATAGAAAAATCATTCACCTACAAACACTTACAGATACTCTTTGTTAATATTTGTGGGATATACTACCACGTGGTACAATGAATACAGAAAGAAACGTAATTGAAGTCACTAGCTTTTCTAGGAAAATTGATCAGTTCCTAGACGAAAGAAAAGTTTTGAAAGAGGATTTCGACAACCTCAAGAAAAGTCTAGCAAAAGATCCTGAAGAGGGTTGGCAACAGCTGACAAAAATATAAACATTTCTTGACAAATCTACGCAAAATGCGTAGATTTTGTGCTTATGAAAGTAAATATTGGAACAGCAGCGAAACATTTTGGGGTTTCTCAGGAAACTCT
>JACVQJ010000014.1 GCA_015661075.1 Parachlamydiales bacterium | reverse complement strand
TTTAGTGCCGAGTAACAATGGCGCCGCTTTCGGACTGATCACTCGCTATGATACCTCGCAATCATTGACTACAGCCGCCAGCTATACCTGTTTTGATACGACGGCGGTGAGCAACGCCAGCATGGGATTTGCCGGCGGCGTGTTCGATGGAAGATATGTTTATTTAGTGCCGAATGATAGCGGCGCATCCGGAACGATCACCCGTTATGATACGACATCGTCATTTCTTGCGGCCACCAGCTATACCTGTTTCGATACGGCGGCGGTGAGCAACGCCAGCAGGGGATTTTTTGGCGGCGTGTTCGATGGAAGATATGTTTATTTAGTGCCGAATAATAATGGCTCTGCTTTCGGAACGATCACCCGTTATGATACGACATTGTCATTTTTTGCGGCAGGCAGCTATACCTGTTTTGATACGGCGACGGTGAACGCCAATAGCACGGGCTTTCATGGGGCCGTGTTCGATGGGCGCTATGTCTATTTGGTGCCAAATATCAATACCGTCCTGACCCGCCTCGACGCCTATCCCGGGCCTCAGGCGACAGCGATGGCCGCCAGCCAGGCGCCCGATGGTTTTGCCATCGGCACTTATGCCGGGACAGCCACTCCCACAAACGGCCTGATTGTCAGCGGCAATGTCGGCATCGGCACCGCCAGTCCCCAATATACGTTGGATATTAATGGAACGCTGAGAGCTTCTGCGATCACCCAATCCACCAGCATTACGGTTGTTTCTTACAACACCATGACGACGAATAACCAGATGGTCACTCTCTTTGAGGGATATACCCAGGGCGGCTATGGCGGCGGCATGGTCGGCACGAATAAGCAGATGAGCGCCGAATCGACGACATGCTTCGATCTGCTGGCTGTGAATGGGGCTCTCAAGGGATTTCAAGGGGGCGTGTTCGATGGAAGGTATATCTATCTCGTGCCTTATACCAATAGCAGTAGCCTTCCTTCCGGACGAATCACCCGCTATGATACGACGTTGCCCTTTTATGCATCCGGAAGCTACACAGCGTTTGACACGGTGACCATCAATAGCAGTAGCAAAGGATTCTCCGGCGGCGTGTTCGACGGGCGCTATGTTTATTTGGTGCCGAATAATAATGGCGCTGCTTTCGGACAGATCACCCGTTATGATACGACATTGTCATTTCTGCTTGCCAACAGCTATACCTGTTTTAACACAACGACTGTGAATTCCAATAGCAAGGGATTTCAGGGCGGCGTGTTTGATGGAAGATATATTTATTTAGTGCCGAGTAACAATGGCGCTATTTTCGGACAGATCACCCGCTATGATACGACAGCGTCATTTATAACGGCCGCCAGCTATGCCATTTTTAACACAACGACTGGGAGTGCCAGTAGCAAGGGATTTCAGGGCGGCGTGTTCGATGGAAGATATGTTTATTTAGTGCCGTTGAATAATGGCTCTCCTTTCGGGACGATCACCCGCTATGATACGACGGCCACATTTACTACGGCAGGCAGCTATGCCTTTTTTAATACAACGACTGTGAATGCCAATAGCAAGGGATTTGTTGGCGGCGTGTTTGACGGGCGCTATGTTTATTTGGTGCCGAATAATAATGGCGCTGCTTTCGGATTGATTACCCGCTATGACACGACACAACCATTTACAACGGCCGCCAGCTATACCTGTTTTGACACCCTTGCGGTGCACCTCAATAGCAAGGGATTTATGGGGGGCTTATTTGATGGGAGATATGTCTATCTTGTCCCCAATTCACAGACGGGTGTCGAATTTGGCCAAGTCACTCGCTATGATACGACACAGTCATTCAACGCCGTGAGCAGTTACACGACCTTCGATACGACGACGGTCGAAACCGCTAGCCGGGGATTTGTGGGGGCCGTGTTCGATGGGCGCTATGTCTATCTCGTGCCCGGCGTTAACCCCCCCGTCTTGACCCGGCTCGACGCCTATCCGGGTCCGCAGGCGACAGCGATCGCCGCCAGCCAGTCGACGGATGGTTTTGTCATTGGCGCTTATGTCGGAATCAACACTCCGCCGACCAATGGCTTAATTGTCAGCGGCAATGTGGGCATTGGAACTTCGAATCCCGCGTATACTCTCGATGTCAATGGCGTGATCAATGCGACGACGGTCTCGGCGACTATGGCCGTTTTACCGCTGACCGGAACAACGATCAACAACCAGCTCACGGTCCTCAGCCAGGGCTATAGCCAGGGCGGTTTTGGCGGCGGCAGCGTGGGCACGAATAAGCAGATGAGCGCCAATTCCACGACATGCTTCAATCTGCTTGCTGTGAATGCGGCTCTCTATGGATTTCAAGGGGGCGTGTTCGATGGACGCTATATCTATCTCGTGCCGAATAGCAACGGCTCTCCTTTCGGACAGATCACCCGCTATGATACGACGTTGCCCTTTTATGCCACCGGAAGCTACACAGCGTTTAACACGGCGACCATCAATGCCAGTAGCAAAGGATTTTACGGCGGTGTGTTTGACGGGCGCTATGTTTATTTGGTGCCTTATGATAATGGCGCTAAGTTCGGTCAAATCACCCGTTTTGATACGACGCAATCATTTAATACGGCAGACAGCTATACCTATTTTGACACAACAGCGGTGAGCAATGCCAGCATGGGATTTCAGGGGGCCGTATTCGATGGAAGATATGTTTATTTAGTGCCGAGTAACAATGGCGCTGCTCACGGAACGATCACCCGTTATGATACGACAGCGTCATTTACAACGGCCGCCAGCTATACCTGTTTTGATACAACGGCGGTGAGCGACTCTAGCAAGGGATTTGTTGGCGGCGTGTTTGATGGAAGATATGTTTATTTAGTGCCGAATGACAGTGGCGGTTCCGGAACGATCACCCGTTATGATACGACATCGTCATTTCTTGCGGCCGGCAGCTATACCTGTTTTGGTACGACGGCGGTGAACAGCGCTAGCAAGGGATTTGCCGGCGGAGTGTTCGATGGAAGATATGTTTATTTAGTGCCGAATAATAATGGCACTTCTTTCGGACAGATTACCCGCTATGACACGACACAATCATTTACTGCGGCCGCCAGCTATTCCTATTTTGACACAACAACGGTGAAGGCCACTAGCAAGGGATTTATGGGGGGCCTATTTGATGGGAGATATGTCTATCTTGTCCCCAATTCACAGACGGGTGTCGATTTTGGCCAAGTGACTCGCTATGATACGACACAGTCATTCAACGCCGTGAGCAGTTACACGACCTTTGATACGACGACGGTGGCTGCCAATAGCAAGGGATTTGTGGGAGGCGTGTTCGATGGGCGCTATGTCTATTTGGTGCCGTCTACGAATAGCTTCATGACCCGGCTCGACGCCTATCCGGGTCCGCAGGCGAGCGCTATCGCCGCCAGCCAGTCATCGGATGGTTTTGCCATTGGCGCTTATGCCGGCACGAGCGCTTCGCCCGCCAATGGCTTGATTGTCAGCGGCAATGTCGGCATCGGCACATCCAATCCGCTCTATACGCTGGATGTCAACGGCACCATCAATAGCACCGCGCTGCTGTCTGGTAATTTTCTCGGAACAACAGCCAATAATCAGCTCACAGTCCTCAGCCAGGGCTATACCCAGGGCGGTTTTGGCGGCGGCAGCGTCGGCACGAATAAGCAGATGAGCGCCAATTCGACGACGTGTTTTGATCTGGCGGCTGTGAATGCAGCTCTTTCTGGATTTACAGGGGGCGTGTTCGATGGACGCTATGTCTATCTCGTGCCCAATACCGCTGGCGGTGCTGACGGGAGGATTGCCCGGTATGATACGACGTTGCCCTTTTATGCGACGAGCAGCTACACAGTCTTTAACACCAAAACTGTGAATGTCATTAGCGGGGGATTTCGGGGCGGCGTGTTTGACGGGCGCTATGTTTATTTAATACCGGATAATAGTGGCGGTTCCGGACAGATTACCCGCTATGATACGACATTGTCGTTTGTTGGCGCTGGTAGCTACACTTGTTTTAACACATTGACGGTGAACGCTGCTAGCAAGGGATTTTTTGGCGGCGTGTTCGATGGAAGATATGTTTATTTAGTGCCGAATAATAATGGCGCTGCTTTCGGACAGATCACCCGCTATGATATCGCGCAATCATTTACAACGGCCGCTAGCTATACCTGTTTTAACACATTGACGGTGAACGCTGCTAGCCTGGGATTTAAGGGCGGCGTGTTTGACGGGCGCTATGTTTATTTAGTGCCGAATAGTAATGGACAGATCACCCGCTATGATATCGCTCAATCATTTACAACGGCCGCCAGCTATACCTGTTTTGACACACAGACTGTGAACAACGCCAGCCTGGGTTTTTTTGGCGGCGTGTTCGATGGAAGATATGTTTATTTAGTGCCGAATGATAATGGCGCTTCCGGAACGATCACCCGCTATGATATCGCGCAATCATTTACAACGGCCGCCAGCTATACCTGTTTTGATACGACGGCGGTGAACAATGCCAGCAAGGGATTTGTTGGCGGCGTGTTCGATGGGCGCTATGTCTATCTCGTGCCGAATAATAATGGCGCTGCTTTCGGAACAATCACCCGTTATGATACGACGCTGTCATTTCTTGCGGCAGGCAGCTATACCTGTTTTGGCTCAACGACTGTGAATGCCAATAGCAAGGGATTTCAGGGGGCCGTGTTTGATGGGCGCTATGTCTATTTGGTGCCAAATACCAATACCGTCCTGACCCGTATCGATGCCTATCCCGGGCCTCAGGCGACAGCGATGGCAGCGAGCCAGGCGCCCAATGGTTTTGCCATCGGCACTTATGCCGGAGTAGCCGTTCCTCCGGACGGCAGTCTGATTGTGAGCGGCAATGTCGGTATCGGTCTCACTGCACCGACCTTCTCGCTTCACCTCGCGCTCGATAGCGCAGGACAGCCGACGTTTACGACCTGGACCAACAATTCCGATGTCAGGATCAAACAAAATATCCAGGATATATCGGGCGCTTTAAGCATCATTCGACAATTGCAGCCGCGTCAGTTCACTTATCATCCCGACTACGCAATCGATGTCGGTGTGGATGTGAATAGCAATTTCTGCGGTTTTGTCGCCGATGAGGTGGAAACCGTTTTAGATGGATGCGTCAGCGATTCCGGCACCTGTTGCCGTGGCGGAGGGCGCGATCCCATTGCAGGAATGGAGAATCTGAAGTGCCTCAATATTCATAATGTCCTTGTCTACGGCATTCAAGCGGTCAAAGAACTGGCCGATATCGTGAACCAGCTGCAACAACAAATTAATGATCGGAAGAATAGATAGATCTCGACTCTGTACAAAGTCTGGATAGATCTTAATAAATATAAAATCATACATCGAAATAAGCTCGTCTTTGTACATTTTTAGGGCCGAAGGCCTCGAAATATCTGCCCTCTGACGAGTTAATTTAAAAACAAATAGAGAAATAATATGCCAGGCATTAATAACGCTATTAATAATACGATTCCCGGAATTGCCAGCTTTGGAACCTCGAGCGCGGCTTCGACGTCCCAGGCCGCCGTCACTCCGTCCATTAGCGCCGGGAGTATCACGACGGGTCTATTAATCAATCCTGTTTTCACCCCCTCTTCCGGTACATTATATGGCGAGCAAATCAATCCGCAGTTCAATCCGCCCAATGCCGGCAACTATGCCTCGGTCTACGGTCTTTCCATTGCTCCCACGATCACTCCGGTCGGTTCAGGGTCGGTGACCAATGCGTATGGTCTCAGTATTGCCGGCGCATCCATTACTTCAGGATCGGTGACCAATGCATATTCTCTATATGTGGCTCATGCAACAGGCGCGGGCGCCATCGTCAACAACTATACGGCCATTCTGGGGACGTCCGGCAGCGCTCTTGTTGGAATCGGAACAACGACTCCTGCATTTACACTCGATATCAGCGGAGCGTTGAGTGCGCATAGAGTTTATCAATATAGCGGATTGACGGTCAATAATCAGCTCATCGGCCTCGCGGAAGGCTATAACCAGGGCGGCTATGGCGGCGGCAGCGTGGGCACGAATAAGCAGATGAGCGTTAATTCGACGACCTGTTTTGATCTGGCGGCTGTGAATGCCGCTCTTTTGGGATTTGTTGGCGGCGTGTTCGATGGAAGATATGTGTATTTAGTGCCATTTGGCACTAGTTCGGCTTCCGGGACAATCGCCCGGTATGATACGACGCTGCCCTTTTATGAGACGAACAGCTACACAGCCTTTGGCACCACAGCTGTGAATAGCAGTAGCAAGGAATTTATTGGCGGCGTGTTTGACGGGCGCTATGTTTATTTAGTGCCGTTTGGTGGTGGCAGTTCCGGACAGATTACCCGTTATGATACGACGCAATCATTTACAACGGCCGCCAGCTATACCTGTTTTGATACACTTGCGGTGAGCAACGCTAGCCAGGGATTTAATGGGGGCGTGTTCGATGGAAGATATGTTTATTTAGTGCCTTACAACACCGGCGTTGCTCACGGAACGATCACCCGTTATGATACGACGCAATCATTTACTGCGGCAGCCAGCTATACCTGTTTTGATACACTTGCGGTGAACAGCGCTAGCAAGGGATTTATTAGCGGCGTGTTTGACGGGCGCTATGTTTATTTAGTGCCGAATAATAATGGCGGCCGATTCGGTCAAATCACCCGCTATGATACCGCGCAATCATTTACTGCGGCCGCCAGCTATACCTGTTTTGATACACTTGCGGTGAGCAACGCTAGCAAGGGATTTGAAGGGGGTGTGTTCGATGGAAGATATGTTTATTTAGTGCCGAATAACGGCGGCCTTTCCGGAACGATCACCCGTTATGATACGACGCAATCATTTACAACGGCCGCCAGCTATACCTGTTTTGACACAACAACGGTGAGCAGCTCTAGCAAGGGATTTTCTGGAGGCATGTTCGATGGGAGATATGTTTATTTAGTGCCCAGTAACAATGGCGCTGCTTTCGGAACGATCACCCGTTATGACACGACATTGCCATTTCTTGCGGCCGCCAGCTATACCTGTTTTGACACGACGGCTGTGAATGCCAATAGCCAGGGATTTCAGGGGTGCGTGTTCGATGGAAGGTATGTTTATTTGGTGCCGTATAATAATAGCGTTATGACCCGACTCGACGCTTATCCGGGGCCTCAGGCGACAGCGATGGCCGTGAGCCAGGCGCCCAATGGTTTTGTCATCGGCAGCTATGTGGGGACAGCCGTTCCTCCGGATAGAGGCCTGATCGTCAGCGGCAATGTCGGCATTGGAACTTTGATTCCCGCTTACACTCTCGATGTCAACGGCACAATCAACGTGCCCAATGTGATTGGAATCAGTTCATCCGCGTTGGCGACCTATGCGACCGGCGGCACGACCCGCAATCAGCTCATTACCTTAGCCGAGGGCTATAACCAGGGCGGTTTTGGCGGCGGCAGCGTGGGCACGAACAAGCTGATGAGCGCCGAATCGACGACATGTTTCGAAATGGCTGCTGTGAATGGAGCTCTTTATGGATTTGTCGGCGGCGTGTTCGATGGACGCTATGTCTATCTCGTGCCCAATAGCACTAGCGCTGCTTCGGGGACGATCGCCCGGTATGATACGACGCTGCCCTTTTATGAGATGGGAAGCTACACAGCGTTTGACACCACAGCTGTGAGTGGCGGTAGCCGGGGATTTCATGGCGGCGTGTTTGACGGGCGCTATGTTTATTTGGTGCCGAATGACAGCGGCCTTTCCGGAACGATCACCCGTTATGACACGACATTGTCGTTTGTTGGCGCTGGCAGCTACACTTGTTTTGACACATTGACGGTGCACAGCGCCAGCCTGGGATTTCAGGGGGCCGTGTTCGATGGAAGATATGTTTATTTAGTGCCGTATAATAATGGCCTCTCTGGTCAGATCACCCGTTATGATACGGCGCAATCATTTACTGCGGCCGCCGGCTATACCTGTTTTGACACACAGACTGTGAACAACGCCAGCCTGGGATTTTTTGGCGGCGTGTTCGATGGAAGATATGTTTATTTAGTGCCTTATAATAGCACCGGCGTGGCTCACGGAACGATCACCCGCTATGATACCGCGCAATCATTTACTGCGGCCGCCAGCTACACCTGTTTTGATACGATGACGGTGAGCAGCGCCAGCCGGGGATTTGCTGGCGGCGTGTTCGATGGAAGATATGTTTATTTAGTGCCGAATGACAGCGGCCAATCCGGAACGATCACCCGTTATGATACGACAGGGTCGTTTACAACGGCCGCCAGCTATACCTGTTTTGATACGACGGCGGTGAACAATGCCAGCAAGGGATTTGTCGGCGGCGTGTTCGATGGGCGCTATGTCTATCTCGTGCCGAATAATAATGGCGCTAATTTTGGAACGATCACCCGTTATGATACGACATGGCCCTTTCTTGCGGCCGGCAGCTATACCTGTTTTGATACGGCGGCTGTGAATGCCAATAGCCGGGGATTTCAGGGGTGCGTGTTCGATGGGCGCTATGTCTATTTGGTGCCCAATACGAATAGCGTCATGACCCGACTCGATGCCTATCCGGGGCCGCAGGCGACAGCGATTGCGGTGAGCCAGGCGCCCAATGGTTTTGCCATTGGCAGCTATGCCGGGATCGCCACTCCTCCCACAAACGGTCTGATTGTCAGCGGCAATGTCGGCATCGGAGTGGCAAACCCCCAATATACGGTCGATGTGGCCGGCTCGGTCCAAGGCACGGCCCTATATAGTTCATCCAATCTTTATGCCACGGGAGGCACCACTCGCAATCAGCTCGTCACCCTATTCGAGGGCTATAACCAGGGCGGCTATGGCGGCGGTATGGTCGGCACGAATAAGCTGATGGGCGCCAATACGACGATAAGTTTCGATGTGAATGCTGTGAATGTAAATCTTAATAGGTTTCAGGGCGGCGTGTTCGATGGAAGATATATCTATCTCGTGCCATCTGGCGTCGGTGCCTCCGGGTTGCTCGGCCGGTATGATACGACGTTGCCCTTTACTGATGCGGGAAGCTACACAGCGTTTGACACAGCGATTGTGAATATCAATAGCAAGAGATTTCAGGGCGGCGTGTTTGACGGGCGCTATGTTTATTTAGTGCCAAGTACCACCCCTTCTTTCGGACAGATCACCCGTTATGATACGACATTGTCGTTTGTTGACGCGGGTAGCTACACCTGTTTTAACACAAGGACTGTGAATGCCCTTAGCCAGGGATTTCGGGGCGGCGTGTTTGACGGGCGTTATGTTTATTTAGTGCCGAATAATCTTGGCACTCTCGGACTGATCACCCGTTATGATACGACATTGTCATTTCTGAATGCCAACAGCTATACCTGTTTTAACACAACGACTGTGAATGCCAATAGCAAGGGATTTTCTGGCGGCGTGTTTGACGGGCGCTATGTTTATTTAGTGCCGAATTCATACACTGTTACCGGCGTAACGACGATCTCGGGGCTCATCACCCGCTATGATACCGCGCAATCATTTACTGCGGCCGCCAGCTATACCTGTTTTGATACGACGGCGGTGAACAATGCCAGCAAAGGATTTAATGGAGGCGTATTCGATGGAAGATATGTTTATTTAGTGCCGTTTAATAATGGCGCTGCTCTCGGAACGATCACCCGTTATGATACGACATTGTCGTTTCTTGACGCTGGTAGTTACAATTTTTTTGACACAACGACTGTGAATACCAATAGTAAGGGATTTTACGGCGGCGTGTTTGATGGAAGGTATGTCTATTTAGTGCCGAGTAACAATGGCGCTTCTTTCGGACAGATCACCCGCTATGATACGACGCTATCATTTACAACGGCCGCCAGCTACACCTTTTTTAACACAGCGACTGTGAATGCCAATAGCGTGGGATTTATTGGCGGCGTGTTCGATGGCCGCTATGTCTATTTGATAGCGAATACGTTTGGCACCCTGACCCGCCTCGATGCCTATACGGGTCCGCAAGCGACAGCGATGGCAGCGAGCCAGGCGCCGAATGGATTTGCCATTGGCGCTTATGCCGGAACAAACACCCCGCCCACCAATGGCCTGATCGTCAGCGGCAATGTGGGTATCGGCACGGCAAGCCCGCAATATGCTCTCGATGTCAACGGCACAATCAACGCAACGGCGATCCTCGTCAACGGGCAGGCTGTCTCGACTGCTTTTAGAGGTTTGACGCTCAATAACCAGCTCAGTGCTTTAACGGAGGGCTATAACCAGGGTGGATTTGGCGGCGGCAGCGTCGGCACGAATAAGCTGATGAGCGTCAAGTCGACAGCAAGCTTCGATATGAGAGATGTGGATGCGGGTGCCGGTGCCGGTGGATATGCCGGCGCCGTGTTCGATGGACGCTATG
Organism: Parachlamydiales bacterium; assembly: GCA_015661075.1. Lineage (GTDB taxonomy): Bacteria > Chlamydiota > Chlamydiia > Chlamydiales > SM23-39 > CAISYW01. The sequence goes on along the minus strand of JACVQJ010000014.1, from coordinate 52,839 downwards.
TCTATCTCATACCAGGTAGCGTATCTAGCGGAACGGTTATGCGCTATGATACGACTTTATCCATTAATGCAACGGGAAGCTACACATCGTTTAACACATTGACTGTGAATGCCAATAGCATGGGATTTGCTGGCGGCGTGTTTGACGGGCGCTATGTTTATTTGATACCGTATAGCAATGTCGCCCGATTCGGTCAAATCACCCGTTATGATACGACATTGCCATTTCTGAATGCCAACAGCTATACCTGTTTTAATACGACGGCGGTGAATGCCAATAGCAAGGGATTTCAGGGCGGCGTGTTCGATGGAAGATATGTTTATTTAGTGCCGAATAATAATGGCGCTGCTTTTGGACAGATCACCCGCTATGATACGACATTGTCATTTCTGAATGCCAACAGCTATGCCTTTTTTAACACAACGACGGTGAGCAGCTCTAGCAAGGGATTTCGGGGCGGCGTGTTCGATGGAAGATATGTTTATTTAGTGCCGAATAATAATGGCGCTCTTTTCGGAACGATCACCCGTTATGATACGGCGCTACCATTTACAACGGCCACCAGCTATACCTGTTTTGATACGACGAGTGTGAACAGCGCTAGCAAAGGATTTTGGGGCGGCGTGTTTGATGGAAGATATGTTTATTTAGTGCCGAATAACAATGGCGCTGTTTTCGGACAGATCACCCGTTATGATACGACGCAATCATTTACAACGGCTGCCAGCTACACCTGTTTTGACACACAGACTGTGAATAACAGTAGCCAGGGATTTCGGGCAGGCGTGTTCGATGGAAGATATGTTTATTTAGCGCCGAGAGACGACGGTAGCGGGAGCAATGTGACCGCAACGATCACCCGCTACGATACGACACAATCATTCTTCGCAGCCGCCAGCTATACCTGTTTTAACGCACGTAATCAGAGCAGCCTTAACAAAGCATTTATGTGCGGCGTGTTCGATGGACGCTATATTTACCTGGCTGGGGAGGGCACTCAGCTGACCCGCCTCGGTGCCTATACGGGTCCGCAGGCGACAGCGATGGCGGCGAGCCAGGCGCCGAATGGATTTGCGGTGGGAACGTATGCCGGAGGGGGCCTTCCCAATGTCGCTCCCAGTCTTTCGTATCATAATGCCATGATTGTCAGCGGCAATGTCGGAATCGGCACGGCCACGCCCACATTCTCGCTGCACCTGGCATTGGATAGCGCGGCGAAGCCATCGACGAACACATGGACAATCACATCGGATGTGCGCATCAAGCGCAACATTCAGGATATTCCGGATGCATTGACAAAGATCACTCAATTGCGTCCGCGGAAGTTCCAATACCACCCGGCCTATGCCAAAGACACCGGGCTATCTCCCGACAAATATTATTATGGCTTTGTGGCGGATGAGGTGGAGCTGGCGCTGGAAGGGTGTGTTTTCCCCAGCAATATTCATTGCTACAATGGCCAAATGAAAGAATGGTTGGATCGGGGCGCTTCAGGACCTAGGCCAGAGCCGGTCCCCGGATTAACCAATCTGAAGTGTTTCAATATTCATAACATCCTCATTCATTACATTCAGGCGATCAAAGAGCTGTCGGAAAAGATGAATCAATTGCAACAGGAACTCGACAATCTCAAGCCATAATTTTAGAGAAGAGAATTCTACTTTTTGAAGAATCTCCTCCTTGAACGCACTTCTTGCCTAGACCCACCCCTAAAGGGATGGGATTTTAGGCAAGCAGTGCGTTTAAAGGCTCACCGGCCACGCCTCAACGGCTATGCTGAACGCCTATGACAAGAGCGAGCAGTCCACGAACGCTTCGAGGCTGGCGTCTTTGGTTTAGCAAATCATTTAAAACGGTTTTCTCTATCTTATAAATTACCAGCATTGGTATCTTTTGGCCATGAGAGATGTGTTGTTAAAGACGGTTCGTTGGGTGGGTTCGTCACAGAAAGACGTAAGAGCCATGCCAGTAAACGTAAAAAAAGAAATTGGCCACGCTCTCCGAGAACTTCAGAAGATGAGAGACCCCGGGAACGTGAAACCTCTTAGACATCTCGGCGAATCGGGGATATCCGAAATTGTTGTGGATGAGCGAGAGGGTTGAATACCAAGACTGGAAGGTGAAAAATGAGCGATAAACACACAAACATTACCAAAGAGAATGTCTTTGCTGACCTCGGTCTGGAAGATTCGGATGAGATGGTTATTCGCTCCGACTTGATGTCCGAAGTGGTTAGAATTGTCAGAGACAGCGGCTTACCTCAAAAGGAGATTGCTACCATTTTAGGAATTAGTGCGCCCAAGGTTTCGGCTTTGATGACTGGAAAAATCAACGACTTTAGCAACGATACATTGATGCATTATCTTACATTGATGGGGTGCAATTTAGACATTATAGTTCAACCTCAGCACTCTGTAACTAGGACGGTATTAAGAGGCTCTGTGAAGGTAAAAAGAAGATCTATCGTAAGACGAAGAAGTGCAAAATCGAAAGCCTAGCGTAGCTCAGCGTTCCCTTGACAACTCCCCATGGCTAAAGCCAGGGGATTCCTAATTCACAATGGCGGGCGCTTAAAAGCGCCCGATAAAATAAATAGCTCGGCTTACCCGCCCCTTCAGGGGCGGGATTGCGCTTCGAGCAAGCTGTTCAAGGAGGAGTTCTTCAAAATAATGTTCGTTCGGAATATACTCCGAGTAAATGCCGAAAATAGCGGAGCATACTCCGAATGTTTGAAAATGTACTCGCAGAACAGAACCCTCACTGGACCGGAACCTTATATACTCAAGGTATTCATAGAGAGTGTTTTAAACAAATTTTGGAATACCTGAATACACCTCAGATTATTTCTTTGGTGGGGGTTCGTCGAGCCGGTAAAAGCACTTTACTCAAGCAAACTATCAATTTTTTAATCAACCAAGGGGTTCCTCCCAAAAACATCCTTTTCGCCAATTTGGAACACCCCTACTTCAGCCAATACTCGGATCAAGTAAAATACCTCGAAATTCTCTATGAGGATTTTCTAAAAATCGCGGATCCGAAAGGGATGATATACTGCTTTTTAGACGAGGTCCAATTCTTCCAAAAATGGCCTGTTTTTGTGAAATCTCACTATGAACAAAAACAGATCAAATTTTTCATCACAGGCTCTAATTCGTTTCTCATGTCAAAAGATCTTCTCACCCTGCTTTCAGGAAGAACCCTCCCTATCGAGGTGTATCCACTTTCTTTTGGAGAGCTGATCGCTGCAAAAACCTCGCTGACAACAATCACGGCGCTGTCTCTCGCTCAACATAGACATGAAATGCGACGGCTCCTCGATCAATTTTTACGATATGGAGGATTTCCTGAAATCGTTCTTTTAGAGCATGGGAATTTAGCCGATGATCTTCTAAACGCTTACGCAAAAACAATTCTTTATCAGGATGTCGCGTCGCGTCTAAAATTAAAAAAGCCGCTCGATCTGGAAAAACTATTCTATTATCTGTCTTCTCATATTGGAACGCTCTTCTCCTATTCCAGCTTGGCGGAATTGTTTGATATCAGCGACAAAACGGTCAAAGAGTATATCAAAGCTCTGACGGATGCAAATTTACTGTTTGAGGTGAGCAAGTTTTCTTATTCTTTAAAAAAGCAGATTCGAGCGGATAAAAAAATTTATGCGATCGATACAGGAATGATTCATGCGATTTCTTTTAAATTTTCTGATAACCAGGGAAAACTGTTTGAAAACATTCTCTATCTCGAGTTCAGAAGGCGTAAAAAGGAAATCTATTATTACAAAACAGCTTCAGATTTTGAAGTAGATTTTGTAGTTAAAGAGAAGGGGAAAATTGAGATGATCCAAGTTTGCATCGATCTCCATGAAAAAGCCGAAATGAGAGAAATTCGAGCTCTCGTGCAAGCAGCGAAAGAATTGAAATTAAGTCAGGGTATTCTTATTACAGCCGACGTAAAAAGAGAGTGGATCGTCGATGATGTATCTATTCGCGCGATTCCTCTTTATCAATTTATCTCTTCTTAAGAAATTGTTGCGAGGATAATATTAAAATTAGCATATAGACTATTAGACTAGTAAATCGTTAATAATCCATTTGGAGGAGCCGATGCATAAAAGACGCGTTATTCTTGTCGATGAAAAAATGGAGCGGGATCTCACAATGCTTTGCGATGTCGCCATGAAATTCGCCGGCATGCATATGGCGACGATTGTCGCCGATATCGCCAATGCGATTAAAGATGAAGACAGTTTTGATGATGATGAACTACCGGAGGATGAAGATTGGTAAAAAAAAATAAAAACCTGATTCGAACAGTAATTATATTTTCATTTCTAACTTTTGTGTTTATGCAGAGCTGCTATCTGTTCTGCCACTTTCGACCAGAAAGTGCGCTCGAAGATGCCGTTGAGCAATTCGTCGAAGATGAAATGAAAATTGATGTGTTCGATGAACCACCGCAATCCAAACCCGTGCCTGTCATCGAAAAAGTCCTTTCAATTTAGCTACTTATTTTTCTGTGTCTTTATAAATTATATATACGGTTAATTTATCTACAAAATAAAATTTTTTAAGCTTTGACTATTTAATTTCCGTTTTTCTATACCAGTAGTAAGGGCTAATAATTTCGATTAGGGATCGTTCAAGAATAAAGTTTAGTGTTGTCGAGGAGAAAAACGGTTTAGATTTTGAGAGCTGAGAGTCTTGTTTCTCTCTGCAAGGAAAAATTCTCAATAGATAAATCGATTTTTCCCTCGAGAACGCTAAAAGTTATTTTTGAACGATCCCTTACCTGCTGATCCAAAAAAGACAATAATCATCATAGGAGTTTTAAATGAAATATATCGAAATAGAACCAGACATGGATAAAACACTCCATGCTATTTGCGATGCCGCTCTGAAAGCAGGCGGCATGCAAATGATCGGCTTGATCAACCAACTCATCGCAGCGATTAAAGATGACTCTGCCAGAGTCCAATAATAATAAAATGGCTCGCTCGAGCATAGGTTGATCTAGTAGAGGGAAATAGGAATGCTGTCTTCATCTTTCGGAAACCTCGCCGAAACGATTTGGCTGGTGCAGCGATCAAACCCCCCGCATAGCGCATACAGCCCTCGTTCCTATTTTCCCTTTTTATTAACCAGAGCGGTAAAAAGATGACAAATAGCTTGCTGCGCTCTGTGTCACCTTTTTACCGCCCCGGTTAATGCAATGGAGCATCTGATGAAGCTTGACTATTTGCGTAAACAATGTCCGAAATGAGCGGACCGGTGCTGATCGTGATCGGCACGCGGCCGGATACGATTAAGCTGATTCCTCTCTATCAAACTCTTCTTCAACTTAATATTAATACCTTGCTTTGCTCCACCGGACAGCATGCGGAACTCACCCACGATCTGATCGCACTATTCCAGATTCGGCCTGATTTCGATTTCCACATCATGAAACCGGGCCAAGATCTTTTCGACAGCACAACAGCCGTGCTGAAGAGAGCCAAAAAACTATTTCAAAAGATCAAACCATCTCTCGTCATCGTGCAAGGGGATACAACGACAGCCATGAGCGCTGCCATGGCTGCATTTTATCTGAAAATCCCCGTGGCGCATGTCGAGGCAGGCCTGCGGACGAATAATATCTCCCGTCCCTTTCCGGAAGAGATGAACCGCCGATTCATTACTCTCGTCGCATCCTTCCATTTTGCTCCGACCCAGATGGCGGCCCAACAACTGTTTGATGAAGGCGTAGATCCCGATCGTGTCTTTTGTACCGGAAATACCGTCGTCGACGCACTGTATCAAATCATTAAGCTGATTGATGAGCGTAAATTGTTAGTATCCGCACATATCCAAAATTTGTTCGCATCGCTAAAAAACAAAAAAATCGTGCTGCTCACAGCGCACCGCCGCGAGTCGTTTTCAGAAGGACTGCAGCACATATTTTGCGCCATGAAAACGGCTCTGAAAAACGACCCCCATCTGCATATCATCTTTCCCAAGCATCCAAATCCCGCTATTCAAAGGGCGCTGACAAAAACCCGGCTTGATCACATCGAAAATATGCACGTCATTGAACCGCTGCCGTATCAGGATCTCGTTTACACTCTCATGAATGTCGATGGAATCGCCACCGATTCGGGCGGCATTCAGGAAGAAGGCATCAGTCTGCAGATTCCCGTCGTCATTCTGCGCGAAGAGACCGATCGCCCCGAGGGCGTTGAAAATGGTCTGGCCATTTTGGCCGGAACCAATGAGGAGATGATCGTCTCAGCCCTGTCTTGCATTCAAAAGCGAAAGAACAGGCGATCGGGTTATGGCGAATCCCCATATGGCGATGGAACTGCCTGCGAGCAAATTGCCTGCATTATTAAAACGAGGTGTTTATGACCCGAGTGCTTATCGGCAGTCCCATCCGCCAAAAGCCGCTCATTCTCCATGAGTTCCTGGAGTCTCTTTGTCGGCTGGAGAAAAAAAACTACGAGCTCGATTTTTTATTCATCGATGACAACGAGCAATCTGAATCTAAAAATTTGCTGAATCGTTTTCCTGCCCGATGCACCATTCAGCAACCGGACATTTTCTCCAGCGGCGCGAAATACGTCTGCAACGAAACGACCCATCATTGGAAGGATTCGATCATCTGGAAGGTGGCGCAGTTTAAAGACCGGATCATTCAATCGGCCCGAGAGCAAGATTATGACTATTTGTTTTTTATCGACTCCGACATTGTCCTGCATCCGCGCACGATTGATCAATTGATCAAAGCAAACAAGGAAATCGTCTCGAATATTTTTTGGACCCAATGGATGCCTGACCAGGTTCCTCTGCCGCAGGTCTGGGTCTCGGATCATTACACCTTGTTTGAGCGAGGCATCCAGGAACAAATTACCCAAGCCGAGGCATCTCAGCGCCAGCGGAATTTTTTGGAGCGGCTGCGCCGCCCCGGCGTCTATGAGGTCGGCGGACTCGGCGCCTGCACATTGATCTCTCGCTCCGCTTTAACCAGGCCAATTAATTTCCAACGCATCCGCAATATCAGCTTCTGGGGCGAAGACCGCCATTTTTGCATCCGCGCCGCCGCGTTGGGCATTGGCCTCTATGTCGATACCCATTACCCCGCCTATCACATTTATCGAGATTCGGATCTGTCCGGAGTCGAGGAGTTTAAGAAACATGCCACCTAAAATTACCCTATCAATGGTTGTTCGCAATGAGGCGAATCGCTACTTGCGCCGAGTTCTGGAAAAAGCCCGAATGTATATCGATGAAGCCGTCATCATCGACGATGCCAGCACCGATCGCACACCCGAGATCTGCCAGGAAGTGTTGCAAAACGTCAAACTGCATCTCATCAAAAATAGCGTATCGAAATTCGGCAACGAAGTCTTACTCCGCAAACAGCAGTGGGAAGAGACGATTAAAACCAATCCGCAGTGGATTCTCAATCTCGATGCCGATGAGATGTTCGAAAACAAGTTCAAACACGAAGTGAAAAATCTAATCGCCATGCCGAATGCCGACGCCTTTTTCTTCCGGCTCTACGATTTTTGGAGCGAAAAGCATTACCGTTCGGATCGCTTCTGGTGCGCGCATCAAGCCTATCGCTGGCTATTTTTGCTGCGCTATCAGCCCGATGCCCCTGTCCGCTGGCCCGATAGCGCGCAGCACTGCGGAAGATTTCCCATCCTCCCGTTCCAGTGCCCGAAAAAATCCAGCCTGCGCATCAAGCACTATGGGTGGGCCAATGAAGAGGACCGGCTGGCCAAGTACAATCGCTATAAAAAACTGGATCCCGACGCCAAATACGGCTGGAAGGAGCAATACGAATCCATCCTGGATCTAAACCCAAATCTCATCGTTTGGCTGGAGTAAACCATGCTCGACATTGAAACTGTTTTAAATCAGAAAATTATTTTATGCACGGGCCCGTCTTTCGGAAGAGCCGCCATGCTGAAAAGTACGACGGAAAAAGATATGAAGCTGATCCCGTTCAAGAAAATCTTCCTCTCGACGAATGATCCGCACAACCTGAAAATCTCTTTCAAAGGAACAAAGCCGATCTGCGAGTTGCTGCAGAAAAAAGACAAGCAGCTCGATTGCCTCAACTGCATCATCTCGACCATTAAAAATGCTGTAGGCGACCCCGATTGCCGGCCGGATGACATCATTATTTTCAAACATGAGTCGGTCTACATCAGCGATATGCATCTGGTTAAACAGGCGATCGGAAAAATTTTGGCCGGCTATGACGCCGTCCTGAAATACTGGATCGGGTTTGAAAACCAGGCCGCGCAGGGACTTAAGGACTACTATCATTCGGATTCTTTTTATATCCGCGTGGGAGCGGCCCGGCCTATATTTTCAAATCACGCTCTGGTTCAGATGTTTACGAAAGATTATCAGTTTTGCGAAGAGTACCTGACCAAACATATCGTCAGTAAAATTCCGAAGGTTTTCAAGATCGATTACCATCACTCTTCGTGGAAAGATAACGAACTGGGTTTTTACCATCTGCCGCGCTATGAAGAAGATCCCAAATGGTTTTGGGACAAAAAGAACTACAACGAAATTTATCGATGAAGATACTTTTTACAGGCACTAGCTCTTTCACGGGATATTGGCTGATTCAGAAACTGATTCAGCAAGGCCACAGCGTGCGCGCAATCTGTCAAAAGAGCCGTAATCTCTATGATGGGATTCGGAAAACACGCCTGAATAAACTCGAAGCGCTGTGCGATATCCAGTACGATTGTTCCTTTGGCTCTCAACCATTCATTGAGCTCATCCAGTCGGAATCGAGCTGGGATCTTTTCTGTCATCATGCCGCGGAAACGTCGGATTACAAAAACTGCGTCTTTGATTATGCAAGCGCTCTTGAGCGCAACACGCATCATTTGCTGGCCGTGCTGAAACTCTTGCAAACCAGGGGCTGCAATCGCATTCTATTGACAGGCAGCGTTTTTGAGCCCGGAGAAGGGGGGAGTTCTGATTGTCGAGCTGTATCGCCGTATGGCCTTTCGAAGGGGCTAACCTGGCAGGTATTCAAATATTTTGCCGAAATTTGCGAGATGAAACTGGGGAAATTCGTCATTCCCAACCCATTCGGCCCCTATGAAGATTTTCGCTTCACTTCGTATCTCATCCGGTCATGGATAGACGGAAAAATTCCAATGGTGAACACCCCGGCCTATATTCGAGACAATATTCACGTCGATCTATTGGCCCGAAACTATTGCATCTGGGCCGAATCCATGGGCACAAATCCTGGAATCGAGTTTTGCCGGCCCAGCGGCTATGTCGAAACGCAAGGGGAATTCACCCGCCGCCTGGCCCGTGAGATGAGCGAGCGTCTATCCATCGATTGTCCGATTGAATTACAAGCGCAGACAGATTTTCCGGAGCCATTGATCCGATTCAACACCGACCGGCCCCGTTTGATGGAATGGAGCGAAGAAATGGCCTGGGATGCCTTGGCCCATTTTTATCGGAGAATCGCATGAAAGTATTCGTCACGGGTCATCGGGGATATATCGGGTCCCATCTAGTCTCGCTATTAAAACACATCGGTCATCAAGTCACCGGCTGCGATCTTAACCTATATAAAGGGAGCGAGTTTGGTCCCCTCGGCAAACCCGACAAAGAGTTCTTCCGCGACATCCGCGAACTGTCCACGGCGCACCTGGAAGGGCATGACTGCGTCATGCACCTGGCGGCTCTGTCGAATGACCCGATGGGGGAGATCGATCCCAAACTAACTGTTAGCATTAATCGCGACGCTTCCATCCATCTGGCCAAATGTGCGAAAAAAGCCGGCGTGCCTCGCTTTCTATTTTCCAGCAGCTGTTCGATCTATGGTAAAAATGATGACCTGGATCTCGATGAATCGGCCCGACTGAGTCCCCAATCGGTTTACGCCCGATCGAAAATCGAAACCGAGGAAGAAATCGCCAAACTGGCCGACAGCTCTTTTTCTCCCGCCTATCTGCGCAATGCAACGGCTTATGGGGTGTCGCCCATGCTGCGGCTAGACTTAATGGTCAACAACTTAATGGCCTACGCATTCACAACCGGAGAGATCCGCATCACGAGCGATGGCTCGCCCTGGCGTCCGCTGATCCACGTGAAAGATATCGCCCGGGCTTTTATCGCTTTTTTGGAAGCAAAACAGGATCTCATTCATAACCAGGCGGTCAATATCGGTGCGAACAGCGAAAATTACCAGGTTTGGCAAGTGGCGCATAAGATCTCGCATCTTTTCCCAAAAGCGCGCCTCGTTTTCACGGGCGAAGTGGGTAGAGATCCGCGCAATTACCGCGTGAACTTCGACAAGCTGTCGCAAATCCTGCCGGACTTTCGGCTGGAACATACGCTAGACAGTGCTCTCAAAGAGTTGCACCGCTCCTTTGTCGATCGCAAACTGACTCGGCAGGACTTCGAGGGCGGTAAATTTACACGGCTATCACAGATCAAGAATTGGTTGCAAAACTCTTAACATTTAAACTCCTATGACAATATCAATAAATAGTTTAGAAGAAATATATCAACATGTCAGCCAAGACAGCGCGCTGTATCGCCAATTAGTTCCGGCTGCGAAAAGAATGGCTCAAAAATGCGCCTCCGCGGCGGAAATCGGGGTCCTTCACATGCATTCCTCTTTTGGTATTCTCTTCGGCCTATCGAAAAGTTCTCAGAAGCCGCGTTCATATTTAGGAATCGATATCTCTCCCCCTCCGGAACAATGCCTAAACGCAGCAAAAATATGGGCCCAAGAAGCGGAGATTGATTTTAATTTTATTCAAGCCAACGATTTAGATATTACCCTTGACCCTGTCGATTTCCTGCTCATCGACTCCTACCACACTTACCGGCATTTAACTTATGAACTGGAAACATTTGCACCGTCGGTACGATCATACATTCTCTTACATGACACCGGCTATCCATGGGGAACCATCGATGAAAACGAGTCTAATCCTAACATGGAAAATGAATCGAGATATCCCGATCATATCAACCGAACGAAAAGAGGGGTTTGGCCAGCTGTCATCGACTATCTCGATCAACACCCTGAATGGAAAATTTATGAACGGGATTTTAGCAACGCCGGCATCACGATCATTCAACGCCTCAATTCATGAGATTGTATGCAACACCTGACGCACAAAGAATTAACACGACACATCATATATTGTTTAGCTGTCGCAGAAAGTGAGAGCTCGAAGTTAACGCCGGAGATTCTTTCCATTGAAGGAATGTCCAGTTCGCGCATCCGCCATTTTCTCAACAATTTATGTACCCGGCCCAACACACGATATTTAGAAATCGGGTGCTGGCAGGGATCCACTCTGATTTCTGCTCTATTTAATAATAACATCGAAGCCATTGCCATCGATAACTGGAGTGAATTTAGCGGATCCAGAACTGCTTTTTTTGAAAACATACAGCGTTTTACACCGAATCAACGCCTCAGATTTTTTGAGGGCGATTGTTTTCAAATAAACAAACCTGAAATCTTTACTTCTCGGATCAATTTATATTTCTATGGCGGCCATCACTCCGAATCGAGTCAGGAACAGGCTTTTTGTTATTTCAATGATATTTTCGACGACATTTTTATTGCGATCATTGACGACTGGAATGATGAAAAAGTCAGAAATGGCACGCGATCGGCCTTTAAAAAACTCAACTATACCACCTGCTTTGAGTGTCAGCTATTTACTCCCTGCAATGGACATGTTGCATCCTGGTGGAATGGACTTTGTGTATCTGTCCTTAAAAAGAGTCAGACTCCCTGATGAACAGATTCGGCAAAGGCTGGCAGGTATGGGTATCCTTTCCGCATAAAAAGACAATCTGCTCTGGCTGATAATATCTCCGAACATAGTAATAATATGGCGACCCTCGATGGATATCGCCATAAATCACCAGATCAAACTCCCGTTTCTGAATTCTCGTTTCAATCTGTTCGCGATCGACAGGCTCATCGTCGATGATTTTGGAATAGGTAAAACCCTTGCCGTAGAGCGAATCGATTGGTTTTGAATAGCTGTTGTATAGATGCTCTACTTTAGGGAAATCAACAACCCTTGGACCTAGCAACTGCTTGAGTCCAATCAGTGTAAGATTATGTAAATAATTTGGGTATAGTTCTCCAGATAGATAAAGAATAGTTCCTGATTTGGAGTATTGAAGCTCTTCTAATAAATATTGCGCAATCTTCTTTGTTGTCAGATGTTTGCGCGTAAACTCAAGCAACTCAGCGACAATCTTTTTGTATTTAGATGTGTCGAACTGCTGAAAATCGATTTCAGGATAAGAAATCCCGGCCATATTCATTCCTTCCAAAACCAGCTCTTTCGGGAAAAATGTCAGGGTTTTTGGAGGACATTTTGGGAGATTGACAAAATAGGGTATGCAGCCGTTCGCCAGAATTTCATAATGCCGCAAGCAATCCCATCCTCCTTTGCGGCAAGTAACCGCATAGTAGGAGCGCTGGTAATCCCGATAATAGGACCCTTCGGAGTTGTATATATAAGTCGACAACTGGCTAGGAATCAGTGGGGCAAACGAAAAGTCCTTACAAGGAATCTCTGTCACTATTTTTTCTTCCGGAATGGAAAACTGAATGGGGCGAGTGCTGTTCATACAAATAACGGATGAACCTGATCTTTGCCGGAGATGACTGAAACAGCCAGAGGCCATTGGATGCCAAATGCCGGATCGTTCCAACGAATGCCTCGTTCCGCTTCAGGCGTAAATGGCCTGGATACCTGGTAAAAGACCTCTGTATGATCCGTCAGAGTTTGGAAACCATGGGCGAATCCTTCAGGAACATAGAGCAACTGGCGGTTAGCCGCATTCACCTTGATGCCAAGCCATTTCTTATAGGTCAGTGATTCTGGCCGAAGATCGATCATCACATCAAAAATGGCTCCATACGTGCAGCGGATCAGCTTGGCTTCTGCAAAGGGAGGCGCTTGATAATGCATTCCTCGCAGCGTTCCCGCCTTTTTACTATATGACAGATTGCACTGGACCGCGCAATCAACCAGACCTCGTTTTTGAAATTCTTCACTGCAATATGTTCGGGCAAAAAAGCCGCGATTGTCTTCCTTTTTTTCCGGTTCAATGACGAAAACACCTTTTAATTTCTGTTCTTTAAATATCATACACACATTCCTTTTAATCTCGACGTGTAACCGTTAGGGATCGTTGCAGAGAGAAACAAGACTCTCAGCTGCGGAAAAATTCTCAAAATCTAAACCGTTTTTCTCCTCGACAACACTAAACTTTATTCTTGAACGATCCCTTACACCCTCCAAGGAGCCTGGCCGGTGGCCCAAAGCGATTCGAGAAGCTGCTGCTCTCGCAATGTATCCATGGGCTGCCAGAACCCCTCGTGAAAATAGGCCATTAACTGCCCATCAGCGGCCAGCCTTTCCAAAGGCTCTTTTTCCCAACTCGTTGAATCGCCGTCGATATAATCCAATACCTTCGGCTCCAGAACAAAAAAACCACCATTGATCCAGCCTTCTTGGGCCTGGTTTTTTTCCGTGAATTGAATCACCCGATTGCCATCCAGCACCAGGCCGCCGAAACGGGCGGAAGGGCGAACCGCCGTGATCGTGGCGAGCTTTCCATGTTTTTTATGAAAGGCAATCAATGCTGTGATATCGACATTCGACAATCCGTCACCATAGGTCAGCATGAATGTTTCATTCTCTACCCAATCGCGCAGGCGCTTGATACGGCCGCCGGTTTGCGTCGCGATTCCTGTATCGACCAGATGAATCTCCCAATCCGGCTGCCTCCCACTAAGAATCTTTGTCTGACCGGAAGCCAGGTTGAGAGACAAATTGCTATTGATCGAGATGAAGTCCAAAAAGTACTTCTTCACTACCTCCGCCTTATACCCGAGAGCAATGACAAACTCGCGATGGCCAAATGCGGAATAGATATTGAGGATATGCCAAAGGATCGGCTTTCCCCCGATTTCAACCATTGGCTTTGGCAAATGAGCCGTCAATTCTGCGAGTCGCGTTCCTAAGCCTCCGGCTAAAATAACGCTTCTCATTGAATAGCCTGTGTGATTCGATCGGTATGCTTTATTTTGTATAAGTTGACTTGATAATTTCAAACAAGCTAAATGAAAACCATAAGTTAGTTGATATAAATCTATGTCGTACAAAGAAAACATTCAAAAGTATTTGATCAAAAATCAGACACTCAAAACCAGCCGCATCAAAAACATCGATAGCGTCTTTCTCATCAATCTGGATCAAAGGCCGGAAAAACTCGAGCGGGTGCTCGGCCAACTCGAGCCCTTCAATATTGACCCCAATCGCCTTCCGGCCATCTATGGATGGACTTTGCTCAATGCCGTTTATGAAGATGTCGGTTTCAAACTACAGCCGGGCATGGAGTGGAAAGGGTCAATCTTCCTCCGGCAATCCGGTTCCATGCGAGTCAATCAGGCTTGCTACGGCTCCGCCATTTACTACCCGCGTATGTCACATGGGGCCGTCGGCACCTACATCAGCCAATTATCGGTTCTACAAAATGCCTATGATGCCCATTTTCAGACGGTTTGGGTATTAGAAGACGACGTGACCGTTCAAACAGATCCTCATCAACTGTCAAAATACATCGAAAAACTGGACCAGCTCGTCGGCCCTGATGGCTGGGATATTCTCTATACCGACGACGGCACGCATTTTGAGCCCTTCACGCCCGGAACTGTCTGGCGCCCCGACATGCCCGACATCAACTTTGATCCTTTTTATGAGTACAGCCCCGCAGGAGCTGATTTTTACCGCATCGGCGGAAGGTGCCAGGCCCACTCATTCATCATCCGCCGCAGCGGCATCGAAAAAATCCTGAATTTTGCATTTCAGCACGGCATCTATCTGCCTTACGACGTAGAAATTGCATTTGTCCCTGGCCTTCGCTTTTTTAACTTGAAAGCAAACGTCGTATCGGGCGGTACACTTTCGAATTCCGATACGATCCGGAGATATTTTTAATATGAGCGCGCCGCTAGTAACTTGCCGAATATTCGGTCAAATGGGCAATCAGCTATTTCAAATCGCAACAACGCTCGCTTTCGCCTGGGACCACGGAGCTATCGCCGTGTTTCCCGAGCTGCATAAAAAAGAAGACCGCATTGCCTATAACCGCGACCGGATTTTCCATCGCCTCAATACATCAATGCCGCCGCGTCCTTTCATCAACGGATTCAACGAAAAGAATGCATACAGTCCTTTGCGAATTCCTTTTAAAAAGGATTTAGTTTTGTGCGGCTATTTCCAATCCTGGAAACACTTTCATCACCATCGCGATCAATTGCTAACCACTTTCGCCCCTTCGGAAAAGATCCTGGACAAGCTGCATCGCAAATACCAGGATCTTCTTGAGCTTCCCAATACCGTCGCCGTGCATGTCCGAACGCACAACAAAAAACTGCACGATATCAAGCTGCATCCATTCATGGGATTTGATTACTTCCAAAATGCCATGGATTCATTCCCTGAGGATGCTCAATTTGTCGTTTTTTCCGAACGCATGGGATGGTGCAAGAAAAACTTTCATGAGAAGTGCATTTTTATCGAAGGCAACGACGGCATTGAAGATTTTTTCCTCATGTCGATGATGAAACATGTCATCATTGCCAATTCGTCGTATTCATGGTGGGCCGCTTATCTCAATCAAAATCCGAACAAAATCATTGTCGCCCCCCAATCATTCGTCGATCCCGTTCCCGATCCTCGTTTTCCCGCGAAACAAAACAATCTGTTTAATAATGAGGATGTCTATTTTCCCGACTGGAAACTCATTCCCGTTAACTTCAGCGAGCCTTACCCTTTTGACATGCCTGACTTTCCCACTCAATCAGTAAATAACGGTTGATTTAATACTTCTGTTTATTAGAATTCAAACTACATAAATTAATAACCGAGGAAGTTAATATGACTCAAAAAACTGCTCTTGTTTGCGGAGCCGGCGGATTCATTGGATATCATTTGGTCGAACGCTACAAAAAAGAAGGCTACTGGGTTCGCGGCGTCGACATTAAAAAGCCTGAGTTCAGCCCATCGACTGCCGACGAGTTCATTCTGGCTGACCTGCGTTATCCGGATCAGGCCAAAAAGGCATTATCTTTGAATGGCATGGTATTTGACGAAGTGGCTCAATTGGCAGCCAATATGGGCGGCGTCGGTTTTATCAACTCCAACCATGATGCAGAAATCATGCATGATTCCGCCCTGATCAACCTTTCGATGGCCGAAGCCTGCCGCCAGGCCAAAGCAAAAAAGGTTCTGTATACATCGTCGGCGTGTGTTTATCCGGAGCGCAATCAACTGGATCCCAATAATCCGCGATGCTCAGAAGATTCTGCCTATCCTGCGGCGCCCGATACGGAATACGGATGGGAAAAGCTATACAGTGAGCGGCTCTATCTGACGTATGGTAAAGAATACAAGATGAACGTCAAAGTCGTGCGCCTGCATAACATCTATGGTCCCGAATGCACCTGGAAGGGCGGGCGAGAAAAAGCGCCGGCGGCTCTATGCCGCAAGGTGGCCGAAGCGGTGGAGGGCGGCACGATCGAAATTTGGGGCAAGGGCGACCAAACCCGTTCGTTCCTCGATGTCGACGAATGCGTAGATGGCCTCCGGAGGATCATGATGGCGGATCATCCACTGCCTGCGTTGAATTTAGGCTCCGAAGAAATGATCTCGATTAACGATCTGGCGCTTTTGATCATTCGAATCTCCGGTAAAAAACTGACTCTCAAAAACATTGCCGGTCCCGAAGGCGTTCGAGGCAGAAATTCGAACAACACATTAATCCAAAAAGAATTGAATTGGCAGCCCTCGAAAAAGCTGGAAGATGGTATGCGCAAACTCTATCCATGGATCGAAAAACAGGTACGTCAATGAATATTCTGGTCACCGGTGCAAGCGGCTTTTTAGGCCGCACTTTTTGCCCATTTTTGAAAAAAAAAGGCCATAGAGTCGTAGAAGCTTCGACGAAAAATTGCGATCTGCTCGATCCATCATCTCTCGATCAGTTTAATGACGAGCGTTTTGATCAGATTTATCACTTAGCCGTCTGGACCCAGGCGGGCGATTTTTGTCTCACTCACGCCGGCGAGCAATGGCTGATCAATCAAAGGATCAATACGAATACGCTCGATTGGTGGCAGAGGAAGCAAAAACAGGCCAAGCTCATCGCCATTGGGACCAGCTGCGCTTACGATCCAACGTATCCCTTGGAAGAGAAGTATTATCTATCCGGAGTTCCCATCGAGAGCCTGCTAGCCTACGGAATGACCAAAAGAATGCTTCTTTGCGGCCTCATGACCTTCCAAAAACAGTTTGGGATGGATTATCTCATGGTGATTCCATCCACTCTATACGGCGTGACGGGCTATCACAACGACGGGAAACAGCTGCATTTCATTTTCGATCTGATCCGGAAGATCTTGCGCGCCCATTACTACGGAGAAAAGGTCGTCTTATGGGGCGATGGGGAACAAAAGAGAGAACTGGTCCATGTCGACGATTTCATCGAAGTGATGTGGCAGCTGGCCGCTCTACAGAAAAACAAGGCTTACAATATCGGCGAAGGACAGGAACATTCGATCAGGGAGTTTGCCCAGATCATCTGCGAAGAGGTCGGCTATCCATTTTCGAAAATCGAGTTCGATACAAGCCGATATGTCGGCGCCAAATCAAAAGTGCTTTGCAACGACAAGCTGAAAACAGTTCTGCCCGACTATTGCCCGAGACAGCCCAAGGAAGGGGTCAGGGAAATTGTTAGCTGGCTCTCTCTAAATAAAGATCTGCTATAAGAATTCCATTATGTACGCTATTTCAGTATTCGGTCTCGGAAAAGTGGGGCTGACGCTAGCCAGTTGTTTGGCCGCAGCGGGACACCGGGTGTTGGGCGTTGACATCGATACAGCTCGTGTGGCTGCGATCAATGACGGCTCGATATCGACAAATGAACCAGGAGTCATGGATCGGTTACGGGCTGGCAAAGATCGGTTTTTCGCTACGACATCCGTAGAGATGGCTGTCCATTCCACCGATCTCAGTATCATCATCGTACCGACCCCCAGCAACACAATGGGCGGCTTTTCTCTCCGATTTATTTTGTCCGCCTGCGAAAAGATTGGCCAGGCGATCAAAACCAAGAATGGAGGACATGTCGTATCAGTGATGAGCACGATTTTCCCGGGTTCCAGCGAAGGATGGATTATCCCGCATCTAGAACAGGCTTCGGGACGCAAAATCGGCCATGGGCTGGGCTATTGCTATAACCCATCATTCATTGCCCTGGGCAGCATCGTTCAAGGGATCGAGCGAACAGAATATGTCCTGATCGGCGAGGCAAACACGGAGGCAGGGGATTTATGCCTCGATGCTTTACTGCCTGTCGTTGCACCGGGAACGCCTGTCTCGAGGATGAGCCTGATCTCAGCAGAAATCACCAAGCTCGCCTCCAATGCATACGATACGATGCGAGTCTCATTTGCCAATCAGCTAATGGCAGCCTGCACTGAGATCAATGCGCAAGTCGACCCCATCACCGAAGCGATGGGACATCACATCGGAACGCGCTTTTTTAAAGGTGCGGTCCCATTCGGCGGACCTTGTTGGCCCAGAGACAACAAAGCTTTCGCTCTTTTGCTGGAGTCGATCGGATTTTCTGCCAAAATCCCTCGATCGATCGATCAGTTCAATCAAGAGCATGGCAAATATCTGTTTCGAAAAATCGCCGAGAGGGCTCCTTCGGAAAGTGTCATCGGAATCATTGGTCTGGCATATAAGTCAGGCACTGAATTCACTGAAGAGGCATGGTCGCTGGATTTGATCCAATCGCTGATCAATGAACGCTATCAAGTCATCGCCTGGGATCCTCTGGCTAGCCCAAAAATAGCGGGAATGCGTATGGCTGCATCGGGCAACGAATGTATCAAAGAAGCGGCCATGACAATTCTGATCCAACCGCTGAAAGAATTGAGCCAGCTCGATTGGTCGCTGGCTCAAACCAAAACCATCGTCGATTGCTGGCGTTGTCTAAACACTACCCAACAAGCATTAATCGGGAATTACATCGCCTTAGGACAAACCCCCGCCCCTTCCTGGAAACCTCCGCATATATTCATCGCCTGAACATTCTAAGGGTAAATTTTCAAAGAGGGGATCGGCGACACAAACTTTCCTCCCTTTTGAAGGAACTCTGCTTCTCTCGTCAAAAATTCGCTCATGAAGTGATAGGGAAATGCAAGAAAATAGTCGGGATTCATATCTCGCGCTTCCTGTTCAGAGATAATCGGAATCCCAGTCACCGTGGTTCGTCCATATTTCATTGGATTTCGATCCGCTACGAAAGGAACCAGGTCAATCCCGATTCCATAATAAGCCATAATCGTATTGCCTTTCGTTGATGCACCATATCCAATGACTTTTTTTCCCAACTTTTTTTGGGTCTTCAAAAACGAAATCATATCGCGTTTGTTATTTTCTACATTGGCAGCAAATATCTCGTAAATTTTGGCCTCGTTTAAATGGAGCTCACTTTCCATTGTTCTCATTTCTATCACATTGAGAGTCGGCCGAGCCATTCCAGATTTTTTAATGTATAGCCTAAAGCTTCCGCCATTTACATCATTGCATTCGACATCTTCCACTTCGAAGCCGGTTCTTTTTAAAATATATTCCAAAGATTGAAGGCTGTAATATTCAAGGTGTTCAGAACAAATTGTATCGAAAGAGTTTCTTTCCAGCATGAAAGGAAGATAACTCAATTCAATAATCCATATCCCGTCAGGTTTTAAAATTTTATGGACATCTTGAGCAAACTGAACAGGATCTTCAAGATCGTAAAACATAGCGATGCTGGTCACAATATCAGCCTTCTTATCGCCCATTTTTTCTGTATACGCTTTTTCAGAGAAATAGGTATTGATGTGAAGATCGCAATTCTTTGGCTTAATATTTTTTGCCGGATCAATTCCTATACGAAACAAAAAATCAGGATAGGCACTGAGAAGCGTTCCGTCATTCGAAGCGATATCTACAACGATATCTCCTTTTTCAAGAGGTTTTCTTAAAAGCGCCTGATCAACGATCGATTTTAAAGCGTCTTTCATGGACTGGTTGACCCCGGACAGATACCAGTATTCTGTATACATATCATCGGAGTTAACAGTATGTCTAAGCTGGAGAAGACCCGACTCTTTATTCAACGAAAGCACTACAGGAAAATGCCCTGGAGGGCGTTCTCCTGATTTGGGAAAGCAGGAAACGGGAATCTGATCTAAACGCAGGACATCGATTAATTGACCATTTGAAGCACGACATGTTTTCCTTTCCACTATTTTCATCCAACACCCTCGAATTTATAAAATATTATAAAAATCGATGATCATCAGACATTTTTTAATATTTGACGAATCATCGGAAAAGCAGCAATGATCTCCTGAATGCCCTCTTCCAGAGAAACGCAAGGCTTCCATCCAGTCTTCTCCAGCTTTTCATTGCTGACGAAATAATCACGCTGATCGGGATCTGATCCTATGCGGCTTGCGTGAATATAAAAATCAGGTACATAGGTTTTAATCTTTTCGCATAGCTCTCTTTTATTCAAATTTGCACTGGAGAGCCCAACGTTATATGCCTGCCCTTTCATCTGATCAAAGTGTTCGATGCCAAAGTGAAATGCTCTGGCTACATCGCGAATATGAACAAAACTTCGCTTGAAGCCCTCTTCGAATAGTACGATGAAACGATCGTTGCAAGCTCGAAAAGTAAAATCATTGACAAGCGAATCGATACGCATCCGCGGCGAAATGCCGAAAACAGTGGCTAAGCGAAATGAAATCGCTCGGCCCGATTCTAAAAGGCGCGTTTCGCTTTCGACTTTTAATTTTCCATAATGCGAAAGCGGGTTAAGAGGCAGGCTTTCCGTACAACAACCCGTTTTCTGGACACCATAGCTACTATTGGTATTCGGAAAGAGGATCTTTTGCGATGAGGTAGTATGTTTCTGGATCAAAGCAATGGCATCGCGATTGATGGCGGTTGCCAGAAAAGAGTCTCTCTCGCAGGCCGGCGTACCGACAATCGCTGCCAGAGGAATAATAATATCGGCATTTTTTACTTCCTCCTGAATCAGTGTTTCATTGCAAACATCCCCGAGGACAAATCGAAACGATCTATCAGAAAAACAAGGCATTAGAGAAGTTTGCTTGAAATTGAGATTGTCAAGGGCAATAACAGAAAATCCATTTGCCAAAAGGTAAGGACAAAGCACCGATCCTAAATACCCAGCAGCACCGGTAATCAAAACACGTTCTTTCATAGATAAAAACCACTAATATCTAGCTTTTATTAAATAGTGCCACCCTAAAAACCTTTCAAATAAAGAGGGTGGCAGAACATTCCATGGAAATCGCTTCTTATAAATAAATTTCTTATATTCACTTATTTTATAAGGAAAAATATGACGTTTTTTACATGAATAAACATCAAAGGCTGATAAAAGGTCGTAAATTTCTGATTTTGTGAATGTTAATGCAAGCGGACATCCAGCTTGCGCTTCGGGTTGAGCCAAGCCCAAATGAATCATCAAATTTTTTGTGCTATATTTTGAATACAGCATCAGACGGAACTCCCCGCCAGGTTGAATTATCTTTTCAATTTCTTGAATAACTAAGGAAGGATAAGGCGTGTGATGGATCACACCGAATGAATAAACCAAATCAAATCGCTGATTTGGAAAATATTGCGATAAATATTCCGCGTTACCCTGAATGAACCGGGCAGTGAGACCGAAAACCCGAAACCTTGTTTTAGTTATCTCAAGACTTCTTTCAGAAAGTTCTAAAATCGTGAGTTTTGCACCAGCCCGTGCAAAATTGATCGAATCCGACCCAATCCCGCAGCCGATTTCAAGAACCTCTCGACCTTTCCATTTAGAAAATTCAGCAAAATCAGGGATATGCGATTCTACAAAATATCTACGCCGTTCCACTTCATCAAAATATTCTTTAGTACCGAATTCTTTGTTGCTATGTTTTATGTTGCACGGCTGACAATCCCAAAACCTTTTAATTTCTAGTATTTCCGGTTCTTTCATAAAATAAATCTTTTTTTACAACATCAATTACTCGATTTAAGCTTAACATAACTCAAAAAAATAAAAATTCCAAAACCAATCTATAATTGTTTTGCCAATTTTCGTTGATTGTTTTTTACTATTCAGTAGTTTTAGAGGTATATAATTTAATTGGTCTGCTGATGAGCAACTTATGAGAATTGCATGCCGCATTTTTCTCACCAAACTGTCGACAAATTATAAGTGATTGAATATGAAGACCCCCGTAAACTGCTTAACAACCAATTCTTGTGAAGTGACTGGTTTTGGAAACAATTTTATGTTCCTCATCACAGCCTATGCCTTAGCTAGGCGTTTTGGATGCTATTACACCCATACTCCTTGGAAGAACCTGCTCTATTCCACGACTCTCCAATATGGATACGATGAAGCAGGGGACAAAGAAATCAACAACTACGTAACGAACTGCTTATTGCCTGCAGACCACACGATCTCCATGTATGGCCAAGTGCGATATATCAACAACACCAAGGCCGAATGCTATCCGGCAGAGCCCCCAGGCGAACTGGGAGGCGAGCATACAGTCAATGTGCTCCCTTGGATAAATCTTGAAAATTCGATCGATGGGTCCGATGCAGAATATATCAATGCCCCCGCTAACATCGATGAAATCAAAAAAATCCTGTCTCAGCCGCTTCAAAAGAATCGGGTCGTTCGCATTTTTGGAACCTTTGGAGATCTTTGGCTCCTATCCAGAAGCTTTGATCATGATCCCTCTCTCATCCTGGATATACGGGATGAGTTAATAGAACATTATCGCAAATCTTCTCAAGTGCCGCCGACTTACTTTCGTAAAGATGAAATCAATATAGCGATTCATACGCGCCGGTATTGTTCTCCGCCCGATGACGAAGCATGCAATACTCCGGAACGGCTGCTTTTTACACTGGGCAGCGCCATCGACCAGTTCTTTTGTTCGATGATCAAAGAAATTAGCCAAAAATTAAATGGACATGCTGCTTGTTTTCATTTTTATGGGCATGCGCAAAGCGCATCCGCCAGTGCAGAGTATGACCATTTCGCCGATTATTTGTGCGATCTGAAAAATCATCGTATCGAGGCGCATATCAATGAAAGGCCCACAAACACACTCCATCACTTCATAACAGCTGATATCCTTTACATGGCCAAAAGCACGTTTAGCCTAAGCGCGCATTTTTATTCAAAAGGGCCCGTTCTCGTTCGACAGGGGTTCCTGGAACAAAACCCCTGGAGCGGCCGATTATTCCCACATGTACATAGCGTAGATCATGACGGAAAATTCGATGAAAGAATCATCACCCAGCTGTTGGGAAGCAAAGAAATCAAGCATTCTTAAAGGCATTCTGCCGAATCATTGGAAAAGCAACGATGATCTCTTGAATTCCCTGTTCCAACGAAACGAGAGGCTCCCAGCCCAACTTTTCCAGTTTTTCATTGCTAACGAAATAATCACGTTTGTCCGGATCTTCTCCCACGCGAGCCGAGTGGATATAAAAATTTGGAACAAAAGATTTAATCTTTTCGCATAGCTCTCTTTTATTTAAATTCGCGCTCGACAACCCGACATTATATGCTTGCCCCTTCATTTGATCAAAGTGCTCAATACCAAAGTGAAATGCGCCGGCAACATCGCTTACATGAATATAATTTCGCTTAAAGTCTTCTTCAAACAAAACGATGAAATGATCTTTGCAAGCTCGATATGTAAAATCATTGACCAGCAAATCGATACGCATTCGAGGCGAAACACCGAAAACAGTAGCCAAGCGAAATGAAACTGCCCGGCCGGACTCTAATAGAAGCTCCTCACTTTCAACTTTCAATTTGCCATAATGCGAAACAGGGTTGAGAGGCGTGCTTTCGGTACAGTAGCCTGACTTCTGAACGCCATAACCGCTATTGGTATTCGGATAAAGAATCTTTTGTGATGGAGAGGTATGTTTCAGGATCGATAGAATCGCATCGCGATTGACAGCGGTGGCAAGAAACGGTTCCCGATCACAAGCCGGCGCTCCAACGATCGCGGCCAAAGGTATGATAATGTCTGCTTTTTTAATCTCCTCCTTGATCAATGGTTCATTACAAACATCTCCATGAATAAACCGAAATGATCGATTAGAAAAACAAGACATTAGCGATGTTTGCTTGAAATAGAGATTGTCGAGAGCAGTCACAGCAAATCCCTGTGCCAAAAGAAGTTGACAAAGCACTGAACCGATATAACCTGCTCCGCCGGTGATTAAAACACGTTCTTTCATAATGAAACCCTTATTTTTAAGTCGGTTTTATTTAGGAATTTGGACCAGTAAGACATCATTATGCAGATATCCATCCAGATACGATATTTTATATTGTGGATTGATCATTTGAATCTTCTGTAAGATGTCTTCTAATGCAATGTAATCAAAATCAACAGAGCCGAATAGCCGCACATGATCGACTAGAATCGTATGGGTTTTAATATTATGATGTTGGATCGCATCAAGCTCTTTGATGATCGGAATTTGGGCCTTATTCTCGATATTCGCTATAGCTGAATAATGCCCATCCAGCCAAAAAGTGGCCGGAGCCTCGATTTTATTCAAAAGCCCGGGTAAGACATTCAAGGGTTCTCCTTCCAGAATCATTACGCAGGAATGATGAGTAAAACGATCGCAACAACGATTATAAAATCGATGAATAGGCTCAATAGCATAAATCCGTTCGAAACATTTTTCATCGAGAGCTCTTTGAACGCCCTCTCCATCAAAACAGCCCAATTCAATAAAATATTTATTTGGAAAAAATAAACTAGATGGCATCATAAAAACTCAAATATTTCTTTACCACGACGGGTGATAACAAATAATAATTAATTCAATCATCTCAGCTTATATCTTGCTTTTATTAAATAATGCCATCCCAAAAATCTTTCTAACAAATAACTTGGTAAAAAATTCCACGGAAATTTCTTTTGATAAAAAAACCGTTTGTATTTTTTTAGTTTATAACAAAAAATATGTCGCTTTTGACATGAATAGACATCAAACGCAGATAATAATTTTATAACTTCATCAAAATATTCTTTAGAACCGATAGCTTTGTTGCTATGTCTTATATTGCAAGGTTGTCGGTCCCAATATGCTTTAACTTCTTGAATTTCTAATTCTTCCATTGATGCGGGCTTTTTATTTTTTAATATTTATTAATTTTTATTTTAAAACAACACCAAACCGCCACGTCAGATAAAACTTTAATTTGAGCCTCCCTTTTGCAGTAGACAAACAAATATGGTTGATAATTTTTTTATAATTTCGCAAAATCTAAATTATATTGTTTTCATCTGAGTTCTAAATATGATCCAAAAAACAGCTTTGGTTTGCGGAGCGGGCGGATTTATTGGTTATCACCTAGTGAAACGCTACAAAGAGGAAGGCTATTGGGTACGCGGGGTTGACATTAGATATCCCGAATTTGGAACCACACTAGCCGATGAATTCATCATCGCCGATCTTCGATATCCCGACAAAGCCAAACGAGCCGTTTCATTGAAGGAAAAATCACTGACTGCCTGTTTCGACGAAGTTTGCCAATTAGCAGCGAATATGGGTGGAATCGGTTTTATCTCGCAAGACCATAGCGCTGAAATTTTGCACGATTCTGCCATGATCAATTTATGCGTCCTCGATGAATGCCGCAAAAGGAGGGTCAAAAAGATCCTGTATACTTCATCTGCATGTATATATCCGCTGCGCAATCAAATGGATCCTGCTCATCCGCAATGCTCGGAAACATCCGCTTATCCTGCAGATCCTGACACAGCGCATGGATGGGAAACTCTCTTTGGCGAGCAGCTTTATCTATCTTATATAAAAGATTACAACATGGATATTCGTATCGTTCGACTGCACAACGTGTTTGGGCCGATGGGGCCGTGGCGGGGAGGACGAGAAAAGGCACCCGCCGCATTATGCCGCAAGATCGCTGAAGCTCCCGAGGGTGGATCAATCCAACTTTGGGGAAAAGGGGATCAAACTCGCTCCTTCCTCGATATCGATGAATGCATAGAAGGGCTGCGAAGAATCATGCTCGCAAACAAAACTCTTCCGATTTTAAATCTGGGTTCTGACAAAACGATCACAATCAATAACTTGGCTCTTCTCATCGCGCGGATCTCGGGCAAGCAAATCGAGTTGCAGCAAGTTCCCGGCCCAAGAGGCGTTCGCGGAAGAACTTCAGACAACACATTAATCTTAAAGGAATTGAATTGGCAGCCCTCCCAAGAATTGGAAGTGGGATTGCGTAAACTCTATCCCTGGATCGCTGAGCAAATCAAACAGCAATTCAATGTAAAAAAAATTCCATGAGATTTCTTAATTGAATCCACACAAAATGTTCATATGAAAGATAATCCTAATCATCTTACCGTTATTGGCATTGGACGCCTTGGCATCTGTTTTGCACTATGTCTGGAAAAAGCCGGCTATCACGTTTTAGGAGTCGATCTTTCTTCCGATTATGTTTCCAAAATCAACGCGAAGACGTTCATATCTAATGAGCCCAGCGTCACTGAATTTCTGAAAAACAGTCAAAATCTGAAAACAACGACCTCTTTAAAAGAGGGTCTGGACTTTTCCGAAACCTGCTTCATCTTTGTTCCGACCAATACAATACAAGAAGTTCAATCCTATGACCATTCGATTGTATCAGAACTTCTGTGCACGATTAACTCTCATGCTGTTTCAAATAAACATCTTGTCATCTGTTCAACGGTGTTTCCGGGATACATACCAAACACCGCCCGTTCTTTGATCAAAGATTGCAAAAACACATCGATCAGCTACAACCCGGAATTCATCGCTCAAGGAGATATCATCAAAGGACTCCTCAACCCGGACGTGGTTCTGATTGGCGAAGGATCGAAGGCGGCGGGGGATCGTCTGCAAGTCATCTATCAAAAATTCTGCAGGAACACGCCTAAAATCGCGCGCTTGTCGATATCCAGCGCAGAAATCACCAAATTAGCGGTGAACTGCTACATCACAGCCAAAATCGCCTTTGCGAATCTGATCGGCGACATCGCGGACGAAACGCCGGGCGCTAATAAAGATGAAATTCTGAAAGCCATCGGCCAAGACCAAAGAATCGGTTCGAAAAATTTCAAAGCGGGATACGGCTTCGGCGGTCCTTGCTTTCCAAGAGATAACCGCGCTTTAGGCAATTATGCCACTCTGGTCGGCATCAATCCTCTCTTCTTCCGCTCGACCGATCTGACTAACGAATCGCATGCCGAATTCATGGCCAACAAGCTCATCCAACAAAATCTCGATCGATACGTTTTCCGGGATGTTTGCTACAAACCTCATTGCCCGGTGCCCATTATCGAACATTCTCAAAAACTCGTCGTAGCAAAGAAAATAGCTGAAAAAGGAAAAGAGGTGACGATTGTAGACAAAGAAAACATCATTCAAATCGTGCGCAAAGAATATAAAAATCTTTTCAAATACGAAATAGATAATAAATAAGCAAACTTTTGTAACATTTCTTTGGGGACTAAAAGATTATGCAACGAACTATCTCTCAAACCCCATTACGCATCAGTCTTTTCGGAGGGAGTACTGATTATCCGGACTATTATTTACGCAGGCAAGGGGCCACGCTAGGAATGACGATCGACAAATATATCTATGTCGGTCTCAGCCCGATCAGCCCGTTTTTCGACCACAAGATCCGGATCAGCTATTCAAAAATCGAGCTGGTGAACTCCGTCGATGAGATTCAGCATCCAAGCATCAAAGCCTGTTTAAAATATAAAAACATCGATCTTCCCATGGATATTCACATCATCGCCGATCTGCCGGCGAAAACAGGACTGGGCTCTTCCTCCGCCTTCACGGTCGGGTTCTTAAACTCCCTATATGCCATGCAGGGGATCAAAATATCCCAACAAAGGCTGGCGGAAGAAGCCTGCTATATCGAACAGAACGTGATCCAGGAAAGAGTGGGATCACAAGATCAGTTCCATGCCGCATTTGGCGGATTTAACGTCTTCCAATTCGATGCTTCCAGAATGAATGCCCGGTCGATCATTATCTCACGGTCGAAAAAAACCATTCTCGACAACCAATTGCTCATGTTTTATACCGGACAAACCCGTTTTGCCAATGAAGTCTTAGAGGAGCAATTGGAAACTACCAAAAAGCTGGAAAACGACACTTATTTGACACGAATATATGAGATGGTCTTCGAAGCCGAAGATATTATTTCCCAATCTTCTGACGGCGAAATGCTACGGCTGCTCGGCCGATTGCTAGATGAAGGCTGGAACATGAAAAAAAAGCTATCCAGCAAAATCTCCAACCCGGTCATCGATCAATATTATGATGCCGCTCTTTCCTCCGGAGCCTATGGAGGCAAGCTGTGCGGCGCCGGAGGCGGGGGATTTTTGATCTTCATGGTTCCCAAAGACTCGATAGAGGCAGTGCGCAATACACTCAAAAACCTTCTTGAGGTTCATTTTTTTATGGAATCTCAAGGTTCAACGATTATCTACATGAAGGATTAAATGCTCGACGCAATTATTCTCGCAGGAGGATTGGGAACACGGCTGTCTCAAAGAGTCCCAGATACGCCCAAAGCCCTCGCGCCGATCCGTGGATTTCCTTTTCTTCACTACCTTCTATCTCAGTTATCGAATAGCCGACATGTCTCCAAAGTTATTCTGGCTCTCGGACATCAGGCCGAAGCGATTCAAACTTGGATTTCCCAAAAACACTTTCCCTGGAACATTGAATGTTCCATCGAAACCAGCCCGCAAGGAACAGGAGGCGCCCTTCTACTGGCTTTGACAAAAACAGAAAAAGAAACGCTTCTCGTTCTAAACGGCGACAGTTTTTGCGATGCAAGCATCGATGATTTCTATTCATTCCACAAAAACCATCAATCCGATCTCTCCATCACAACGATGGAAGCCAATGACACAAGCCGATATGGATCGATCGAATTCGATGCCAATCATCGTATCCTGCAATTTAGAGAAAAATCAAAATTCGCCGATCGGGGATGGATCAATACCGGAACCTATCTCATGGAAAAACAACTGATCGCATCATGCGAGACCAAGAAATGCTCGCTCGAAAAAGATATATTTCCTCGATTCCTCGAGCAAAAGATCTTCGCGTATCCTCATCGAGGCATTTTTATTGATATCGGCACAACCGAATCATACGAAGAAGCCCAAACGATTCTTGGGGCATCTATTAACCGGAGCCTCAAATTTGCCAAGTTGGTTAGAAATGAGCCTGATGCTGAAGAATAGAAACCATGGTGTCTACAATGTGCTTTCCAAAGCGATCGGGAGACGAAAACGGCTCAAATTGAGGGCTGTGCAGATAGTTTTGAATTGCCGTCAAATAAGCTTCGTATCTCGTCTGATCGATCGAATTGAGAAATCGATAGAGATCATCATAAGAAGAAAAGTCCCGTCGATCGATGAAACAATCTTTCGGAACATAATCAGTGATATTGTCTGCCCCCCAATAGATCGGAACTGAGCCAGAAAACATGACTTCAAAAATCCGTTCCGTAATATATCCGACTTGATTCTTCATGTTTTCAAAACAAAAACAAAATTTATAATCCTTTATTAATGTAATTTTATCTTCATTAAAATACCCCCTCCAATTGGGAGTTCCTTCCCATAAACGGCCATATAAATCAAATTCATCGCTATTGGCAAAAAATTGAGCAACTTTATCTCGCTCAGAATATAATTCGTTTGGATATGGAGATTTTAAATGACTTTGTAACATTACGCTAAATTTTTTATCTGCAAACCCTGGAATGTTTTCTACCATTTTATCTCGCGCCTGAAAATGATAGAATTTAAAATACGTCCGATTATCTACAAGATTATCAAACATAGTAAACATCGTTCTAAAGAAGCGTTTCAAATGCGGATTATAAACCTCAGGCCTAAATACTGGCGGCTCTTGAATAACTAAAAAACATTTGCTGTTTGAATGTTTAAGTATGTTTTGTAAAAACGGGGTGCTTATATGAGTTATAGAAAGAATTGCTGCTACATCTGAAAGTCCTGAGCCATCGGTTGTAGTTTTAAATTTAAAACCTGCTTTTTCAATCGCTTTTCTAATTCCGATATATGGTTTTGCCAAATCATCTCTACGACAAGTCGGAACAAAAAACAAATCATCCCCTTCATCGGGAAAACAGACAAAGATTGTTCTTCCGCCACCATGATTATTAGACAAAGAAAAATGACTCATACTATCGACCTATAATATGTAATTATTATCTAACCTTAAAAGAATTGTGTTATTCGAAATAAACTGGCATTGACCTACGTAGACCAAAATGCTACCCCCTCAGCAACAAGGAAGCTAAAGAACTAATTTTTTATTTTCTTTATAGACCTTGTTTTAAATTTTCTGAACAACTAATAAAATAGTATGATTTAAGGCGGCTTTTTATGACACCTCATAATATTTATATTGTTTTCATGGCAAATTATGATGCGCGCGAAATTTTTTACACGCTTGCCCCAGGACAGCCGAGATCTTTTGATCATATACTCCGTGAAGAAATCGAAAAAGCCGGTTTTAATTTAGAATTTTCTTCGGATGCATCGGATCTCGAAGATGCTGCTGCCATTATTTCATGGGAAATCAACGATGCAATTTTAAATAACATTATAAAACACCCAACCAAAAATTGTGTTTTATTAACGTTTGAACCTCCGATGATTACTCCTCATTACTATCATCCGGCAATAAAACAGTACTTTGGAACAATTTACACTTCTACTGACGATCTCGTTGACAATGAAACGTATTTTAAACTACACACTCCTTCGCGTTCGCATCTGAAAGTGCCGGACAGCCTCCCTGAATTTTCACAAAGAAAATTATGTGTGATAGTCGCTGGCAATAAGACCATAAACCGTCGTGAAGAATTCTATTCTCAGCGGCGAAAAGTGGCTACTTTCTTTACAAAAACCGGTGAATTAGACTTATATGGATTTGGCTGGCAAGGGATGTCCTCTTGGAAAGGTGAAGCAGGAAATAACGATAAATGGAATGTATTACAAAATTATCGATTTAACATTTGCTACGAAAACTCAGGGCCTGACGGATATATCACGGAACGGCTGGTGGATGCATTTACTTGCGGATGCATACCGATCTATCTGGGTCCGGACAATACGTCGAATTATATTCCGAAAGACTGCTACCTAGATATTCGTGATTTTAGCTCGTATCAAAGCCTCTATTCTTTCATGAAAAATATGGACCAGACAACTTATGATTCATATAAGGCCGCCGCGCGTAAGTTTCTGGAATCTCCTAAAATTCAATGTTTTTCGGCCGAATACATCGCAAAACGGATCGTCGAAAAAATCGTTCGAAATTTATCCAATTATTAAGAGAGCCGATAAAACGTATCTGAAAATGTTCGATCTCTTCCATGAACAATATCGTTCAATGAATTATAAAATGTAATGTCCGGAATATAAGGAAGTTCGGTGTCATAAGGCCTAAATATTCCGTTTGGAATAATAAAATCTAAAATTTTTCTGATACCATTTTGACGGATAATCATGGAATGGGCTTGGCATCGGCCGCCATTTTTAATAAAATCTTTCCCGACACGCTTATTTTCCAAAAGCGCTTGAGTCATTGGTATGCCCGGCCGGCCCCAACTTCCTCCGCCCATATGTGCCAACACATTCGATGAAGTAAAACAGTCGTCATTATCTGTATAGAGAATGTCCCAAACGTCGGGACCGACTAGTTCATCCAGCTTGTCGATACTCTCAGTCAAATTGTGTGGGTCATTCTTAACCGTGACATCATCTTCGAGAACCCAAATTGTTCTATATTGCGATTGATAAGCATCCATTAGAATCGATAGATGACTTAAATATACCCCCAAAGCGCCTGCGGCCATTGTATGATGAACACAAGTTTTACCAATGCATGATAGAGTGATCAACTTAGGTACAGCTCCACCAGGGACGGGAGAAAAATGAACAGGGCGGTCAAATGAAGTCGAAGGTAGAACTTTCAGTCCAATATCATTGAATGTTTCTTGAGACAGATCCCAACCATAAATCGCTGGAAAACGATGAGGGAAAATGCCATATCGCGAAAATTGATTTAGTATTCTTATCAACCTGTCTTGTCTTTTATCTAAATTTATCAAATAAATAAAATCGACCCCCTTGATTTGAATTTTTTCATTTTTAATCCCAACGCTTTTTAAGTGTCGCAAAATTTTTGATTTTTCTTTCATTTTTTTTCTCTAGATTTTTTAGGCCTGTTTACAACATAAAATAGGGCTCTTACTTTTAATAATTACTACTTTTGTTATTATTATGAATCAACACCTAAAGCTTTGTAATATGCCTGCATCGTATTTAATATTTGATCCTCTTGGAAGCCATTGTTATCCAACGTTTGATCTTCAAAGTGTTTTTTATCCGTGTCTCGGATGTCTCACAAGAAGGTGCAATTAAATTAAGAGATTTATTTAAAAATAAATATCCATCGCTCAACTTCGAACTTCTTGTTATAGGAATGAATGAAAATTTTCACGAGCCTTGGGAGGAGGAAAAAATTCGTAATTTTTATAGTCAGGCAGAGATAAATCGAGCTCTATATAAACAAGTACTTCTAGGAATCTTAGATGAATAAAAAAACAGTATACATTATATTTATGCCTGGCTACGGCGTTGACGGTTTTTATAATTATTCACCTAAGTATGGAAAAAGTTTCGATTATCAATTGCGTGAAGAAATTGAAAAAGCCGGTTTTAACGTAAAATTTGTTTCCGATACATTTGGCTTAAAAGATGTTGCAGCAATTATTTCATGGGATTTAAATCAACCTTTATTGAACAGTCTCGCTCAACATCCTCCCAAGAAATGTATTCTATTAACCTTTGAACCGCCAGTTGTAGCCCCAAGCTACTATCACCCCAATTTACAAAAACAGTTTGGAACCATTTTTACATTAATTGATAACTTAGTCGACAATAAGACATATTTTAAAATATATTTAATGACAAGCCGATTGAAAAGGATTGAAAACGTAGCAGACTTTTCTACCAAGAAGTACTGCTGTTTAATTAATAACAATAAAATGTACCACCATCCTGGTGAACTATATTCTGAACGAAAAAAGGCGATTGCCTTTTTTAGCAAGACGGGCGAGTTCAACTTATATGGTGCGGGTTGGGCAGGAATTTCATCGTGGCGAGGGGAGGCGAGAGATGATGCAAAATTTGATGTGCTTAAAAATCATAAATTTACCATTTGCTTCGAAAATATGACGCATCAACGCGGATACATTTCAGAAAAAATCATAGAAGCTTTCGCTGGGGGGTGCGTGCCGATCTATTTTGGGGCAACTAATATTGAAGATTACGTTCCTAGAGAAAGTTTCATTGATTTCAGAAAATTCCATTCTTATCAACACCTTCATGCTTTTATGAAATCCGTCGACCAAAATTCCTATCAGTCATATCTGAATGCTGGCGAATGTTTTTTACAAAGCCCTCAATCGCTGCGTTTTCATAGCGAAAACATCGTGAAAAACGTGATGGACAGAATCCTTTGGGCTCAAACATAAATCGATTCATATGCCAGTCGCTATTATTACAGGCTCTTGCGGTCTCATCGGGTCCGAGGCTGCTTTCTTCTTTGCAAGCAAAGGATTCGAGATCATCGGGATCGATAATAATTTTAGGCGTTATTTTTTTGGCGAAGATGCGTGTACAGATTGGAATAAAAAGCGTTTAGAATCAAAAATTAAAAATTACACGCATCATAATACCGATATTCGATCCCTCGAACAAATTGAAAAAATATTCGCCTATTATGAAAAGAACGTTCAGCTTGTCATTCACTGTGCAGCCCAGCCATCCCATGATTGGGCTGCAAAGGAACCATTCACAGACTTTTCTGTGAATGCGGTAGGAACATTGAATCTTCTGGAAATGACCCGGAAACATTCGCCTGACGCCGTTTTCATTTTTACCAGCACCAATAAAGTCTATGGCGATACTCCCAATCAGTTGCCTCTCATCGAATCCGAAACTCGTTGGGAAATCTCTACAAATCATCGTTTTTTTTCAGATGGGATTGACGAATCGATGAGCATCGATACATCGACGCATAGCTTGTTTGGTGCTTCGAAAGCCGCTGCCGATCTCTTAGTCCAAGAATATGGGCATTATTTCGGAATGAAAACAGTTTGTTTTCGAGGTGGCTGCCTCACTGGGCCCTCCAGTTCTGGTGCACAATTGCATGGGTTCTTGTCATATCTCGTCAAATGCGCAATTCAAGACATTCCCTATCAAATATTTGGGTACAATGGAAAACAGGTCAGAGACAATATTCATTCATATGACTTAGTGAATGCCTTCTGGCACTTTTACCGAGCTCCACGCTCTGGAGAGGTGTACAATATGGGCGGCGGGCGCTTAAGCAATTGCTCGATGCTGGAAGCTATTTCCATTTGCGAGCATCAAACGCAAAAACCCCTTAGCTACCGATACATGGACGCATCGCGCAAAGGGGATCATATTTGGTGGATCAGTGATTTAAGAAAGTTCCGCTCCCATTTTCCATCCTGGGAATTGACCTATTCCGTCGAAAAAATCATTGCAGAGATCTTTGAAGGTCAGCGGAATCGTCTGGATTAATCTTTCCATTTATGAGGAATGACTACCAATTTCGCTCGCATTTCAGGATTTTGGGGGACAACGTAATGATAGTGATATCCAGAAAATGCACCATCCAATTTGCTCTTAGCAAATTCATAAGAACACTCCAAATATTCATCGGAACCCGATTGCTTTCGATAGCTATCATAAAAAACATCTTTTCTCCCGGGCACCTTCACATCATCGATGACGATGATACAATGATCTTTATGCGTTTGCCCGATTTCTTCGATTTCATCCAATAATGGCCAATAGTCATTCCAATGCGCATCCAGATAACATAATAGCCGCTTCTGTTTTAATGTCGGAAGAATATGTTTCAGAACATCTTGTGAATTTCCAAAATAGTGATGAACATTGGTCAAATCTTTCAGAAGCTCCTTTCCTTGTTTAAAACGATGTTCCGAAAGCTCAATTGTATGAACCTCGTTAAAATTCATTGCGAAAAAGCGAGTAGTAGATCCTTCAAATGTACCGGTTTCAATCGCAGTATCAATTTGATAATAAAGACTGATATACCGGAAAAACAACCCAACCTCAGGCGAATTATTAAAGGCGAAACGACCCATTTGATAAGACAATGAACTTAGATTCCAAGTCCAATGATTCTCTGGATTTTTCTGAATCTTCGGATCTAATTGTGCAAAATCCAAAATATGCGGCAATGTTAATGAATTTTTAGAAATTTCATTATTAATCATCTCATTTACCTGTAGTTATGATTTTCTATAGTATGTATCCGAATCGGTTCGATCTCTTCCGTGCACTGCATCATGCATCAAATTATATAATTTTAAACCTGGGACAAAAGACAATTCAATATCGATTGGCCGAAATAGTCCATTTTTAAGAAGAAATTCGACAATTTTTTTAATTCCGCTTTTTCGAATAATCATTGAGTGGGTTTGGGTTCTGCCTCCAATTTTCACGAAATTGGAGCCTACCTTGCGATGTTCGATCAGCGCGTTCGTCATCGGCATCTCAGGTCTTCCCAGATTACCCCCTCCCATTATATCCCGCACGGTTGGCAATGAAAAATGATCATCATTATCCGTATAGAGAAGATCCCATTCTGAAGGACCGACTAAAGCGTTGAGTTTCTCAATATATACTCCCAGTTCCTCAGGAGGATCATTGATAGTAAAGTCATCTTCAAGAACCCAAATCGTCTCATAACTAGAATGATAGGCATCGACCAAGACAGATAAATGGCTCAAGGAACAACCCAGTTGTCCAGCGGCCATCGTATGATGCACACATGTTTTTCCAACTTTTGAAGGGGTCATCCATTCTCCGATAGCGTCGCGGACCACAGGCCCAAAATGAACCGGACGATCGAAGCTCATCGAAGGAAGAATCTTCAACCCAATATCATTGAATGCTGCTTGAGTGAGATCCCAGCCATAGATTGCTGAAACACGGTGCGGCAGAATCGAATAACAGGCGAATTGATTCAAACAGCGCGACAATCTATCGGCCCTTTTATCCAAGTTAATAAGATAAATAAAATCGATGTTTTTAATTATATTTGTTTTGGTTTTAGTGTTAATTTTTTGTAAATGTCTTAACACTTCCTCACCGCTTACCATAGTAACAACCCAATTTATCTGTTGAAAAACTTGAACGCACTGCTTGCCGCAATCCCACCCCTTTAGGGCTGGGTCTAGGCAAGCTATTTTATGAGATGCGGTATGCGGCTTTAGCCGCACCGCCTCCTTAAGCTGCGTAAAGAATCTCCTCCTTTCAAGGAGGAGATTCTTCAATGGCAAAAAGTCTTATATATCAGGAAAACACAATTTTAAAAATTTTTATTTAATTCTATTAATTTACTAGACAAGTTATAAACAAGGGAGCCAATCGCACAATCTATGACGAATCAAAATGCATTAAATGACAAGTATATCAAGCCGATCGTCACACCCAAATTTTATGGGCAGCTGGGCAATCAGTGCTTTATCATTGCTGCGACATTGAGTTACGCATGGGATTACGATGCCACGCCGATTTTCCCTGGACTCCATAAGAACGAAGACCGCACTTCCTATAATAAATACCGGATATTTTTCCAATTGGATACAACCCAAAGTCCGAGACCGGTTCAAAATATTTTCCACGAACGCTTCTGGTACAGCTCGGATCGAATCCCATTCCAGAAGGATCTAATATTAGACGGATATTTTCAGTCCTGGAAACATTTTCATCATCATCGAACTAAACTTCTTTCAATACTCGCTCCATCAAAATTCACTTTGAATACATTAAATGATAAATATAAAGATCTGATTACTAATCCGAAAACAGTTGCAGTTCATGTTCGTACTGCCGGAAAATACAATCACGATCAAAGATTCCATCCTTTTTTAGGTCTCAAATATTATCAAAACGCAGTCGATCAATTTCCAAACGATGCTGTCTTTGTCGTCTTTGCTGATCGAATCAACTGGTGTAAAAAACATTTTCCTGCACTAAAGCGCAACTTTGTATTCATCGAGGGTAATGATGGAATAGAAGATATGTTTCTCATGTCAATGATGCGACATAACATCATTGCCAACTCGACATTTTCATGGTGGGGAGCTTACCTTAATCAAAATCAAAATCAAACAGTCATCGCTCCGGAATTTTGGGGCGGATGTCCTCAACCGCCTCAGCACCCCCTCAAAGAACTGATTCTTCCTGAGTGGACAATTCTACCAGTTCCTCCATTCGACCCTTATCCGGCTGATATGTACGACTATGGAGAAAGTCAATCATGCTACAAACTAGAATAACCGAGCAGCTCCAACCCTTTGTCAGTTGTCAATTTAAAGGACAGCTTGGCAATCAGTTGTTTATCATTGCAGCCACCCTAAGCCATGCTTGGGACACCGGCGCTATTGGGCTTTTCCCTGGGCTGAACACAAAGACCAATCGCACATCGATCAATAAAGAACGCTTATTTTTCCGGTTGAATGACTCTCCGCTGCCCAGACCGATTCGACATACATTTCAAGAAAAATTATGGTTTCGATGGGAAAAAATTCCAGCGAAACCCGATCTCATGCTAGATGGCTATTTTCAATCCTGGAAGTATTTCAACCATCATCGCGATGAGGTTTTATCGGCATTCGCACCTTCCTCATTCACTTTAAATGTACTAGACCAAAAATATCATGATTTAATCGATCATCCAAATACAGTATCCATTCATGTACGAACAGCTGGAAAATACCTTCATGCATCAAAAATTCATCAGTTCATAGGTCTAGAATATTATCGAGAAGCAATGGCCTTATTTCCTTCCGACACAAAATTTGTAATCTTTTCAGATCGAATTAATTGGTGCAAGACTCGATTTGCATTAACACACAAAAACATTTGTTTTATTGATGGCAACAACGGAATTGAGGATCTGTTTCTAATGTCGAAAATGAAACATAATATAGTCGCAAACTCTACATTTTCTTGGTGGGCGGCTTATCTAAATCAAAACCCCAATAAAAAGGTCGTTGTTCCCAGCCTTTGGTATGGTGAGCCTTACCCTACTGACACGAATGATCTATTCTATCCCGACTGGAAGATCATCTCATTAAATCACATAGAACCCTATCCAAAAGATATGTATGATTACGGAGATACGCAATCCTGCGACAATGCAGCTTGGGATCAGATCGGCAAAGCGAGACGCCAGTTCTGATCCTAGCCAATTGAATCAACTATGTAAACAATCTGGCAGTCGGTACCCTGACGATTGCAATGAATTTCTTTTGCAGATACGGAATATTTTTCGCACATCTCCTTCCATGCCAAGCTTTCACCGCCTTTATATTCTTCAGTCGCCCCCCAATCATCAAATGAAACGATTGTCGATGGCACGATCAGGTGTTTTCTTAACATAAAATCTAATACTTGGATGGTAGAAATATAGAGATCGACATCTATATCTACCCAAAAGGCAGGTCGTGGATTAGTATCCATAAAACTTTCTGTAAGAATTTGCTCAAAGAATCCTATATGCCAATCAATTGATATTAAATTGTCTGGTAGCGTTGCTTTAATTTTATCGATAATTTGATGAGGAGAATCTTTTTTGTAATTTTCTATGGCTTTTACATTGTAAGCTCCTTTAGAATGACCGGAAAGTCGAGGAATTCCTTCTTGTTCTTCTGGAAGACCTTCAAAAGAATCAAAAGCAAGAATCTTTTCGGGACTCAAATGATAAAATCGATACATTTCATAAATCCAACGGAGAGACGTACCGTTAAATATTCCGAATTGATAGTTATATTTTCCCGAAATGTCGATCTTGTTGGCTGCTAAAAAGGTAACGCAAAATTCTCGATATGATTCTGCACTCCATACAAACGTCCCATTCGACTTTTTTCTTCTCGTCAGATGAACCATTGGTCTAACCTTTTAAATTTTTAATTATTAGCATTCAATTTTATTAACAATAAAAACTTTGTGGCATACATAGTCCGGAGACCCCTCATTTTCATAACGATAACAATGAATTTCTCGTGCTGTGACGGCATATTTCTGACACATCTCTTTCCACGCTAAGCTTTCACCGCCCCGATATTCATATGTACATCCCCAATCGTCAAAAGAGACGATTGTTGTAGGAACGATCAAACGATTTTTAAACATAAAATCCAGAACCTGGATTGAAGAAATATAAAGATCAATATCCAAATCTACCCAAAAAGCCGGTTTAGGATTTGTTTTCAAAAAAATCTCTGTAAGAACTTGATCGAAAAACCCTATAGACCAATCAATAGGAATAAGATTATCAGGAAGTGTAGATTGAATTTTTTTAATAATCTGTTGAGGCGTATCATCCCGAAACTGTTCTATTTCTTTAACATTATATGCACCCTTACAATGATTTGAGGTTCGCGGGATTCCTTTTTGTTCTTCCGGAAGGCCTTCAAAAGAATCAAACGCTAGGATGCGTTCGCAAGGCAAACGATAGTAGCGGAACATCTCATAGATCCACCGCATGGTAATGCCTGAATAAATCCCGAACTGATAGTTATGTTTTCCTGAAATACTAATTTTATTGTTTAATAAATATGTTACACAAAATTCTCGATATGATTCATTGTTCCAATAAAACCCGCCGTTATGATTCTTACGTTTCATCGTTATAACCATTGCATCACACCTGCCATTAATTTTTACAACATTATGATTCTCAAGAGATTAATACTATTACCGTAACATTAGTGGTGTCGCTGGAACAGCACTGAAAGGCATACGATACATTGACAAACATCATTCATTAAATCTGTTTTTCCGTTTCTGAGAAATTATCCATACAAAAATAATGGCTTAGGTTTGGTAAATTTCTAATCAACTCATGCTGACTAAGATTAAATGGTTTTTCTTGCAATCCAAATTGTTTAAATTTGTCAAGCCACCATTTTCTGCTTTTTACAGTTCTGTGTACCGGACATTCTGTAAAACCAATACAAAAATAATAAATCGTGTCGGTTTTAGAATGGTTTTTAATGTTCCTTAACAATACATCAACATCATCTGTCTTAATGTGTTCAAAACATTCCCAAGACATTATAACGTCGAATAAAACGACTTCACAGCTCTTTAATAACTTAAAATTCCTCCCTAAATCACATACAAAATAATTGTTAGGGTTTTTTTTTTCCATGAATCAGAATATTTGATATACAGTGGATTGCCATCAATTCCTATCCCAAGATGTTTATCCTCTAAAAAATCTTCGATAGCCTCTCCACCGCCACATCCAATGTCTAAAACATTCAGTTTTCCGGGCTTTAAATTATAAATTTTTTTATTAAATGCTTTATTTCTCGAATTATCCAGCGGAGGTGTTTTTTTAAAATATTCTTCAATCCCACCTAAATGTTCTTTTGTAAACTCATAATA
Source organism: Parachlamydiales bacterium (assembly GCA_015661075.1). Classification (GTDB taxonomy): domain Bacteria; phylum Chlamydiota; class Chlamydiia; order Chlamydiales; family SM23-39; genus CAISYW01. The sequence goes on along the minus strand of JACVQJ010000014.1, from coordinate 12,063 downwards.
ACAACTATCACAAACCTCACAACTATCACACATTATCTCGATTTTCGTTGAATCTTCTGTCATTTTAGGTCACCTTCACTTATTTCACTAAAATCCATTGTTTAGCCATTTTAGTTTAATGTCAAACAGCATAAACGCTTGAAATAATAAGAATATAGACAAACAACCTGACGGGGCGCTAGTATCTTCACACCAATCTGCTTCATCATGGCGCTAAGGAACTATGGGACACATATTACAGCATAAGCACTGTCAAAGATACGTTTTGCTTCGTGAAGTCGTCTCTCGGAATGAGGCACGTTTACCATAGCAGAGTATGATCCACCGCTTCCGTCGGCATCGCCTGGTTCTCCACTTCTGCTGTTGGGATCTCCACCGCCAGGTCTGAATTTGGGTCGCTTTAGTATTTTTCTCAGGCGGGCAATCTCATCTTTCCGATGTTACAGTTCTAAAATATCATCCATATAATCGGAATGCTGGTGGAATTACAGGCTCACGATTCGCAATATTCCGAGTTGTTTTTTTATATTCTGACTTTAGCTTTAAAATCGTCAAATCATTTTCTCTAGAAATCTCATCAAGAATATCGACATAACCCCAATTTGAACCGTTATTGTAATTATCTAAATTGGCCGTAAAGTTCCAATTAATGCAGCGTTCAATGTCGTATTTTTTCCATTCTATAGGAGGTCTATCAAAATAACTTCTATTATGATCAACATGATATCCTTTGTCAATTACATGGAATCGTTTCGTAATTTGATATATGCGATGTAAAAACCTTGAATCCAAATGAGTACTGGCAAATTTTATCTTTTCATCGTAACCCGTAACTATATCAAGTAAGTGTCTACTGCAAAGAGTAAAATCTCCACTAGCTGCAGTATGTGGAGGGCCTCCAGCATGATCAAAGTTTTTCCAAACCTGCGGATTTTCCAAGATTTCTAACCCGTCATCAGAAGAAACTATATGATTTACTAGTTCAGGTTGATTATTTATCGTCATACGATGATTTCGAATAACATCTAACTCTCCAATTTTTGTAGAAGCTAAAAATTCTAAGGTTTTTTTACCAAATAACAGATCTGTGTTTGTAAAAAGAACAAACTCGCCATTAGATCTTCGCGCTCCAACATTTTTAGCAAAAAACTCATGAAGTTGAATGTTTTTGTTTTCAGATAAATAACAGTTCACTTCTGCATCTACCACCAAACACTTTACAAATGGAAAATTGCTTTTTATAGATTCGGATATAAACGGCTTATTCTCAACAGGATTCCATTCAACAAATATGTATTCATGTTCTATCCCATAATATCTTAGCCACTTAGAATTAAACCCTAAATGCCAAAACACACGCTGCTGAAAATTTCCACCATAATTGTCGTTTCTGCCCGTAAAGACTATTGATAACATTTTATCTCCTGTTTTTAATAGTTACTTGCGCTTAACGTTTAAATTTTTCTCATTTATGTATTGATAAAGTCACATTGATGAACTTTTCATATAAATACAACAAACGATAAAACACATCAATAGAAACCAGGCTAATACATAAAAAAATCGAGCCATCGATCAACGACGACTTTCCAGGTGAACTGATCATCGATGAATCCACGCATTTGCTTTCTTTCCGCTAAAGTGATTTTTTCTGCACTTTCCAGAGCGGTGACAAGCGCTGTGGAAAATTTGTCTAACTGAAAGCAGCGGCATCCATATCGCACCGTCTCGTCCAGAGCCCCCCAACTCCGCACAACAGGTACAGCACCTGCATATTGGGCGCGCAGAGCTGAAATGCAAAACGTTTCCTGTTCTTGAGTACTGGGGAAAAGCCAGAATGACGCCCGATTATACGCCTCGTTGATCTCTTTATGTCCCACGCGGCCATGCTCATAAACATCTATACACAAACAACCTGAAAAATCGGTTTTCGGCGTTGTCGTCAGCCACTGTTTTTGAACCCGCCTGCATCGCTCAGCTTATTCAAGCTGAGCTGCTTCGGCGCCGGCAAATCCTGGCTCAAAACCAGGGCGCCTTTCAGGCCGGTTCGCTTCGCTCTCCCGCTCTCCCCACTGCGATGGTCCACAGGACCATCTCGTGCGGTCCGCAGCCTTGCCCAATTCCCGATTTTTCAGGTTGTTTGTGTATAATTCTTTTAGATCTGATAATTTTGCTTGCAGCTCCTCTTTAATTGTCGGAGATATATTAGCCAAGCCATAATAAATATCGAGCGTTGCGCGGGGAAACCGATTTTTAGTTTTCGACCATTTAAGGAGGCGGTGCGGCTAAAGCCGCATACCGCATCTCATAAAATAGCTTGCCTAGACCCACCCCTAAAGGGGCGGGATTGCGGCAAGCAGTGCGTTCAATCCCAAGGCATAGTTGGTGGCATAGATACATGAACAGAGATTCTCTCTTTCGGTGATGGGCGAAAACTGCGACGGATGGATGCCATTTCCAAAGATCGTTTTGAAGCTCTCGAAGGGAGGAATTGATTGCACAAAATATTCTCTTTGCCATTGCGATAGCAAAACCCCATCATACGAATCAATCTGCCTTTCGGTCGCTTGTACATTATAACCCTGAATCCATAAATAGACATTGTCAGCGACCTCTTTCAGCTCAGGCCCCAATTGAGACAAACACTTGGTAATGCCGATATCCAGCTTTTCCACTCGAAAGCGCGAAACATCTAAATATCGAGGGTTTGCTGTTGGGTTGAATGGAAGGAGCCGTGAGAAGGATTACCATATACCAGGACTCGATGGACGCGATCGGCCGGCTCTTTCGATACATATATTACGGCTTCCTCAGCTCCAGCAATACCAGAATCAATACTATCTCGGATCCCATCACACTAAATGTCATTCATCTAACGGACTTTCAAATTTAAATTTCTAAAAAAGGCATTGTATTCAAACTTGAAGACCAATTCAAAACCTATACTTTCCATCATACTTACAATCTCATCATACATAGCTTCTCCTTCGTAAGAATAAGCTTTTTTATGTTTGACTTCGGTATAAAAGTACTTTGTAATTTTAAAAGCACCCACACCTCCTTGAATAGTTTCTCTAGTATTTCCCTCAACATCGCACCAAATGCAATCAATTTTATTAATTCCATACCTGTTAATTATTGTATCTAATGTTATATAAGGAACCTGTATTTTTTCATAACTTAACCAAGGACATTCATCATAGGTTTCTTTAGTTGGTAATCTTGCCGATGATCCATCATAGTGAGGTCTTCCCAATTGTGGAATGATTCCAGTTTCTATATTGAAAATTCCGCTCTCTTTATCTTCATTGGAAATAGCAGCATGTATTAGTGTCACTCTTTTATCGTTTTTTATACAGAAATTTCCTATAGTTCTTGGATCGGCCTCTACTGCAAAAAACCTATCATCATTTCTCATCTTTCTCAAAAAACGAACACTATCCTGACCATCTCCAGCGCCTAATTCAATTACAGTTTTTTGACCTACATCACCTATTATACTCATAATTTCTTCTACATCAATTCCTTGCGATTGAGTACGGTCTTGCATTTTAAAATTCCTTAAATTAAATAGTTTCTTGATCGACCCTATCGTATCTTAAATCCACCAACTTCGCAAGTTTCAGCGAAGCCATTACTTGTAACTTAACAAGAAATTCAACAATCATTAATATTATGCACACAAAGCAGCAACCATTTACATTAACAACGCTTTACTTACCTTTTTCGCATCCACATTAAAATTATGATTCGACTCGTCAGTTAAACAAGGAAGAATAAAGTATTTAAAATTTAGAGCCGACGCAATGTTATATAACGAATTCAATTCATTTGCCGCGCAGAACTCAATAAACTTGGTCTGTTCAGGACTAAATAAAACGTGATAATTGGCACCTCCATGGGGAGCAATAATAGTGTGAGCATTTTGAAAAACAAAATACCGTTGTCTAAAATTGGGATATTTCTCCAGAAAAAACTCCACAAAATTTAAACCTTTGTCGCGACAATAATTTATTACCATCTTCTTTAAATCTTCGTGGTTTAACACATAACGACTTTGACTAGATCGATCCGTTCTCCTAATCAGTATTACGTTAGATCTGTTACTATCTTTACCTTTAATGAACTGGTTTATTCCATGATAAAAAAAGTTAGGCCACCACCAACAAGGCACTTCATTATTTGAACGCAACACTACAAGCGATTTAACGGACATAGTCTGTTTATAATATGGCCGAAGAAAAATTATTTTATTTGTAATCCCCATGAGTTTAATAATGTGACAAATCTGTGCATTTCGCTCAGGAGATCTCAATGAATGCATTAAAATAGCTGTTTGCGGATGAGATATTAAATATTCTCTGCCAAAATATATAATAGGCAAACTGTCCTGCAATACGTGTTGCCAAATAAATCCAAAACAGTTAATAGCCGAAAATACATCAGAACAATCATGGTTGCTAAATGTAGTTTCATTTAACACCTTAATCTGATCGCCTTCGCCCGAATAGCCAACACTAGTATTTATATGAAAAGTTGCGTTACTATATTTTTCGATTCGAAATTCTGAAAACGGCAACTGAAAAACCTCTCCGCGATGAAATCGTGGAAATGACATCCTTCTTTCATTAAAGTATATATGCGATGTTACAGATGCCCTGTCCAACAACAACCGATCGTCTTCATCAACTGTATTAATTAACTTATCATAGTTCCGATTAAACGAATCATTTTTGAGTATTATTTCCATAATTACCTCATCATGTACTTACAAAATGCTCTAACCAGCGATCGACAACTACTTTCCAAGTAAATTGCTCGTTAATGAACCCGCGCATTTGCTTTCTTTCTTCTAGTGTGATATTCTCTGCATTTTCCAAAGCTTTCACGATCGCCACAGAAAACCTCTCTAACCGAAAGCACCGGCATCCATAACGAGCTGTCTCATTCAGCGCCCCCCAACAATGCACGATGGGGACAGCTCCAGCATACTGTGCCCGCAAAGCAGAGATACAAAATGTTTCAGGTTCCCGACTGCTTGGAAAAACCCAAAAAGATGCCCGACTATATGCTTGATTGAGCTCTTCATGACCGACTTGGCCATGCTCAAATACATCGAGTTCTTGCAGCGCAGATAATTTCTCTATCAATTCTTTTTGAATGTCGGATGATACTCCGCTCCAGCCATAGTAAACATCCAAAGTGGCTCTGGGAAATTTGTTCTTAATTTCCGGCCATTGATTCAGCAGCACTTCCAAGCCTCGGGCATAGCTTGTAGCATAAATACAGGAATATGGGTTTTTTCTTTCAGTGATTGGAGGAAACTGAGCAGGATCGATGCCATTTCCAAAAATCGTTTTGAAGCGTTCAAAGGATGGGTTTGACCGCACGAAACAATCTCTTTGCCACTGTGATAGCCATAATACCCCATCATACGAATCGATATGCTCTTGAGCGAGATTCATATTATAGCCATGAGTCCATAAATAAACTTTGCTTGCTATTTTTCTAAGCTCCGGTCCTAATCGGGGCAAACACTTGGCAATCCCAATATCAAGCTTTTCTTCTTTAAAACGAGATATGTCTAAAAATCGAGGGTTTGCTATCGACAGGGAATGAATTGAATCTGGCTTTGGATTTCCATAGACGATGACTCGATAACCACGAGCCGCCAGTTCCTTTGATACATATATAACAGCCTCTTCAGCTCCCCCCATGCCCGAATAAATACTATCCGGATCCAAATATTCGGGAAGCTCGGATGCTACAATTCCTATTGTTTTAGTTTTCATATCCATTGTTTATCATTAATTTGGTTATTTATTATATCATTTTTGATCTTCATGACAGCTCATTCGCGATGTCCAGCCATCGCGCAAACGTCAGCAAATCCGTGTTTACTTAAAATTTTACTTGTATCTTTATAGGACATTTTTTAAGATTTCACCTCTTCTTAAGAAAAGAGCTGTTGGACCAAAAACCGCAATTTTGAGATGAGCAGGGTAGTATGATCTTTCGACATGCGATATGCGATTATAGGGCTTGTAAACGAGCCGATTTTTTGAGAGGTCAAAAAATTCATAACTAGGCGTAAAATCGCCAGTTGTTATGATAAGTCTAATTATCATGATATAGGAAAATGATGGGCTTGCTGCAAACACATACATCTTCTTCGACCATGATTCAGGCTGTGGTCAGCCGAGACGAGGCGATTTGGAAGGAACTATCCAAAATCAGTTTGGTCGATGCCTCGAACCGGTTTTTGGAATCTTTGTCCGGAAATACTCAGCGGGCATACCGCGCCGCCTTCAACTCAATTTTCCATCTACTGGAAACGCAACGGCTCTTCGATCCGCGCAACAACCTGCAAACATTCGCGCTCTCGAACCTCGAATATCTGCTCGACGAAATCCGCAGCAAGCTCGTGGGGTCCGATTCCACGAAGCAGGCCCGAGCCGCCGCTTTTATTGCTCTCACACGATTCCTGCAGCGCTCCACAGGCGGCTTGATCCGCAAAGTCGTGCCGCGTAAAGAAAAAAGCAACCCCACATTCCGCCAGGTGCGAGAAACTTCTCTGACGAAAGCATTGAATCGCGTTCAATGGACCCGATTTTTGACATTTTTGCAGCGCAGCTCGTACCGCGATTATCTCGTGGCTAAGACAATCTTGCAGGGAGCCAAACGGGTCGGAGAGGTACTGTGCGCCCAAATCAGCCAAATCGATTGGGCGCTCAATCAGATTACATTTCGGCAGTTTAAGTCCAAAACTCTTGAGAAATACACGGTCATCACCTATCCCGCTGCTTTCATTCAGGAGTTGAAGGAATATATCGGTGAGCGCAAAGAAGGGTTTATTTTCACCACGCGCAATGGAAAACCGCTGACACAGCCCCACCTCTACCGCTCATTTGCCAACGCCGGGCTGCAGGCGGGCATCCCGTTCACTGTCCATCCCCACGTTCTTCGCGCATCCGCGATCACTTACCTTACGACGCAGGGCTACAGTGCCGACCAAATTCTGCGCGTCAGCGGCCACGCCGACACCAAGCTGGTCCGCTACTACGACAAAACGCCGATCGAACAAAACCCGTCGCAAGATATCAGTCTTATTTAGCTCGTGTAACGGTTACACAAATCAGATTTTTTTAAACAGGTCTTCAAGCGTTGCTTGATTTGTGATTATTTCCTCGGAATACATGGTTGGCTTAAGCCCCATGGTCGTTATCATACAGAAAAAAAGTTGCTTTTGTGTTTTCGTCTGTTTCCGAAATACTTCCATTTTCTTTAATATTTCTTGTGCATAAGATTTGTCGATAACGAACGGTTTGTCCGAATATTTAATTTCGCAAAGAGTAATCGCTCCGTCCAATCGATCAAAAAGGAGATCTATTTGAGCTCCCTCCCCTTGATTGGCTTTTGGGACAAATCGCCAAGTCCCCGCAGTCGCCCCCGGATCGATTTTTAGCGCTTTCCGGATTTGATTAATATGCTTATAGCAGGTTGATTCAAATGCATATCCTGCCCATGTCTTCCAGCTCGATTGATTAGACTGAGATAGCCAAAATCCTTCATTGATTTCTTTTTTAGCGATCGATTTCAAATGAGGTTCGATCCATCGCAGATAAAAGAGGCTATACTCATCATCCATCACGTAATACACTCCTCTATCCTTATGCCCATAAGGGACAAGACTTGTGACAAAGCCAGCTTCTTCCAATTGGTGGAGTCGATCAATTGTGCCACCCCCATTTGGTAGCTTAGATAATGCAATGAGATCCGCCTGTCCTATGCCATAACGATGTTCTGAGATAAATCGAATCAATTCTATGTATGGCTTTGGATCTTCAAAAAGCGATTCAAACAGACGTTCAAATTCATTCACTAAAGAACCATTTTGCTGAAAACAAAGTTCATCAATGCATTGATGAGCCGAACGTCCCTTTCTGATCAAGGACCAATAAAGAGGAACACCTCCAAGCACTGTGTAAAGATCTAAAATTTGTTTGCGATTGAGTTTGATCTGATGTTCTTTTAGATAACTGTCTGTCTCTAAGAGAGAGAATGGCTGTAGATGGATGGTACGAGTCACCCTGTTATGAAGACCGCCTTTATTATTGATGATGTTGTTAATGATCCACGAAGTGGAAGATCCGCAGATAATTAACTTAACGCGCCTATCAAAAACCCAATATCGATTCCAATAAAGCTCTAAAGCTACGAGTATTTTTGAACGAGGTGTTGCCATCCAGGGGAATTCATCAAAAAAAAGAACCACAGTCTGGTCTTTAGGCACCTCATTAATGGCATCGGTCAGATCTTCAAAGGTATCAAACCAATTTTCCTGCGGGACTATGGACGGGCTTTGATAAAACGCTTTTCCAATTTGCTTTGCAAATTCCTTTAATTGAACGTGGGCAGGCCCCTTTTGCACGCCTGTTACGTGGAAGAAAACGCACGGGATGGAGCTCATCAGGTTTTTGATGAGATAGGTTTTGCCCACCCTCCGCCGGCCGTAAATAGCAATAAACTCTGATTTTTTGGAGTCAATCAGCTCCTGCAGCAATTCCTGCTCTTTGTGACGCCCTGTGATTTTTTCTGGAGCATCAAAGACACCTGCTTTTTTCTTCATACCACCCCAAGTAATTTTTTTCCCGCCACCAATCACAGGTGCCTTATTTTCAAAGACTTGACTAAACACACCCTGCTGCACGATGTTTGTTTTAAAAAAATTCTACGCGTCATGTATAAACCCATGATTTTAGCGCGGCGTTTCCGAGCCTTAAACGTCGCGCGAAAAATACAAATTCTTGATTGTTGCGCGGACTTTATAGTGTCACAACACCGCGCGACAACGCAAGTCCTTTTTATACACAAACAACATGAAAAAATATGATGTAGTATGCGGCTTTAGCCGCACCGCCTCCAAAAGCTACGTCCTTTAAGAGTCTATTGACTATTAACCTGTAATCGAATAATTATTAGAGTATAATCGACAAAAAGGACGTTATGCTCTCGTATAAAGATTGCCGGACGATCTTGCTGAAGCGTCTGGCGGAACCAGCTCCGTGCAGAATTCAATTATTGGTCGGCCCACGTCAAGTCGGCAAAACGACTCTATTGCTGGAATTGAAAAAAAAATTCAAAAACCGGGCGTTTTATGTGGCTTTCGACAGTCCTGAAGCGTCTTTGTCCGGCTTTTGGGAACGATTTTGGCAAAACGTCGAGGACAAGGCTGACAGTGGGAAAACCCTGATCGTCATGATCGATGAAGTGCAGGTTTTTCCCAATTGGTCAGTCCTACTAAAGGCCAAATGGGATTATCTCATTAAAAATAAACAGCCTATCCATATTATCGCTACCGGATCTTCCTCTCTTCAATTATCGACAGCTTCTCGAGAAAGTCTGGCCGGTCGTTTTGAACGATTGGTTCTCACTCATTGGATGCCTTCCTTTTTTTCTAAGGTTTTTCGATTAACTCCGCAAAAAGCCGTCGATCTTTTCATTAAATTGGGGGCTTATCCTGGCGCCTTCCGATACATCAAAGATTTTCCTCGTTGGAAAGCGTATGTACGAGACGCCATTGTAGAACCCGCTATCGGGCGCGATATCATGGCTTTAGCGCCGATTCGCCGTCCTGCATTATTACGGCAAATTTTTGCGATTTCTATTGCATCACCCGCTCAAATCATCTCTATACAAAAAATTGTTGGGCAGCTTCAAGATTCTGGAGCTATTGAAACGGTTGCTTATTATCTTTCTCTTTTAGAAGAAGCTTTCCTGATCGCTGCTATTCCCAAATATTCTACGAAGGAAATCCGCATGCGAGCCTCACCGCCCAAAATTATTGTGCTCAGCAATGCCTTGATGACGGCAACGGATCAAACAGATCCCCCTGAATCTAAATCAGAGCCTGAGCGTTTCGGAACATGGGTTGAAAATGCTTGCCTCGCCCTGGCCTGGAATGCCGGACAAAAAGTAAGATATTGGAGAGAAGAGCCTTATGAGGTGGACGGGGTCATCGAAGGTTCTTGGGGAAAATGGGCGATCGAAGTCAAAACGGGTCGCGTTATACCAAGCGATTTGCGAGGCCTGTTAGAATTTAATGAACGTTTTCCTGCCTTTCGTCCTCTTGTTTTATGTGAAGAAACGGAACTTAAAAACATCAAAAACATGCATCTTCAGGCAATGACCTGGCAGCAATTTTTGCTTAAAGGCCCTCCCGGCGTTTCTACAACTAAGGGATCGCTCAAAAATAACCTTTAGTGTTCTCGAGGGAAAAATCGATTTATCTATTGAGAATTTTCCCTTGCAGAGAGAAACAAGACTCTCAGCTGCGGAAAAATTCTCAAAATCTAAACCGTTTTTCTCCTCGACAACACTAAACTTTATTCTTGAGCGATCCCTAACCAAGTTGTGTAATTTTTTATATTAATTGCTGTCATTTTTAGGGCCGCCTGCCTCGCCTATTTGCCCTCTGACGTTCGACCTCTGGTCGAACTAGGCGTTAATTTAATAAGGAAGGGGATAGTCAACCCCTTCCTTATTAAATTAACGCCTCAGAGGGCAAATCCATCGAGGCCTTCGGTCCTAAAAACGTACAAAGTCGAGTTAAAGTGACAAAGATATATTTTGAACGCCCTGAGGAAACGATGCGGTTGATTTTTTTGTTGCTAGTCAGCGTTGCGCGCTTAGTCGGCGCGCAAGAGCTTACATTTTTCTTTGCTGGAGATAGCCATTATGGGCTGGATCAGTGGGAATACAATGAAAAGTGGAACAAGCTAATGATTGAGGATATGAATGCATTGCCCGGACAGGCGTATCCTCCAGAGTTGGAGGGCTTGGTGCAAGATCCGCGAGGCTTGATCTTCGCGGGAGATTTGACAGATGCGGGATCATATTTTCAGTTTTATGGCTGGTGGTTATTTTGGAAATGGAATCGCGATGGCTTTTATGATGATTTTGGGCTGAATGGAGAGGGCTTGCTAAACTATCCTCTTTATGAGGGGTATGGCAATCACGACTGGCAAGCAGGGGGCCATTCTGCCGTAGTTTGGAGTTTGCAGCAGAGGAATACTTCAAGAAAAGATCCCGTAAATTTGTCGCGCAACCTGATTCACTATTCTTGGGACTGGGATGGGGTCCATTTTATACATCTGAATGTCTATGCTGGCATGACGGAGATGGCACAGGAGAGTTTGTTATTTCTAGAGGAGGACTTGCGACAAAGAGTGGGAAGTTCCGGAAGGCCGGTAATCTTGGTGCAACACTATGCTTTTGATGCGTGGAGTTGCTTGGATGAGTGGTGGACCGAGAAGGAAAGGGATGCCTTTTATGAGGTGATCAAAGAGTACAATGTGGCGGCGATCTTTTGCGGCCATATCCATTCCGCCGAGCATGTGGTCTGGAATGGTATCGATACAATCTCGACAGCGGCGATTAAGGATGGAGAATATCTAGTGTGCCGCATTGTAGGCTCAGAGCTGACTGTCGTTGCACGTCGACATGGCGCGTGGGGTTCGTTTCTCTTTAAAAAGAGAATTTAGGAATTTTTTACCGGCAAAGATAATTGACGCGAAACAACCAAAAAGAGCTGCAAACCTGATCTCGTAGATCCTATTCCAAAAGCTGACCGAAATCGATGATCTTATCAAAATATTGCTGATCTAAAACGCTATCTTCTACTCCATTCACATGGATCAACACTGGTCTAATTGAAAATCTTTTAGGAACTTTGAGTCGTTGTATTTCGGGAATCTACTATATAAAAACAATCTGTAAACATGCATTTGCATGTTTGCGGCCGTTTTTCACTATTATAAAAATCGGCTGCAAATCAGCGTTTTCTTATTAACGGCCTTATTTTTAGAGACAAGATAGTGATCTGAAAAAATGTCGCGCGACAGCACAGCGCTGGTAGAGGAGTAGAGAGATCTACTCCTTAATTATAGACAACGGGAATCCATCGAGGGCGATTGCATGAAGAATGTCTTGACATGACTTGTTCATAGAGAGAAAAACAGGATAAGCAAGATCGACGAAACGTCGGCAGGATGGGCAGGATGA
>JACVQJ010000013.1 GCA_015661075.1 Parachlamydiales bacterium | reverse complement strand
ATCCCGAACTCAGCAGTTAAGCTCCTCGTCGCCGATGGTACTATACTCAAGAGTATGGGAGAGTAGGTAGCTGCCAGATTTTTCTTCACCCCGGTTGGACTATTCTAACTGGGGTTTTTTTTGTTTATAATTTTCTTGAAGAACTCTCCTTTTAAGCCTGCGGTGCTGCTAAAGCCGCTTTCCTCGCTCTAAAATCGAATCTCGCCGGAGACATTTAGCGCGTTTTGATTGATGAAGCGCGATTCCACGGTGACTGATCCTTTATTTCCTCCGACGATTGTGGCGCCAAAGGCCATGCCCCACCGTCGGCGGCCAATCACAGATGACGTAATACTTTCGGCCGTTACATCATATGTCGGATGGCGGACAAAAACTGACCGGGGTTTCGGGTCGATTTTTGAATAGATATAGGATGCGCATAGATAGGGCGAGAGCATCTTGATCTTATAGGCGATGCCGAGCGCCGCTTGCTGTTCGGTAGTTTCCATTTTGAAACTCGACACCACATTATACGCATGGCCCTCCGAGACGAGATAGATGGGTTTTTGCAGTGATGAAACGTATTTGTAGTCCAGGCTGATATAGATCGATTGGGTGTGGAAGATGATCAATTTTGCGCCGGCTCCCCAAACGAGTTGGCGTTTTGTGTAGACGTCGTGGTCGATTTGCATCTGCGAGCTGCCCACTATTCCATTCAGATCGAGCCAGTTTTTTACGTTGAGTGTGAGCGTCGCTGCGTTTGTCGTGAATTTCGCATACGATGAGGGGTTCGGCGTGCCGGCAATGTGGAATTCTTCATTGTACCTTTGGCGGTAATTCCAATCCGACATATAGCCTATCCTCAGGCTCGCCCATTTGGAGGCAGGCAGCACAACTCCGTCGCTTTCCAGCCGGCTGAGCGCGGGATTGCCGAAATAGGTCGCAGGCAATAATGCAGGGACTATAAGAGCGGCTGCGATGAAAGATTGAAAAAAGCGGTTTGTTCGCATTTTTTTTTGATGGGTTTGTTCAGGCTATATCATACGAATTATCGATTCACAAGTTTTTTGCACAAATTCCTTGCACAATAAATTCCAAAGTTACTATGGACTGATCTTAAACAAGGAGTTCGCAGATGTCCTTACGGGATACGATGAATCACCTGAATCATCTTCTGGCGGCTGTGACAAGGGATTTGGCTAAAGTTGGCAGTGGCAATAAAGCCGCTGCCCAGCGGGTGCGCACGGGAACGGTCAAGCTTGAAAAAATTTCTAAGCTGTTTCGCAAAGAATCTGTCGCGGCTGAAAAAAGCGGCCATTTGAAGCGAAAAAAACCGAGTAAAAAAGCAGGCAAAAAATCGCGTAAAAAGCGCTAATTAAGAATCCTCTTTTTCTCTATAATCCTCCTCCATGGAGACAAAAACCGCCGAATTATCCATTGAAGATTTTTGTGCGCGGGGCTATGGCCTCGCGCAGCTCGATCGATCTCCCATCGAAGTTGCCCATGCAATTCCGGGAGACCGGGTCAAGGTTGAGGTTAACCGCCGCAGCCGCCGCGTCAAAAAAGGGCGCCTGCTCGAGCTTCTCTCTCCCTCTTCCGACCGCGTCAGCCCCCGATGCGCTCACGCTTCAATGTGCGGTGGATGTTGCTGGCAGTCAATGAACTACGACGCACAAACCGCTCACAAACAGGCCTATATCTTGCGCGCTTTCGGGGATTTGATTGACGCGAACATCGAGATTTTGCCCATGATTTCTTGCGCTGAGCCTTGGAATTACCGCAACAAGATGGAGTTTTCCTTTTCCCAGAACCGGGCGGGGATGAAGTATTTGGGTCTGATGATCGCCCATGCGGAGCCCTATGTGTTTAATCTCGACAGCTGCCATATCGCGCCGCCGTGGATGTCGGAGTGTCTGTCCCGCGTACGGGCCTGGTGGGAGCAGTCGGGCGTCATGGCCTATTATCCGCCCCAGGACAGTGGATCGTTGCGGTATTTGACTTTGCGCGAGGCCGTGCGATCAGGTCAAAAAATGGCGATTCTCAACATCTCCGGTCAGGCGGAGTTTGCCATTCCCGAAGAGCAGGTCCAGCGTTTTAATGAAGCTGTCGGCAGCGGCATTGGTGTATTTTTGCGCACTCATCAGATCTGCAAGGGAGTGCCGACCCGCTTTGTCGAAAGACATCTCAGCGGACCCGAATTTATCGTTGAAAAAATGCATTTAACTCATGGCGATCTGGAGTTCAAGATCAGCCCAGCATCCTTCTTCCAGCCCCACACGATCCAGGCGGAAAAGCTCTATGATGCGGCCGTTTCGATGCTGGATGGCGAGAGGCTTGTGTATGATCTGTACTGCGGGACGGGGACTTTGGGGATGGCCGCTTCGCGCAGTGTACTGGAAGTGATCGGGATCGAGATGAATCCCGAGGCCGTCAAAGACGCTGAGGAAAATGCCCGGAGAAATCATTTGTCCAACATCCGCTTTGTTCAGGGCGATGCCGGTGCTGTGATGACCCGTTTGCTGTCGCAAAGCGACTGCGCGCGTCCTGATGCCGTTATCGTCGATCCGCCCCGCGCCGGCCTCGATTCTTTGACTTTGCACCATCTCCAGACCCTCCGGCCTAAAAAAATTATTTACGTCTCCTGCAATCCCGTCACGCAGGCGGACAACATCCGAAAGCTGGTGGGATCCGGTTATGCGATCCAGCGCCTGCAGGCCGTCGACCAGTTCCCACATACGGCCCATATCGAAAACATCGCGCTTCTCACTCGTGTTAATTAATGAATATCCCTTGCAATGGCCTGTTTTTTCGGGCATGATAGATAGAGTTTTTTATCGATAGGATTAGCTATGAAATTTTTTACATCGTTTCTTTTTGCCGTGCCGGCATTTGCGTTTGCGCAAGATGCTGCACCGAGCACACGCAGCGGCATGTTTTCGACGCTGATGATGATCGGTCTGGCGATGGTATTCTTTTATTTTATTCTATGGCGCCCTGAGCAAAAACGCCGTAAAGCCGGTGAAAAAATGCGCTCTTCCCTGAAAAAGGGTGACCGTGTGACCGCGATGGGTATCGTGGGTACGGTGGTTCGTGTTCAGGAACAGACTGTCATTTTGAAAATGGTTGACGGAGCCAAAATCGAAATGCTGAAAGCGGCGATCACCGATGTTCAGCCCGGCACCGAAGAAAGTGAAAAGACCGACATCTCTTCCGATTCGTAATTTATTGTGTCCAAATCAAGGCTTGCCCCAGTCATTTGACTGGGGTAAGTATAGTTAAAAACTTTCCATATTTGTCGAATTGAACGAACGACGGTTCCATGGATGCACTCCTTGTTTTTAAAAAAGGAAAAAAGTGCCCCGACCGGAAGAATTTAAATAGATGGGTTCGTTAGACGCTTATCTGCAATGAATGAAAAATTATGACCGTCTTTTTCATTCAGCTCGGCGAGCTGCTTTTCCAACTCGGCGATTCGGGTTTGAGAAAGTTTGCGTAATTCATCGTAGCCCGAAGGATGCGAGGTGGATTTGTTGGTTTGTCTGGTCTTCTTTCTGTGAGCTCGAAACTTGGAGATATTTGATCTTAAGACTTTCTAGTTGTTCTTTAAGTTCCGTGTTTGTTCTCTTGATGACATCGAATAAAATGATTTTTTGCGTTTTTTCTTTTAGTTGGCTTGTCAAAGCTTGATTATTTTGATTCAAAATGTCCAAATTTTTATCATATTTTGCCCGAGCAGTTTGGGAGTCGTTCTTCAGTGTCTCGA
The DNA here is from genome assembly GCA_015661075.1 of Parachlamydiales bacterium. Lineage (GTDB taxonomy): Bacteria > Chlamydiota > Chlamydiia > Chlamydiales > SM23-39 > CAISYW01. The sequence continues at coordinate 114,559 of JACVQJ010000013.1, read as the reverse complement.
TTTCGGCTTCCAAAGCAAATAGCTTTTCTGACAATGTTCTGATATTCAGTTCTTTTTCGATTATATTTTGATTGAGCTTGTCGTATGTATTTTTGTTACAATTGTTGTCGTGGGACAATCTCTCGTTTTCTTGAGTAAGTACTCTAATTTTGTCTTCAGAAGTAATGATTGTTTTATACAAGGAGTCATTAACAGACCGAGAATTTTTCTGCTCACGGAGCAAACGGCCGCGCACTTTTTGGGAACTGTCTAGTTCATTCTCTATTTCTCTTTTTTGAGCAGAGAGGTTTTCAATGGTACATATAACGAAATTGTATCGAGATTGTAGTTCTTCGAAGTCGGCTTGGAGGGAATCGCGCTTATTATATTCTTGATTGTAATATTTTTTTGATTGCTCCTCTGAAGTTTTGAGATCGGCCAAGTCGTTTTCCTGAGTGAGGAGTTTATTTTCGAGAATGTTTTTGGACTCGGCCAATGTAGTATACTCGTGATACAGATCTTGATTGTACTTAGTAAGTTGTTCGAGCCTGCTTTTCAAGCCTGTGATCTCGTCATTAGCACTAAGCAGCCTTGCTTTGCTTTCATCTCTCTCTTCTGTGGCTGTGTTTAGATTATCATATAATCGTTCGATTTGGTTGTTGAGATCACAAATTGTTTTTTCCGTATTACGGGACTCCGATGCCAGTCCCTCGATTTCGACTATTTGGATATTGATAATATCGTTGTTCGAGCTATTCTTCTCTTCTAGTTTTTGTTTTTCTGCTTTTAGCTTTTCTATCTTAAATTGAAAGTTATTAATAGATTTTTGTTGTTGTTCAGCAGAGGCTTGCGCTTTGTCCTGCAGCAGTTTTGTTCTGTCATCGTTTTCATTTCGTTCAAGTAGTCGTCTCTGCGATTGGTCTAGGCAAGCTATTTTATTCTGCGGTATGCGGCTTTGCCGCACCGCATCCTTAAGCGGAGAAAGAATCCCCTCCTTTTGAAGGAGGGGTTCTTCAAGTGCTAATTTCGAGTTTGTTTTGCAGCTTTCCTCATGCGTTTTGCGAAGAGTTTCCATTTCGCTTATGGTTTGTTGGAATCGATCGAGCAGGGCTTTATTTTCATTGACCGATAAACTCAATCGTTTGTTTAAATTTTCGAGCTCTACTTGAGCGGATTCCAGCTGACGACTCGTTTCTTTTTTCAGGGTTTCAAGTACGGATAATTTTGCCTGGGCAACTAGGTCGGCAGCCGTGAGCTCATTCTCTAGCATTGAGTTAGGTTGAGTCGATTGCCTGTCACAAGCGTTCAGCCGGGGCTGCGATTCGGAATTCGCCATGAAAAATTGATTGAGCAAATTTAGCAAACCCAGATCTTTGACTTCAATTTCAGTGCCTGGATCGTAAATGGATGAAAGGAACCGGAGCAGGTAGCGGTTGCGGATCCGCTCGACCATGTAGATCACTTGATCCGCTTGATACTTATTTTTTTGGGCTGCAGACCTGAACTCATCCTGCTTCCGCAATTCTTGGTCCAATCGAGTGAGGTTTTTCGTGTCATTCTCGGAAAGTGCAACCCTTTGGCTAATGCCCAAAGGAGTGGGGCTGTATCGCTCAAACTTGATAGTTTCTGGCATGGTTATATTATGTTGTTGATTGTGCGTAAGTTATATAATAAATTAAGGATTAATTTCAATTATATTGTTCAGTAGAAGTAAGGTGCTAGGGCTTAAGACTTTTGTTGATATTTCTTAACCCAAAAATGAGTCGATCGTCTCAATGGATTGAGCGATGGGCTAGTGGGACGATTGTAGTTTGTGCGATCACAGCCATCCGACTTTGGCATGTAATTGTTATTTAACTCATTATAAACGATTTACGGTTCGTAACTCACTTTTGGAACGAATAGTGGAACTACACGATTTCCTCTATGGAGAGGATCGAAATTTCTGCTATGTGAACATCTTTGAACATCACGGAATTTTGTCTATAAGAAAATAAAATTTATTTTCTTACGATCCCTTAATGCGCCGTCGCTGTCGATGGTGGGGTTGGCGCTTCAAGATCTACTAAAATTTGATGCATCGTTTCCAGGTTGGCATCGAGGAACTTTTTAAGGTGAAGAAGCTTTGCTATTTGTGGATCTATTGGTGCAACCCCTGAAGCAGCATATTGCGACAGCCTCGGTTTAAAATAGTCAACGGGCGTGTTATCGAGCAAAACGCGCGCGTACATGAGATCTTGCATAAGAAACGAACGGGTCACTTTAGTGTCGGGAAGGGAATAATGGCTATGTAGCGCGTATTTTTTGGTCTCGTCATTGTATTTGTATTTACTGATTAATTCGGTGGCTCTTTGCACATACTTTTTTACATCATCAGTGCTTGAAAATTTTTCTTGCGTCAGGGCGCAAAACCAAAAGCAAGCAATGATGAGAGATTTTCGTTCTGCAATGCTATTAATAAGTGACTGGTACTCTGGCGTTTTTGTGTGGGTTGGATTTCTCTGTTGAAAATCTACAAGCTGAAGGTTAAATTCTTTAATAAAAGTATCTTTTTTAATTTGTTCTTCGACTCCTTGAATGAATGCATTCATTGCGGGAAGTTTTTCATCAACAGTAATGAGTTTGATGGCCGGGGTTGCATTCCGGAGGTCGCGTTTCAATTTACTGTCTATTCCGCACTCTTTCTTAAATAGAAAGTCATAAAATGATTTATTAATGTAATTAAGATATATATCGTCATCAGATTTTATTAATTGCGGGCGCGTGATCGGTAGTGCTTCTGTGGTGGAAATTGGTTTTGGATTATTAGGATTGATAAAATATAATCCAGGAAAGGGTAGCTTGTCCTTGGAAATTTTATTCTGGAAATAATATATCAAATGCAATTGCCCTGAAGTGTTAGATAGTTTAACCTCTTTGATTTCTGCTAATTGCCGCTCGTTTTTCCAAATATCGCGCAAGTTTTTTTGTTGTGCAGGTTTAAGCAAGCCCGTCAGTGTCTGAAGATAGTCGACGTAGGCCTTTGCATCTGAATCCAACACAACATCATCGAACGAAGCGGCGGAACTTATTCCTTTAGTTGAAGGTTCGGGTGTTGAAGTGTCACTTGCAGCGGGAAGTGTTTCTGGTTTTTCCATTTCGGGCGCTTGGGTGGACCCATCGGACATCGGAACGGGTTGGCGGCTATTCTCGAAAGCATTTTGATGTTCACTTAAACGTTCTTGGAAGGTCGTCGGGTGCTGGCATTTTAAGGCATTGGCCTGATCGAGTTCGTCTCTAAGAGCTGCAATTAATGAAAAATTACGACCGTCTTTTTCTTTCAGCTCGGTGAGCTGCTTTTCCAGCTCGGCGATTCGGGCTTGAGAAAGTTTGCGTAATTCATCGTAGCGCGATGTTTGATCAGCTAGCAAATCAGTCCGTGCTTGGAAAACCTCACTGGCATGCTCGGCTTCGCGAATTTGCAGAGTTTTTTGCAATTGGGATATCTGCTGATGAAGAGATGCGAGGTGGATTTGTTGGTTTGTCTGGTCTTCTTTCTGTGAGCTCGAAACTTGGCGATATTTGATCGTAAGACTTTCTAGTTGTGCTGTAAGTTCCATGTTCGAACTCGTGATGACATCGAATAAGATGATTTTGTGTTTTTTTTCTTCTAGTTGGCTTGTCAAATTTTGAATACTTTGATTCAAGATGTCCAGATCTTTATCATATTCTGCCCGAGCAGTTTTGGAGTCGTTCTTCTGTGTCTCGATTTCGACTTTCAAAGCAGATAGCTTTTCTGACAATGTTGTTATATTCAGTTCTTTTTCATTTATAGTTTCATTGAGCTGGTTCAATTTATTTTCGAAAAGATTGTTGTCGTCGGCCAATGTCTTTTTTTCTTGAGTAAGTACATTGATTGCGGCTTCAGATGTATTGATTTTTTGCTTCAAGGATTCATTCTCAGACCGAGAATTTTTCAGTTTATGGAGCAAACGGCCGCGCTCTTTTTGGGAAATGTCTAGTTCGCTCTCTATTTCTTTTTTTTGAGCAGTGAGTTCTTCAAGTTTACCTGTGGTGAAATGGTATTTAGACTGTAGATCATCGAGTTGGATTTGAAGGGAATCGCACTGATAATTTTTTCGATCGTATAACTTTGAAGAGAGCTCCTCTGAAGTTTTGAGTTTGTCCAAGTCGTTTTTCTGAGTGAGGCATTGTTCTTCGAGAGTTTTTAGGGAGTCGGCCAATACAGCATTCTCTTTATACAGTTGTTGATGGTACTCATTAAGTTGAGTGAGCCCATCTTGCAATCTTGTGTTCTCTTTATTAGAACTAAGCAGGCTTGCATTGATTTCATCTCTCTCTTTTGTGGCTGTCTTTAGTTTATTCTCTAATCCTTCGTTTCGATATTCGAGATTTATAATTTTACATCGTGTATCACGGGACTCCGAATTCAGTCTCTCAATTTCGTCGTTCAAGAGAGATTGAGCAGCGGTACCTTTGTCGATTTGAGTTTGTAGTGTTTCGGTTTGCTTAGTTTGATCATTAATTTCGGATATTATTGATTCGATTTCAGCATTTTTTTGGAACAATATGGTTGTTAGGTTGCTTCGTATATCGGTCAATTCATTGTCCTTTTGAGAAAGAGTTTGGGAGAGTCTCGCATTTTCGCTGGTTGTTTGTTGGATTTGGGATCGCAAAGTTATATTTTCTGCACCAACATCATTTAGCTGCGTTTCCAATGCTTTGCGCGTTATTTTTGCAGCTTCCAGTTGTTGCTCGAGTTCTTTTTTCTGATTTTCGAGATCCTCAGATTTTGCATGAGTAGTCCGTAAGGCTGAATTCAGTTCCTCGATTTGTAATGCGAGGCGATCGCATTCTACGATTAAGACTTTGTTTTCAGATGCTTTATTTTCCAGAGTAGCTTTGAGCTGGGTAATTCGGTTTTCAAGATTGGTGCATTTTTCTGCGAGTAGTGATTGAGACGCGGCCAAATCTTCGTTTTTTTGAGAAAGCTGTTGGATTAATGTCTCTTTTACCTGGTGTTGCAAAAGAAATTCTATATTTTTGTCCTTAACATCAGTTATCTGGCGGTTCAGCGTATCGCGCTCTGTTTTAACGCATTCCAGCTGTCTCGCCGTCTCAATGAGCTGTTCATTGAGTTTGTTGTTTTTTTCAAGATCATTACGGTGCTCTCCCGTCAGCATCTCGAATTGCTTTGCGAGGTGATCATGCTCGAGTTTTTTTCCTGCAATTTCAGCTTCTTTGGCTTTTAGAGATTTGTTGTGCTCGATAACTTGCTCATTAAGCTGGTCGCGTAATGCTCCAAGTTCCTTTTGCAACTTGGTCATGGCATTGTTTTGTTGAGAAAGTTCTTGGGAGGTTGCCTTATTTTCGCTGATTTTTTGGAGCAAGGTTTTACTTTCAGCGAGAACAGTATCCAGCTGTAGTTCCAAGGCTGTGTGATTTGTTTGAGCATCTTTTAACTGGATCGCCGTATCTTTTTGCTTTTGATCGAGTTTGCTGTTTTTCGCTTCAGCCGCTTTGAGAGAATCGATCAGGTTCTGATTTTCCTCTGCATTATGAGCAAGCGTTTTGTTTAATCGTGCGATTTCTTGTTCTTTGTCCTTCAAAGTAATAGTGAGATCGCCAATTTGGCTTTCAAGCTGCACACGTAATGTGGTAAGTTCCTCTTTCGACGCAGTCAAATCTTCGTTCAGTTTAGAAAGCTCTTGGATGCGAAACTCATTTTCCCGGAGTTGATTGCGCAAGGATTCATTGTCGGCGCCAATCGTACTCAGGTGCTGTTCCAATTGATGGAGCTCTTTTTTCAGGTTTTCTAGCTGGCTTTCCGTTTCATTTTTCTCTTTATCGAGTTTGGTAGAGTTTGTCTTTTCATCTTGTAATGTAGTTGTAAGATCTTTGAGTTGCGCTTTGAAGTCATCACGCTCAGTTGTTGTACTGGCGATTTCCTTTTTTTTGGCTAGCAGGGTCGAATTGAGGTTTTCAATTTGACTTTCGTTCTTGGCGCGTAATGCAGCAAGATCCGTTAGCGACCTTTGCAACTCAGCGTTCTTTATAGAAAGAGCTTGGATTTCGGCCTCAGTTTCTCCCATTTGATGGCGCAAGGTTTCCATCTCGGTGCTAACAGCTGGTAGTTTCTTTTGCAATTCTTCTATCTCATCGGATTTACGATGAGGGTCGTCCTTAATCCCTTGAAGGACTTCGATGTGTTTTTCGCGTAGTTGTAATTCCAAACTACCCAAATATAATTGGAATTTAAGGTTTTCTTCGGATAAGATTCTATTCCTGCCCGAACTTTCCTGGTCGGTGGCATTTTTTGCGTTCTGTTGTTCCAAAGCCTGTATAGTCTGAAGATTTTGCTTGTGCTGCTCCGACGGTGGGGGGCTCTTATCTGCTGGGATGAATTGATCGATCAAGGTTTGTAGCTCAGTATTGACTGTAATCAAAGTGCCGGGATCGTAAATGGATGGGAGAAATCGGAGATAACAGCGATTTTTGATCCGCTCGATCATATAGATCAATTTATCAGGATCGGAGCGCATTTGATCAGCAGCCTGCTGTTTGAATTGCGCATTCTCCCGCAAAGTGCGATCCAATTGGGTGAGGTTAAGCGAGTCTTGCTCGGTAAGATCGACCCTTTGGCTAATGCTTGAATTGGTGGGTTTATATCGCTCAAACTTAACAGTAGCTGGCATAGTTGTATTGTGTTGTTAATTATTCGTTAATAATATCATAATTAAGCGTTAATTTCAATGGTGTTGTTAAAAAATGGGGATGGGAATTAATTTAAAATAGTTATTAATATTTTTCAGCCAAAAACTGAGCCGATTGTCTCATTGAACGGCCCGATGGGCTAGAGTTTGTGCGATTGCTAATCCACTCGTCAAAGGAACTCTTGTCAGATCGATGGCTCTTCGCTAGAAATACTCAAAATAAATCACGAGTGATCTTGACTCGTTAATCTGTCTAAATTGGGCGGATACCTGTGCGGAGGTGTCAGGTAACTGACATCCCTGCCGCGCCGAAGTTTTGGAGGAGCGGGTCGCGTCCAGGTGTTGCCACGCCTTTGGTGCATTAGAAGCTTGGGGTTGTGTGGCCATGTTGTTATTTGTTGGTCAGCGCAAGCTCGTCGATCGTCTCATTGAACAGATCGATGGCCTGGAGGCTGGCTTTTTCTGGCGTCAATTGAACGAGCCAGACGCCGTTTCTCTTGGCTTTTTTCTCCAGGTACCATAAATCGTTGGTTTTGCGCGGCTCCGCCCCCCAGCAGCCGTCGCCGAGATAGACTGTTCCCTCATTGGCGATATGGCCCTCTTTCAGGGGAAATGTCCGTTTAAAGGCATAGTTGTGGTGCTCGAATGCGGCATGAAGGCCGGTTCTTTCGAAGAGGGGGCACCAATGAGTGCGGATTTTTTTGGCCGTCCCTCCGAGATAGGGGTCGGATGAGGGGTAGGCGCTCTCGCTGTATACGGCAAAACGGAAAGAGTTTTTTTGAGGCTCGTTGAGGGAGCGGTTGAGCCAGTAGGATTGGGGGCCGTCGATGGGGTGAAAATGGCCGCTGTCGAGAAGATAAAGAGTCAGGTAATGGCCGAAATCCAGGCTTCGGTACAGCTGATGCTCGGGAAAGGCAAACAGGGAAAAGAACAGCTCGTAATCATCGGGCCGGATGTCTTCGGAGCCGGGGATGACGAGGAAGGGGATGATTCGCTTTTGTTCGGCGACGAACGATTTTTTCCACTCATTGAAAAATGAGAGCCAATGTCTGAGCGCGCTTGAGGGGACCTGGACCGGATTGGGATGGATGGCTCGGGCCATATTCCCGCCAATGACGATGAAATCGGGATCATGCTGCCGAATCGTTTCAGCCATTTTACGAAAGATCTTGCGCGATCCGAAAATTTCTGCACCGACGACAAATGATACGGGGCGATCCAGTGTTTGCGGCATCGTGCGGAAGCGATAGACAGGGCTGTCGGAGCTGATGCGAAATTCATATTCCGCGCCGGGAGATAGTGTTGATAAATTCACCGCGTGCACATAGAGGCGGGTCCCTGGCAGAGTGCGATGGGTCGATGCTGTTTCATGCCAATCGGATTGATCGAGTTCTTTCCAAAGAAGAGTTTCTTGCGGTAGATCGGCATCGCTGTGCCACTGAACGGCCATCGTCGTGGATGGATCGCCATACCAGCTGAGATATAGTGCGGATATTTCGGAAAAGAGCTGGAAGGGAAGGAGCACTACGACGAGAAATCGACAAATATCATGCATGATCCGGATTCCTTGACAAGCCAAATCCGGATCATAAACATGTGGGTGGTTTTTGCACAGTTTCTTTTATTGAACCAGTGCGGTGAGCTGCTCCAGCAGTTGTTGATTGTGGGCGACGACCTTTTCCATTTCCGATGGCTCCATCTCTTTTTGGGCCATGCGCGATAGATCATAGATCTGACGGGTCAGATCGTGGGACAGCTGCGGGTGCTTGTCCGCCAGGCGATAGGCCGCTTGCACCAGCTTGTTGTTGGTGTTCACCACGAAGGTCTTTTTAAATTGCTGGTTGGGCGCTTTTCCTTGCGTCAGCACCAGATAGTCGCGCAGGCGCCGCATGTTCTCATCGAGCAAAACCAGCCCAGGCAAAGAATCGGATGCGAGGCTTTTGGCTTCGATTTCCAGATTGGCGTCCATCAGGTTGGTGCGGAAATAATCCGCAATGCGCGATGCGAGCGATTTTCCGTCGGCGTCCAGCAATGACTTCTCGCGGCTCTCATCGATCAGGCTGGGATCGAGCGTGCTGTCGACGCGCTGGAAGGGCACATCCGACATTTTATGCTCGATGGAGCTGATCACAGCCACGTCGATGGGCGACGAGGTATAGATCAGTTCGATGCCCTGATCGAGAAATACTTTCTGGATCGGGGCTGCCTTTTCCTGGTCGCTGTAATGGACCTTTTTTTCCTTCGCGCGGTCGAGATATTCCGGCAAAGTCGTCCACTGGCTGCTGCTGTTTTTCCAGATCACCACGTCTTTGATCTTTTCGTAGAATTTTTCGTCCTGGAGCAGGCCCAGTTTGACCAGCGATTCGAGCTCGGGCCAGCAGGTCACGTATTTTTCGCGGTCCGTTTTGAAGAGCGCATTGAGCCGGTCGGAGACCTTTTTCGAGATATGGGCGCCCAGCTGCTTCACATTGTGGTCGATCTGCAGATAGGAGCGCGAGACATTGAGCGGGATGTCGGGGCTGTCGATCGCGCCGCGCATCAGGGTCAAAAAGTCCGGCAGAAAATCGCGGCAATGGTCAGAGACAAAGACGCGGTTGCAAAACAGCCGGATCGATGAGCCCATATTGTCGAATTGGCGCTGCGCTTTAGGGAAATAGAGAATGCCCTGCAGGCGGAACGGATAGTCGACGTTGAGATGGATCCAGAAAATCGGATTGTGATCCTCGGGATAGAGTTTTCGGTAGAAAGAGAGATAGTCCTCATCCGTGCAATCGGCCGGCGGCTTGATCCATAATGGTGCTTCATTGCCGATGGACTGGCCATTCAAGGCAATCGGATCGGGCATGAACAAACAGTAGCGATCGAGCAGGTCGCGCAGTTTTTTATCTTCGAGATAATCAATGCTGGCTTCATCGAGATGTAATATGACGTCGGTTCCGCGCTTCGTTCGGGTTCCTTCCCCGATTTCATACATCGTCGATCCGTCGCATGACCAAAATACCGGCTTGGCGTCGGGTTTGTAGGAAAGCGTTTGCAGCTCGACTTTGGCAGAAACCATGTAAGATGAATAGAATCCCAGTCCAAAATGGCCGATCATCGGGTCTTTTTCGGTTTGCGTTTTGTATTTGGCCAAAAATTCTTCGGCGCCGGAAAAGGCGATCTGGGCAATGTATTTTTCAACTTCTTCTTCCGTCATCCCGATCCCGTTGTCCGAAATCGTCACCGTCTTTTTTTCAGGGTCGACCTGAATCTGGATCTCAAAGGGTTCGTCGTCTGCGGCGGCCTGTCCGCAGTCTCTTAATACGCGCAATTTTTTGTTGGCGTCGCAGGCATTCGCAACGAGCTCGCGCAGAAAGATATCATGGCTGGAATAGAGCCATTTTTTGATGATGGGAAGAATGTTTTCGCTATGGATTGAAAGAGTGTTTTGACGCATGGAATTATGCTCCTATTTATTAAACTACATTATTAATTAAATGCGTTTATTTGATTCATGTCAAGTATCAAAGGAGAATTTTCTGGAAAAAATGCATGAGTCTGGGGTATCTCTCTAGGAATATGAGAGTACTGGCTGCACAGCTCAATCCGACGATTGGCGATATCGAAGGCAATACGCGCCTTGTTCTGGATGCGTTGGAGCGCGCCCGAGAAATCGATGCAGATATCGTTGTTTTCCCCGAATTGACTCTGTTGGGCTATCCACCGGGGGATTTGCTGCTCGATGCCAGTTTTATCAAAGCCCTGCAGCAAAAGTTGTCCGTGATTGCTCCAATGACGAAGGGGCTGATGGCCATTGTCGGGTTGCCGCGCGTTAACGAGTCCGGCATCGAAAAACCGCTTTTCAATAGCGCGGCTATTTTCCAGGATGGAAAGCTCATCGGTTTTTACGACAAGCAACTGCTGCCCACTTACGATGTCTTCGACGAAAGGCGATATTTCCAGCCGGGCGACAAGATTTCTATTGTCAAGCACATGGGAAAAAACGTCGCCGTGACGATCTGCGAAGATCTCTGGCAGCACTCCGGCACTGTTGGATACACGAACTATCGAATCGATCCCGTTGCGGCGCTGCAGGAACAGGAGGTTGATCTCGTCGTCAATTTGTCCGCCTCGCCCTATTGCAGGCATAAAAAAACGCAGCGCATACAGGCCCTTGCTTCGTCGGCCCGCGCTGTGCAAGCGCCGCTCGTTTTGTGCAACCAGGTGGGCGCCAACGATCAGCTCGTCTTCGATGGACACAGTTTTTATCTCGATGCCCAGGGCAAACTGGTTTGCATGGCGAAGGGATTTGTCCAGGACGAGCTTTTCGTCGATCTGGCCGTTCGCCCGGAGCCGCTGTCGATGCCGGAAGAGGGCATTGAGGACGTGTATCGGGCCATCGTGCTCGGTATTCGCGATTATTTTGAAAAACAGGGCCATCGCAAGGCGGTGCTGGGCTTGTCGGGCGGCATCGATTCCGCCGTGGTCGCATGCCTCGCTGCGGAAGCGATTGGAGCGAAAAACATTTTGGCGCTGAGTTTGCCGTCGCGCTTTTCTTCTGACGCCAGCTATACTGATGCAGAAATCCTCGCTGAGCGGCTGGGCGTTGTGTTTAAGAAAATCAGCATTGAGCCGATGTTTGAAGCGGCGCTGAGCACTTTAAAGCCCCTGTTTGCCAAGCGGCCTTGGGATGTGACGGAAGAAAATTTGCAGGCGCGCATCCGCGGTCAGATTCTGATGGCGATGACGAATAAATTCGGGGGCTTGCTGCTGACGACGGGTAATAAGAGCGAAATGGCCATGGGCTACATGACCATTTACGGCGATATGTGCGGCGCTCTGGCCCCTTTGAGCGACGTGACCAAAACAAATGTCTATCATCTGGCGCGCCATATCAATCGCGAACAGGAAATCATTCCGCAGGCGATTTTGCAAAAAATGCCCACGCCGGAGCTCAAAGCGAACGAGAGTTATCTCGACACGCTGCCGCCCTATGAGGTGCTCGATCCCATCATCGAAGATTATATTGAAAAGCGGCTCTCGCCAGAGGAGATCGCCGAAAAAAGAAAGCATAATCTGGATTTTGTGCAGGATCTAGTGGTTCGGATGCACAGAGCGGAGTTCAAGCGCCGCCAGGCGCCTATCGGCATCCGCGTGACGCAAAAGGCGTTCAGCAAGGGGCGTTATGTGCCCGTAGTTCAGCGCTGGCGAGGCTTGAAAGGATAGGGTTGACGCCATGGACTTCTATTAGGAGCTGACTAGAAATAAGAAGTGCGTTCGATGTTGACAAGTGGATTGTTTATGAAGAAACAGCAAATTGAAAACCTGGCCAATCTGAAACTGGCGGTTGATAATGCTTATGATCACATGATGATTACCAATCCGGATGGGGAGGTTCTTTATGCGAATAAAGCTGCAGAGAAACTGACCGGTTATTCTTTTGAGGAGATGAAAGGGCATTCGCCGAGGCTTTGGGGCGGGCAGATGGATACAGATTTTTATAAAAACTTTTGGAAAACGATTAAAATTCAAAAGAAAGTTTTTGTGGGTGAATTACATAATAAAAGGAAAAACGGGGAAGTATATTTTGCCGAAGTCAGGATTGCACCGGTTTTGGACAAGAATAAAAAAGTGAAATTTTTTGTCGGGATTGAAAGAGATATAACGAAAGAAAAAGAAGTTGATCGGTTAAAAACGGAGTTTATTTCCCTCACTTCCCATCAGCTATTGTCGCCATTGACAGTGATGAAGGGATTTCTGGATCTGTTAAGCCAGGAACGATTCGGAAAGTTGGGTAAGAAACAAAAATTCTTTGTTGAACGAATCCAGTCTGCCAACAAAAATATGATTGATTTGGTAACCTCGCTTTTAAATATCACTCGTATTGAATCAGGGAAAATTTTTGTCGAATCAAAACTAATACATCTTGATGAATTAATACAAGGCATAGCAGATGAATTAAGTGAGGAATTGAATAAAAAAAAGCAAAAATTGGAAATCAGCATTCCTTCTAAACTTCCCACTGTTCATTTCGATCGTAATCTTCTGCGCCAAGTCTATTTAAATTTAATCACCAATGCCATGAAGTATACCGGGCAGAAAGGAACGATTTCGGTGATGGTGAAAGCAAATGATCAAGAGATTATTTCCCAGGTGAGTGATAATGGTTGCGGGATTCCAAAGCAGGAACAGACAAAAGTTTTCCAGAAATTCTTCCGCGCCACGAACGTCATTGAGAATGAACCGCATGGAACCGGCCTTGGTCTTTATTTAGTCAAGTTGATTACCGAGATGGCCAAAGGAAAAATTTCATTTGAAAGCGAAGAGGGCAAAGGAACAATTTTTACGTTAGTATTACCGATCAGAGCGATCCATTAATTTGGGGCCATCAAATGCCAACAACGATGGCAATTTCATGCCGAACATGGCTAATGCTGACATCAAGCAATCAGCAAGGCTGATCGTTTGTTTCTTCACTGCTCTAGGAATTTTAGAGAAAATTTCACGGACAATTCCAAGAAGCCCATTCATTGAACGCACTTCTTGCCGCAATCCCACCCCTTCAGGGGTGGGTCTAGGCAAGATATTTTATTCCTGCGGTAAGCGGCTTTAGCCGCACCGCAACCAAAAGCTGCAGAAGAATCTCCTCCTTTCAAGGAGGAGTTCTTCAAATTTTCAATGGAATTTATCGCCCATAGCGGTTATGTGGAAATAATAAGAACATTATTATTTTCGCGGAGCCAGAATGTCTCAGAAAAAAGATGAATTCGAACAGATCAGCGTTAGTGATGCCCTTGAACAGTTCAAGGTCAATCCAAAACGGGGATTAACGACTGAGGATGCCGCTGCGCGGCTGCTCCAATACGGCGAAAACGTTTTACAGGAAAAAAAAGAGTACTGGTGGAAAAAGCTGCTGGCGTTTTTCTGGGGTCCGATCCCGTGGATGATCGAAGCGGCGGCTCTTTTGTCGGCTATACTTGAGCGCTGGCCCGATTTCATCGTGATCATTTTGATGCTGCTAATCAATGCGATATTGGGTTTTGTCCAGGAGCACAAGGCTGGCAACGCGATTGCCGCCCTGAAAGAACAACTGGCTCTGCACTGCTTTGCTTTGAGAAACGGTAAGTGGCAGACGATTGAAGCGGGAAAGCTGGTGCCAGGTGATATCGTCAGCGTGAAGCTGGGCAATGTGATTCCTGCGGATGTGTTGCTGATCGAAGGGGAGTATCTGTCCGTCGACCAATCGATTTTAACGGGAGAATCTCTTCCCGTTACCAAAAAAGTCGGCAACGTCATTTTTTCCGGCACGATCATCAAAATGGGCGAAATGGTCGGCGTCGTGACCAAGACAGGGGATAAGACCTTTTTTGGCAAAACGGCCATGCTGGTCGGCACCACTCAAAATAAATCCCACTTTGAAGAAGCTTTCTTGAGAATGGGAAATATCCTGATTGCCGCAACACTGCTCATTTGCGCGATCATTCTCGTTGTCTCCTTCTATCGCCTGGAGATTCGCCATATCACGACCGAGTCCATCGGAGGGATCATTATCTTCTTCCTCGTTCTGGTTGTTGCCGGGATTCCGATCGCCTCGCCCGCTGTATTTTCCGTCGCCATGGCGATCGGAGCGCATAAGCTGGCCCGGATGAAGGCGATTGTATCCAGACTGTCTGCGATCGAAGAGTTGGCATCCATGGATATTCTATGCTCGGACAAGACCGGGACGCTCACCAAGAATAAGCTGACTGTTGGTGGGATTATGTTGTTTGAGGGGAAAGACGACAATGAGGTGCTTCTCATGGCCGGCCTGGCGTCCAAAGCTGAGAGCAACGACGCGATTGATGAAGCGCTCTTCCATAAGATTCGCAAAGAAGAGCTGGAGCCATTCAAGATTGAAAAATACACCCCATTCGATCCCGTCCGCAAACGCGCTGAATCCTCCGTTCGGGCGAGCGACGGCTCAATGTTTGATGTCATGAAAGGAGCCCCGCAGGTGGTGTTGCGCCTTTGCTACTCGGATGATAATCTGAAAAAACAAGTTATGGAGGGCGTCGAAGTCTATGCCAAAAAAGGCTATCGCACACTGGGCGTTGCCCGAACGGACGCGCAGAAAAAATGGCAATATCTGGGGCTCATCGCTCTGCTTGACCCTCCTCGCGCCGACACTAAACAGACCCTTGAGCAGATCCAGGGGATGGGCGTGGAGATCAAAACCGTAACGGGAGATCATGAGAGTATCGCCCGCGAGCTGTCCCATACGCTCGGCCTCGGTACGGAAATCATTTCCGTCGACAAGCTCTACAACGAAAACCTCTCCGATGTGCTGCGTGAGGAGCTGATTGTCAAGGCCAATGGATTTGCAGAAGTCTATCCCGAGCATAAGTTCGAAATCGTAAAAACGCTGCAGCGCAAAAACCATATTATCGGCATGACTGGCGACGGCGTCAATGACGCCCCCGCACTAAAGCAGGCGGATGTGGGTATCGCCGTCAGCAATGCGACTGACGCGGCCCGGCAGGCCGCTGATCTTGTCCTGACGGAGTCAGGCTTGGGTGTGATCTGCCACGCCATCGCCGAGTCCAGGAGGACGTTTGGCCGTATGAAGAGCTATATGCTCTATCGGATGGCGGAGACGTTCCGCCTTTTGCTGTTTTTGCTGTTGGCCATGCTGGTATTTCAGGAACACCCATTGACGGCGATCATGGTCATCCTCATCGCATTGCTCAACGATATTCCTATCATGATGATCGCCTATGATCATATGCGGGTTCACTCCCATCCCATTAACTGGAACATCAAGGAGCTCCTCACGATCTCGATTGGGTTTTCCGTCATTGGCGTTATCTCCACTTTTGGCCTTTTCTGGATCGGAAAGATGTATTGGTTCGCCCATATCGCCGATCCACATCAGCAGTTCAGCTATCTGCAAACTCTGGCCTTCATGGGAATTTTGTGCGGAGGCAATCTCACGATTTACCTCACTCGCAATATTGGGCCGCTGTGGCAAAAACCACATCCGGAGTGGAAGTTTTTCCTGTCGACGATTGTCTCGCTCGCCATCGGTACCCTAGTCTCGGTTTATGGTCTGAACTCGGGTGATTTCGCGGGTCTTGGCTGGAAATACGTCGGCCTCGCTTGGGCCTATATTCTAGTTTGGTTCGTTTTGACGATGTTCGTAAAATCCCTTCTCTATCAGATGATTGGATATAAGGAGAGCTATCTCGAGCGCTTTATCCACATGGTCGACAAGCCGCTGCATCCCGAGTGATCAGGGCCGCGGGTGGAATGTCTGGAAGGCGGTCTTCACATGGCTATTGGCCAGATGTGTATAGCGGTCGGTCGTGCCGATATCTTCATGCCCCAGCATGTCCTGAATCAAGCGCAGATCCGCGCCATTTTCCAGCAAATGGGTGGCAAAGGAATGGCGCAGCGTATGAGGCGAAATCGCCTTGTCGATCTGTGCTGATTTCGCATATGACCGAATCCGCGACCAGACGCTGATCCGGTGGATCCTCTTTCCCTTTTGGGAGATGAACAATGGCGCATCCGGATCATCGACCTTTCCGCGGAAATGGATGAGATAATGATCGATCGCCTCGATGGCCCTCCGGCCAACGGGGATGAGCCGCTCCTTGCGCCCCTTGCCCTTCACTTTGACGAACGAATCCGAAAGGTCGTTGATTCGCAAAGAGCACATCTCGGAGACGCGCATGCCCGTGGCGTAGAGAAGCTCCAGAATGGCTTTGTCGCGCGAGCCGATGAAATCATCTGTCTGAGGCTGCGCGAGAAGCTGATCGACCTCCGACATGGTCATGACCTCGGGGATCAGCTGCCACATCTTGGGTGTTTCGAAATAGCGGCCCAAATCAATCGGGGCCAGGCCCTCTTTCTTTAAAAATCGGTAAAAGACCTTTACGGCGACGAGCGTGCGGCAAATGCTGGACGTCGCATAGTTTTTTTCTCTTAAACGGGCTAAAAATCCATAGATCGATTCTCCGGTGGCCTCGCAAAAAGATCCACAGGTGCCTTCTTTTAGAAAGCTGGCAAAGTGGCGCAAATCGCGTCCATAGGCTTCGATCGTATGGGCTGATAAGCCCTTTTCCGAGCGAATGTAATCGAGAAAATCGCTAATCACCGATTCATATGGATCCATCAATCTCTATCCTATCGAATGGTGATTTTATCACTCTTTAACTCGACTTTGCAACTTTTTAGACCCGAAGGCCCCGAGAACAAATATCTCGAGGCCTTCGGGTCTAAAAAGTTACAAAGTCGAGTTTAAACGTTTTGGACTGGATGTATTTCCACGCTGTCAATTGTTTCATGGTCAGATGGGGTAAGATCGCCGGCCTCATTTTCTTCGCTCAGCGTTTTTCTGATTACTTTTTCATATACAATAAGGCTGCAATCTGGCGAATCAAAGTCGCCCTCTATTGCTTCTGTGATTTCCATGCAAAGCGGCCATTCGCTAAATAATGGAAATTGTTCCTTAAACTGTTGTTGATTATAACAACGAAAATCCCGTAAACAGCCGTGTAAATATAAAATATCGTCTTCACCCACGATGCCTAGTCGAGTCGGTTTTCCAAAAAAGGTGAACTCTCGGAGATGGGCCAAAAGTCTTGTAATAAAACAACGATTGGCGATTTCCACATCGCTATTTTGATAAAAATCCTGCAATATGCCGGTGATTTCAAATCCAGTGCAGCGATCAGTTAAAGTTAGATCACGTGCTAAACATCGCTGGCGTGCGGCTTGCACAACTTTTTCTGAAAGTTTGTCGAGAGTCGTTGACGCTTTCATTCCGATTGATCTCACTTCTCGCGTACCCCAAAAGTTAACGCCAACATTCGTGTTTTTAAGCATTTCATGTACATTTTCCAATTCATGGGAAATGTCGCGGGTGTTTATAAAGTTTTGTAAAGACATTGTCATATGTTTTGACCTCTAATGCTAACTGCACCGGGATTGGCGTTGAGGTATTCAACGAATCCATTGGCTGTAAGAATTGAATTATTTGGACCGCTGATCATTATACCCGATGCCGGCAGTTGATCTTTCATCCAATGCACACAATTTAAACGATCCGCGTTGAGCTTGAGATTGTCTCTGATCGATCGGGTTAAAAGAATTGGCGGTACCACCCAAAGGGTTGTGCAAAAGTACGTTCTTGCTACAGTGGCCAGTGCGGCCATTGCCGTGCTGGCAGGAGTTAGGTAACATCCGATACTCACGATCACAATTAGGCATTGAGAAGCCACTTTGGTCGCAGAGGCGGCTAAAGTGGCTGTGGGAGCTATGGCTGCACAAATATCTTTGGTCTTTGCAAATGGAACATAAAGGTGTTTTTTTTCTGCTTCTTTAATTGGTATGAGCATTTTTTCAACGTCAATTTTTGGTCGCGGCCACGTTGGCCCATTGATCAGATTTCGGATCCGTTTGTTTTCAAGAATGTTGACCCGCGCTTCATTGGGTTTTCGCTTTCTATCGACCGGATCGTCTTCATTAGCTTGCGTCGTAATGTGCGCAAAGTTTCGAAATTGTCTCCCGTCTTTCACGCCTTCATAGGCAATCAGCGCATGACCGCTCGATGGAATAATCCCCTTTTCACAGCATCTACAGCTATAGTCTTTGGCGCTTACGACAGTAACGGCCCAATGATCCTCATCTAATACTACAAATCGATCGAACAGGCTCGTGAATAGAGACGCTGATGGCTTCCATAACTTTAACAATGCGACAGATTGAATTTTGTTATCGGGATATAGCGTCAAGACTACAGTGAAAAAGTTTGCGAATTGGGTCATTTCTTCGATGTTTGCTGCATCAGAAATCGGGGCATTCTGCAAACATTGTGTGACCCCATCCGCTGCATCGCCGATCTCAAATCGCTCGGAGCTCTTATTGGAATCAGTATAAATTCCCCAATGTGCATCGAGAATTTTTCTGGCTTCCCGATCAATTCTCCCAAACAATGCGACTTGTACGTCCGCTGCTTTTAAATACCGGTCGTCCCTGAGTACGGCGATCTTATCCCAGCTAAAAATAGGTAAAAATGAGGAAGCGATGATCGCCTCTTTCAGATGTGTCTCGATAACACTATGGTATATCTGGATCAGACGGCATGCGGACGCAGTATCGTAAGAGTACAGATCGAGATGCCCTTCATTCATCTCACCGTTCGACTTCGATGAGAATTTCAAACGATCCTGATCTTGATGAACGGATACCTCAGTCTGGTGAATGGTCCAACTTGCGACGACCGACATATACCTCCAGTTTGGAAATTTTATGGTAAATATTATAGCTAACTGGGTTGATTTTTTTCAAATATTTATTATTACGTTTTTTTTGAATGTTGAGTAATTCCGTGTTTAATTTTGGTTGTGATAAATTTGTTATTGTTTATTCTGTTGTATGATAAATGTTGGGTAATTAAATAATGAAAACGATTTGTTTAAACATGATTGTGAGGGATGAAAGCAAGGTTATTGAGAGATGCTTGTCGTCAGTGAAAAATATCATCGACTATTGGGTGATTGTCGATACGGGATCGTCTGACGGAACGCAGGCGATTATCCGTCAGGCGATGAAAGATATTCCCGGAGAGCTTTTTGAGCGTCCCTGGATCGATTTTGCCCATAATCGCAATGAGGCGCTTGGGTTGGCCCGCGGCAAGGCCGACTATACGCTTTTCATCGACGCCGATGAGCAACTCGTATTGACGAAGCCTTTCGATAAAAATCACTTGAGTAAATCGTTTTATGTGATCAAATCAGTTGGGTTGGATACCGAGCATTTTCGCATTCATCTCGTCGATCGCCACCCGGGTTGGAAATGGGATGGCGTCGTCCATGAATCCGTGATCAATTCTCAAGAGATGGAAGGCGGCGCTTTGCATGATGCCATCATTGATTTCCGGCCCAGGGACGGCCATCGTTTTTCAGATCCGAACAAGTTTTTGAAAGATGCCGAAGTGTTAGAAAAAGCGCTGCAAAAAGATCCGGCCAATGCCCGATATGTGTTTTATTTGGCCCAAAGCTATTTCAATGCCAGAGAGTTTCCTCTGGCTCTCAAAAATTTTGAAAAACGGGTGTCGATGGGCGGTGAGAAAGGGGAGGTGTATATTTCTCTCCTATGCATCGGATATGTTCAGGATCTGCTAAAAATGGACGATGACAGGATTATCGGCAGTTACTTGTTGGCATTTCAATATAACAGCTCGCGGGCGGAACCTCTCGAGCGCCTCGGGCAATTTTTTTATCAAAAGGGATGGCATTTTTTGGGATACTTGATCGCGCAATACGCCTTGAGCATTCCCAGAACCACCGATCTGAGCGTCCATGCGTTTCATTGGGTCTATGACTACTCATTGCGGCTTCTTTTTGCAGACTGTGCGTTTGCGATCAATCGGTTCCAGGAAAGCGCGGATGCTTACCGGCAGGTATTGAAAAGCGATCAGCTGCCTGCTGAGTTGAAAGAGCGGGTCAACAAACGATTGGCGTTGTAACAGTTTTGAAGGAGGAGTTCTTCAAAGAATCAAAGGCTGCTGCAGACGAAGGGAAAGAAATATTACCACAGAGATAAGAACCACAGAGACAATGCGTTACATCTCCGCTCTGTGGTGTCTATCTCTGTGGTTGTAAAAATATAGCAACCGCTTGTCTATGAAAAATCATGGATTCCTCTGCGGTTTTGTAATTGTTGGTTTTTTACAAGATTAGTTTTTATCCACGAAAATTTCCATGGCCTGGGATGCCTCGTTCAGTTTTTCGCAAAACGAGGGTAGATCTTTTGGATCCAACACATTGAGATGAGTCATTAGTTCGCATTCGATGCGATCGCTTCTCGATGCGTTCGTGCTAAAGGTAAAAGCCTTATGCTCGATCGTATCCGATGGG
Organism: Parachlamydiales bacterium; assembly: GCA_015661075.1. GTDB lineage: Bacteria > Chlamydiota > Chlamydiia > Chlamydiales > SM23-39 > CAISYW01. Next base: position 93,987 of record JACVQJ010000013.1, on the reverse strand, counting down.
GTGTCAAGGCTTCCGCCATGCACCTCGATCGTTTCCCTGGTTCTAGCATCGGGCAGTTTTAAGGGGCAGCTCCGATCCATATCGATGGGCTGGTTGATATAATCGGAAAGAAAGCATGGAATGTATAGGAAGCTATTGCTTTGTGAACTGGATTTCCAGGGGTTTTTCAAGCGCAGCGTTGCTGTAGCCATCAGCTCGTTCGCTTCGCGGTTGTCGTCAATCTTAAACGGCGTTATGACCTTGTAATCGTCAAATTGGCTCGTGAACCCTTGCAAATGGTATTCGGAGAATTTGTTTAGCCCCCTTTTTTTCAGCATATAGCGCGAGAAGTTCGCTTCTTTTCCCTTAAAATGAAGGTTGATTTTCATCTCGACGTCAAGACCTTTCCGTATATCAAAAATGGTATGGCTTTCGATTTCCGGGAAGACGATCGGCATGGAAATTTCATCGAGATCCTGGGTTTTGTCCGAAATGACCAGACCGGCTCCGTAGGGAAAATCCATCTGCTCCAATCCTCCGCCCTGATACATCACGGTCGGATCGATGTAGAAAGTTTTTCCTCCGCATTCCAGCCGTACAATCACATGATTGAAGAACATGGGGCTAGGAAGGTGGTTTTTCAAACTGTCTTGCCGTTCGCTATGGACCAGGCATGGGTCGGACGGGAGATCGAGAAGAGCGAGAAACGCGCGCAGAAGCTGTGTTTTGCACTTGCAGTCGCCAAAGCGCTTTTTCAGTGTGACCAATGGATCGGCCGGTTTTATTTTTGAGATCCCTTCTTCCATCCCCAGATAGCGGATCTCATCCTGAACAAAGTGAAGCGCTTTGACGGCCCGTTCCTCGGGGCCTGATGAACTGGTTTTCCAGGTGTTCACCAATTGAATCACTTCCGGATCGCGATCAAAAGCGGGGTTAAGAGGGTATAATAGAGCTTCTGTGGAAGCAACTTCATTCCAATCGCGGTATTCAGTGACCTCCAGTGTGGCTCTGATCGGATATCCCGGAGGCAGATCGCTCTCTTTTTTGTAGGGCACGCAAGGCTCGATGAGCCATGAAAGTTCCTCATCGCTTTCTTTGTAGTTGCAATCGAAATCCGTCGGGTTGATCTGCGTACGCAATGTCTGATGGGGCGCTTTGACGATCCGTCCGTAGTATTTTTCCCATCGCTGCTGGAATTGGAGGGGAAAATAACACGAAAACTTGTCGATGACAGTCGCTTTTGTCGAATAGGAATATTCAAGCAGATCTCCTTCCCGAATGTCTTCCAAAAACAGAAGGGCAGATAGTTGACCGTCATAGATATTGTCCTCGAGCTCTTCTTCGCGCTGAATGATGCGAATTTCGTTCATATCCAGTTTGTCGATCCATTTTCCCTGGCGGTAGACTTTGCATTCATGGATGGTCAGTGCCTGCAGCGCCGGATCGAAGGAGATTTCCAGGTTGGAGAGATCGTTTGCATCGAAAGCATTCCAGATTTTGAATGCATGGTGGATATAGTCTGTGTCTGAGGCGATGTCAACCTGATTGTCTATTAAAAGATTCGGATTGTTCGGCTCATCGAGACTGAAGGAATTTGACGGCTTGCTAATAGATATTGGTTTGATCCAGAAGGGGATGGGGCTTTGGTATAATGTGACATTGATTGGGGAAAAAGTGTTGGTTTTCCCTTCGACATAGTAGTGGTATTCGGTCGCTCTCTCGACAGGATATTGATAGGTGGCAACGTTGGGACAATCAATCATGGTAGTTTTTAGCCCTGTTCTAAATTTGGGACAACCAAATTAGTTGAAGAGAGTTCCCAATAGCAAGCTAATTATGCTTCCTGGACGTGGGGATGGGGAATGATTTTGATCTTTTTGACCGACCGCTCGTTGGAGCTGATCACTTCGAGATCGAACTCATCGTGCATGAGCCGCCAACCCTTGGCCGGAATCGTGCCGGCGCAATGGAATACATAGCCGCCGATCGTTTCATATTCCGCATGAGGCGGAATTCGAATGCTCAGCTGCTCTTCGATGTCGAGAATATTCATCTTGGCGTCGACGACCCAGCTCCCGTCAGGGAGCGCATAATAGGGCTGGTCTTCGCCGATATCGTACTCGTCCTCGATCTCGCCGACCAGTTCTTCCAAAATGTCTTCGATGGTGACAATCCCTTCCGTCCCGCCATATTCGTCGACAATGATCGCCATGTGGATCTGCTTATTGCGAAATTCCTGCAGAAGATGGGCGATCTTTTTATTTTCCGGTGCATAAATAACCGGTTTGGCCAGCGATTCGATGGGGGAGTCCAAAGTGATTGTGCCGGCCGGTGGATCTGTATAAAACTTTAAAAGATCCTTGTAGAGAACGACGCCGACGATCTGATCGAGAGAATCGCGGTAGACGGGAATCCGGCTGTATTCCTGCTTGGACAGCATATGGCCGGCCTCGCGGATCGAAGTTTCGGTATTGAGACTGAAAATATCGACGCGGGGCACCATGATTTCCTTAGCCACCCGCTCTCGAAAATTGACAAATGAGCTGATCAGCTTTTGATCGAATGGATCGAGATGGTGCTGCAGTTCGGATTCGCGGATGAGCTCCTTGATCTGGGCGCGGGTGGGCATGAATTCGGCTGCCTCCTCATCTGCCTGCACCTTCCGGACGATGCCATGAGTGAGATGGAGCAACAGGCTGACAAGGGGAAACGCGAGTAAAAGAAAGAATGAGGAGAAAGGAGCGCAGAATTTCAGGGTAAAACGCGGCCATGCGCTGGCAATCAGGCGGGAGAGGAAGTCGCAGATCAGCCACAGGCTGAGAAGAGTGCTTGCGGCCAGGATCAGCGGAGGCCAATCATGCGAGGAGGGGGCATCGCTCAATAGCTCCCGAAAATAGGGGACTGAGGTCGTTAAATAGAAAAAACCGCTCAACGTATAGAGTAGCTGAAAAATGTTTTTACTTTGCCCGATCGCCACATGAAGGGTGTCCCATTCATGGCGGGGAAAGAAGCGCCTGAGCAGCGGCTGAAAGAAAAAGAAAGAGCTTTGCAGGATCTCCTTCGATTTGATCCGGCCCAGCCGAAGGATCGAGGCACTCAGCATCGTCATAAAAAGCGTGCCGAATAGCAAAAATAGAGTTGGCAAGGGGCTTTCAAGTAGAAAAACGGAGATCATCAGGTTCGAGCTCGGCAATAAATTCTTTAGAATAAGACATACACTTTTTTTCTTTTTTCCGCATGATCCGTCGCTGATCCGGCATTAAATCGCCGTAGCCCAAGAGGTGCAGGATGCCATGGATGATGTATAAGGCAACTTCTTCGTATGGATCCGCTTGGGTGGGTTCTGTGTATACCGCTCGTGATTGAAGAACTCCTCCTTGAAAGGAGGAGATTCTTTCTCCGCTTAATGATGCGGTGCGGCTATCGCCGCTTACCGCGCCATCAAATAGCTTGCCTAGACCCACCCCTGAAGGGGTGGGATTGCGGCAAGCAGTGCGTTCAAAAATCGGTTTAGGCAGCGTCGGCTTTGCGTTGCCTTTGTGTCTGCCTCGGTCGCCCAACTTATATAAGTTGAGCTCCCTCGGCACCGGCTTTGCCTGACACAAATTCAAGCAGCCTCCTTGCCTATTCCCGATTTTTGAATCTCTCCCGGTATAGCGAATGGCTGTTTTGGGGCAAACGAAGATTTCGCCGAGGGTTTCCTTGTCGATCGGGAATGTGATGCAATCGGTGGGGGTGGGGTCGTTAAAAAATTCGCGATGCAATTCACAGATTCTGCGTTCAGTGACAAAATAAACCGAGATCTCTTGGCACGCGGTTTTTTCATTGTCAAGAACACAGCGGACCAACGCACGAACAGCGATCGGCGATATCTTTAGATCTTTTTGTCGATTGGATACGTGGACTAAGATCTTCGCCGATCTGCTGCAGTTCATTAGTTAACGGGTGTCTTCGGAAGGCCGGTCACTTTGATGTTTTTTCCATCGATCCATCGGCCGAGTTTGCGCAGAGCGTCGACTCGCTCGAATCGCTTCAGAACGTTGCGTTTTTTGACAGTTTTACTGGATTTGCCGTAGCTGGAGTGTCTGGTCATGAATTAGGCCCGAATGTTAGGAATTTTAGGAAAAAATCGAGTCGCGGTTCCGTCAGTTGGAATTGCGTTTTCATGTGGTTTAAATCCGAGAGGCAGGTCGTTTTTTTTGGGTCCGGTCTTCGGGGATGGGGGAGCGGGACGGCGTTTGGAGATTCGACGTAGCTTCCCCTGTTTGCTGGTACGGGTCATAGAACTCACCTTTGAAAATTCAGGCTGTAAGTATATGGTTTTTTCTCAATATTATCAAGAATCAGATGCAGCGCCACGGGATTCGATGAGAAAATGGGCTTGTTTATAGGAGTCGTAGCGGGTGGCAGAAAGGTTTTTTTTACTTTGCGAGCTCGTATCCTCGAAATCGTAAATAATGCGAAAAGGCCCTTCGATCAGGAGGGGGGTGGGGCATAAATTGAACACATATCTCGCGTCATTCAAATTCTTTTTTAACTTCGTCAGGGCGATCCATTCCTGGCACTCGGCATCGTGGATAGCGTGAGGCAAAAAGATTTCAGGCGTATGGTTCCAGAGTAGTTCGTCGACATAGGCGAGAGCTTTGTCTTCTTCGGCGAGAACGAGGAAACGTTCTTTTCTTAAAAAATGATATTGGGCCGTTTGGGCGATATGCGCTATTTTGGCAGCCGGGTCGCTGACCTGAAAGAAGACCACACGCGGTGTTTCACTGTTTGTCATGATTATCCGGAACAATCATCCCGCAGGAAACCAGGAATTTTACCGTGTCTTCGTTCGTCATGTCGAGAGAATACACATCTTTTTCTTCGACCAGGAATAAAAAGCCGGAAATAGGATGAGGGGCGGTGGGGGAAAAGATGGCCTTAAGAGGGACATTGACCTTCTCCTGGCATTCATGAGGAACGTTGCCGACGACAAATCCGAGGCTGTGGTTGGGGTAGTCGGGAAATGGAATCATGACCGGGCGCTGAAATGCTTTTTTTCCGTCCTGCGAAAAGATGGCGGAAAAGACGTCGCGGCTAACTTTAAATACCGTTTTAATGAAAGGAATTTTTGCCATGACCGAATGAGTGGCCCGGATCATATTGCGGATGAAAATCCAGCGGGCAACCACGCCGAGAACTAATGTGAAAATACACAGAAGAATCAATGAGATCAGCCGGGAGATAAAAATATTCACCACATGCGGAATGGACACGGATAGCGCCATTTCAAATTGAACGAGCAATTTCTCGACGATGTGAACGAACGGCGTTGTGAAAAAATCAAAGAGAAACACGACGATCCAGATGGTGAGAGCGACGGGCAAAAGAATGATCATCCCGGTAAAGAGATATTTTTTCATGGCTCAATTTCCTTTGCCGGCTCGGGCGGAACCACGCCGCAGGAGACGACGTATTTGAGCGCGTCTTCGCTGCGCATGTCGAGATAAATCAGATCCTGGCGCGGGCGCATGATGAGAAACCCCGACGTGGGGTTCGGCGTGGCGGGAACAAAGATCGTGATCATATCCGGGTTGCTTCCGGCCTTGCTGCAGGTCTCGGGGGCGTTGCGGGAGATCAGTCCCAGAACATAACTCCCCTTGCGAGGAAAGGGGAACATCACCACTTGCTCAAATGATTTTTTATCCGAGGCAAATAGCGTCTGGAAGATCTCTTTAGTCGTTTTATATACCTTTCTCACGATCGGAATTTTGCTAACAATCCGGTCGCCAAGTTTCATCAGCGCTTTGAAAAAGAATCGTTGCGCCACCATGCCGATTCCCAACGTAAAGAAAAACAGGAAAACCAGAATCAGCAGCTGGCTGATGGTTCGGATGAGTTTTTCGGACCCGATGGGAAGCAAGCTCAATGGGTGCGTCACGATTCCCATGAACGGTTGGGTCAGCAGATTCACGACAAAAATCACCGACATGACGGTAACAGCAAATGGAAGGAGCGTGACGAGTCCGGTAATAAAATATTTTTTCATTTACGATCATCATCGCGAGTTGTTCGATTATTTTCAAATTATCCTGCAATGAAATGATCGTTCTGTGGAACGGTGGTCGGTGTTGTCGGGGTTTGGAGGAGATTATCGCGTAGCTCATTGATTTTTATAGTGCGCTCTATTGAAATTTCACTGGAGTCGTGTGGATTGTTTATTTCAAAGAACCGGAGTTCCTCAATCAGTTCATCGCGGCTTATAATTGAAATGGCCGCCTGATGCAGAAAGATGTGGGTAATTTTATTCTTCAGAGTCTCAAAAGCGTTATTGGTTAATACGGGTTTACCCGGAGGAAGAAAAATAGATTCAAGACCCGGAGGCGGAAAAATAGATTCAAGAATAGATGTTGCTGTTGTCATTGTTCTCCAAAAAAAAACGAAAAGATTTTAACTTGGTCTCTGATTTTTTTTCAAGGAAGAAAATCTATTAGTTCTAATCGGTAGGGCAATAGTGCATCCGCCCCTGCGTAATCGACGCCGATTCTTTTCGATGCCTGGATGAGCGAAGAAGGAATTTCATAGCCCAGATCGCTAATTACCAGAGGCGGCTTGTCTAGCGGCCACCCGTTGCACTCTTTCGTGATGCCGAGCGCCTGGCAAAGAGCGCCCGGACCCCCGCAAAGGGTGCGATCCAAATCTTCTTTTTTTCGGCGCTGGAGCATTGTGTCGATGCCATGTGTCGGCAGGATCGCGCGGATGAGAACCGCATGAGGGATCTCTTGCGTCGCAGTGACGGCATTGAGCAGATAATGCATTCCATAGCAGACATAGACGTAAGCGCAGCCGCCAAGGGCATACATGGTTTCAGTGCGGCGGGTTCTTCGGCCGTTATAGGCGTGGCTGGCTTTGTCGGATATGCCGGCATAGGCTTCCGTCTCAATGATGATGCCCCCGGTCAAAGGGCCAAATTGAGTGAAAAGCCCCTTGCCAATGAGGTTTTTGGCAATTTGGACGACATCGGTGCTGTGATAAAAAGAGAGAGGCAGCGGGTTCATCGTCTGCGAGGGCGTTTGGGGGACTGCCCGGCGATCACCCAACGAGCCTGCTGGCGGATGAGATCGATCTCCTCGATGCGCACGGATAGCGTGGCGCCGCACGTATACGTCTTGCCGCTGCGCGAGCCGCGAAATGACAGCTGTTTGGAGTTGAATTCAAAATAGTCGTTGCCCAGCTCGGAGATGTGGATCGATGTTTCCAGATCGAACTCGGGGATTTCAAAAAAGAGCGCAAAGGGTTTAACGCGGGTTACGACGGCAAAATAGCATTTGTTCGGATCTTCATCATAATAGCGCGCGGCGAGGCGCAGCTTTTTTAATTGAACAACGGAACTTTCAGCGCGGCATGATTGTCTTTCTTTTTCAGAACAAACCTCCGCGATCTTTGTAAGATTGTCATTCGGATCTTCTTCATTGACGAGCAGGCGTTGGATGATGAGATCGGTGTAGCGGCGAATGGGACTCGTAAAGTGGCAGTAATGCTCCAGCGCCAGGCCATAATGGCCGATATTGTCCGGTGAATAAAACGCGAGCTTCATGCTGCGGATGAAACTCACCGAAAGCTGCGGCGCCAGCGCGGAGTCTTTCGCTTTGAGAAACAGGTTTTGAAGATCGGCCACAGTTGGTTGGGCGGTAAGAGTAAAGCCCAGTGCGCGGGCGTAGTTATAAAAGTCTTCGAACGTTTCGGCTGACGGTTCGTCGTGGATGCGGTAGATCAGCTCCTTGCCCATTTTGAAGAGGTGCGTCGCCACGATTTCATTGGCCTTCAGCATGAACTCTTCGATCATCTGGTGGGTGATGTCGTACTCATGCCTTTCGATCCTCTGCGGCACGCCCTGCTCATCGACGATCACGACACCCTCCGCCATGGCAAAGTCGATGCTGCCCCGCTCGGAGCGCTTATGCTTTAAGAGATGGCACAGATCGACCATCCGATCCAAGAGTGGTCGGAAAACGCTTTTTTTCTGGCCCTCCAGGACAGCCAATGCTTCTTTGTAGGTGAAGCGCTTGCGGCTCTTGATACAGGTTCGGGCGATTTTATAGTCGACGATATTGCCCGCGGGATCGAACTCGGCCAGAACCGACATCGTCAACCGGTTGACTTTGGGCTTCAGACTGCATAGCTCATTGGACAGCTCGCCGGGCAGCATCGGCACGCAAATACCCGGAAAATAGGTGGAGTTGCAATGCAAAAATGCATTTTTGTCCAAGTGCGATCCCTTTTTTACGTATGCCGCCACATCGGCGATATGAATGCCGAGGTGGTAATGCCCGTTTTCATTGCATGTCAATGAAATGGCGTCGTCGAAATCTTTGGCCGTATCCGGATCGATCGTCACGCACTCGAGCTCAGTCAAATCGAGCCGGCCCGATGCGTCAACTTTAGTGGCCTCTTTCACAATTCCAACAGAGATGCGGGCGGCTGCGGCTTTGCCAGATCGATCCTCTTCCTCATCCATAGCGCCTTCGGCTATGGATTCGTCATTCGGATCACTTCGCTTCGATCTGGCTTTGCCTCGCTCGCTCGCATCCTGTGTCGGAATTGTGAAAAAGGCCACTTTCTTGGGGAATGATTTTGCCTCCAAGATCGCTTCGCGAGTAAATTCATGGGGCAGCTCGAACTCTTCGATCGCAGCAGTGACATCGCAGGAAGGGTCGGTGATGTGTCCGATGAGGCGGGTGAGGACGGCATCGACGGATCCGTCTTCGCAATTCCAATCCAATACTTTACAGGTGATCCGGTCACCGTTTTTCAAGGTCTCTTTCGGCTGAGTTCGGACATAGACTGTTTTTTTTGAGCCCAAAAGGGGAGCGTAGGCGATATATCGATCGCCCTCTTTTTCCGTCACGATACAGGCGAGATGGGTTCGGCTGCGCTGCAAGATGGCAATCACTCTTCCCTCGGGTCCTTTCGCGCTGATCTCGGTGATTTCCACTTCAACGGTGTCGCCGTCGACCGCATCGCGGATCGATTGTTTGGGAATGAAGATATCCTTGCCGCCATCTCGATCGTTTTTGACAAAACCAAAGCCTTTTATGGCGTGTACGCTGATAGTTCCGGTGACCAAATCTGCTTGTGGCTTGTTTAGCCGGAAGCGGCCGTTTTGCAGGGCGAGTTCTTTTGATTTAACGAGTGAGTCCAGAGCTGTGCAAAAAGTAGTGTGCAATGGCTCGGGGATGCTGAGTTGGGCGCAGAGCTCTTCGGCCGTCATCGGGCTGTAGCGCTTGCCTTGCATGAATTGTACGATGTTCTTGGCGAAATTGCTCTCGATCCGATCGGAGCGCGACTGAATTTTTTTCTTTGTCATGATTGATTAGATATTATCATAAATGGATTTTACCTAAGAGTAAAGCAACAAATTCTTGCAGAAGCTATCCGTTCTGCAAACTTAAAAAAAACAATATAAATAACTCCCCCGAGAACAAATATCTCGAGGCCTTCGGGTCCAAAAAGTGGCAAAGTCGAGTTAAAGACCTGATCGTTCCGAATGGTGAAGCCCATAGCTGAAAGCAGCTATGGGCGAGACAGAGGATCCATATGGCAAAGCCGCAGCCCCCTATGGAAACGGAACTTGTGGGTAAGGATCAGGTTAAAGACTCTCCCCCAATCAAAGATCAGGGGAGGCAAGATCACAAAACAGACCTCATTGGCCGAATGAAAACTTCGTCAAATCGTCAAACACTGCACTGCGAGGCGCTTCTCCCCGCTTGGATGGTGTAACAGGACGTGGTGCAGGACTTTTCACCGTAGCATTGCCAAAGCCTCCTGGCTGCTGTTTATGAGTGACGGTGCCCGGTCCTACCTGGCCATCGACCCAGATCTCCGACGGTTCTCTATTCGAGCTCGATTCAGATTCGCTCCTCATTTTTATAGAGGCATTGAGCATATCCAGAGCTGCTTGAAGCTTCAGTTGTCTCACTTTTAAGGATTCATCCTGGACCTTGAGCATCAACTGCGCCCGTCCTCTTAACGCTTCAATCTTACGTATGGAAACCTCGATATTATCAGAACGATTGCTTGGATTAATGCAACGCCTTATTTCAGAAATCAACTCGTCCAATCCTACCTGGCCTAGAGATCGGTTATTTCTATCACCTAATGAGCTGAGCATTAATCCGTGCGTTCCTACCGCTTGTGTCGACATTTTTACCTCCTGGTATTTGGAAAAGTCAGTAAAGATAACTGATTGAAAAGATGATGAAAATCATTTTTTGAGAGATGAGGGTGCGGAAGATTTGGTTGCTGTGCGTTTATGTGTCTGCCTGTTAGTTGGTTACGTGGTTGTGCCGTTTTAATTTTGGGGATGGTATAATGTCTTAATCAAACATTTACCTAATCCATGAAAAATAAACGGCAGAATTATAAAGAGTTAAAATATTATGGTTTGCATGCCTGTCTAGCGATTTGGCAAAAGCGGCCGGAAGACATCATCCGCATCTATCTCGATGCCAAGAGCGTGAAGACTTTGTCGCCCATTCTAAAATGGTGCTCTGCCCGAAAGATTGCCTATCACATCATCGAATCTGATGAAATGGCGAAAGTGAGCGACTCGATCCATCATGAAGGCGTCTGCATGCTGGCGCGCGAGCCGCGAGCGATCTCATGGCCCCAGCTTCAATCCTGGATCGAATCAAAAAAAATACCCATCTGCCTGCTCTATCTCGATGGTGTGCAAAATCCCCATAATATCGGATCGATTTTGCGCAGTTCGGCCCATTTTGGCATTCCATACGTTCTAGGCGAAGAGGGGAAGATACCTGCTCTATCACCATCCGCTTGCCGGATTGCGAAAGGCGGGGCGGAAACGGTGCGTTTGGTGAGTCTGGCTGATCCGGTGTCGGCGATTGATTGGCTGAAGAAAAATGGTTTTTTTATCGTTTCCACATCATCGCACGAAGGCTCTCCTTTGTATCGGCACCATTTTCATCCCCGATCTCTGATTGCTCTCGGCTCTGAGAGCGATGGAGTGGGGCGGTTTTTGAAAAAAAGAGCAGATGGGCAGATTCAGATTCCGGGGACAGGGGAGGTGGAAAGTTTGAATGTCTCTGTCGCCGCGAGTCTTTTGATGAGTGAATACTGCCGCACGCATGGGGCGGCTCAATGATCGGTTATTTCGCCCCAGACGGACTCGAAGAGACTCTTCGAGATGAGCTGCTGAATGTGAACAGCCAATATGGCCGTTTATTTTTGGCGGATGGCCCTTTGCAAAAGTCGTATTGGGCGCAAAACATCTGGCTCGATCCTCAAGTAATCGCTTTCCAATCGATTTCCGATGCGGCTGAAAAGCTCCGCTCTTTGCAAAAGCTATGGGTCCATTATCCGACGAATCTCCATCGCCGCGGCCAATTGATCCAGCAGCAGCTTCCCTATTTTTTGCCCAAGCCTTTCCTGTTTCCATCGAAGATTCCCATAGCGCCTTTGGGTTCGTTTACCCTGATTGATGAGCATACGCTTTTAGCATCGCCCCATTGCTCCAGTCCGTTTGCCCATGGCGAGATCGTATTTCAGGAATCAAAAATCCCGCCGTCTCGCGCCTATCTGAAGCTCTGGGAAATTTTTACCCGAATCGGCCGCTTTCCGAAAGAAGGCGATCGATGTCTGGAGATCGGATCGAGTCCCGGAAGCTGGACGTGGGTTTTGCAGCAGCTGGGTGCTGAGGTTCTGGCCGTTGATCGAGCTCCTCTCGATCCGGCCATTGCCTGTCTTCCCGGTGTCGCTGTCCAGCAAAGGGATGCCTTTTCCATACAACCCGAGGAGCTGGCCGGCATTGATTGGATACTGAGCGATGTCGTCTGCTATCCGGAAAAACTGCTGGCGTGGATCAGAAAGTGTCTCGATGCGGGGGTATCCGCCCAATGGATCTGCACGATCAAGTTTCAGGGGCCGATCGATCGGGCAGTGATTGACGAGTTTGCGAAGATCGAAGGCTCTCAGCTCGTGCATTTATATCATAACAAGCACGAGCTGACTCTTTTTGTTAATTGAAGGTGCTGAGATGTCTGTGGGAAAATCTACACGGACAGGATTTTTCGCGTTTGCAGGTGTTTGCGAAGGGTCGCAGGATCTGTATAGATTTCGGCATCCAGTCCCGCAGACCTCCCGGCATTGACAAATGCAGGGATATCGTCCGTGTAAAATGTTTTCCCTCGCGCCTCCAAAAGAGCTTTTTCGAAAATCAGCGCGTCGGGTTTGCAGGCGCCGACTTCATATGAGAGGATGAACTTGTCGAAGAGCTTCAAGACGGAATAGTGCGAATAGGCGTATTTAAAATGGCATTCATTCGTATTGGAAATCAATACGAGTTTTGTCCCCTGTGATTGGAGCGTTTCGACGACGGGCCACAGTTCGAGATTGGGAGTGAAAATATCCGCCATCGCCGCCATCATTTCGTCGATGGAAAATCGGTGGGTTGTTTTGGATTGGAGCAAGCGGTACAGATCAGCGCTTGTCAATTGGCCGGTTTCATATTTTTGAAGCGTTTCGCCGTAAATTAATTGTCCCTGCTGCAGAGTCTGCACAGGAATCTTGGTGCAAACGGACAGCTGTTTAAACATCTTGTCCAAGCTAAAAAAAATGAGGACATTTCCCAGATCGAAAAAGACGGTGTTTTTGTTCAGATTTTTAGCGGCGGCGAAGGGCGCTTTCATAAGTGTTTTCCATTAGCATGGCAATCGTCATGGGCCCCACTCCTCCGGGAACCGGTGTAATCCGGGAGGCAATGGGCGCAACAGTTTCATAATCGACGTCGCCGACGATTTGATTTTGCACGCGGTTGATGCCGACGTCAATGACAACAGCGCCTGGCTTGATCATTTCCGCGCGGATAAAGCGGGGCTGGCCGATGGCGGCAATCAGAATGTCAGCTGTTTTGGTAATCTGAGACAGATTTTCCGATTGGCTGTGGGCGATCGTCACAGTGGCGTTGCATCCCTGTTTTTTTTGCATAAGAAGAGCCGCCAGCGGCTTGCCGACGATATTGCTGCGCCCGACGATCACAACGTGCTTACCTCCGACATGGATCTGAGAGCGTTCCAGCAAGACCTTCACCCCGTTCGGCGTGCAGGGAATAAACCCGTCCGTTTCTCCCAAAAGCAGCTTTCCCATGTTGATCGGATGAAAGCCGTCGACGTCTTTTGCCGGGTCGATGGCGCGGTTGATCGCGATAGGGTCGAGATGGCGGGGCAATGGGAGCTGGATCAGGATGCCGTCAATGAGAGGATCGCGATTGAACTGATCGATCAGAGTCAATAGATCGATCGATGCGATATCGGCGCTGAGGGATTCCACGATCGAGCGGATTCCCAGCTCGGCGCATGTCTTTTTCTTCATCCGGACGTAGGATTGGGAGGCAGGGTTTTCGCCCACCAGGATAAAAGCCAGCCCGATCTGGCGGGGGAATGCAGCGATTTTGATCTTGAGCTCGCTCAAGATTTCGGAGGCGATTTTCTTTCCGTCGATTTCTTTCATGTTTTTGAAAGCCGTTTTAGCATCTCTGAATGGATCAGGCCGTTGGTCGCCAGCAGCGGCTGGTCGGCAAAGAGATTGAACGGCGCTGCGTTCCAATGACTCGTTTTGCCGCCGGCCTCTTCGATGAGAAGGCAGCCGGCTGCGCAGTCCCATGGAGCGAGCCTGGTTTCAAAAAAGCCATCGAACCTTCCGGCTGCGGTGTAGGCAAGGTCGATCGCAGCAGAGCCGAGGCGCCGAATGGGGATGCCCAGGCGCAAAATATCCGTGAAGTGTTCGATGCAATGGGATGGGTTTTCAGCCAGATTATAGGGAAAGCCCGTCGCTAAAAAGGCCTGGTCGAGCGTGGGAATTTTGGTGACGGCGATGCGCCGTCCGTTCAGATAAGCTCCATGGCCTTTTTGGGCGACAAACAGTTCATGCGTCACGGGTTGATAGACGACGCCGGACTCGACTTGCCCATTCATCGAGGCTGCGATGCTGACAGAAAAAACCGGGATCCCGTGGGCAAAATTGACCGTTCCATCCAATGGATCGATGATCCAGAGAATCGAAGATCCTTTTTTTTCTTGCCGCCCGCTCTCTTCGGCCAAAAACTCGGAGGAAGGGATGTTTTGGCGGATGAATTCGATGATGGCTTTTTCTGATTTGTGATCGTATTCAGTAACGAGATTGTGTTTTCCCGATTTGCACGATATGGAAAAGTCTGTCCCAAATCCCTGATTCAGAATGTCGCCCGCGAGCAAAGCGGCGTCGATCGCGGCAAGCGTGATCGGAGAAAAGGGTTTTGATTTATCCATTTTTAATGAGTCTCCATCGCTTCCATTGCTTAAATCCCCATTCCCAGCCGAGCAGAGGGCCGACAAACCAGAAAAACGCGTACGCCGCATCGACGAGGGGCATTTTAATTAAATCCAGCAAAATTGATTTTCCATGAACAGGCAGGTGACTGTCAAAAAGAAAAAGAAGAATCATCAGCATGGGCATCGCGGCCAAGGAGATCAGCGCGGTATAAAAACAGAGTTGCAAGGGCTGGTCTTTGAATACGCCGAGACGAAATCGATGCAGCAGGGCGCAGACGAGCGTGTATGTCAAGGTATGGATGCCCATGGGGTCGGTTGAGAGGAGATCTGTGCAAAATCCCGCGCCAGCGGCCAGCCAAAGCGATTGAAGCATTGATGTGTGCATGCATGAAAGAGCGATAAATGGGGCGTAGGCGAGAATGAAAAAATGAGAAAACAGAGCGCTTTGCATCACCGCCATCACAGATGCCAGAATAAAACCGATCCAAATGATGGGATTTTTCATGAATGAAGCACTTGTCTCGACTCGAGGCGGTTTAATTTGTTGCGAAGAAGCGGGGCGTTTTCATGGAGCAACTGATGCCATTTCCAGGCGGAGTCGATCAGAACGGTCAAGTCAGACATCTGCGGGCTCCAGCCGATCGCTTCCTTTGCTTTTTGATTGGATGCAACCAGAATAGCCGGCTCGCCGGATCTACGCTGTTCTAAACGAACCGGTATTGTTTTGCCGCAATATTTTTGAATGGCATGGATGATTTCCAGGGCCGAGTAGCCCCTTCCTGTGCCTAAATTCAATGAGAGGCTTTTTTTGGTTCGGAGCAAATGTTGCAGGGCTTGTACGTGTGCGTTCGCGAGGTCCTGGACGTGAATGTAATCTCGGATGGCGCTGCCGTCGGTCGTGGGAAAATCAGTGCCGTAAATAACGATCTCGCTTTTCAATTTCAAAGCCGTCTGGATGATCGAGGGGATCAGATGAGTTTCCGGTGCATGGTCTTCGCCGATTTGCGTATCGAGATCGGCTCCTGCCGCATTGAAATAGCGGAGTTTGACGGATCTCAGTTCGTAGGCCATTTCAAAGTCGTCGAGCATCTGCTCGATCATCCATTTCGTCCGTCCGTAGGGATTGATTGGCGATAGGGGGTGCTCTTCGGTCATGGGAGTGAAATGAGGATGGCCATAGGTCGAGCAGGAACTGGAAAAAACGAGCAGATTGACGCCGGCGAGGTTCATCGCTTCCAGAAGAGAAATCGTGGAGGAGAGGTTGTTGCGGTAGTATTTGGCCGGATTGCTCATGGACTCGATGACGATCGCATTCGCGGCAAAGTGAAGAACGGCTTTGGGATGATAGTCCCTGAAGGTCTGATCGAGTTTGGCGCGGTCATTGAGATCGCCCTCGACGAATGGCCCCCACTTGACGGCATAGGCATGGCCGGTCGATAGATTGTCGTAGGCGATCGGTAAAAAACCGCTGCCTGCCAGAGCCTTGCAAACATGGCTGCCGATATATCCGGCGCCGCCAGTGACGAGAACGGGTTCCATCAATAAGCTCCTTTTGAAAACAAGACGGCCGGGATCGTCTTGATGATCAGGATCAGATCTTTCCAAAACGTCCGTGTCTCCGCGTACGTCTCTTCGAGGCGAACCCGCTCGTCGAAAGAGATTTCGCTTCGTCCGGATATTTGCCAAACGCCGGTCAAGCCAGGGCGGATCGAGAGGATCTTTCCCGTGCTAAAACCATACCATTTCCGAATTTCATCCGCAAATCGCTCAGGCGGCCCCATGAGAACCGGCGGACGGGGGCCGACGATGCTCAAGTCGCCCTTCAGAACATTCCAGAACTGGGGCCATTCATCGAGAGACGTTTTGCGAAGGAATTTTCCGATCATCGTGATACGCGGATCGTTTTTGAGTTTTTGAAACTGCGCCCATTCCGAGCCGAGGCGGGGATTGTTCGCAAGTAGTAGGCTCAGCCGTTCATCTGCATCGCGATACATGCTGCGAAATTTCCAGCAATAGATTACTCGGCCGCCGCGCCCCAGTCGCACGCTCTTATAGAAAATCGGTCCGGGAGAGGTCAATCGCACCAACAGGGCGATTGAGATAAAGACAGGTGCAAATAAAATAATAACGGAGAGACTAAACAGGATGTCAAAGATCCTCTTCAGGGGATCATGCCGGATCGCAATCTCAAGAAAGTCGGGCGGCTGGGGCCGGACCCATCTCGATTTTTTGCAAAGCGACATATCCCAAGTGGTATAGGCGCTTTGCAAAAAATCGAATCCAACGCCAAAAGCGCGAATTTAGGCCCGAATGGAGTTTTGCAACTGGCTCTAAAGGCATAGAATTAGTATTAAAACCCAAACGAACTTATCTCACAACCTGTCCGGTGTGAAAAATCAGATCCAGAATGGATTTAATGGGTTCGGCGCCGCTGGGCAGTTTTGATAGCTGATGGTATATTTCATCGATTGTTCGACGCAGCCGTTCGCGGCTGGCGTCGTGGCCGAGGATCGATAGCATAGTCGCTTTGTCATCGTTTTGCGCATCTTCCAGATCGTCGAGGATCTGGTAAGCAAAGCCTAATTGATGCCCGATGCCTCGCAAGCGCATCTGTATTGCCTCCGGAGCATGGGCGATAATGGCGCCGAATTCCAGAGAGCTGCTGAAAAGCTCCCCGGTTTTCTTCTGGTCGATTTGCAAGGTCAGTTCCTGTGTGACGATCATATCGGACGACAGGATATCAATAGCTTGGCCCCCGACCATCCCATCTTTTCCAGCCCTCGCAGCCAGAACGGTGATCAGCCGGACCTTTTGATGATCGCTCAGGCCGTTGGATTCGGAAATGATCCGAAACGCTTCCGTCAGAAGCGCATCGCCTGTCAGGACCGCAATCCCTTCGATGAATACTCGATGGACAGTCGGACGGCCCCGTCTGAAATCATCGTTGTCCATACAAGGAAGGTCGTCATGGACCAATGAATAGGTGTGGACCATTTCAATCGCGCAGGCGGGATCGAGTGCGAGGGCCGGATCGATTCCAAACGTCTCGGCAGCAGCCATCACAAGGCGCGGCCGGAGTCGTTTTCCGCCGCCAAAAAGAGCGTAACTCATCGCCCGTGACAAGTCGTCCGGGCCGCTAGGCGCTAACTCATGCAGGCGTTGTTCGATTTGTTCAAGATTCGTCACAATCATCCTTGTAGCTGTCCAATCTTGCGATCAATGGACTCACTGGCTCTCAACATTTTATCAGTTCTTCTTCCTTTTTCTGTACTTCTTTCCTGACCCTGTTTAAAAAAGACAGCTTCTCAATGATCCTAAAACCAAAATTTGAACACGGTCGCTCATAACCTTTCAGGGTAGCTTCTTGTCGGTCTCTTAAATATTTATTGACGATAAATTATTTATAAGCCTAATTTTGAATCTTCAAAAAAAGACTGAAACAGGAGAGAGCAATGCCGAATGCAACTGTGCATATATTACATTTAGACAATGAAAATAAACTCATTGAAGCAACTGTAGCTGCTGAAAGACAACTGGCTGACGGAACAGTTCAAAATTTAACACAAGCCGTTGGAGTTCTGCAGACAACCAGCACAGCTCTTACAGGAACGATTGATCACGCCGTCGAAGTCATTGATCAACGCAGCGAACAAGCGATCAGTGCTGTTGCTGGAACGCTGGATCATGCCGTTGATGTCGTCGATCGACGTGCTGGGCAAGTCTTTGAAGTTCTGGAGACTACTAGCAGTTCTGTTACAGGAACGCTCGATCATGCTGTTGAAGTCGTTGATCATCGTGCCGAACAAGCGATCAGTTCCGTTGCTGGAACGCTCGATCATACCGTTGCTGTTGTTGATCAACGCAGCGGACAAGCTATTGATGCTTTAAAGGAAACAGGGGGTAAAATTTCAAAGGTCGTCAAAGGCATTGGGCGATGTATTCAGGGATTGAGTGTAGTGAGTGCTGTCGCTTCGATAGGAGGGATGATCTGGACGCAAAGGCGCGCTGATCGAACGGCAAAAGAACAGACCGGATTAGCAAATCGAACTCTAGATTTAAGAGCGCAAGAAATTCAAAATGCAGATCGTCAAGCTACCGATAATCGAAGAGTTACGCAAGATTTAAGAGCGCAGGAAATTCAAAATGCAGATCGTCAATCTACCGATAATCGAAGAGTTACCCAAGAGATTGCACATGAACAAATCACAGTGGTTCGCGAAGGCGTGCATGGATTGCTGACAATAGCCAATAAAACAACTCTGGCCGTTTGCTCTCTTCTTGCTTTTGGATGTATCGCCTGGATTGGTCTTGTTAGTAATTGGCCTGTTTTTGCGTGTGTCGGCATGGCGGCAGGAATAGTCGGATTGAGTTGGATCGGTGTCCAGTGCCTGCGAAGCTTGAAATGCAATCCTATCCGTTCGGAGGGAGCGCCGGTCATTGCTCAACTTGCTGACGATCGTTCTGCTCCAGCTACTGGCGAAGTGATCGCACAGACTCACAGTGTGGATGTGATCGCAGCTCCTGATGGTGCAAATGCTGCAAGGGAAAGATTATTGGAGCAACAGATAGAAGAAACAATTCTAGAGGAAAGGATGGAGGCTACCCTGACAGAAACGGCGGCTCGATATAGAGAACATATGAGGCTTGAATCGGAAAGATTGGCCCGAAACCGAGTTAGCGATGCATTGCAGCGACAGGCGGATGAGTCGATGCGACAGGTGGATGAGTCGATGCGACAGGTGGAAGCGTCTTCTCGACAGCGTGAAGCGTCGTTTAAACGATTAAATGAGTTATGGATCCAATGTAATGGATTAAAGGTTTAGTGTTGAACGCACTACTTTCCGCAATTCCACCTTCTCAGGTGTGGGCCGAGACAAGTTATTTTATTGGTGCGGTAAGTGGCTTTAGCCGCCTGCAACCAAAAGCTACAGGAGAATTTCTTCCATTTATGGAGGAGATTTTTAATTTTATTTATTTTTTTGGGAGAGTTATTATGGCAATAAATGTGAACGTGGTTTCAATCGTTCAGGCGCAACAGCAAATTTTGCAAGACCATGAAAAGTCTTTGCAAGACCATGAAAAGTCTTTGCAAGACACGCAAAAGTGTTTGCAAGACCAAGGAAAGTGTTCGAAAGATCAGAGCATGCGTATTCAAAACAAAGATCAAAGGACGCAAGATTTGGCAGACGAGGTATTTAATCTAAAACGTAATGTTGAAGGGAAGGATAGATTCGAAATGGAAATCAGGTTGAATGAATTGAAAGACAGGCTCAATTTTATTCAGCTTAAATTGGGTGAATATAGCAATACGAAAACTGAACAGACTGTGGCTGGAATACGCAGAGCAGTAACTGGGTCTTTAGGTGGGTTAGTTGGAGGAGTAGCGGTTGCTGCAGCAGGAATAGCTGCTTTTGCGATTAGTGGGCCGGCAGTGCCAATAGTAGTTTGTTCTGGACTGACTTCTTCCTTTAGTGGCGCTGTCTATGGATTTATTAGTAAGTTCAATATTGCCGCTGATCGCGAACAAAGATACAAACTTCTTCAGATGCGGGACGGTCGGCTTCGGGATATGATGTTGGTCAAGTATGAAATTCAAAGCATTGAGCGACATTTGAATAAAAAAATGAAGTGAGAGAGTTCTCCCGATCCGAATGGGGGGATCGGGAGGAAGTGGGTTGTGGATAAGCGCGTTATTTTCAGTGTAGCTGATCGGGAACCCCGATCGCGATGTAGTCAAAACCCTTGTTCTTCATCTCAAGGGGTTTATATTGATTCCTTCCGTCAAAAAAGGCAATACCTTTCATGAAAGATCGAACCGGGTTGAAATCGACGAACCGGAACTGCTTCCATTCGGTGAGTAGTGCGACAGCATCGGCATTTCGGGCGGCGTCGAGTTCATCCTGGCACCAGGTCAGATTGGACAAATTTTTGAGCAGGTTGCGGGCATTGGGCATCGCGATCGGATCGAACAGCCGCAAATGGGCGCCGGCGTCAATTAATTCCTTGATAAAAATTAGAGAGGGGGCTTCCCGCATATCGTCGGTATCGGGTTTGAAAGAAAGGCCCCAAACGGCGATGGTTTTGCCCTGGATTCCGCCGCGCTGGTCAAAATAGTTCATGATTTTTTGACTCAGGACTTTTTTTTGCCGGTTATTCACATAATCGATGGCATCGAGCAGCCGCGGCTCGCACCCCACTTCTCGGGCCTTGGCGGACAGTGCCCGGATATCTTTGGGGAAGCAGGAGCCTCCGTAACCGACGCCGGGATATAAAAAGCTGTAGCCGATTCGCGAATCGGATCCGATTCCTTTTCTGACTTCATTTACGTTGGCGCCGACCTGTTTGCAGATCTCGGCGATTTCGTTCATGAAGGAGATTCGTGCGGCCAGCATGGCGTTGGCGGCATACTTGGTCATTTCCGCGCTGGGAATATCCATCATCAAAATTTTGTCGTGGTTAATCATGAAGGGAGCGTAGAGCTCGCGCAGCCATTCGGCTGTTTTTGGGTTGTCGGCGCCGATGATGATCCGATCCGGCTTGAGACAGTCCTGGATTGCCGCGCCTTCTTTTAAAAATTCAGGGTTCGACGCGACGTTGAAGCTGATGCTTGAGTTTCTGTTCGCGAGTTCTTTTTGGATGATTTCGCGCACGCGTTGGGCGGTGCCGACCGGGACTGTGGACTTATTGACGACGATTAGCTCAGATTTCATGTGTTGTCCGATTTGGCGGGCGGCCGATTCAACATAGCTCAAGTCGCAGGAATCGTCGCTGCGCGACGGTGTCGGCACTGCAATGAAACAGAATTGGGCGGCAGGAATGGCTTCCGAGTACTCAGTTGTAAAAAAGAGACGCTGGCTGGCTGTGTTTCGTTTGACGAGCTCTTCCAGACCCGGTTCATAGATCGGGATGGTGCCTTTTTTCAGGTTTTCGATTTTCGCTTGATCGATATCGAGACAAGTGACTGTATGGCCCATTTCGGCAAAACAAGCGCCCGTAATGAGGCCGACGTATCCGGTTCCAATGATCGCGAGATGCATTCACTACTCCTATCAAAAAATCAGAGATAGGTGTAACAGATGCAATGTTTTTATACCACGCACGGCAAGGTTTTTTCGATTTGGACTGGCTGCGACTTTGCAAAATCGATCCTCTTCGTCGCCCTTCCCATTTTGGGAATGGTGCGACTCATTCGGATCGCGAGCTGTGCTCGCTTCGATTTTGCTATGTCTCGCTCAGTCCAAATCTAAAAAACCTTGCCGTGCGTGGTATAGCAAAGAAGCGCGCCGTCTTGAAGCATAAAACGGCGATCGCATAACGCAGCGAGTGCTGGATCGTGCGTGGCAAGAATGAGACTTTTCTTTTTTTTCTGGACGCACTGCATGAGCAATTCGCCGATGCGCACGGCATTGGCTCTATCGAGATTGCCGGACGGCTCGTCGGCAAAAATCAGAGACGGATTATTGCAAAGCGCGCGGGCAATGGCTACGCGCTGGCGCTCGCCTCCGGACAGTAGTTTTGCTTTTTGTTCCAGGCGATCCAGCAGGTCGACGCTTTGTAGATGTTCCAGCGCCATGTGATACGCCGGTGATTTTGAATCGACTCGTTGGCGATTGATGTGCGCGGGCATCAAGATGTTGTCGATGACGGAAAAATCTTCCAAAAGATTGAACGATTGGAAAATGAACCCGATGTGCTGTTGGCGCAAAAGATAGGCATTGCCGCGATTCGCAATCTGGCCCGCGATGACAATGCTGCCGGCGTCGGGCTCTTCGAGCAGTCCGAGAATATGAAGCAGCGTTGTCTTGCCTTCTCCGGAACGGCCGCAAATCGCAATGGATTCGCCGGCCCGAACCTGGAGGGATATGTTGGCGATCACGTCGATGCGTTTAGGGTCGAAAAAGGATTTTCGCAAGTTCTCGGCGTGTAGAATCGTCATTCTTGCCTCAGAGCCATCGAGGGTCGGATGCGGCTGGCGCGCAGAGCCGGAATCAGGCCGGCCAACAGGGAGAGAAGGGGAGTCGAGATCAAAACGAACAGCAGCGCTTCAGGGCTGAGCTGGTTGGGCAGCGATTGGCCGAAAAAGGCCGGCTGAAAAGCGGCGTGGCCTTGCAATGCGCTTAACCAGTGAACAACGATGTCGAGATGATGGAGAGTAAATATGGCGGCGGCCGTTCCAATGATGCTGCTGACAGCGCCCATGGTCAGGCCGCACAGGCCGAAGATGGCCGCGACGCTCTTCCCCGATGCGCCCATGGATTGCAGGATGGCGATCTCTTTTTTCTTGTCATTGACGAGCAAAACGAGCAGAGAAATGATATTACTCGTGGCCACGAGCAGAATTAGAACGGCGATCAATAAAAACAGGGTCCGGTCCGATCGAAACTGCTGGAAGAGCTCTTTGGAAAATTCATAGTCTTTGTAGGTGGAGACTTTCCAGTAGGATAGAAGGTTCGCCTCGCGCAGTTTTTCTTCGATTTTCAGTTTTTGGGCGTCTTCGTCGTTTGAGCCGATCCAAATGCCGATTCCGTTGGTGGGTGTACCGTCCGGCGAAAAGGTCTGGCTGGCCGCATGAATGGTGCGCGTGATGGATGGGGGGACGATCAGACACCTTCCGCCCATTGAAAAGAGCCCGGGATCGTAAAATCCGGCGACGCGGACGGGGATCCTTTGTTCTTGCGCCGAGGCGGCGCCCACGGCGGAAAAATTCAAGGTGCCGCCATCGCCGATCCTCACGCCCATGTCGCGATAGGCCTTCGGAAGCAAAAAGGGTTGGCCAATGCTGAAATGGGGAAGATGGCAGCGGCCTGCGGCCTCAAAGGCCCAAGGAGGAGAGAGCGGGGGCATTTGAGCAAATTTTGTTTCTACCCTGGCTTTGGCCACGAGGGCGCTGCCCCAAAGGATGTCGCCTTTGAGGGGCTGATTTTGTAATGATCCTTGCGCATAAAGCCGTACATGGGAAATCTCCGGCGCCGTTTCTTGCACTTTGACATTGAGAGTGAGCGGCTGCTCTAATTTTAAAACGGGTTTTTCAATCTTTTCTCCCGCTACGCCATGCCATGCCCAATTTGATCCCTGGACCGCAATCCGGCCCAAAGTCCATCCCAGCGGAGCTGTTTGCGTACTATCCGCGGGAATTGCGATTTCACTGCTGTAAAACGGCCGGGCAAAAGCGACGAGGCGGCTCTGTTCAGAAAGCAGCGAGGGATCGAGAGTCGTCGTCGCGATTTCGTCGATCGCGGCATGGGACAAAATGGAGGATAGATAATGGGGGTCATTCGACGGCATTTTCAGCAAGGCGTTTAAATCGTCGCTCGACGGCGGGGTGATGATGGAGCCGAAGCGGGGGTTGCGATCCATGAATGAAAGGAGATAGGACATCTGGGATAGAGTCGCTCCGCTACCGGCAGAGTTGGAGGGCCGATTTAAGGACAGCCTCATCAGAGCGCCGCTGATTTCATAGTCCTGGTAGGGGATTTTCAGATTGCCTAGCAGATCGAACGTTTCTTTGACCAGGTCGCGCAGCCGGCCATCGGGGTGGCGATCCGGCGATGGCCAATAATGGGGCACTTCGGCATCGGTATTTTCGGAGTAGGGATCGCTGGCTATAGCATTGGCTTTTTCGCCGATGGTCTTGAGTGTATAACTCGATGCGGCGCTTAGAGCGTCTGCCTGGTAGTAATAGGAATTATAGTATTGTTCGGTCGGAGTGAGCCGTAGGGGGGCATGGAGGGAGGTGAGTTTTTCCATCCAATTGCGCTCGATGCCGCTCGTGACCGACAAAAAGACTAAAACCAGCCAGACCACGAGAGAGATCACAACGACGGAAAGGAGTGAAATCAGAGCCGTAGAAAGTGATTTTTTTTGGGGGATGAGGTAACGAAAAGCGAGTGTTAGTTCGAACATCCCCACTCCAAGGAGTTAGTTGCAAAACTCCACGACAGCGAAAAAATGATGATTTTGGCACTTCTTGCGAGGACAGGCAAAGCCTGTCCGCACTGCACCGACGGTGGCTTGCCCGAGAGGGCAAGCGAGGAGGTGCAGTCGCATGAAGCGCCAAAAGGGCAATTTTTCGCGTCGAAGAGTTTTGTAACTAACTCCATAAAACGAAGCAATTATTTTGCTTCTTTGAATACGGCATGCCGCTTGAGGCTCTTGTCGTACTTTTTCAACTCGATGCGTTCAGTGACGTTGCGCTTGTTCTTCGTCGTCCAATAGCATTCGTTTGACTCGGTGCTTTTCATTTTGATATTTTCGCGTGCGCCTTTGGCCATAAAAATTCCATACCCATCAGTGTTTAGGAAAAATTCTACCGTTTAGGAACCTTTAGTTCAACCCAAAAAGGCATGCGGGGAAGAGCTTCCAGATCCAGATCGTCTCGCTGCCCCAAAAGATATTTATGATGGGCCAAGCCGGCGATCATGGCGGCATTGTCCGAGGTCAGCTCGGCAGGAGGCCAGAAGAGGGGAATATTGGGAAACTGCTCGGAAAAATGGGCTCTCAGTCGGCGGTTGTTGCTCACTCCGCCGCCAAAAATCATCGATTGGAAGCAATCGGTTTCCCAGGCCAGCCGGGCTTTGTTCGAGAGGTCGTCGAAAGCAGTTTTTTGAAACGAGGCGGCAATATGCGCATCATCGCTGGGGGCGGCTGTTTTTTTTGCGTAAAGGACGGCCGTTTTTAATCCGCTGAATGAAAATGCCAAGGGATTTTTTTTCACGCGCGAAGGGCTAAATGAAAATTTTGTCGCATCGCCCGATTCAGCGAGCTTTTCCAGCTTGGGTCCGCCCGGATAGGCCAATCCCAGCATGGAGGCGGCTTTATCGAACGCTTCGCCGATTGCATCGTCTACCGTGGTTCCCAGCAGTTCGTAGCCGCCGACATCGCTGACTTTGAGCATTAAGGTGTGTCCGCCGGACAGAACGAAGCCGAGGGCGGGAAAGAGTGGCTGCTGCGTCATCATGGCCGCATAGAGATGTGCTTCGACGTGGTTGATTCCGATGAGAGGCTTGTTCCAGGAGATCGCCAATCCTTTGGCAGCTTGCAGGCCGATCAATAGAGCGCCGATGAGGCCAGGGCCGCGGGCGACGGCGATGGCGTCGATATCTTGCGGAGTAACGACTGCCTTCTTCATGCAATCGTCAATTATGGGAAGTATGACATCCACATGGCGCCGACAGGCCAGTTCGGGAAAAACCCCGCCAAAACTTTCGTGGATATCTGAGGATGAAGCGATCGAAAGGCTTAGGATCGAACGTCCGTCTTGGACAACGGCCGCGGATGTTTCGTCACATGTGCTTTCGATGCCTAATATGATCATAATGGTCAAGCACATAGCCCCTCAAAATGAGGGGCTATGTGATGTGTAATAATTGCTAGATCAGCTTTCGGCCTTCGTCGTATCGGTGCAGCACGCAGTTGTTGTTTTTGTATTGCCAACTACTGATTGCTCGGGGACGATTGAAACGCTAATTTCGGGCACTGTAGGTGCCTCAGGTTGAACTGTAGTTGCCGCAGGTTGAACTGTTTCTGCTTCCTTAGTCGGCTCTTGTCTACCTACAGCATCTGTCTTGCTAGCTGGGAGCTTTATAATCTTGCTGTTATCAGGGTTTTTTTGAACTGTTGCCTTGCGTGAGAAGAGATGGTGCACGCCGCTACCCAGTTTGTGGATGCCGTTAAACAAATGACGCGCAGTGTTGTTCCATGTAAAAAGAGCTACGTTACCCAAAATCTTTGGAATGATCATAGCAATCTTCTTGAGGGTGTTTATGAAGCCTGTTTTTTCATTACGGAGAGCATATAACTCGATTTTTTCAAATCTAGATTTTTTTGCTGCTGGTAACTGTGGGCTTTCTGCATTAGGAATTTTTGGTGAAACTGGTTGTGCCATATTCTTAATCTCCTTGAGGATTTTCAAAACTGCCGTACAGTTTAAGATAAGGTGTAATTAAGATGAAATAAAAAAAATTTTTACACCACAACAAGCGATTGTGTGTTCTTATGGCTCTAATCGTTAATTAGTTGTGATGTTTGTGCTGTCTGAGATGCTATGATAAATTTTAGGTGAAAGAATTTTTTTGAGACCAAAAAGAGCGTGGATGGACTCAAAATGAACGATTCGGTCGGCTCACGAAACTCCAAGCTACTGCGAATTGTCAGGATATTCCCGCGATATATCCGGTCGTCCAGGCGTTTTGGAGATTGAAGCCCCCGGTTACACCGTCAATATCGAGAATTTCTCCAGCAAAAAATAGATTTGGACAGAGTTTGCTCTCCATGGTCTTAAAATCAATTTCCTCCAGCGCAACGCCGCCGCAGGTGACAAATTCCTCCTTATGCGCCGATTTGCCATTGATCCGATAGCGATCGGAGTGGAGCTTTGTGCAGAGTTTGCGCAGATCTTGCAGTTTCAAAGCTGATAATGGTTTTTCGAATGATGGGCCGAGCAGCGTTTTCCATAGCGATTTTGGCCAGCCAAAGGGATTGGCCGCGATCAGCGTTTTTTTCGGATCGCCCGACTTCAGGGAATGAAAAATGCCGTAGAGCTGTTCGTATGAAAGATCCGGCAGCCAGTTGACGAAAAAATCGGCCCGGTAGTCTTTTTCGTATAGATCGCGGGCGTGAAAGGATGAGAGCCGGAGTGCCGCCGGTCCGCTAAATCCAAAATGGGTGATGAGAAGAGGGCCCCGTTGTGATTTTGGCATGTCATCGATTCGTACCTCGACTGGATCGATGGCGATGCCGCTGCATGTCTTTAATGTAAAATTCTCGATATTAAATGCGAATAGCGAGGGCACCGGCTCACGGATCGTATGGCCGAATTGTTTTGCCCACGCATGGCCGCTGGGATGGCTGCCGGTGGCGATCAATAGTTTTTTACAAAATAGCGGTTCAGACCCTTTGAGTTGAATGGCAAAACCATCGCTCGTTCGCGCGATCGATTCAATATGCTGATCCACGCGGATGCCGACGCCGCGTTTTTTGGCCTCAGCTATCAGACAGTCGATGATCGTCTGGGATTGGTTCGAAACCGGAAAAACTCGGCCGCCGCTCTCTATTTTCAGCGCCACGGAGTGTTCAGTAAACCACTGCATGGTTTTTTCAGGCGGCCACCTTGTCCAGGGGCCGAGCAATTCTTTACTTCCTCGCGGATAGCGCTCCGCAAGAGCTGATTTCGGGCATGCCGCATTCGTGAGGTTGCACCTTCCGCCGCCGCTCGCGCGGACCTTAGCGAGCAAGTGTTTGGTTTTTTCCAGAATGAGTACTGAGGCGTTTGGGGCCGACCAGATCGCCGCAAAAAAACCGGCGGGGCCGCCTCCAATGACGATCATTGCTCTCTCAATAGAGATGCGGCGGCGGCAGCGTCCATGATCCAGAGCGATTTTCTCTCGGGCGTGCCGATCTGGCTGGCGGGCCAGGGCGAGATGCGGGGCGCTCGCAATACGTTATGGGCGATGGTTTGCTTGGCAGCCCCGAAAACATAGAACACCGATTGCCAGCTTTGGTTGATGCAGGGAATGGTGAGCGTCATGCGCCCGCTTTTTTTTTCGGGGACATCATTAGCCACGACCCAGCGGTCATTTTCCTGGAGCGCGGTGGTGTTGGGGAAAAGAGAGGCCGTATGCCCATCCTCGCCCAGCCCCAGCATGACCAGATCGAATAGAGTCGGGCCGAGGGTTTTTCGAATGGCCGATTCATATTTTTCTGCCGATCGAGCGATCTCTTTTTCTGCTTCCATCCGGAAGATTTGCGCGGGAAATAGCGGTAGATGCGAAAAGCCGTGCGTCATCGCCGTGCGATAGTTGCTATCGGGATGATCCGGAGATACCGAGCGCTCGTCGCTCCAAAATAGAAAAACTTTCGACCAGTCGATTTTGTGCGAATAAGGTGGCGATGCGAGCATTTTATAGATGGCATTCGGGGTCGATCCGCCGGATAGGGCCACGGCAAAACGGCCTCGCTCGGCGATGGAGGCTTTGGCGAGCCGGACCCAATGCTCGACAGCATAACGGGTGGCTTCTTCCATGGTGGATAGGATCACTGCATCGCGGCGATCGTCGATGCTTTGGATTTGGCCGGGATTGATCGTCAGCATATCATCTCTTGATCCAAAATCGTCAGCTCGTGGAGCGCCTGGATGAAAAACGAACTGGTGCCCTTGAGGAAAATCTCTCGGACCAGCGATTGGCCCAGAGGCGTTTTGCCTAAAATAAACTGATAGGGCAGCTCGCAGCGGTCCGTAGAGGATATTTGCACTGTGACCTGATGCGGGAGTTTGGGATTACGAACAAAGTGGTACAAGCTGTCTTGTTTCGTGACGACGTCCAGTCCCAAGATCGTTCCCGGACCCACGTCCTCCCAGAATGTCGACTCAATGATCGCTTCAATATTGTTCTCAAAGCGAAAACAATGTTTTTTCCCTTTTTTGGCCACCGACAGAAACTTCCATCCCAGGCGCGAAGAGAGTAGGGCGAGGAGATACATCGCCTGGATTTTCAAATGGCAGAAAAACTCCGTTTCCCGCGCATTGTAGGTGATTTGGAGATGTTTGATGTCTTTGAGATCATGAATGCGCTGTTTGGAGTCAAAAGTGGAGGTCAACAGATCGCGCCAGTTTTCGAGCCGTCCCCAGTTCAGATCCGCAATGTCGCAGCCCTTTTGCTCTTTCAGGGTGAGCAGCGTCTGGGAAAATCCGATCAGGCTGTCAGCCGATTCCGAGTCGAAAATGATCCGCGTCGACAATTGGGCGAGAGGCTGAAAGAGGGGATGCGGCTTTGAAGGGTCCTCCGCCCAGAGAAGATAGACGGGAAGATCGGGAAGAATGTGGGGCAGTATGACGTAGGGAACTCGTTCCCAATCCGACCCCGCCACGCCGATATCGATGTCGTCGCAGACGGTGGCGTTTTTCCCCTCGGAGGCGATGACGGATACGGCCGTTTTCAGGTAGTTTTTCGATGGATCCGGATCGTGGGTGACGAAAAGCACCCGGCACGGAAAAGTGTCGATGATCTTTTGCACGATTTTGCGGATATAATCGGTGCGGTTAGAGAGTTCGTTGAACACAATGAGGTTGAACAGGCCGGCCCGCATTTTATGGCTTTTGTCCAACGCATCCCAGATGCGGATCAGTTCGCTTTCGATTTTGTGCGGAGGAACGATTTGCTGCGTCGTCATAAAAGCCTCCAGGATCTTCCGTCTTTGGCGATCATTGCGTCGGCGAACTGCGGACCCCATGTTCCCGCTGAATAATTCGGAAAGTCAGGTTGCGTTTTTGCCCAATATTCCAATAGAGGCGTGAGGATGTTCCATGAATGCATCACTTCGTCGGATCTGGCAAATAGCGTATTGTCGCCGATCATGCAATCCCAGATTAGCCGCTCGTAGGCCTCGGGAGGCGACTGACCGAAATACGATCCATAGCGAAAGTCCATCTTGACCGGCTGGATGGGGCTGCTCGGACCGGGGACTTTGCAATTGATCTTCATGGCGATGCCCTCGTCGGGCTGGATGCGGATGGCCAGCACGTTCGGATCGTTCTTGCCCTGGTTTTGAAACAAAAAGCCGGGTGCGTCTTTGAAGGTAATGGCGATTTCGGTGGCCCGCTTGGGCAGGCGCTTGCCGCCGCGCAGATAAAAAGGAACGCCGGCCCAGCGCCAGTTGTCGATATGAAAGCGCAGCGCGGCGTAGGTTTCTACGCAGGATTTGGGATCGACGTTTTGTTCCTGCCGATAGCCGCCGACGCTGTCCCCGTTGATATAGCCGCTGCGATATTGGCCGCGGACGACGTTTTGTTCAAAATCGCATGGGGTCAGCGGACGGATCGATTGCAAGACTTTGACTTTTTCATCGCGCACGGCGGATGCGCTGAGGTTGACGGGCGGCTCCATGGCGACGAGAGACAGGAGCTGCATCATGTGATTTTGCACGACGTCGCGCAAAAGTCCCTGCTCTTCGAAAAAAGCGCCCCGCGTGCCGATCCCGATCTCTTCGGCCACGGTGATCTGGACGTGGTCGATATGCTTGTAATTCCAGATCGATTCGAAGATCGAGTTGGCGAAGCGGAAGACCAGGATGTTCTGAACGGTTTCTTTCCCTAAATAGTGGTCAATGCGGTAGGTTTGGGACTCATGGATGTATTTTTGTATGGTGGTCTGCAGCAGGGCGGAGGATGGGGCGTCATGGCCGAAGGGCTTTTCAATGATGACGCGGGACCAGCGCTCCTCGGTCTCGCTGACGTCGTAGATCAGGTTGAATTTCTTGAGCTTTTCGATGATTAGGGGGAAAAATTTGGGAGGAACGGACAGGTAAAAAATGCGATTGCCGCGGGTTCCGTGCCGGGTGTCGATTTGAGAGAGCAAACGGGCGAGGCTCTGGTAGCCATCATTGGAATCGAACTCTGAGCGATGATAAAAAATCTGTTCCTGAAAATTCTTCCAATAGGCCTCATCGATCGGCGTTGTGCGCGAAAAGGTCTCGACATCCTGTTTGAGCTCTTGGCGAAACTCTTCGTTGCTCTTCGGCCGTCTGGCAAAACCCACGCAGGCAAAGTTGG
Organism: Parachlamydiales bacterium; assembly: GCA_015661075.1. Lineage (GTDB taxonomy): Bacteria > Chlamydiota > Chlamydiia > Chlamydiales > SM23-39 > CAISYW01. Next base: position 63,153 of record JACVQJ010000013.1, on the reverse strand, counting down.
CCGGCAAAAGACCTTCTCTACCCAAATGATAGATCGCAGGAGTCAACTTGCGCCCCGTCAGATCGCCTGTGGCGCCGAAGATCACGAGAATACATGGATCGATGCAGCGCGAGCCGCATCCTGGTTCTTCAAGAGGGTTCATACAGTCCTATTTAAATAAGATTGCAAAATGAGCGTTGCCGATGTGCTGTCGATGATACCCGTGCGCTCTTTGCGCGAATAGTCCATTTCCTTCAGCGCCTTTTCAGCCTGCGCGCTCGAGAGGCGCTCATCCATCGTTTCCACTTTATGGCGGCTCTCGATTCGAAGCGCATCCGCGAAGCGCTCGGCAAACTCCGCCATTTCTCCTCTTTTGCCGCTGAGAAGAAGAGGCATGCCGACAATGATCATATCGAGCTCTTTTTCATACGGGGCCAGAGCCGACAACACAAGTCGCGCACTGTCCTTGATACTCTTGCCGGCGGCGATCATTTTCAATGGAAGAGCGATCCGGCCCGATCCGTCAGAAATAGCCAGGCCAATGCGTTTAAAACCGAAGTCAACGGCTGCGATTCGCGGCATAGCATGTGGCCTTGATGAATTCGCGGAATAATGGATGGGGATCGAGAGGTTTCGATTTGAATTCCGGATGGAACTGAACCCCGAGCATCCAGGGATGCCCTTTGATCTCGGAAATTTCGCACAGCGTCCCCTGATCGAGCCGACCGGAAAAGAGGATTCCCTTTTGTTCGAAGGCATCCTTGTATTGATTATTGAATTCGTACCGGTGGCGATGGCGCTCGCTGATGAGTTTTTTTCCATACGCCTGAAACGCCAGCGATCCTTCGATTAGATCGCACGGGTACGCGCCGAGCCGCATGGTGCCGCCCATATTGACCACATTTTGCTGCTCGCTCAGCATCGAAATGACGGGATGCTGCGTATTGAGATCGATTTCCGTGGAATTCGCTCCCTTGAGTCCTAACACATTGCGGGCAAACTCGACGATCAAAACGTGCATGCCAAAGCAAATGCCGAAATAGGGAATTTGCCGGGTTCGGCAATACTGGGCCGCACAGAGCATTCCCTCCCAGCCGCGCTCGCCGAAACCGCCGGGCACCAGATACCCGTCGCAGCCCTGGATCATCTGTTCGGCTGCTGCGATATCGTTGATCCGGTCTGATTCAAAGCGGCAGATCTCCAGGCCCACATTCGCAGCAGCGGCGGCATGGTATAGAGCTTCGAATACCGATTTATAGGCGTCTTGATGGTTCATGTATTTGCCGACAACGCCGATCCGGATTTTGCCGTCTTTCGGATGCAAGACGTTTTCAAGCATTTTGTTCCACTTGACCAATGTCGCTGGCGGTGTGTGGAGATCCAGCATACGGCAAATCATGTCGTCCGTGTGCTGGCGATGGAGATCGACGGGAACCTCGTAGATGCTGACGGCGACGTCTCTTTCATCGATGACCGCTTCTTGCGGAACGGAGCAAAACATCGAGATTTTCGCTTTGATCTCGTCGGACAGAGTGTTGTCGCAGCGGCAGAGAATCATGTCGGGGATGATGCCGATCTCTCTGAGAATCTGAACGGAGTGCTGGGTGGGCTTGGTCTTAACTTCTCCGGCCGCTTTTAAATAGGGTACGTAGGTCAGGTGGAGGAAGATGCAGTCTTTGGGCCGCTCGTAGCGGAATTGCCGGATTGCTTCCAAAAATGGCAGCGATTCGATATCTCCGACAGTGCCGCCGATTTCCACGAGCACGACTTGCGTGTCATTTTCCTGCTTGGCGCAAGCGATGATGCGCGATTTGATTTCATCGGTCACATGGGGGATGACCTGGACGGTTTTTCCTAAAAAATCGCCTTTCCGTTCGCGTTTGATGACGGTGTCGTAAATCTGGCCGGACGTGGCATTCGACGCTTTCGATAGAGGTGAATGGGTGAATCGATAGTAATGGCCGAGATCGAGGTCGGTTTCTCCGCCGTCGTCGGTGACATAGACCTCGCCGTGCTGAAATGGATTCATCGTCCCGGGGTCCACATTGAGATAGGGATCGAATTTCAACATGGCGATCTTCAACCCGCGCGTTTCGAGCAAATATCCGATTGCAGCGGATGTCAGCCCTTTGCCGAGGGATGAAACGACGCCGCCGGTGATAAAAATATATTTACAAGCTGTCATGCCAATGTCCCAAAAGCACAATTGTTCCAGATCTTCGGATCGTTGTAAACCCGTATCCTGCATCGATTGGGTTCATAGCTGTAAAATAAGCATATAGATCTAAATATTAATGCGTTGAGGATTGTGTAGGAGCCCAACAGACGGGTCTGGATTTCATTGGGAAGGCCATGGCATAATCATGATTTTTAGAAGGGAAGTCGATTATGGTAAGCGTTTTCGAGATCTTTTCGATTGGAATTGGTCCGTCGAGTTCCCATACGGTGGGGCCAATGCGGGCGGCTCGTCGGTTCCTCGTCCAGCTGAAGGAGCGCGAATTTCTGGAAGACGTTGGGCGCGTCAAAATCGACTTATTCGGATCGTTGGCGATGACCGGAAAAGGACATGCGACCGATCTCGCCATCATTATGGGCCTCGAGGGGGAAACGCCAGAGCATATCGATCCGGCTTGCATTTCGGAGCGCCTCGCTCGCATTGCCAATGATCGCCAGATGATACTCTTTGCCCGCCACCCGATCGAGTTCGATCCCGATATTGATATCTGTTATGTCAAAGGCAAACGGCTGCCATTTCACTCCAATGGCATGCGCATCACGGCTTACGACAAGGAAGGCGAGGCTCTCCACACACAAATCTATTATTCTGTGGGCGGCGGTTTTGTCGTCGATCAGCAAGAAGCGTTAAAGGGAGCATCCCGCTCCGCCAAAGCAGCGCCGCCCTATCCTTTCAAGACAGCCGAAGAGCTGCTGGCTCATTGCCGCAGCGATGGATTGGCGATTTGGCAAATCGTCATGGAAAATGAAAAAACATGGCGCAGTGAAGAAGAGATTTATTCAGGAATTCTTCGAATCTGGGGCGCCATGAAAGACTCCGTCCAGAGGGGATTGCAAAATCGGGGCGAACTGCCTGGCGGCCTTGGCCTGAGGCGCCGCGCCGCTTCTATTTTCGAGCAGCTTCAATCCACGGATCAGAATTTTGCCCAGGATCCGACTCTTTTCATGGAATGGGTGAGTCTGTTTGCACTGGCAGTCAACGAAGAAAATGCGGCCGGCGGCCGTATCGTCACGGCTCCCACGAATGGAGCTGCCGGGATTATTCCGGCCGTTTTGCACTATGCCCAAAAGTTTGACTCTTCTTTCAGCGATCAAAAAGTCGTCATCTTTTTCCTGACGGCAGCAGCGATAGCGATTTTATATAAAGAAGGCGCGTCTCTGTCTGCCGCTGAAATGGGATGCCAGGGGGAGATCGGGGTTGCCAGCTCAATGGCGGCCGGAGGATTGGCGGCATTTATCGGCCTGTCAAATGAACAGATTGAAAACGCGGCGGAAATCGGCATGGAGCATTGGCTCGGGCTGACGTGCGATCCTGTGGCTGGACTCGTTCAGATTCCCTGCATTGAGCGCAATGCGATGGGCGCCATCAAGGCGATCAATGCCGCCCGGCTTGCGATGCGCGGGGATGGAGTGCACGTCGTATCTCTCGATGCGGTGATCCGGGCGATGCGGGAGACAGGCGAAAATATGCTGAGCATGTATAAAGAGACGTCGGAAGGGGGGCTGGCTCTCCAGATATCCGTTGGAATACCTACCTGTTAGCTATACTGCGCACGCGTAAGTCTTTAACTTTTTCATTAGCCGTCAAAAAATTAAGAACCTACCCGTGCGCAGTATATTACGTGATCTGATAACCCGATCCGTTGTCCATAAGAATTTGCAGGTTCTTCAAAAACTTTTGCTGATCGGGACATTGAGCTACATCACGGGATCCTATATTGGTATGTGTAGTCGGAACCTCAAGTTGCTGAAAACATGTATGCGCCTTGCACATATTGTCTGAGCTGTCTTTGACTTTGATTTTAGTTTTGGGAGTAAGGCTGCGTTGTCCGGTGATTGCAAATAGAAAATTTTCAACCCATTTTTGTGGCGTGTCCGGAGAGGTAATATGGGCTTTGAGCCACGTAACTTTTTGCCGAACAACTTCACTGTGGCCTTCGTACGTGATTTGTTGAGCGATCGCTTCTCTGGAAAATGCCTGTCCCTGGATTTTCTCGCTGAGCTTCGTATAGCTGAGCCTTCTCAAGGGTTTAAGATCGCCGATGGCTATTGTTATTCCTTGCGCCATTTCACGAGCAGCAAGAATCATTGATCGATACAACTCGACTAAATGTTGCTCGATATCCTTTTTGAGTTCCGCATTGGGTTTGTCATCAAAGGCCAGTTGATTGATCAACCAATCGCGATCAGTGGAGGAGATGGCAGCGCGAGTTTCTGAAATATTGTGCAGACGCATCATTTCTGGATGTACAAGATGTTGGCACAATCCATACATTTGGCTGTAGTCAAGGTTATCAGTAAAAATTAAAGTACTTTGAATGAGTTCAAAGTATCGATCCGGCAAAATTCGTCCGGCAATCAGACCATCTATCTTGAATAACCTACCTATCATGATACCTAAATTGTTCAGTAATTGTTTTTCATTTTCCTGAACAGGTTCTATCAATGATGGAATTTCATTAACCAGTCGAATTTTTCGATTTTCGCTGCCATCAAATAAATGCGCAAATAATTCGGTAATGAGCTGCGCACTAAGCCCTCCGGCATCAACACCATCATCTGGAGTTAAATTGTCTTGTAAAAATACAACTTGAGGAATAAGCGATTCGTCGTTTGAACGTCGAGCCAACCGATTCAATACTTCTTCAGGTTTCGTTTCGAAAACGAGATGATGAATCTCAAGTCTATTTGAGGTTATTATTAGTGAATTTGGCGAAGCCAGAATTTCATCAGGTGTAAGAGGCGGTCTGGTTTGGAGTCTTGTATTTACAGAGAATGGATACTCATTTGTAAGTAGAGACGACAATGTTTGGGCTCTTCTATCCGCAAAGAATAAATTCCCAGTTGTAAGAAGAGATGGCCTTGCTTGGGTTCTTCTATCAGCAAAGAATGAATACTCATCCCCAAGAAGAGATGGCCATGCTTGGGATCTAAAAGGGCGATCATATCCATTTGTAGCCAGAGAAAAGGTTTGATCGTGCCTTAACGCTTCGCTTGCGTATTGAAGCGCCGCGCCATTTTGCTGCACTGCAACAAGAACGATCTCTCGGTTGTCCTTTAGCGCTTCGCTTGCATATTGAAGCGCCCTTCCATTTTGCTGCACTGCAACAAGAACGATTTCTCGATTGTTCTTCAGCGCTTCGCTTGCATATTGAAGCGCCATTCCATTTTGCTGCACTGCAACAAGAACGATTTCTCGATTGTTCTTCAGCGCTTCGCTTGCATATTGAAACGCCATTCCATTTTGCTGCACTGCAACAAGAACGATTTCTCGATTGTTCTTCAGCGCTTCGCTTGCATATTGAAACGCAAAGCTGTGTTGCTGTAAACGAATTCTCGATTGTTCCTTAAAGTGTCGCTTGCGTATTCAAGCGCACGCTCATCTTGCCTCATTGCAGCAAGAACGAATTCTCGATTGTTCCTTAACGAGTCGCTTGCGTATTCAAGCGTGCGTACACGTTGCCCCATTGCCGCCAGAACGAATTCTCGATCGCACCTTAAGGCTTCGCTTGCAAATAGAAGCGCGCGTACATTTTGCCGAATTGCAGTAAGAACGAATTCTCGATCGCACCTTAAGGCTTCGCTTGCACATAGAAGCGCGCACACATCTTGCCTCATTGCAGCCAAAACGAATTCTCGATTGTTCCTTAAAGTGTCGCTCATCTTGCCTCATTGCAGCAAGAACGAATTCTCGATTGTTCCTTAAAGAGTCGCTTGCGTATTCAAGCGCGCGTACATTTTGCCGAATTGCAGTAAGAACGAATTCTCGATTGTTCCTTAAAGAGTCGCTTGCGTATTCAAGCGCACGCACATCTTGCCTCATTGCAGCAAGAACGAATTCTCGATCGCACCTTAAGGCTTCGCTTGCATATAGAATCGCGCGTACATTTTGCCGAATTGCAGTAAGAACGAATTCTCGATCGTTTCTCAATGCTTCGCTAGCATATTGAAGCGCGAATTCATCTTGCAAAATCGCAGCAAGAACGAATTCTCGATCGTACCTTAATGCTTCGCTTGCATAATGAAGCGCGCACACATTTTGCTGAACTGTAGTAAGAACGAATTCTCGATCGTTCTGCAACGATTCGCTAGCATATTGAAACGCAAAGCTAGCTTGCTGCACTGCAGCAAGCACGATTTCTCGATCATTCCTTAAGGCGTTGCTTGCATATTTAAGCGCAGAGCCAGCTTGCAAAACAGCAGCAAGAACGAATTCTCGATCGCACCTTAATGCTTCGCTTGCATATTGAAGCGCGCACACATTTTGCTGAACTGTAGTAAGAACGATTTCTCGATCATTCCTTAAGGCGTTGCTTGCATATTGAAGCGCAGAGCCAGCTTGCAAAACAGCAGCAAGCACGATTTCTCGATCGTTCCTTAACGCTCCGCTTGCATATTCAAGCGACTTTCCATCTTGCCGCACTGCAGCAAGAACGGTTTCTCGATCGTTTCTTAACGCTCCGCTTGCATATTCAAGCGCCTTTCCATCTTGCTGAACTGCAGCAAGAACGGTTTCTCGATCGTTCCTTAACGCTCTGCTTGCATATTCAAGCGCCTTTCCATCTTGCCGCACTGCAGCAAGAACGGTCTGTGGATTGTACTTATTATTCATAAAAGAGAACAGAGGATTTGCATTCGAGCAGGCAGCAAACGCACTGGATATTAAAATGACTGAAGCAATCGCATTTTTTACTATGAGTCCATTCATTCCAATCCCATCTCCAATCATTGTTCCGAGCACGGCGAGAGGGGCTCCAGGAAGGAATAGTAGAGCAGTAACGACAGCTACGAGGGCAATTGTGCCTACAGTCGCAGCGGCTTTCACAGTGTGGTTATTCCAAAAGCTGTTAATCGTTGTTCGCAGGAGAAAAGAATCGTTGAGATTTTGTAAATCGGGTGATATAGACACAACAAGCCTTTGTGTGCTGTAAATTGTTGTTCGCAAAAGAGGAGAATCGTTGAGATTTTGTAAATCAGTTGATATCCACACAACAAGCCTTTGGTTGATGTTGGTGATTATATGTTTAATGTTAAAAAAACATCAACATTCGGTTTTTGTTTTTTTTCACCTGTTTGTGTGGTTTTTTGATAAGGACGTCGTAACGCTTGACGCGGTGATCCGAGCGATGCGAGAGACTGGCGAGAATATGCTCAGCATGTATAAAGAGACGTCGGAAGGGGGGCTTGCTCTCCAGATATCCGTTGGAATACCTACCTGTTAGCGCTGTATATTACGCGGTTTGATAATCCGATCCAATGTCCAAAAGTAGCTGCAGGTTGTTCAAAAACTTTTGCTGATCGGGGCATTGAGCCACATCAATGGTTCCTATATCGGTATGTGTAGTTGGAACCTCAAGTTGCTGAAAACATGTGTGCGCCTTGCACGCATTGTCTGAGCTGTCTAAGATTTTTATTTGAGTTTCGGGAGTCAGGCTGTGTTGCGAAGTGATTGCGAATAAAAATCTTTCAACCCATTCTTGCGGCGTGTCTGGAGAGGTAATATGGGCTTTGAGCCACGTAACTTTTTGCCGAACAACTTCACTGTGGCCGTTATACGCGATTCGCTGAGCGATCGCTTCTCTGGAAAATGCCTGTCCCTGGATTTTCTCGCTGAGCTTCGTATAGTTGAGCCTTCTCAAGGGTTTAAGATCGCCGATGGCTCTTGTCATTCCTTGCGCTATTTCACGAGCAGCAAAGATCATCGACCGATATATATCGACTAAATATTGCTCGATAGCCGTCTTGAGTTGCTTATCAGACTGATTTTCAAAGGCCAACTGGTCGATCAACAGACTGCGATCAGTGGGAGAAATAGCTGTACGAGTTTGTAAAATGTCGTGCAAATGCTTCATTTCTAAAGGTACAAGATGTTGGCACAATGTAAACATTTGGATGTAATTAAGGCGATCTGTAAAAATTAAAGGACTTTGAATAAGTTCATAGTATCGATCTGGCAAAATTCGCCCGGTAATCAGGCGATTTTCATTGGATAACCTACCTAACACGATACCTAAATTTCTCAGCAATTGTTTTTCATTTTCCTGAATAGGTTCAGCCAATGATGGAATGTTATTATAGAGTCGAATTTTTCGATTTTCGCTGCAATCAAATAAGTGCTCAAATAATTCAGTAATAAGCTGTGCGCTAAGTCCTCCCGCATCAACACCCCTAGCTGGGGTTAAATTGTTTTGTAAAAAAACAACTTGAGGAATGATCGATTCGTCGTTTGATCGTCGAGCCAACCGACTCAATACTTCTTCAGGTTTCTTTTTGAGAACGAGAGGATGAATTTCAAGTCTATTTGAGGTTAATATTAGAGAATTCGGCGAAGCCAGAATTTCATCGGGTCTAAGAGGCGGCTTTGGTTCATATATAGCGGGATTACCATATCCATTTGCAGCAGCAGAAAAGGCTAGATCGTTCCGCAACCCTTCGCTTACATATTGAAGCGCCCTGGCATTTTGCCGCACTGCAGCAAGAGCGATTTCACGATCGTCCCTCAACGCATTGCTTGCATATTGAAGCGCCATGCCATATTGCTGCACTGCAGCAAGAACGAATTCTCGATCGTTTTTTAACGCGTCACTTGCATATCGACCCGCCCAGCCATCTTGCCGCACTGCAGCAAGAGCGATTTCTCGGTCGTTTCTTAACGCGTCGCTTGCAAATTCAAGCGTCCAGCCATATTGCTGCACTGCAGCAATAACGATTTCACGATCGTTTCTTAACGCATCGCTTGCAATTTCAAGCGCCCGACCATCTTGCTGCACTGCAGCAAGAACGATTTCACGATCGTTTCTTAACGCATCGCTTGCATATCGAAGCGCCCGACCATCTTGCTGCACTGCAGCAAGAACGATTTCACGATCGTTTCTTAACGCATCGCTTGCAATTTCAAGCGCCCAGCCATTTTGCTGCACTGCAGCAAGAACGATTTCACGATCGCTTCTTAACGCGTCACTTGCATATCGACCCGCCCAGCCATCTTGCCGCACTGCAGCAAGAACGATTTCACGATTGTTCCTCAACGCATTGCTTGCATATTGAAGCTCCCAGCCGCTTTGCTGCACTGCAGCAAGAACGATTTCACGATTGTTCCTCAACGCATTGCTTGCATATTGAAGCGCCCAGCCGCTTTGCTGCACTGCAGCAAGAACGATTACTGGATCATTCCGCAAACCTTTGCTTGCAAATTCAAGCGCCTCGCCATTTCTCCGTACTTCAGCAAGAATGTTCTCAGGGTTGTACTTATTGAGCAAAGAGAACAGGGGATTAGCATTCGAGCTGGCCGCAATCATGCTGGGTAATAGAATGACTAAAGCAATCGATACCTTTGCGGCGAGTCCGCTTATTCCAATCGCACTTTCAATCATTGTTCCGAGCATGGCAAGAGGGGCGCCAGGAAGAAATAGCGGACCGGTAACAACAGCTATGAGAGCGATTGTGCCTACAATCGCTGCAACTTTCACCGTGCGGTTATTCCAAAAGCTGTTAATCGGCGTCTGTGGGCGTGCAGAAACGTTATGATTTTGTAAATCGCTTGGTATCGGCATTGCAAACCTTTGTGTTTTTAGTTAATTATACGGTTTTTTGAAATAAAAGAAGCGCTTAAAAAATGTTTAACACACAGTTATGTAGATGGTTGTTAGTCAAAAATTTATACAGTATTTAAATTAACTGTAATTCCGAGTGTTGGATAGTGTTGCATATAGAAGACTCCTCATTTTTTTTCATCGCGATGATGCGAGCGGTGCCAAAAAGTGGCGAAAATATGCTGAGCATGTATAAAGAGATCTCAGAAGAGGATCTTGCCCATCCGATTTTCGTTGGAATACCCACATGTTGAGGAAGAAAAATGACAATCAGCCGTCTCCAAACAAAACGCCTTGCTTATCAACCGCTTATACCGCCAGCCTTACGTGATTTATCACGTGTGTCCCTGCAGCACTCCGGGCAGCGAACCGCTTTGCCGGAGGCGTTATGTAAAATTTTCCCCAAAACGCATCCATTCAGCGAATGGTGTCTCGATAAGAAAAGCGGTCAGCCGGGACGTCCTTTGAAGGTTGGTGTGCTTTTTTCTGGCGGGCAGGCAGCGGGCGGCCATAACGTGATCTCGGGGTTATATGATGGTTTGATCCAGATTCATCCCAAAAATCAATTGCTGGGGTTTTTAGATGGTCCAGCGGGCCTTGTCGAGAATCGGTATCAAGTGCTGACAGCCGCTATGATCGATCAGGTGAGAAACTTGGGCGGCTTCGATTTGATTGGCTCAGGTCGTACCAAGATCGAAACGCCGGAACAGTTTCAGGCGGCCGCTCGCAGCGCATCGGCTCTGCAGCTGGACGCAATCATCATCATCGGTGGGGACGATTCAAACACCAATGCGGCCCATCTCGCCGAATATTTTTTGCAAAACAATATCGAGACCCGTGTCATCGGCGCACCGAAGACCATCGACGGTGATTTGCGCAGTCCTGACATCGAGATGTCTTTCGGATTCGATAGCGCGGCCAAGACCTATTCCGAGCTGATCGGCAATATCGCGCGCGACGCCATGTCGGCGAAAAAATACTACCATTTCATCAAGCTCATGGGCAGGTCTGCCTCCCATCTTGTGCTGGAATGTGCGCTAGCGACCTGTCCGAACCTGGCGATCATTGGAGAGGAAAAGCAGACTTTGGCCCATATCGTGGCCAATATCGCCCAATTGATCGAGGATCGCCATGCACATGGAAAGGATTACGGGATCGTGCTATTGCCAGAAGGGTTGATCGAATTCATACCCGAGTTCAAGGCGCTCATCGCCGCTCTCAATCTGAATCTCGCTGATGAAAAAGATCCGCAAAAAGTGCAAAAGCAGCTTACGGAGCCGCATCGATCGTTTTTTGCATCGCTGCCAGAAAAAATTGGACAGCAGCTCCTTCTCGATCGCGATCCGCATGGCAATGTGCAGCTTTCAAAAATCGAAACGGAAGTGCTGCTACTGGATCTGGTCAAAAAAGAGCTGAAAGGGCGCAATATCAAAATCGACGCCCAACCCCATTTTTTTGGATACGAAGGAAGAGCCTGCTTTCCGACTAATTTCGATGCCAATTATTGCTATAGTCTGGGTCTTCTCGCTGCATTGGCTGTGCGCGATCATGCGACCGGCGTCATCCTGGCGATCAAACATTTGAGTAGATCGCCCGCCGAATGGGAGCCTAAAGCGGTGCCGATTGTGCAATTGATGGGTTTTGAAATGCGATCGGGAAAGGAAAAGCCGGTGATCGCAAAAACCGTGGTTGATCTCCAATCAAGAGCCTATCGGCTCTTTGCCCAAGAGCAAAAGATTTGGCGGCTCGGCGACTGCTATCAAATGCCGGGGCCGATCCAATTCTATGGCGATCCGGAGCTGACCGATTCTGTCCCATTGACGCTTTAAATTCCCGTGGTCGAAGTTACTTTATCATTTTTTTTGTGAGGGTGGGTCTAGGCAAGATATTTTATTCGTGCGGTAAGCGGCGTTAGCCGCACCGCAACCTTAAGCGGAAGAAGAATCTCCTCCTTTTAAGGAGGAGTTCAATCGCAATCTTTGCTTGTCTGTTACTTATAAATACATGAGTTTTGATAATTGCAGGTAGAGCTATGTTTTTGTTGATAATTACAGTTAGTTGTGATAATTGTAAAATTAACTGATTGTATGAGGAGAGATGGTCTGGCGAAATCCAATCAAGTGCTTTGGCCGATTTATCAATCCCCATATACGCGATATTAAGAGGGGTTTATTGGACTTAATGCTTTGGCGCTTTGGATATTACGCCGAAAGTCAAACGAGGCGCCCCCCGCCGGAGAATTTCCAGTATCCGGCTCAGATTCCGCCTCATCAACGGGATCTCCCGTCGGCGGTATGGATCGGCCACAGCACGTATCTGATTCAAGTCGATGGCCTATCGATTCTGACGGATCCGCTGTTTAGCAATTACTGCTCTCCCATTCCATTCCAGATTCTTAAAAGAAAACACACGCCCGCGATTGCGATCAGCAAACTGCCGCCGATCGATATCGTACTCATCAGCCATAACCATTACGACCATCTGGACGAGCATAGCGTATCCAGCCTCTATCAGCACAATCCCCATATCTTATGGATTGTTCCGCGAGGCGTGAGGCGCTGGTTTCAGAATAGAGGCATTGAACGGGTCATTGAACTCGATTGGGGAGAGTCCTGCCAGGCCAGCGATCGATGCCGAGTCACTGCGACGCCGTCCCAGCATTTTTCCGGCCGCCATCTGTGGGATAAGAATCGCACGCTGTGGTGCGGTTTTGTAGTTGAAACGCCGGAGAAAACATTTTATTTCGTGGGAGACACTGGATACAACGGTATCGATTTCAAAGAGATCGGCCAGCGTTGGGACAGGATTGATTTGAGTCTGATTCCCATCGGCACATATGTCCCCGAAAAATTCATGAAGCCAGTTCATATCAGCCCCTCTGAAGCCGTTCAAATTCATTGCGACGTTAGATCGAAATTGAGTTTGGGAATGCACTGGAAGACGTTTCGACTGTCCGAAGAGCCCCTCGATCTTCCGCCCTACGACCTGTATCTCGCCATGCAAAAGAGCGGCTGTCCCCATGAGTCCTTCCTTCCCATCGAACCGGGACGAACCATCAATTGGTAATCTAATTCTGATTTTTCTAATATCATTGATATGCGTTGGAAAAAACTCGACAAGAGACTCGGTTGCTTCATCAACCGCTACATTGAGGATCCGAAACATAACCTGTGGGATGTGATCCTATGGCGGTTTGGGCATTACGACGAGCAGCATACGCTGCCGCCGGACAATTTCTGTTACCCGGCTCAGCCGGCATCCTGTGATTTGAAACTTCCTTACGCCGTCTGGATTGGCCATAGTACGTTTTTAATCCATGTCGGCCATCTCAATATCCTCACAGACCCGTTATTTAGCGATCACTGCTCGCCCATTCCGATTCGATCTCTTCAGCGGCGCCAGGATCCTTTTATCCCGATCGAGAAACTTCCGTCCATCGATCTCGTGTTATTGAGCCATAATCATTACGACCATCTCGATGAAAAAAGCGTTCGCCGTATCCACCAGATGAATCCGAATGCTCTGTGGGTCGTTCCGACGGGTGTCAGGCGTTGGTTTGTCAAGCGCACAATCGCCAATGTTTTTGAGCTGAACTGGGGCCAAGCTCACGCCACCGAGGACGGTAGCCGCATCACTGCCGTGCCGGCCCAGCATTTTTCGGGCCGCGGTCTTTGGGACGAGAATCGCACGCTTTGGTGCGGATATGTTGTCGAATGCGCTGGCAAGACCTTTTATTTTGCCGGAGACACTGGTTATAATAACGTTGATTTCAAAGAGATAGGACGGCATTGGGCATCGATTGACTTAAGCCTCATTCCGATTGGAGCCTATGCTCCCAAGCGCTTGTTGAAACCCATTCATGTATGTCCCAAAGAAGCAGTCGAAATTCATTGCGATGTCGGCTCGCGCCTCAGCTTGGGGATGCACTGGAATACGTTCAGCCTTTCCGATGAGCCTGTTGATCTGCCGCCGTACGATCTCTACCTGGCTATGCAGGAAAAGAACCTCCCTTTTGCGACTTTTATGCCCGTAAATATCGGCACTCATGTCAACTGGTAATAATCTCTTTTGGTCTTCGCGTCTTTTTTTGTTTTGCGAACAGTGCAAGGTGATGCGCCGATTTTACACGGCATCCGTTCGGTTTGCCGCTCTTGATCTGTGGATGAGCTGCCTGTATCTATTCTCCAATCCCTACCGCATGTGCCGCCGCCATTTTAAAAAAGCGGGTGAACAAAATATCCATCTGTACGGTGAAACACCGCTCACGGTGTGGAAAGTGATGGCCGAACTGTCTGAGTTCAAAGAAACCGACCGTTTTGTTGATCTGGGCTCTGGCCGGGGCCGGCTTTGTTTTTGGACCCATCTCTGGTTTGGCTGCCAGACAACAGGAGTTGACTGGGTTCCTCAATTTATCAACAAGGCACAAAAGTTGGCGGCCCTGTTTCGATTGATTGGGGTTCGGTTTGTGTCGGACAGGATTTCCGATGCTGATTTAGGCGATGCAACGGTTGTGTATCTATACACGTTTCATCCTGACGAGGAAATCATCGATTTTAAAAAACTAGCTACGGATGCCCGCGTCATTACCGTTTCGGAGCCAATTGCAAGAGAAGGGTTTATGGTTCATAAGTCTTGCCAAGCCCAATTTCCATGGGGACCCGCGGATATCTACATCAACAAGAAATTATAATGTTTGATTAGGATCCCTGGTTCGGGCAAAATTTCTCCCATGAACTATTGCGACTCAATCTATCAAACAGTGCGCCGAAAAACGCGCGAGGTGATGGTGGGCTCAGTGGGTGTGGGCGGTCAAAATCCGATCCGCATCCAATCGATGACGACCACCAATACCCGCGATGTGTCCAAGACGATCGATCAGATCGCACGGCTATCCGATGCCGGCTGCGAGATCATTCGCGTGACCGTGCAGGGAAAGCTCGAGGCGCAAAGCTGCGAAAAGATCAAATGCGGCCTCATTCAGCGAGGACTTACGATTCCGCTGGTTGCAGATATCCATTTTTATCCTCCGGCAGCAATGCTGGTCGCTGATTTTGTCGATAAAATCCGAATCAATCCGGGCAATTTTGTCGATCAACGAGCGCAGTTTAAAATCATTGAATACGATGACGCGTCATATGCGCGCGAACTGATCAAAATCGAAGAGGCGTTTTCGCCTCTCGTCGAGAAGTGCAAACGACTGAAACGATCGCTGCGCATTGGCGCCAATCACGGCTCTTTATCCGACCGGATCATGAACCGCTACGGAAACACACCTCGAGGAATGGTCGAATCTGCGCTGGAATTTACCAAAGTCTGCCGTCAGATGGACTTTCACGACCTGATTTTTTCGATGAAGGCCAGCAATCCGATCGTCATGATGGAAGCGTATCGGCTGCTGGCGTGCGAGATGAAACGGTTGGACTGGGATTATCCGTTCCATCTTGGCGTGACGGAAGCGGGGGCCGGGGAGGATGGGCGAATTAAATCAGCCATGGGAATGGGCGCTCTATTGCTGGATGGCATCGGCGACACGATCCGCGTCTCTTTAACAGAAGATCCCGTGAGCGAGATCGATCCTTGCCGCCGGCTCGTTACTCTATTTGAGGAGAACCTGGGCCGAGGAATTGAGCCATTCGCAGAAAAGCACCGATTGACTCCTCGCACCGCTCGCCCTTTTTTGCATCGCGATGGCGCCGTTGTCGTGAAAGCATCTTCGTCTGAGATCGCCTCGTTAACTGTCCAGCCCGATGCCCTTTGGATCGATGAGGCAGTGCAAGAAAATGGCGTTCGCACTTTCGACTCTTCATCCGTTTGCGTTCATTCGAAAGGTTTGTGGCCCTCGTCATGTCCCGATCCGGAATTTATTCTTTTTCACCCAAAAATATCGCCTGTGCACGAAACGAGGCGCTTTGTCGATGATCTGAAGGAAAGGGGAATCGATACACCGGTGATTTTATCTCTGTCGTACGGCGAGAGCGCAGAAGAGGTCATCATCCGCGCTTCTGCCGAGGCGGGTGCGGTTCTGGCTGATCGCCTGGTCGAAGGAATCTGCATCGAGTTCAATGCGCCCATCGATGTCAAAACAAAGCTGAGTTTTAATATTTTACAAAGCGCGCGCATGCGGATGTCGAAAACTGAGTTTATCTCATGTCCGGGCTGCGGAAGAACCCTGTTTGATCTCCAAACGGTTGCTCAGCGCATTCGGGAAAAAACCGGCCATCTTCCGGGGGTCAAAATTGCCATTATGGGCTGCATTGTTAACGGTCCGGGGGAAATGGCCGATGCAGACTTTGGGTTTGTTGGGTCCAAGAGTGGAAAAATCGATTTATACGTCCAGAAAACTTGCGTGAAGCGCGATATCGATATGGCCGATGGACCGGATGAACTCATTCAGCTGATCATATCCCATGGTCGCTGGGTCGAGCCCAATTGCGCAACTTTCCGCCTTATTGCGCAATGAAATATTGCGCAATAGGCTATTGCGCAATATGCTAAGATCAGTAAGCGGTGGGTAAGGCATGGCAAGACAGGTCCCTCAGATTGATCTCATTTTAGAAATTGTCGGGCGTTTTCCCTGAGGTGCATCCGTAGAGGAGATTCTCGTCGGATTGAACAACGACGCCGTTCTTTGACGCGCCGAGCGGGTGGCTGGTGTGCAATGGATAGGCAAAGTTGAGTTTAATCCACACCGACTAAACTGGCCCAAACATCGTCGCCTGTTTCAGCATTAATTATCAGATAATCATCGCGATGATGGAAACTGCTTTTATTAATAATCAGATGGTCTCCTCTTTTCCAACTACAAGAAGTAAAAGAACCCAACCAACCAATGGCCCAAACCAAACCATCTTGAGTCACAAGGGAATAACCATTTCTGTCAATTTGTTGAATATAGTGGGCGTGGATTTCAATGCAGCAAGTAGGGTCTAGGTCAACGAGATAAGTGAGATTTTTTGTTGCGTTTTTTAATATGTATTTTTGTCTGGAATCATCCTCTGTATTTGTGAGAATTCTAATATCGTCTCCCGGTTTCCAGTGTGAAGAAATTTCATTGATTATTTGATCTGGATTTTCATCGTAAAAAATCCATCGTGAATTATCGCTAAGAGTGATCTCAATTCGCGAGTAGGGATTTAGTGAAACAGATTCGAATGTTGTAAGGTTTATTGAACGTTCATAGGAGCGAACATTTATATCCGCTTTTTCTGAGAAAACATTTAATGGACATCCTGTAACAACAACACAAGCGAAAAAGAAAAGCTGTTTAAACATGGGATCCTCCCGATTTTGGGGATGGAATATCCCAGCTTTTCGCTTACTGTACAAGAAGATTTTGAGGACGTCCTAAAAAGCTGATCGTTACCCACAAGTTCCGTTTCCATAGGGGGCTGCGTGCTTTCAGCTATGGGCTTCACCATTCGGACCGCTTACGCTTCCATCTGGCTTTGCCTCGCCTCCCTCTGGAAACGGAACTTGTGGGTAACGATCAGCCTAAAAAGATATTCACTTTTGCATGATAATGGTACAATCAGCCCCAAAAATCAGTTCGGAAATTATGGAAAAACCCAAATACGACCCGCGCGCCATTGAGCGAAAATGGCAGCGCATCTGGAAAGAAAAAAAGATTTTTAAAGCTGAGATCGATCCCTCCAGGCCCAAATACTACATTCTCGATATGTTTCCCTACCCATCCGGCGCCGGGCTTCATGTGGGCCACGTGACGGGTTATACGGGAACGGACATTTTGGCGCGCTATCAACGGCAAAAGGGGTTCAACGTTCTTCATCCCATGGGCTGGGACAGTTTTGGGCTTCCGGCCGAACAGTACGCCATCCGGACCGGCACGCATCCCGCCCAAACAACCCGCACCAACATTGACACCTACCGCCGTCAGCTTGAATCGCTGGGCTTCAGCTATGACTGGGATCGGGAGATTGCGACGAGCGATCCATCCTATTACAAATGGACCCAGTGGATTTTTACCAAGCTCTTCGAAAAAGGGCTGGCCTACGAGGCGGAAGTGAATGTCAACTTTTGCCCTGCGCTCGGTACTGTCCTATCCAACGAAGAGGTTGAAAACGGGCGGTCGAAAGAAGGGGGATATCCCGTCGAGCGCCGCCCGCTCAAGCAATGGATTTTGCGCATTACCGACTATGCGGACCGTCTGTTGGCGGATCTCGATTTGCTGGACTGGCCAGACCATTTGAAAAAACTCCAATCCAATTGGATCGGCCGCAGCGAAGGAGCCGCGATCGCATTTGCCTTGGAATCGCCTCACGAACCCATTGTGGTATTCACCACTCGGCCTGATACGTTATTCGGAGCGACCTATCTCGTTTTGGCCCCGGAGCATCCGCTCATTGATTCGCTGGCAACGCAAAAGCAGCTCAATGCTGTCAATCAGTATCGCAAAGAGACCTCTGCCAAAAATGACCTGGAAAGAACGGATTTGGCCAAAGAAAAGAGCGGTGTCTGGACCGGATCGTACGCCATTCACCCCATTACCAATGAAAAAATGCCCATCTGGATTGCCGATTATGTGCTGATGGGTTATGGGACCGGGGCCGTCATGGCCGTTCCGGCTCATGACGAGCGCGATTTTGAGTTTGCCCGCACGTACCACTTGCCGATTCGCTGCGTCTATGATCCTGATCTGACTCAGGCAGCCGATGGCGAAAGCACGGAGCGGTCCGAGTATCTGTTGGGCCACCAATGCTGGACCAGGGACGGAAAGGCGATCAACAGTTCGCATGGCGATCTTTCGTTGAACGGCTTATCCATGGATGCGGCCAAGCAAGAGATCATTCGCTTTCTGGAGCGCCAATCCAAGGGCAAACGAACAGTCAATTACAAGCTGCGCGACTGGCTTTTTTCCCGGCAGCGCTATTGGGGCGAGCCGATTCCGATCCTCCATTTTCCCGACGGATCGATGCGAGCTTTGGATCTCGATGAGCTTCCTTTGACCCCGCCGCATATGGATGATTTCAAGCCGGCAGCCAGTGGGCAAAGCCCGCTCGCCAAAGTGCGCCAGTGGGTCGAGGTCGTGGATCCCAAGACGAATAGAAAAGCGCTGCGCGAGACGAACACGATGCCCCAATGGGCGGGGTCGTGCTGGTACTATCTGCGATTTTGCGATCCCCAAAACGACCTTGAGGCATGGAGCTCAAAAGCGGAAAAGTATTGGCTGCCGGTCGATCTCTATGTCGGCGGCGTCGAGCACGCCGTTTTGCATTTGCTTTATGCACGCTTTTGGCACAAAGTCCTCTTCGATTGCGGTTTAGTTCACACCTCGGAGCCGTTCATGACGCTGCGCAATCAGGGCTTGGTCACGGCGCGATCGTTCAAGCGTCCGGGCGGCGGATATGTAGACCCCGCCAACGTTTCTCAGCGGGACGGGATGTATTTTTCCGATCAGGAAGCTCTGATCGTTCAAACTGAAAAGATGTCGAAATCGAAACTCAACGGCGTCTCGCCGGATGAAATTATCGAAGAGTTTGGTGCTGACGCTTTGCGGCTCTATGAGATGTTCATGGGGCCATTTGGTCAGGAAAAAATCTGGAATACCGATGCGGTCAACGGCTGCAAGCGGTTTCTGAACCGTTTCTTTGATCTGGTCCATTCCGACAAGATCAATGAAAATGCATCCGACGCCGCCCTCAAACTGGGCCATCGCCTCGTCGATACCGTCACTAAGGATATCGAGTTGATGCAGTTCAATACTGCGATCGCGCACATGATGGAATTTCTCAACGACTTTACGCCGCTGCCGGCCTATCCGCGCAGCGTATTGAAAATGGCTGTCCAGATGCTCTATCCATTTGCGCCCCACATCGCCGAAGAGCTTTGGGAGCGATTGGGAGAGGGACAATCTTTGACCTACCACCCATTGCCCATCGTCGATCCGCAGTATCTCGTCGATACTCGTGCGACGTATGTCGTGCAGATCAATGGAAAATTGCGCGGTAGATTCGATCTGCCCATCGATCAAACGGAAAATGAGCTGATGGTGTTCGTGACGGCGCAGCCTGAGATCGCCAAATATCTGCAAGGGGGCATCGTTAAGACAATTTTTGTGCCCAACAAGCTGTTAAATATTGTTGTAAAATGATTTACAATATCTTTCTCACGCTCTTTGCCATTGGCATGGCTCCGAAGATTCTTTGGCAAATCTATTGCAAAGGTAAGAAGTGTCCCCGCCTGAAGGATCGTTTCGGAGCAAAGCCGCCACTCATGCCGGCCGGGGAGGGGAGGCGGATCTGGATTCACGCCGTATCTCTCGGCGAGGTGAAGGCGGCGCAAGCGCTGATCCACCAGCTGAAGAAAAGCGAGCCTCTGGCTGCGTTGCTGCTCACCAGCTCGACCACGACCGGTTTAGAAGAAGCGTGCCGATCCCTTTCCAATACATGCATGATTCGCTATCTTCCGATGGATTTTACCTGGACGATGCGCCGCTGGGTGCAGTCTTTTCGCCCTCACCAGGTCATCTTTGTCGAAGGAGATGTCTGGCCGAACCTGGTGCGCGAGGCGCGCCGTTTTGGGGCCAAGACGGCGCTGGTCAGTGGAAAGATTTCTGAAAAATCCGCGAGGCGTTTTGGCATTTTCAAAGGACTGGCGCGTCAGCTGTTTGGATCGTTGGATCTTCTTTGTGTTCAAAATGAGGAGCATCGGGATCGTTTTGCCGCTCTGGTTGATCGTCCGATAGAAATTTCAGGAAATCTAAAACTCGATACCCATCTCTCCATCGTCGATTCCGAAGCGATCCGCCGGCGCTTTAATCTGGAAAATGGGCAAAAAGCCATTACGATCTCGTGCACGCACGCTCCTGAGGAAAAAGAGCTTCTGGAAGCTCTGCGCCCCGTTTGGGAGCGGATTCCCGATCTGGTATGTTTTCTTGCTCCGCGCCATCCGGAGCGGTTCAACGAGGTTGCGGTCCTATTGCGTCAGATTAAACATCCGTTTTGCCGATGGAGCGAGACTCGATCCCAGGAATCCATCGTATTGGTGGATGCGATGGGGCAATTGCCGCATTGTTATAGCGTTAGCAGCCTGGTCGTCGTCGCAGGGAGTTTTTCATCGGGCATCGGAGGGCATAATGTGGTGGAACCCTGTCTCTATGGCTGTCCGGTGTTGTTCGGCCCCTCCATGCACGCTCAAAAAGATTTTGCCAGGATCGTCGTTCAGGCGGGCGCCGGCCAGGAAGCGGTCCTGGAAACTCTGGCCCCATTGGTGTTGGAGTGGCTGGAATCAACGATTTCCTTACGGGCCAATGCTTTACGCCTGATCGAGCAGAACCGTGGAAGCGCGGCACGCACAGTCCAGATGCTACAAACCAGCTCCAGGTAAAAAAAGGATTCGAAAAAGATTTGTAGATAAATCGTTTGTCCGTGCTAAGATATTGCCATCTTACCTATCGCGGGGTGGAGCAGTGGTTAGCTCGTTGGGCTCATAACCCAAAGGTCGTAGGTTCGAGTCCTACCCCCGCTATTTTCCCCTTGGCGGTATAGCTCAGTCGGTAGAGCAGCGGAATCATAATCCGCGTGTCGCTGGTTCAAGTCCGGCTACCGTCATACTTAGCCACAGTTATTTAAATAAGTTTCTTCTAGTCTAAAAATTTCAAAAATAGCATTCTGTCACGTATTTGGCACAGTCTGAAAAAAGTTTATCAAATTCGCGGCAGCTTAGAAATGGCTATTTTTCGAATTCGCAAAGATCGTTTTGGAAAACCACGGTATCAGCGCATCATCCGCGTTATGCACAATGGTAAGCTGATATCGGCTTCCAAAACCTATTCTTCTAAGCGAAAAGCTCTTCGATGGGAGCGTGAGTTTTATGCTAATCTTTCCAAAGGGATAGTTTCTCGTGGAGGTTCCCAAAGTAAGCGTGTATGTGATGCAATTCAGCGCTATTGTGAGCAGCTCATTGCCGATAACGAAAAATGCAAAGTGAAGAATTTGCGAAACATTCTTCAACAGCTAAATTGGTGGAAGAAAGAGATCGGCGAAATATGGCTATGCAGGCTATCTCCTCAAATTTTGACTGATTGTCGAAATCGTTTGGAGAATGGGGACACCGTCTCAGGAAAAAAACGCAGTCCAACCACAGTCCTGAAATATCTGTCGGCCTTTTCTGTGGTTTTAGACGCGGCCGAAAAAGATTGGGCGTGGATACCGCAGAATTATATGAGGTCTGTCCGAAAGCCCGCACCAGCGAAGGGTAAGACCCGTTTTTTTTCTATTGAGGAAATCCATAAGCTTGACGTCCTTTGCAAGGAAAGCAACAGCCCGTTGTTGTGGCCGATTTTTATGGTTGCTCTCCATACGGGAATGCGCAAGTCAGAAATTCTTTCACTTCGTTTTGAAAATCTCCATTTCGATCGTCATGAAATTTATTTGCCCACATCAAAAAACGGTCAGCCTCGTGTGATTCCTATGGCGGAGGTTGTTTTAAAGATTTTTTGTGCTTTAGCCAAAGGCTCCCATGTCGGATCAGACTTTGTTTTTCCTGCTCCCACAAACCAAAAAAAGCCCGTAGATATTTACGAGTTCATGGGAACGTGTTCTCAACAAGGCAAATATTTTCGACGCAACTTTTCACACGCTTCGGCATACAGCCTGTACGACTCTGGCCAGATTGGGCGTTCCTATGGTTCTGGTCTCTCGGATTGTTGGTCATTCTGATACACGAACCAGCGATCGCTACACACATCTAGCTGTGGATTACGCACATACGGCTATCGCGAAACTGGAAGAAGCATTCAAAGGCCACAAATAAGCTGGCGACGGTAAATCTAAATAATTTGGGTGAAGTAATTTACGGTGATAAAATCGTTTTCAACGTGCCTCAAAGCTTTGTCAAATTATGGAAGCCGTTTGATCGATTGACCATCTTACAGCCACAAAAAGAGCAAACGGTTTTACAGAAGATTTCTCGGCTAGGAGGCTTTGCAGGGCTTTCGGTTAGACTTCATCGAAATTCATTTAGAAACGCACTCAATGCGATATGTTTCAATGCGTTGCATTTAGACGAAGCGGCCTTGTCGCAACTACCACGAAGATAACGCTGTGCGGTTGTGTTAATCAACCCTTCACGAGCCCTTCCAGATACGCCAGCAGCGCTGGTTTGCAAGCCTCAACCGAGCGCGGCTCAGGTTCCTTCTGTCCCAAGTTCTGCTTGCCCAGCCATATCAGCATGGTTCTGTCCCTGTCCTGAATGGCGGCGTAGAATTGAGCTTCCCGTAGAAGGGTATTTCCATTGGCCCTTTTTTCCGCCGCGTAAGCTGTAAAGCCTGTGCGGCGTTCCTTTTCGGTCCGTTCGTATAACGTATCGGGATGAATTCCCAATCGCGCCGCCACCTCTACGCCCGTGGACCCGCATTTGAGCAGTCTATCCACTACGGCCCAATCTATCGGTTTGACGGCCTGTATGTGCTTAGGACGGTGATTGATGTTTCTCTTTCTCATTGCCCACGATCCTGCGCTTTGTGTTGCTCGCATTGCCGCTGAATCTCGTAGAAGTCATCCAGCTCTTCCCTGCTGTTAATGCCAAGGGTGTATCCACACTCGACCAGCGCGGTTGCGTCGCCCGTCATTGCCTTTTCGAATAGGCGCGTCTTTTCTTGCGCCGTTAGAAGGCTCCTTGGCTTAACTTTTTCAGTCATGCGTTTGTCCGTTGCTGGAATCCAAAGCCATTAATACCAAATTTTAATTTGAATTTCAACCTAACGTGCCGTCAGGCTGGGGTATACCGTATCCTTACACAACTAAAAGCGTCAGAATAGACTCAAATAATGTCTTTTATTGGCACATTTGCGCGGATGCCTTAGGATACTTCCTCACAGTAATTGGAGGAACGGTATGACAGGACAAAGAATCGGCTATATTCGTGTAAGCAGTATCGACCAGAACGCGGATCGGCAGCTCGACGGAGTGCAGTTAGATCGCACATTCACAGATAAGGCCAGCGGCAAAGACACTAAGCGGCCCGAACTGGAGGCTATGTTAAAACACGCGAGGGATGGCGATGTCATAATCGTTCATTCAATGGACCGTCTAGCCCGTAACCTCGACGACCTGCGTAGGATCGTGCAGCAGCTAACCAAATGCGGCGTATCTATTCAGTTTGTGAAAGAGGGAATGACATTCACGGGCGATGATGCCCCGATGAGCATATTGCTATTGAATATGATGGGATCGTTCGCCGAGTTCGAGCGATCGCTTATCAAGGAAAGGCAAGCAGAAGGCATCGCACTGGCCAAGCTGCGCGGCGCATACACTGGCAGGAAGAAGACGCTGAATGATGAACAGATTTTTAACCTGATTGGCGATGTCCAGAAAGGCATTCCCAAAGCGAAAGTTGCAAGAACCTACGGGATCAGTAGGGAGACGGTGTATCAATATCTCAACGAAACCAAGTGCGTAGCAAGCAGAGAGAACCAGGAGAAATTATGAGCTACAACGGCTACATACCTACCAGAGAAGACGCTATCGAAGCGCTAAAGAGAAATTACAATCCCCCAGCTTGCGTGATGCACGAGTGCCTCAAGTTTCTGAGGGCAATTCACGTTCCCCCTGAAAAAGATATCGAGCGGTGGCTGGAAAACGACAAAAGGGAACTGGAGCGGGCTTTGAAAAGAGCCTTTGAGAGAGGCGAAATTGTTTAAAGACAAGCCCGGCCCGGCGCTTCAGGTCGTCTCTCCCTTCTTTCTCGATTTTAGCGGCCCTATGAAACGTATCGTGGGACACTCCCGCTTCTTTGGCGAGCTGTTCCCATGTGTCATGCTTAGCAGAATTCTGCAAAGCATCAGCGTCCTTAGGTTCATGCGCTTGCCTACCGCTTGCGACGAGTGGTTCCCGCAACCACTTAGGGTCTGCCTGTTGACTGAATGTAACCTTTTGGGTTACAGTAAGAGATAAAGAGATTCTTGTGGCAATCAAGACGTTTAAGCACAAAGGGCTAAAAACCTTTTTTAGTACAGGAAGTACGAAGGGTATTTTGGCAGCGTATGCAAAAAAGATTGGGCGAGTTTTAGACCGCCTAGACGCGGCCACAGAGTTAAAAGATCTGAATTTTCCTGGATCGGACTTTCACCCATTAAGCGGTGATCTTTCCGGGTTTTACTCCGTTCATGTTAACGGTAACTGGGCAATTATTTTTAGGTTTGCCAACGGTGAGGCTAACGACGTGAATTTAATGGATTACCACTAAGGATACAATATGGCTAAAAAGAGAAAACCTACACATCCGGGTGAGATCCTAGAAGAGGATTATATAAAACCGTTCAAGCTTCATTTAGGAAGGCTTGCTGACCGCTTAGGGCTTTCTCGGAAGACTCTGCATAAGATTCGTGCTGGCACAGCGAGTATTACGGTTTCAATTGCTATGGCTCTTGCTGAAGCCTTTGATACAACGCCACAATTCTGGCTCAACTTACAGCAGAAATACGATCTTTGGACGGCCGAACACCAGCACAAGCGCGTTGAGCCTATCATTAGAAACGGCGCATTTATTGAAAATGCCCGTAATTTGCCCATTGCTGCTAGTCATTTTGGAAGAGAATGATTCTGTGTGGCGTTAAGAGGCATTCTGTTTCATGGCGCGAAGTCTTTAAAAAAGATATCGCCAAGTATTCCGAACCGGGTCTGATGTTGCGCGGAAGCCGTCACAAAGAAGGACTTACTCAGGTTGAGCTTGCAAAGGCTCTTGGCGTTAGCCAGCACCACATCTCGGAAATGGAACACGGCAAGAGAAGCGTTGGAAAAGAAATGGCTAAGAGGCTTGCTGAGTTTTTCAAAACGGATTATCGCGTATTCCTTTAATCTTGAGTTTTCTTGCCGTCAATAGAGCCAAAAACCCGAGCAAATCGCGCCATTCAGGGTAAATGCCCAGCAACGCCCTTAGCAGGCCATACAATCGATTATCCTGATCGCGGGCTACACAGGGTTCATGGCTATATGTGTGATGCGCCGCTAACGTGGCAGTAAGGGATCGTTCAAGAATAAAGTTTAGTGTTGTCGAGGAGAAAAGCGGTTTAGATTTTGCGTAATTGCTTGAGTATCTTGTACAGAAGAACGATCGAAATCGTCAAGCCAATGAGTACTAATACAGAAAAGGCATAAATTGCCATGTGATGGTTATACATTTTGTCCATCATCATGGTATTCATCGAATCATTCATCATCATCATTTGATTCGGCTCGTCTTGATTTCCCATAAAACTCCCATATGTTCGGTTTTTTTAACATATATCACAAAAAACTAAAATCGACTTTATATTTTTGTTTTTCTGAGACGCAGAGAATTAGCGATCACGGATACCGAACTGAAGGCCATGGCGCAGCTGGCAATGACCGGACTCAGAAGTAGTCCAAATATTGGATAAAAAATCCCTGCGGCAATGGGCACGCCCAAAGCGTTATAAATAAAAGCGAACCAAAGGTTTTGTTTGATATTGCGAAGCGTACTTTGACTCAACCTTTTGGCTCTGGCAATACCTCTCAGATCGCCTTTGATTAATGTAATTCCAGCGCTTTCCATGGCAATATCCGTTCCGGTTCCCATGGCGATCCCAACATTGGCCTGTGCCAAGGCAGGCGCGTCATTGATTCCATCTCCGGCCATTGCTACGATGCGGCCGTCAGTTTGAAGCCGTTGAATGATTTTGATCTTGTCTTCGGGTAATGTTTCGGCAGCAATTTCATCAATTCCCAAAGCTTTTCCAACGGCAGCGGCCGTAACTCTGTTATCTCCCGTCACCATGACGATCCGGATTCGATCTTGATGAAGCATTTCAATCGCTTCATAAGTCGATTCCTTGATGGCATCGGCCACAGCGAGAATCGCGATTGGTTTTTGACCCAGCGCGATGTAAAAGACCGTTTGGGCATCTTTTCGTAAGGATTCAGATTTTTCCAGTAGTTGAGAAGCATCGATTTTTAAATCCTGAAAGAGTTGCTGGTTGCCGATGGCTATTTCACCCCACTCTGTTTTTCCGATGATGCCTTTGCCTTTCAAGCTCTGAAAATCCTTAACGGGGAGCAGAGATAAATGTTTTTCCTGGGCAGCCGCCACAATGGGCAAAGCTAATGGATGTTCGCTGGCCATTTCCAGGCTCGCGGCCAGTTGTAAAATCTCCGTTTCACTCTTTTCAGAAATGCTGACAATTTTTGTCAGCTTCGGCTTACCCTCGGTCAGCGTTCCTGTTTTATCGACTACAACAGTATCGACTCGAGCCATCGTTTCGAGTGATTCAGCATTTTTAATCAATAGACCCGAAAGCGCCCCTCTTCCAACTCCCACCATAATGGCCATGGGAGTCGCAAGTCCCAGCGCACAAGGGCAGGCAATGATCAATACTGCGACAGCATTGATGAGTCCATAGGCAAAGGCAGGGGACGGACCCCAAAATCCCCACACCCAAAAAGTGAGTAGTGCGGCGATCATAACGGCTGGCACAAAATAGGACGACACAGTATCTGCCAGCTTCTGGATGGGCGCACGGCTTCGTTGTGCCTCGCTGACCATGTGAACGATCCGGGCCAGCAGCGTTTCGCTTCCGACTCTTTCGGCTCGGATGATCAAAGTGCCATTGCCGTTTAATGTGGCGCCAGTCACTGGGTCGTTTGCGCTCTTCATCACCGGCATGGGTTCGCCGGTGATCATGGACTCATCGACGAAGCTGCTCCCTTCCAGGACTACACCATCCGTCGGTACTTTTTCTCCGGGGCGAACGCGCAATATATTTCCCTTCACGACATCTTCCAGATTGACGTCTTTTTCGGTTTTGTCTTTGAGAACCAGTCGGGCCGTTGTGGGAGATAAACTTAATAATTTCTTGATCGCCTGACCTGTTTTGATTCGAGCTTTCAGCTCCAAAACCTGTCCCAATATGACAAGAACCGTGATGACGCTGGCCGCTTCAAAATAGAGGGCCAAACGACTGTCTTTTTCTCGAAATGATAGAGGGAAAATAGAGGGGCATAAAACGGCAATCAGGCTGTAAATATAAGCTGTTCCAACGCCAAGACTGATCAATGTAAACATATTCAGATGACGGTTCAATATCGATTGCCAGCCCCTTTCGAAAAACGGCCATCCGCACCAAAAGACCACAGGCGTTGCCAGCGCTGCCTGGAGCGAAGAGTTGTAATTTGTAAAAACCCTATCGAAAAAGACGAGGATAAGAATCAGAGCTGTTAGGAAGAGTCCCGCCCAAAACCGTAGGCTTATGTCTCTTAATTCGTCGGTGCCTTCATCACCAGTTTCTCTTTGAATCCGAGGCTCCAGGGACATGCCGCAAATCGGACAATCGCCTTGTCTTGGCTGAACAATCTCAGGATGCATGGGACAGACATATTCGTGTTTCACGATCGACCGATTTGTTTTAGCCTTAACTATGCCATATAGGAAAATGATATTCTTTCATAGTCGTAGGGTTGGTGGAGAAGAAAGAGCTGCTGATATCATGTTGTTGCGGGCAGGTTAATTATTTAATTGATGTTTATTACTATTCGTTTTATAAACAGGAGTTTATAGCATTATTTAATTCAATCTGCTTCTGAAAAATTAGTCTTTGTTAGGAAATTGGGTGAGATGCTATGATTTTTTTGTAAAACCGTCTAATCAATCGTCGCGCTGGATCTTGCGGAGATCGGGGCGGTGATTATTTTTTGAAGGAAAAAGATATGAATATCCTAGCAGGAGCAGACCGAAAGTTGCATAACCGGGCATTTCTGGGCGTCATGATGATGGTGATCGGACTTGCTCTCTATCCGCTCTCTGATGCGTTCATCAAGCATCTGATGGGAACCTATTCTGTCCCGCAGACGACCTTTCTTCGCGCGATCACACGCCTTGTTCCGCTTCTGATCGCTACCTTTTTTCAAGGTGGAATCAAACGAGTCTTGGCGACGAACCATCCCAAGCAGCACTTGATCCGCCTCACCGTTAATCTTATTTATACCTATTGCTTTATGTATGCTGTCTCGTTGGGGTCTCTCACGGTTATTTACACCTTGAGCTACACCTCCTCGTTCTTCATGATCTTTCTGAGCGCTGTCATGTTAAAAGAAACGATCGGAAAAGAGCGCTGGATTGCCGTTGGCGTTGGGATGGTTGGAGTATTGATCGCGATGCGCCCCGGATCGAATGTTTTCGAATTGGCCGCCATTCTGGTGTTGGTCGGGACCTTTTTAGGTGCGCTCAATAAAATTCTCATGCGGCGGCTGGCGGCGACTGAGCACAGCCTCGCTATCACCATCTATCCGAACATCATGATGATTCTCGTGACTTTTCCATTATTTTTTATTTCAACTCCATGGAAAAGTATGCCATTGGAGCATTGGGGGCTTTTTGCCATCGTTGGCGTGATTACTGCCGCGGCGCAATATCTGATTGCCCAGGCCTTGCGTTTTGCTCAAGGGTCTATGCTGGCTCCGATTGATTACTCGACATTCTTCTGGGTCGTTGCTCTGGATTTTTTCTGGTGGCAAAAGACAGTCGAACCTTACACATTGATCGGTGCGGCTATTATCGTTGGCAGCAATTTCTACATTCTTTATTGTTCACGTCGGGATGAGGCAAAAAAACAAAGAGTTTCCGCCGCTTCCTCCTAAAAAATATTTCCGCCTCTGAACACCTCGCTTTCGCAGATAAGCGGAAGCGGGTTGTTCGCAAAATTTCATAATCGAAATACCTTGAAACAAAAATTCCTAAATATTAAACAAAGGCTATAAGCGTGATAATTAATAATATAATTTAGATGTAAATTATGAAAATACTCGTTGCGCGTGTTGCAATTGTTTTTCTTTGGCTGGCGCTTTGCTCGGCCGATAACACTCAACAAACATCGATGCGATCGAGTCCGTATTTTCCACGAAGCTGCTTTATTATTGAGCGCGAAGGATATGTACTCTCTTATGACGGCCGCACACGCAATGCCGGTTGGGTCTATGAGCGGCTGACGCGCGATTCATTTGAAATCAAAAATGCCGATCGCAGCAAATTGAAATACAAGGTCGATGAGTTGGTTCCGGAGTGCATTCAATCGTCACCGAAAGACTATCAGGGATCGGGTTTTGATTTCGGACATCTTTGTCCGTTTGGCGATTGCCGGAGCCACCCAACTGCGGCCAGTGAGACGTTCATTTTGAGCAATATAAGTCCGCAGGTGCCTGAGATGAACCGCGGGTTTTGGCGTAAATTGGAAGAGCACTTGCGCGATCTGGCTTTGGAATACAGCGTATTACATGTGATTACGATTCCGCTCTATCTTCCTCAGGAAGGATATGTCCGCTATCAGACGATCGGTCCGGATCAGGTAGCGGTGCCGACTCATTTCTGCAAAGTTGTATTTATTGAAAAAATAAAAGGGGTCGACGTGATAGCGTATATTCTGCCCAACGCAAAGATTCCCAAGGAAAGCACGTTGGAGCAGTTTCGAACCACACTGAAACAGGTTGAGCGACTATCTGGAGTGATCTTCCCGGGATTTAGAGAATAGAGCCAATTGCAAAACTCCACGACTGCGGAAAATCGATGATTTTGGGGCATCTCGCAAAATGCCCAAAAAGGGCAATTTTTAGCGTCGAAGAGTTTTGCAACTGGCTCAATAGTCTTCTATCTTCGCCGTAGCGTATTGATCAGATAAAACCACAAATAGGTCAGCTTCCTCTTCAGACAGAACTGTTGATCGACGGACGTCAAATTGTCGCTGATCACGCGGTAAACCATTCCTGATATATTCTGCCAGCTCATGTTCCATGCCGTTCCGATCCGCATGGCATAATCATAATGGCGCTTGACCTGGCGGTGAATCGCCGGATTGAATTTGCCCAAAGGATAGACGAACGTCCGAACTTCGACGCCCAGTTTTTCTTCCAGGATCTTTTTGGATTGGGCGATGTCGAGTTCGAGATCGAGGCCGGGTGTGAGCAAGTTTTGATGGTGATAGGAGTGAGACGCGATCTGAACGAGGCCGCTGTGGGCCATTTCGCGCAGTTCCTGCCATGTGCAAAACGGCGCGTGAGTTCGATAGATATCGCCCTTCATGGCCGAGGAGTAGGGGATGGAGAGCCGGATGGAAGGGGCGAGATCGCTGGATTCTTGAATATACCGGACAGGGACCGCCAACAGAGCGCGAAGTTGGTATTTCTTCAATAGAGGGAAAATATAGTAATAAAAGTCGAATGTCGCATCGTCGAATGTCAGGCAGATTTCTCGCCGGAAAAGATGCAGGGGCTCCCCCGGCCAGACGGTGCGATAACGCTTAGCGATATAGCCCAGATGGCGATCCATCATCGGCCAGGGATTTGCATATTTTCCGTCGCCGACGCGATGGTACAAAAGAGCCAGCATCATGGGATGTTTTGATTTGCTTCAGTAAGTTTCAGATATTTATAAAATGCCATATTCGCGTTGTAGAAGGAGATAATGGCGCCTTCTTTCCCCATCAAAATCCCGTACTTTAGAACGTAGCTTTTGAAAAACGCTGCCGAGGCGTGCGCCAGGGCTTTGGCAAAAGACGATGAGCGCAGGCCCCTGTTTTCCTGGGCAAACAGATCGGAATAGAGCTGCATCTTCAAAAGAAAATCAGAAATCGATCCGTAGGGCGTGTGGAGAATAGAATGTGTCAGTCGTTTGACTTGCAAACCGTTGATCAATACTCCTTCATGAATCAGGGAGTCGGAAAACCGGTTCGATCTGCGATTGTAGAGACGAATATGTTTTTCGGGATGCCAGCCGCAGCCCACGATTCTCTTGCCGTTGTAGTAATTATGAAAATTGATCTCATAAACAGCGTTTTGATCCAACGCCAAAGAAAGAATCTCATTTTGCAAGGGCGTCGATAAAACCTCATCTGAATCGATGGCGAGTATCCAGTTATTCTTTGCCATAAGGGCTGCTTGATTGCGCAATAGGCCAAAACGGGAAAAGACGACCTGATGAACGACGACGTTGGGGAATGTGCGGGCAATCGCCAATGTTTGATCCGTCGATCCGGTGTCGAGTAAAATCACCTCATTCAATCGGCTCAAAGATGCGAGGGTTGCAGCGATCGATCGCTGGGAGTTTTTCGCAAGGATACATGCGCTGATCACAGAGTTTCCACATCAAGCGATCCCGATTATAGCATGATGGATGGAAAAATAAATGAAAAAGGCCCTTTTGTGGAATTTGCCCCTGAATTAGACTCGGGATGTCTAATAGGTGTGATTGTATGCGCGAAGCGTTGACGTATGATGACGTAGCTCTGGTGCCCCAATTCAACAATATTCCTTCCCGTACAGAGCCGTCCTTAGAGACATGGCTCACGAAAAAGCTTAAAATCTCCATCCCGATTCTTGCGGCCAACATGGACACTGTCATGAGCTATGAAATGGCCGATATTCTGATCGCACAAGGATCGATTCCCGTTTTTCACCGGTTCACTCCCTTTGAAGAACAGATGAAATGGGTTCAGCGCTACAAGGATAAGACTTTTATTTCATGCGGCATACAAAAGCTCGATGAAACGCGCAAACTGCTGGATCTCGGGGCCCTTGGCGTGTGTATCGATGTGGCTCATGGCCATTCGGACAGAATGTTTCGCCACATTCAGGAACTGAAGAAGAGCCATCCCGACAAGGAAGTCATCGCCGGCAACGTCTGCACGGCCATGGCCTATCACGATCTCGTCAATGCCGGCGCCGATGCGGTCAAAGTCGGTGTTGGGCCTGGAGCTGCCTGCACGACGCGGATGGTCACAGGATTTGGCGTGCCCCAATTCAGCGCTGTGTCCGATTGTGCTCGTATCGCAGAAAAACTGCGCGTCCCGTTAATTGCCGACGGGGGCATCCGGACGAGCCGCGATATTGTTTTGGCGCTAGCTGCCGGCGCCAGCTCGGTCATGATCGGCAAGCTGTTTGCCATGACTAAAGAGAGCGCGGCGCAAAAGAGAAAGTCAGACAAATCTCCCAGCGGTTTGGAAGCCAAGTTCCGCGGTCAGGCCAGCGAAGATTTTCAAAATGAATTTTACGGGGGGCTGAAAGCCAAGACCGTTGCCGAGGGAATCGATTTTTGGGGTCCTGTCACAGGATCTTTTGAGGAGATGCTGGCCAAATTCCTGGGCGGTATCCGCAGCGGAATGACCTACGGCGGAGCGCGTAATATCAAGGAATTGCAGAGAAAAGCCGAGTTTGTCAAGGTAACCAATTCCTATATTTTTGAAAGCAAACCCCGGCCGGATTGATTGTATTTAAGTTGGTATTAAGATATAATTTAGGGTCCTATGGTTAAGGATTTTTTGCACTCTGATAAAAAAATTTTCGATTCGGTTCACGGATTCATCCCGTTTGATGAATTCGAAAAAGAACTGATCGATTCCCTGCCGTTTCAGCGATTGCATTATATTCATCAGCTGGGGATTTCCTATCTTGTCTATCCCGGCGCCAACCATACGCGTTTCGAACACTCTCTCGGCGTCATGGCGCTGGTCACGCAAATGTTTGAGAAGATTTGCAAATCAGTCCGGCCCGATGTATTTCACTTTGTGCCCCGCAAGGGCTCGTCGGATTATCTCTATTGGCGCAGAGTCTTGCGAATGGCCGCCCTATGCCATGATTTGGGACACCTTCCCTTTTCCCATGTCGCCGAAACCGAGCTTCTCGGATCGCAAGGCCATGAAAGCTGGACCCTCAAAATCATCGACAGCCCGCATCTTCAAAGCGTATGGGATAAACTCCGCACGGCGCCGGCTTACCTCGAAGACCTGATTGAGCGCGATATCGTCGAAGATATTAAAAAAATTGCCATCGGCGAAACAAAATGGAAAACTCTACAATCATCGCCATTTTCTCCGTGGGAGCGCATTGTTTCCCAAATGATCACGGGAGACTTTTTTGGAGCGGACCGGATCGACTATCTGTTGCGCGACGCCAAGAGCACCGGCGTAGCCTATGGGCTATTCGACTACCATCAATTGATCGAAACACTGCGAATATTGCCTAGCCCCGATCGCGGCGCAGACGAGATGCAACTCGGGATCGATGAAAACGGACTCGAATCTTGTGAAGCTCTGCTGTTGGCCCGCCACTTCATGCATCGCCGGGTCTATCATTACTCGTCCGTCAAGGCCTATAATTTTCATTTGCGCCGCTATATGGCCGAAAACTTTCCAATGAGCGCGATCAAATCTGTCGATGACTTTCTAAACCAAAGCGATCCGGAAATTATCTGCTCGTTGAACCGCGCGGCCCGCGATCCCAAAATTAAAGGCCATGAAGACGCAAAATGCGTTTTCTATCGCCAGCACCGATTCCGCGCGATCGATCTTCCTGAATCGATGCAGGAAAAAGATATCGCTGATTTTAAGAAAAAAAATGGAATTGACGACCGCGATATCGTTGTCGAATTTCAAAAAGACAGGCCGATGGGCGAAAAACTTAATTTTCCCGTATCGAAGCGCCATGTCATCATCCAAAATGCTCGCGACTGTTCGGATCTTTTGTTAAAAGTTCCCGAAGCGAAAACAAACTGGGCCTATGTATCTCCCAAATACGACCTGGCTTTGATCAATTTTCTCGAATCATGGAACGGTTAATCAATGCTTTCTTTACGCTCTGAAATCGCATCTCTGACGAGATCGGAAAAGTTGTTTATTTTATTCGCCATGCTGACGGCCTTTTGTGTGTCAGGGGAATACGGCATTACTCGGCCCGTCAGCCAATCGATCTTCCTCGCTATTTTTAAGGCCTCTTCCTATCCGGCATTTTGGCTGGCCACGGTCCCTCTCAATTTCGCGATCGTTTATTTGTATACTCGCTTTCTTCCCAAAATCGGCCCCTTGCGGATGATGGCCATCTGCACGATCGCCGTGATGTCTGTCAATATAATGACGGCCTTTTTACTTCCGTATTTTC
The DNA here is from genome assembly GCA_015661075.1 of Parachlamydiales bacterium. Classification (GTDB taxonomy): domain Bacteria; phylum Chlamydiota; class Chlamydiia; order Chlamydiales; family SM23-39; genus CAISYW01. The sequence goes on along the minus strand of JACVQJ010000013.1, from coordinate 28,454 downwards.
CGTCGATCATTTTTTTTCATTTTTGTTGGAAAGATATTTATGTGTTGCTGATGTTCAAGCAGCTATGGTCAATGATTCATAGTACGATTTCATCCGGCCGCGCTAAATTATTATTTGGCGCGATCTATGGCGTCGGCATGTGCGGCGGAGTGTGCGGCAGCATGATCCCTGGATTTTTAGCCCCCCATTTCGGCTCGGTGCCTCTATTGTATTTTTCCCTTCCTATTTACACTGTTTTATTTTTTGCCTATCGTTCGGCCTATTATCGCAGTGGGGCTGGGAAACTGGTCTCATCGGTCGATGAACATGAATCGAGCTTTGCCGGTTTTGCCATGATTGCCCGCAGTCGCTATTTGCTGGGCATACTGCTGCTCGTGGTATTCATGCAAATCACCGTCGCTCTCCTGGATTATCAATTCAGCCACAGGATCGAAATCGCCATTCCCTCTCTGGATTTGCGGACAGCTTTTTACGGCAAGCTGATCGGTGCGATTAATTTATTCAGCATGGGCCTGCAATTTATCGGCAGTTTTTTGATGATTCGATTTTTAGGCCTCAAAAACAGCCATTATTTGATTCCGCTGATTCTTTGCGCAGCTACGATCGGACAATGGATCGTGCCCGGGCTTGTGATGATTACGTTTGCGTATTCATTGACAAAGTCTCTGGACTATTCGCTATTCGGAATCATTCGGGAAATGCTGTTTTTGCCGCTGAAACTGGATGAAAAATTTCGCGCCAAGGCCGTCATCGACGTGTTTGCCTATCGAACGTCCAAAGCGCTCGCATCCTTTTTGCTGCTCGGTTTGCAATTTTTTGTCGGCTCGCAAGTGGCAACATTGACCAACGCAGTGCTGATGGGTATTTTCATCGCCTGGATTGGCGTCGTGACGCTGATATTCAAAAAGCAGGAGCAGGCATACCAGGTATAAGTTTGCGCGCGATGCCGCAATAGCCTGCGCTCAACGATTTGCAAAAGCAGAATGCAAAATCCGAAGGGACCTGTTTTACGACCAGCATTTTCCAAAACGCCTTTGAAAGAAGCGGCCGCATTCCCTTTATTTGCTGCATGCTGAGTTTATGGATCTTGAACATCTCCTGCAGCTCGTCGGGTTTGATGAAGTGGATATACGAATGCTTGTTGCGGGCCGAATTACTCAAACACCATTCAATGCCGCGGATCATCAATAGATAGCTTGCCATGGTGCGATTGATCGTGTGAAAGAACATGAGTCCATTCGCTTTCAAGGCACGGGCCGCTTCTCCAATCACGAGATGAGGCTCTTCGACATGTTCTAACACGTCCATGATGCAGACGACGTCGAAATCGCCGCTTTGAAAGGGGAGGGAATAGGCATTCGCATGAAGATAGCGAACCGACCTGGTGTCGTCATGGGTTCTCGCCACATTCAAACCGGTCTCGGAGATATCGATTCCCGTTACTCTGTGGCCGGCTTTCGCCATGGCATTGGCCAGCATTCCGGCTCCGCAACCAACATCGAGAATTTTTCGCGCGGGCGGAATGTTTTCAATCACCCACGGTGCGCGTAGGACGTGCTCGGCACGCAAAAAGTCGATCGGATGATCTGATTTGCAATACCACCCTTGGGCGAGATCGCCATATAAGTCGGATTTGAACAGCTTGCTTTCCATACCTTACTTCCTAAAGTTTGAGCACCTTCGTTACTTCTTTCCCCAAGCTCTTTCATAGTTATTTTTTAATTAATTTGAAAACAAATTTGAAAATAATAGTTTTTTCACTACTATCCGTTATTAAGGCGTAAATATGAGAAAAACGTTCTGGGTCATCGTGCTGCTATTTGTCTATATCTGGGTGGTGTCGACAGGACACGAACAATTCGTCCTGGACCAGAGCCATCGCCTTTACCAGACGTTTGCCGCCTGGTTTGACGATGCCGATGTGGATTTACAGATTCAGCGAAAAGCAGCTCCTGTTATAAAAAAGCGGCCGCGCCGCTGGGACTAAAAAAAGAATTTACCTGTTGAACTATAATCACTTGTGGCGTATTATGTCTTTCAAATGACGCCGCCAATTGACAGACCCAATCATCTTGAGATGCTCATCCAGCTTCTTTCGCTGTTAGAGCCCCTTGCAGCCGGAAATGGGATGGGTATGCAGAAAATGGGTGGATTTTTTCAGCAAGCCTTTCCGAATCTTTCACTGCCGACCGATCCCGGCCATCCATTCCAGCGCAAAGTGGAAGTCTTACAATCTCTCCAGTCTGTCCGTGACTCTTTTGTGGCTGGCCCCCACCAGATCTCTCGCAGCGTATTCGTTAAAACCGCCGCTGCCAATGCCTTGCCGCAACACCCTCTCAAGAGCGAATTGAGCCGTCCTCTTGGCCAAAAACAAGTGCCGACATCTCTAACCCCGCAGCAATCCTTTGCTCCCATTCGAACGCCTGCGCGGTTCATCCAGCATATCCAGTCGGCCATCGTTGAACTCCAGGGAGCAACCACGACAGACGACTCAAATTGGGATGCCGAGATTGGGCCGATGGTAAAAATCGCTGCCCGCCTTTGCCCCGCCATTATACGAATGATCGCTGAACTTGAATCCGAAATATTGCCTGAGATGCCGACTCTTGAGGCTCAAATCTGGACAGATTTTGCCGCAAGGATGAGCAACCCCGATCGTCCGGTCCCGAGACCCCAGATGCCTTTCCAGTCCGAGAAAGACATTGCGCTCCAAAAACCGATCGCAGGGGAGGGGAGGGGAGAGGCGGAAAAAAGCCGCTTCACTCCAACGTCTGGTCCGGCCCTCATTCAACGGAGCAAAGAGCCAACCGCGCTTTTGCCGCCCATCTCAGCACCGGACTCATCTGGCTTCAAGCCCGTGGCGCCGGATGTCCTTTCTCCATCCATTCCTCAGCCGTCATTACCGATACCAGCGATCATAGAATCCCACTCTCGGTCATCGCAAGAACCTGCGCCTGTGCCTGTTGATGGCAGGGCCATTCCGATCGCCATGCCTTTTACACCATCTGCTGCAGGCGTTTCATCTTATTCGAAAAGAAAAAAAGACAAGAATCAACAGCGAGAAGAGGAAGAGAAAGAAGAGAGATCCTTGCCTGATTATTCAGAACTGATTTGAGCGGCCCACCGTTTGATTGCCTGGATGGTTTGATCGTCTGCAACGGCAGGAGAGGGGAGAATGGTTACGGTTTTAGGATCTTTGAGAGACATTCCATAGCGGTATTTTTTGTCGTAATACCGAAGAAGTATTTGGCAGCATTCCCGAAATTGGTTTTGTTCAAGAGCCGCTATCGCCTTTTTGGTTTCAAGACGGCCCATTCTTTTACAGAGGCGCCGTATGGCGATGCTTAGCTTCTGGGATCCGAGTCCTAGATATTCATCGAGACATTCCTGTGCTCTTTGTTCTTGCGGCACCTGCAACGCTACCATCGGCGCCTTCCGGATTTGCTCGAAAATTAATGGGGGAATTTCTACCGAGCCAATTCGGCCGCTTTCGTCTTCCACCCAAATCGGTCTGTCCTTTTTTTTATAGAGCTCTGCAGCTAAGTTGTTTTCAAATTGCTCCTGCGTTGGCTGAGATCCCAGATCTCCAAATACCGATCCCCGATGGCAGGCGAGGGCTTCCAGATCAATGACATTTTGTCCAACATGTGCGAGTGCTTTGATGATCTTGGTCTTGCCCGAACCGGTTTCACCGCCCAAAACGAAAAGTGAGTAGGGTAAGGAAAACTGATTCAGAGCCCAGCGGCGATAGCTTTTATATCCTTCAGCGATCACAAACGCTTCAAAACCAATAAGCTCAAAAAGCCAGGCCATGGACGAGCTCCTCATCCCCCCGCGAGCGCAATAAATATCGACCGAGCCGGGGTCCAGGCGTCGAATCTCTTGAACGATCCGATCAAAGGAAACGAGTTGCAGCCCCTTTTCGATTGCGCAGCGCTTGCCTTCTTTTTTGTAAGTCAATCCGACTAAAGCCCTTTCGGCATCATTGAAAAGAGGGAGATTGATCGCATGAGGTATGTGGCCATGGGCGTATTCGACCGGCGAGCGCACATCGATGAGGGTTTTTCTACGAATAAAAATTTGATCGATTGAAATCTTTTCCATGATCCGCTACAGGTTAAAACAGGGCTTGCAATCAGCGGCAAATCTAACAGCCGCGAGGGCGAGATCAAACTATTTTATCAAGAGTTGTGCTCATGCGTGCATACCTTTTTTCTTGCGCCCTCATTTTAAGCGGGTGTGTTTCCAACGATGTGCTGATGTCTTCTACCGTCGCGCATCAAAACGTCGATCGAATCAGCCAGCTGTATATTGGCATGACGCAGGAAGAAGTATACCAGATCATGCGATATCCGACCCAAGAGGATCAGATCACAACCGATGATGGATGCTATGACATCTGGTTTTACGTGACCAAAGCCAATGTTCTTGGCCAAAGCCGTCCGGTGGCCCGCAATCTAACTCCGTTGATCTTTAAAAACGGCATTTTTGTCGGAATGGGAAACGAGCATTATAATCATTTGTTTAAAAAAACCAAAGAACCTGCCCTCGCAGAGCCCAAGCCCTCCGCTCCCGCACCCGAGCCAGCGCCAGCTCCCGAACCTGAGCCGGAAAATATCGAACTGGAAAAGAGCTTAACAACGCCCCCTGTTCAAGAACCTTCTCCACCCACACCGCCTAAAAAGAAATCATGGCGATCCAATATTTTTTCCATGAGCAGCAAACCCAAGAATACGCCGCCGCCAAAATCAGAGCCGGCCGATGCCAAGACAGACGATGATTCTTCTGAACCCCAGCTAAACGAGGATGATCGCCGAATGCTTGAGGATGAGCAGGAACAGAATTTTAACAATTGGTAACATGCGCCTACCCTTTGGATATCAGGTTCTTCTCGCGGTCATTGCCGGTATTATTGCCGGATTGTTCTTTGGGCCTTTGACTGCATATTTGCGTCCGATCGGTTCCGTCTACACGATGCTATTGCAGATGGTGGTTTTGCCCTACGTTTGCCTGTCAATCATTTTGGGACTTGGATCGCTTACGCCGTCTAAGATTAAAAATATTTTTAAAAAATGTGTGCAATTTTGGATCCTGCTGTGGGCGCTGATTTTTGTTTTTATCTATCTATTTTGCCTATTGATTCCCCACCATCCGATTGGTTCATTTCTGTTTCAGCCGCCATCGGCTGGGGTCGTTCGAAAAGCGCTAGTCGATAATATTGTGACCTACCTGATCCCGGAAAATCCGATCTACGATTTTTTGAATAGCATTGTTCCTGCGATTGCCGTTTTTGGCATGATTGTCGGATTTGCTTTGATGGTTATTGAAAAAAAGGAGCCTCTGCTTGGTTTCGTCGAAAAAGGGGATCAGATTATTGAGAAAATCCTGGTATGGCTCGCCAAGATCTCTCCAATTGGAGTTTTTCCCACGTCTCGGTAGTAATGGGAACCGTCTATCTGTCTGATTTGATCCAGATCGATTTTTATTTTCTCTCATACATCTTTATCGTTTTATTTTTTACGCTTTGGGCATTGCCGCAGATCCTGGCGAGTTTTACTCCGCTTGGCTTCAAAGAAACGCTCCAGGCAGTATTCAGCATCTGTCTATTGTCCTTCTTAACCGGTACTGCAGCCATTGCCATCCCATTGATCAACCACTATCTGCGAAAAGTGGCAGAAAAGGAACACCTCAAAGGTGAACCTGTTTTTCGCGAGACGGCTCAAGCAGCGCTTCCCATTTCCTACTCATTCGCTCAGATCGGAAACGCTCTTCTTCTGTTTTTCATGTTTTTTGCTTCGTTCTATTATCGCCATCCATTTACGACCTTCGAAAAGGCCCTTCTATCATTTCTGACGATTCCGCTATCGGAAGGATCTCTCGGTACGAGCGTTAACTCAGTTGCTTTCTTGTTGAACGAACTAAAATTTCCCGACAATGCTGTGGAATTATTTGCAGCAACAATACCGGTGACAGTCAATTTCCAGGCTTTTTTAAGCGCTGCGAGCGTTCTCACGCTCGTATTACTAATGATTTTTGTGGGTTACCCATTTATGCAGATTAAGTGGAAAAGCCTGTTGTTCAAATTGATCGGAAGCGTAGGGCTGGCTGCCGCCGTTATTTTGGCGATTCGCCCCTTTATTCATCTCGAAGATCATTTTCGCAATCTCTATCCAAACCGGAAAATAGCAGAAAGCCTGAATGACCCGGTGAAAGCCAAAGTATATCTTCCCGGAGAGCCGCTGGATTATCTGTCATCCGTTGATCCCAACGAGAGCGTTCTTGTGCGTATTTTTCGTACGAAAGTTCTCAGGGTGGGGTATTCTCCGCTCAACATACCTTATGCATATTGGAATCAACACAATGAACTTGTTGGCTTTGACATTGCCATGGCTTATCAGTTGGCAAAAGATCTGAATTGCAAACTGGAATTTATCCCGATGGACCTTGACCTCATTGCCGATGAACTCAACCGCGGAGTATATGATATTGCCATGAGCGCTGTTCTTATCACCGACAAACGCATCCAAACAATGAGTTTTGCCGATGCCTATACGGATCAAAATAATGTGCTTGTGATTCCCGAAAGCAAGCATAAATTATTTACTACCCTTAAAAATGTAGAAAATAACAAACAATTGATCATCGAAGCGGAAGGCGGCTATAAACGAGTTTTGGAGAGTAATTTCCCAAATGCGAGGAGCTATCGGGGACCATACGATGAAGGGCTTTTAACGGGATCTGTCGATGCTTTGATATGGTCTCGTATTCCGGGCACTGTCTGGTGTTTGAATCACCCCGGTTTCTATGTAGATGATTTTGACGGACAATTGGGCAAAAGCTATTTTGCCTATGCTGTTCGGATCAATGCGATCCAAATGTTGCGATTCACCAGTAACTGGTTAGCTTTAAAGAATTTAGATGGCTTCTATCAAGCCCAAGAACAGTATTGGGTTTATGGAAAATCCTCATTAAAACCCAAGGAAAAACGCTGGTCGATCATTCGAAACGTCCTTGGTTGGGTCAAATAAGATGCGATTTACCTTTGGGTTTCAGGTTCTTTTCGCGGTGATAGGAGGCATCCTTGCCGGATTGTTCTTAGGTCCTTTGACTCTGTTTTTTCGACCGATCGGAGAGATCTACGTCGCTCTTTTGGAAATGGTTGTTTTGCCCTACATTTGTCTGTCGATCATCCTGGGGCTTGGATCTCTCACGCCATCCAATGCTAAAAAACTGTTGGAAAAGGGATGGGCGTTTTGGTTTCTTCTTTGGAGCCTTGTATTTTTTTTCATTTATCTGCTTAGCAGTCTGATCCCGAAACCTCTGGCGGCATCATTTCTTCAATCATCGATTTCTTTGGAAGGGATCCACGTTGAACTGGGCAAAAATATTTTAACTTATCTGATCCCGGAAAATCCGATCTATGATTTGTTGAATAATATTGTTCCCGCCATCGCTGTTCTGGGTATAATTGTCGGTTTTACTTTGATGCATATCGAAAAAAAAGAGCCTTTGCTTAGCGTGGTAGGAAGGGGAAATCAGGTTCTTGAAAAAATCCTGGAGTGGCTGGCCTGGATTGCACCCATCGCAGTTTTTGCCCACATCTCAGTTGTGATGGGAACGGTTCGGGTGTCCGATTTGATCATCATTGATTTTTATCTCGCCGCGTATGTGCTGATTACCCTGTTTTTAACACTTTGGATACTGCCCCTGATATTGTCGAGTCTGACTCCGCTCAGCTTTGGGGAATCTCTGCGCGCATTTCGCAGCATCTGTTTTCTGTCTTTCGTCACGGGCATCCCGACGATTGCGATCCCGCTCATCAACCGCTATCTCAACAAACTGAGAGACAAAGAACCTCTCAAAGGCGTAGCGGGTTTTCGATCAACAGTAGACACTGTTCTTCCTATTTCGTATTCTTTCGTTCAAATCGGAAATGCATTTCTATTATTTTTCATTCTCTTTGCCTCGTTCTATTACCGCCAGCCTTTTACTGTTTGGGAAAAATCTATTCTTTCATTCCTGACAATTCCTCTTTCGGTGGGCTCGCCCGGTACGAGTGTCAATTCGATCATGTTTTTATTTAATGAATTAAAATTTCCAGATAATGCCGTTGATCTCTTTACAGCGACTATGCCAGTAACAGTCAACTTCCAGGTTCTATTGAGTGTTGCGAGTGTTTTTACATTCATTCTATTGGTCATTTACGCTAACTATCAACTCATTGAGATCAAATGGAAGACGTTTTTATTTAAGTTGATCGGGAGTATTTGCGTGACGGCGGCCATTGTTCTGGCGATTCGGCCCTACGTTCATCTCGATGATAATTTTCTTAATCTCTATCCAAGCAGAAAAATTGCCGATATTCTGAGAGACCCGGTAAAAGCCAAGGTCTATCAGCGAGGGCAGCCGTTGGAATATTTATCATCGATCATTCCGGATGAGAGTGTTTTAGAGCGCATTTTCCGAACAAATACCCTGCGAGTCGGATATTTAAACGGCAGCATTCCGTTCTCGTATTGGAATCACGATAAGGAACTCGTTGGTTTTGATATCGCGATGGCTTACCAATTAGCCAAAGATCTGGACTGTCAACTGGAGTTTGTCCCGCTCGATCTCGACCGGATTGCTGAAGATTTAGATCGCGGTCTTTATGATATCGGCATGACGGGACTTCTCATGACCGAAGAGCGCATTCAAAAAATGAGCTTTACCAATACGTACAGCAATCAAAATAACGCGTTGATTATTCCGGTGGATAAGCGTCCCTTGTTTAAAAATTTGAATCAGATACGGGAAAATAAAAATTTAATCATTGCTGCGCAGGGAGCGTATATAAAAATGCTGTCCCAGAACTTTCCGAATGCCAGTTTATATAGCGGGCCTTTTGACTCAGAAGATCTACCGACCCAGAAATTCGATGCAAATATCTGGTCGAGCATCCAGGGCACCGTCTTGTGCATCAACCATCCCAACTTCTATGTCGATGATTTTGATGGTGGGTTAGGGAAATCACTTTTTGCCTATCCCGTTCGGTTGGTTGAAACGGATTTTTTGCGCTTTGTCAATAATTGGCTGTCTCTAAAGCATTTGGATGGATTTTATCAGGAACAGGAAAGTTATTGGATTTATGGAAAAAACCCTGCCAGGACAGGGGAGCCGCGCTGGTCGATCATCCGCAATGTCCTGCATTGGGTTGAATAATCATATATATATTTGCCACCTAACAGCACACGTGGTACTATTTACAACTTTAAATTATCTTTACCTCGACTTTGTACATTTTTAGGGCCGCGTGCCTCGCCTATTTGCCCTCTGAGGCGTTAATTTAATAAGAAAGGGGATAGTCATTAAATTAACGCCTCAGAGGGCAAATCCATCGAGGCTTTCGGTCCTAAAAATGTACAAAGTCGAGTTTACGATACGCAACGCAGCGATGCAAGGAGATAGTTATGACATTAGCCGCTTTACATGTGGTCGATACGGGGGGTGGAGATGTGCATTGTTGTCATGGTTGGAAATGTTGCGAGGGCGCATCAATTAAGCCTGGCTCTCCGGACAACCCTTCGAATTCAGATAATGCCAGTATTCCTCGAAGCAAAACATTGCATTGGAATCCCGAACTTCGCTGTTTGGTCGCCTTTGAAAAGCCAACCACCCGATCCGACAAAGAAAAATGTAAAGACGCGTACACCTGGATGCAGGTCAAAGAGGTGATTCAACATCTCTATCCGAGTATGCCTAAAGACGATTTGGATACTTACTGCGCGGAATTGGGCGAAGCGGAAGGGGAGAGATTATCCAAGGGAAAATTCGATGCACTAATGATCTTTGTGAAAATGAGGTGCGCATGGGCGGAAAAAGAGGAGCAAATTCGAAATGAGGAAAGAGTGACGGTACAGTGGCCTAGCGTAAGCGATCGATTGGTTCAGCTGAACCCTACAGCTCAATCTCTCCAAAATATTGCTTTTCCAAGTTTGCCGTCGGGGGTCTCTGCCAGAGCAAAAGATATCGAAGTTAAGTCTTAAGCTTCCTTAAAAAGTTATGGCTAAAGGCTCCGTAGCGGTCGCTCCATGAACGTCTGATAATACATGTTATGTTTAATTTACTGGGAACCGAAGACCAGGTTATGCCCCTTAAATAATTTTTTAGGCATCTATGACCTCGAGTTGTTGGTTGTTGATCGAAATCTTTTAAAAAGCTCTTTTTCAATCATTCCGCTATACTTGCTCAAACTTTGAAGGAGAAATATGAGACCGATTCATTCTGTTGGCAACGTCGTTGGCGGAGCATTGCTCATTGCAGGAACTATGATCGGGGTCGGTATGCTGGCGTTACCTGTGGTTACGGGTCCCAGCGGTTTTATTCCTTCAGCATCCATCTACTTCATATGCTGGGTTTTCATGGTCTGCACGGCCTTGCTCTTTGTTGAGGTCAGTCTGTGGCTTCCATCCGATACCAGCTTCATTTCGATGGCCGATAAGCTGCTCGGGCCGATTGGACGACATATATATTGGGTCGCGTATCTATTTCTCTTTCTGACAGTGATGATCGCCCACATCGCGGGCGGCGGTTCGATTTTGTGCGACATTCTGAGCTGGGATGTCTCCAACCGGGTCTCTTCGCTGATCTATGTGGCCGTGATCGCTCCGGTCATCTATCTCGGAACCCGCTCGGTGGACCGGATCAACAAGGTATTGATCTCCGGGGTTATTCTTTCCTATTTGGCCTTTGTGGCGGTTTCCTGGAGTTCGGTCAGTTATCAATTACTATCTTTTACATCCTGGTCCAAAACCTGGATTGCTCTGCCGATTCTCTTTACCGCCTTTACCTTTCAGATCATCATTCCCACTTTAATGACCTATATGAAACGGGATGTGCCTAAAATTCGATTGGCGATTTTCATCGGTTCGTCAATCCCTCTAGTGATCTATCTGGTTTGGGAGTTTATTATTTTGGGCATCGTTCCTCCCGATGGGCTCACTGATGCAGCCCGCCTGGGGCAAAACGCGGTCGCGCCTCTCAGGTACTACATTGCCAACAACTCGATATTTACGATTGGCAAAGCGTTTGCCTTTTTTGCGATGACTACATCCTTCGTTCCCCTCGCCCTCTCCTTTTTCGATTTTATGGCCGATGGGTTGAAAATTAAAAAAGTGGGAATGAAAAAAGCTTCCCTGGTATTTGCGATCTTTGGAATACCCACCATATTCGCACTTATTTATCCGAACATTTTTCTTGTAGCTCTGGGCTATGCCGGTGGAATCAGCTGTGCTTTGCTGTTCGGTCTGATGCCGCCCATCATGGCATGGGTCGGCCGCTACATAAAGAAGTACCCATCCGATACTCGTCAATTACCGGGCGGCAAGCCTCTTCTCGTCGTATTGATGGCGTTTGCTCTTCTGATACTGGCGGGAGAAGTGATCCAGCAAATCCCTGGGTAATTTATGGGGGACAAAATCGGATGGTCCCCTCCCCTATCACCAAGATGGTTTTTTATAGAAACCATCGCGTGAATCTGATAAGTACTAGTTAAAGGTGTATTATGGCCAAGAATGATCAGTATGCTCAATTCATTCGGGATAAAAAGGATACGACTGAAAACCTCGAAGCGATCCAGATGATTCTGACGGAATGCGTCAATGAAGGCATGATGGATGAGGACGCTCATTTCTACAATGAAGTGCTTGAATTGATTGATGAGGTGCATCTGATCAAGACCTATCCGGAATTGGCCGAAGTCGTCGATCATGCCAAAACGCTCGAATCCGATATTGACGCCTGGCTTTCGATGAAACAGCGAGAAACTCTTTCGATCAGCTGGCCCCAGATTCCTAAACAGTCTAATCAGTAATGTATCATCCTAGAAACATAAAACTTCTTCAGGATCGGATTAATAGTTAAGACGGGATAGCAAAACAGCTGTTGCCTGTGCCACGTTGAGCGATTCGATTTTTCCCTTTGTCGGTATAAATACACATCGGTCCGCTTTTTTGAGAAGCAAGGGCTGGATCCCCTCCCCTTCCGATCCCACGATCAAGACCGTTTTCTTTGAATAGCAAAAATCGGTGAGCGGCTCGGCATCTTGCTGAGCGACAGCGGCCACGATTTCAAAACCGGCCTTTTTGAATCGCTCTACGCTATCGGCGAGATTGGAAATGCGAATCAACGAAATCAGTTCGCTGGCCCCGCAGCTGGATTTCGCCGCAATCGGCGTCAAATCGCAGCCGCGGTTCTTCGACCATGCGACGGCGTCGGCGCCAAAACATTCGGCCGAGCGCAGCAGCGCGCCAAAATTCTGGGGATCGAAGATCTCCGATAGCATCAAAACAAACGTACTTTCCTGATCCTCTTTTTCACTGATGAACTCATCGACCGAAAAAAACTTTCTGCCCTTCACATGAGCGACAAAGGATTGATGGGAATCCGATCCGGCCATCTTTGTCAAAAGATCAAAGCTTACGGTTTGGACGGGCACGCCATTTTTATCGCATTCGTCAATGATTTCATGCTTGCGCGCAGCGGCGCCGCCCGACACAGAGGTAAATACTTTCAATAGCCGGTCCGGTTTATGGACTAATACTTCACGGATCGCGTGAAGGCCCATGATCAACTGATCTTTGGACGGCCAGCGTGTGGATTCTTGAGACATTAAAACGTCCTTGATATGGAAATGGCCCCGGAAACGCTCATCCAGCGGGCTTTAAATTTTTGGGAGCTACTCGTATGGGCTGTTTCATTTTTGATGGATGCGTTGAGAATTCGGGAGCAAAAGTACTTGATTTGCACCTCTAATCCCGACCTCCAGGCATTCGATATTTCATAATCGGCCCGCGCCCAGCCGGTATGGGCTAAATTGGCTCCATCCTTGACTTTGATCTTGTCCTGGGTGGTTGTTTCGCTCAGCAAAGCCGAACCAGCCCCGAATAGCGATACTTCTGTCTGCCTTTTCGAGGTAAAGCGCAAATGCAGGCGATGATAGGCGTAGCCGGCCTCGAAGCGAAGGGAGCCGCCGGGACGGATAATAAATAGCCCCCCGAACAAGGGGCCAAACCAGGTCATGCGCTCTTTTCCTGGCAATTGGCAGGTCATGGAATAGGACTCCGCCGGGGCGACAGCTGTACCGGTACCTGTTTTGGAGCCTGATGGCTCCAGATGCTCGGTTTCGGCCCCGTAACCGACGATCGGGATCAAAATGACCTGATAGGTCCGATCTGCCGTCAAATTCACCGCATACCCAAAATACCCCCATCCGTCGAGGCCCCAGGCATCGGAATGCCAGGAATGGGAGGGTGAATCAGAGGTATATGAGAGATGAGCCCAGGTCTGGCGCATATCGCCATGGCCGAGGGCGGCGAAGGATCCGCGGGCAAATAGGGCGATATCGCGATAAATGACGCGCAAAGTCAGATCATTTTCCCAAAACCGCAGATCGCGGTCATGTTCGCTATAGGTCGGATCGCCATCGCCGCTCAAGTGCCAGTGCAAACGATCATTGCGATAGCCGCTTTCCCACTCCCAGCGCATCGTCTCGCTGACCGAGCCCCATGCCAGCCAGGGAGCGAATACCAATAACCATCTTGATTGAATCATGCCGGCAATCCTACCCGATTGGCTAAAAAAACGATATGAGTTCCAATGCCTTTTTGCTATAGTGGATTCATGAATAAGCTTTACCGTTCCCGATTCGATCGCGTGATGGCCGGCGTTTGCGGCGGCGTGGCGTCCTATTTTGAGATTGACTCGACGGTAGTCCGGTTGCTTTTCGTGTTTTTATGGCTTTTTTCAGGGATCGTTCCTCTGACAATTGCCTATTTTCTCGCCATCCTGATTATTCCCCTTGAACGCACTTCTTGCCGCAATCCCACCCCTTCAGGGGTGGGTCTAGGCGTCTAGGCAAGATATTTTATTCGTGCGGTAAGCGGCTTTAGCCGCACCGCAACCTTAAGCGGAAGGAGAATCTCCTCCTTTCAAGGAGGAGTTCTTCAACCGGCCGGCAGTCAGCCCAAAGTGCCACGGCACTTTTACCGCTCGAAACAGAATCGTAAGATGGCTGGGATCTGCGGAGCTCTCGCGGAAGCTTGGGATATCGATCCAACAGTGGTGCGCCTGTTCACAGTGCTGATTGCTTTTATCACAGGCATTGTACCGCTGACCATCGTCTACTGCGTCGGCTGGATCATTATTCCTGAAAAAAACGATTAAGTCATAACGTCCGCGGTTTGCTTCTTTTCGCCCAATAATCCGATCCGTAATCATAGCAAATCTGCTCGCCTTTCCGGATTTGTTTTTTGGTAAAAAGAACGATATGGGACAGATTATGACAAGTTGCCAATGCGCTCCCCAGGTTCGGCGTGTCGCTATGGTTGATAAATCGCGTAATTCCTCCCTGATTGCGGGCGTCGATCGCATAACGCGTAGGTTCAGAACTGATGATGGAATATTGGAAGCAATAAGCATTTTTGGCGTCGGATCTGTTCTTGCGCCGTACCTGACCCGTATATTCGCCGATCAGGGCCATGGGTTTAAGATCTTGCAGGGAAAAAACTCCCCAGCCGATCTCATCATCGATCCAGCGAAGAGCCACGGGAGGAACCTCGCAGCCTAGAATTTCTTTCTGAAAATAGGCGCCGAGCCATAGCTGTTGTTGAGTGAGATATCCCTTTTCATGAAATTTGGCGATTTTTCGGCTGATCGATGAAAAATCCGTCCATGACTGAAAATCGAGCCGCGGCAGATAGACAATCCCCATCTGCTTCTCGAACTCCAGGGGCGACAAGTATTTCTTATCCGAGCCTTTTTCGACGAGTAGTCGATGGTGATCGAAGCGTTGTTTAACGGGAGGCTCGACCATCACAGGTTTTTTCCAAAAGAAAAGGTTCATAGTTCCTTTTTTGCCAAATGCGTCGACTGCTTCCAGAACGTTTTGCCGTAATCGAATGTCAATTGCTCACCTTCCGCGATCTCTTTGAGAGAAATGAAAATGAGCCGAGGCATCCCGCGCCAATAGGTGCAAACCAACTGGGTGTTTGGATTGTCGCTATGATTCACGAACCTTGTAAAGTTACCCATATTTTCTGAATCGATGACATAGGGACGCTTTCCCATCGGCCAAGCAGTATAGCGGAAGGCATAATTTGACTCGCAGACATGCTTCGATTTTCGCTCCTGCAAGATTCCGGTATATTCGCCAACGCAAGAGCATGGCAAAATCCGCTCAGCGGCAAAAACACCGTATCCGATCTCTGGACTGATCCATCGCACTGTAACTTTCGGATGAATTCCTAGCTGAATTTCTTTATCGAAATAAACGCCGAGCCAGATTCGATCGTTCGTGATCGCGTCGTCGTTTTTCGCCTTGGCAGTATAAGAAAAAACCTCTTCGAGAACCTGCGCGCTCTCAAAAACAGGCTGGGCCAAAAACTCGATATTCTGGGGAAATGAACGGATACTTTCAAACTCCACACTCGGCTGTGAGAAAAAACTGTGGTGAGCGGCCGAATCCATCAGGATCGAAGCGCTTTTTTGCCTATGCAAGTAAAGAGCCATTTCTAGCGGGGTCAATCCAAAGCGATTGCGGCGCTCCAGTAAACTGCGATCCGAGGAAAATTTCGCTATACAGTCCATCTGATCATTTAGCACAGCTAAATGTAACAGGCTTTGGCGATCCGTTGTAACGGCGTATTGGGATAAAATATTCAGAGATAACTTGGAGATGTCTTTCAGTTGACGCATGAACTCAGCCCACAAGCCTTTATCATGGGCCAGCGCCTCTAATCGTCGGTTCAAATCGCCGAGATCATCCGGTGCAAAGCGATCCTCAGAAAAGCCCAGATCCAGGATTTCACTCGATCCCTGGAATTTTGGTAGAGGCAGCAGGAACGACTGATCCAGAAAACACCTCGTCAAAAAGACATTCTTTAGCACTTCGGCGATGTTTTCTCAACAATCTTTTTCAAAAAAACGAAAACTCGTACTGGATTAAGGTGCGCAAACGGCGGCGCAGATATGATGGGAGAGTCATCGAAAATGCGAGGACAGGACATTGTTCTGAAGTGGAACACGCTTGAAAAACGATTCCGTCTCCAAAAATAGGAACTGTTGGCTGAGCCATTGTAGGTATTGTCCAAGTATTAGACATAATTACCCCTTATTATAAATATAATTATACCAGGCTTAATGAATTATATCAACATAAATTACGTAGGTGTGTTGACGAGAAGCAGCATAAAAAACTTTCCCTAAATTAGTCTTTTGAAGAAAGCGCAATCATGACATCGCGAAAAACTTGCTCTTTCGAATTTTGTGAGTCGATCTCGCGCAACTCCCCTTTTCTTTTCGCATAATAGTCGATCAGGGGCTGTGATTCTTCGTGATAGACCTCGAGTCTTTTGCGGACGATGTTTTCTTGATCGTCATCGCGAGAATACAGAGCGCCGCCGCAGGCATCGCAAACGTTCGCCTGGCGCGGGGGATCAAATCTCTTGTGATACGGTTTCTTGCACTCCTTACAAATCAATCGTCCGGAAATCCTCTCGATCAATACGGCGTCCGGAACATTGAAATTCAGCGCAATGATCCGGCTCTTTTTACCCAATTTGGCGTCGAGGGCTTTGGCTTGGGATACGGTGCGGGGAAACCCATCCAGAATACATCCGCGGACGCAGTCGGGATTTTCCATCCGCTGAAAGAGCATATCCAAAACCAACTCATCGGGAACCAGTTTGCCCTGGTCCATAAATGACTTCACTTTTTGTCCCAGCACGGTATTGTTGCGAATGTTTTCCCGAAAGAGATCGCCCGTAGAAATGTGGGGTAGTGATATATGTTCGCTCAGCGGTCCTGCATGGGTGCCCTTGCCAGCGCCGGGAGGCCCCAGCAAGACGATGATCGTCATCAGTTTCGGATTCGATTGACTCATAGCATTCCCTACTCCCGTTAACATGATACAACCCATAACAACCCACGCGAAAAGTTTCCTAAACATAAATCCCGTCCTCAAGAAAGAGACATTATAGCAGGAAAGCGAGCTCTTGTCAAAGGTGGATTTAAACAAATGTTTGTCGGTATTTCTGTCTTTATCTCTTTATGGTTGAGGCCTTTTTGGATCATTTGCGGTAGATGGGTTTTTGGGGTGAATTTGGGCGTCCAGCAAAAACATGATCCTCTGCGCGCGCGCTAAAGCCAGGTTAATATTGGGAAAAATATTTTGATCGCCGATCAGTTGATCGAGGCCGAATTTTTTCAACTCCTGTTCCAGGCGTCCATGGATGCCTGACAATAAAAGATGAGTGTGTGTTTTTTGACAGCGATGATAAAACTCGCGCAAAGCGTGCATGCCGGAAGCATCGATGAAAGGAACGTAGCGCATCCGCAAAATGAACACTTTTGGAATGGTCTGCAGATTGCTCAATACATCTTGCAGCATATCTGCGGCGCCAAAGAAAAACGGGCCATTGATCTCATAGACCTCCACATGATGCGGAACATTTTTCTTACTAATCGCTTCCGGATCGGACCTTTCGGGAAATTCAGCGCCGTTTTCGCGAAAAAGAGCCGTGAGCTGGATCGTTTTGGAAAGCTCGCTCATCCTCTTCATGAAAATAAACATAGCAAGAATCATCCCCAGGGCGATGGCAAAGGTAATGTCGACGAAGACTGTGAGCAAAAAAGCCGTCAGAAGAATCGCCATATCGCCGCGAGGCGCACGCAAAAGGGCGCAAAAATATTTCGCCTCGCTCATATTCCAGGCGACCATGATCAAAACAGCGGCGAGAGCTGCCAGCGGAATTTTGCTGACGATGGGGGCCATCAGAAAAATAATCAGAAAAAGGGTAACGGCATGGATCATCCCCGCCATGGGCGTTTGAGCCCCGGTCTTGACGTTGGCGGCTGTTCGCGCAATCGCGCCCGTCGCAGGAATCCCGCCAAAAAGTACGCTGGCTAAATTCGCGATCCCCTGGCCGACGAGCTCGCAATTGGACTTGTGGCGCCCGCCGATCATACCATCGGCAACGACAGCAGATAGAAGTGCTTCGATACTGCCTAAAAATGCAATGGCGAGTCCGTCGAAGAAATATTCCTGAAATTTGGCAGTGGGAAAAAGCAGAGATGGGATCGACGGAAGCGGGAGAGTGCGCGGCAAATCGCCAAAGCGCGTCTCGATCGTTTGCACAGGCAGATCGAGAGCTACATAAACAATTGTAGCGAGAATGATCGTAGCAATGCCCCATGGAATGCGCGGAAAAAATCGGCGCAGAAGCAATATCAGACCCAATGATCCACACCCCATCGCCAATGTCGGCCCATTAAATGTTGGCATTGCCTCGAAATAGGCTTTCCATTTTTCAATGAAATCAGCAGGCACCTGCCTCATGTTTAGCCCAAAAAATTCTTTAATCTGCGATGAAAAAATAATGACCGCAATCCCCGTTGTAAATCCCGTGATCAGAGGATAAGGGACATATTTGATCCAGGATCCCAGGCGAAATACGCCCATGGCAATCATCATCGCTCCGGCGATGATGGTGCAGATGGCCAGCCCTTCATAGCCATTGCGCTGGACAATGCCGTAAATAAGAACGACGAATGCCCCGGTAGGCCCGCCGACTTGAACGCGGCTTCCCCCCAATGCGGAGATCAAAAATCCCGCGATAATCGCCGTCACTATGCCCCTTTCGGGGGGGACGCCCGAGGCGATCGCAAAAGCCATCGCGAGGGGAAGAGCGACCACCCCGACCGTGAGTCCCGCAATCAGGTCCTTTTTGAACGTATCCCAGTTATACTTATGCCGTAAGTAGAGATAGGATTTAGGAACGAATTCCTGCCAGTCTTTGCGTTGCATATCGGGAAGCCTTTGATAGAAACGTTTTTCATAATAACTGAGCGAGTGTCAGAGATACAAATGAAAATTGACAATAAAAACTTCCTCTCAAATAGTACGGTTAGCTATCGATATGAGGGCGGCTTGGGTTTCCAATACATCGTCGGAGCAATTTCAGTCGCGATGCTCGGATATCTATTAGTCTCGATCATTTGGCCGGAGAAGTTTTAATGATCTCAATGGTCGCCTGGGCGCAAATCGGCTTATTTTTGCTCGTACTTGTTCTTTGTACAAGACCTCTTGGGTTGTATATGGCTCAAGTTTTGAGCGCCGATCAAAGCACATTTCTCGATCCGATATTAAAGCCGCTAGAGAAAGTAACTTATAAAATTCTGCGCATCGATCCTCTTCAAGAGCAGACATGGGTTCAATATCTCGTCTCAGTCATGATGTTCAGCCTGGGAGCTCTCATCTTCACCATGCTAATCCTGTTCTTGCAGCCCTATCTCCCCTTCAACCCTCAAAACCTCCCCTCCCCTTCCTGGCATCTCAATCTGAATACGGCTGTCAGCTACGTTACCAACACGAATTGGCAGAGCTATTCAGGCGAAACAACCCTTTCCTATTTTTCTCAAATGGCGGCTTTGACCGTCCAGAGTTTCGTCTCTCCGGCTGTTGGAATTGCCGTTGGCGCCACGCTGGTGCGTTCGCTAGCTCGCAGTAAATGTGAAACGATCGGCAATTTTTGGACCGACCTGGTCCGCATTTGCTATTATCTTTTGCTGCCATTGAGCATTGTTTTAGCCATCGTATTTATCAGCGAGGGAATCCCTCAGAATTTGTCGGCCGCCGTCCAGGCCCAAACAATCGATGGCCTTCAGCAAACCATCGCGCAGGGCCCTGTCGCATCCCAGGAAGCGATCAAGCTGATCGGCACCAACGGAGGCGGGTTCTTCAATGCCAACTCGGCCCATCCCTATGAAAACCCCACTCCGCTTTGCAACTTGCTTCAAATGCTGGCCATTCTCGTCATTCCCGCCGCTCAGATCTATTATTTGGGCGTTGCGATCAAACACAAAAAACACGCCGGGTCAATCTATTCTGCGGTGGCCATCCTGTTTGTAGTCGGCGCCTGGCTCTGCATCTGGAGCGAGACAAATGACGCTCTCTCGCTGACAAATCTCGGCGTCTACGGCGGCAATATGGAGGGCAAAGAACAGCGCTTCGGCATTGCGGCATCGGCGTTTTTCACCTCCGCAGCCACCGATACTTCTTGCGGGGCAATCAACTCGAGCTTTGATTCCATGACGCCGCTCGGCGGCCTCATCCCGTTGATGAACATGCTCTTTTCCGAAGCCATTTTCGGGGGCTGCGGTTCGGGGCTCTATATCCTGCTGATTTACGTCTTCGTCGCCGTCTTTTTCGCCGGCCTGATCATCGGCCGCACGCCGGAGTATCTTGGGCAAAAAGTGGAAGCCAATGAGATCAAATTGACCATGATCGTCCTGCTGATTTTTGGCTTCACTACCTTGAGCCTCGCATCAATGGCCCTGGTGACGCAATGGGGCCTCAGCGGAATCGCAAACAGCGGACCCCACGGCTTCACGGAAGCCTTATACGCATTTGTTTCCACAGCTGCCAATAACGGCAGCGCCTTTTCCGGCCTATCGACCAATACCGCTTTTTATAACACCGCTTTGAGTGTGTCGATGCTCGTGGGCCGCTTCGGGGTTTTAATTCCTGTTTTGGCATTGGCGGGATCTCTCATCCGAAAGAAAAAAGCCCACCTGACCCCCACCAATCTCGTGGTCCATGGCCCTGTCTTTACCGTTTTTTTTATGGCCATATTGCTTTTGTTTGGCGCATTGACGTTTTTACCCGCACTGGTGATCGGGCCGATTTTCGAGTATTTCGCGATGCACCAGGGATTATTGTTTTGAGGCCCCCTTCATGAACGCACCTTCTGTTTTTGATAGCAAAATCTTGCGCAGGGCGATCTGGAACGCCGTTAAAAAGTTCAATCCTGTTCTGCTAATCCAAAATCCAGTGATCTTCATCACCGAAATCGGCGCGATTTTGACGACTATTGAACTGTTTATCAGTCCGCCGTCTCAAATATTATTTATTTTACAAATCAGTATCTGGCTCTGGTTCACTGTCTTATTTGCTAATTTTGCCGAAGCGCTGGCGGAGAGCCGCAACCAGGCGCAGGCCGAATCTCTTCGATCATCCCGCATCGAGCTTTTTGCCCGACTCATCGATTCATCGGGCCGTGAACAGCGCGTGAATGCCAACCAGCTTAAAATGGGCGATGTCGTCGTCGTGTCCGCTGGCGAAGCGATTCCGGGAGATGGAGAAATCATCGAGGGGATCGCCTCGATTGACGAATCATCGGTTACTGGAGAGTCCAACCCCGTCATTCGCGCGGCCGGATCGGACCATACCGGAGTATTAGGAGGGACCAAAGTCCTTTCCGACGAGATCCGAATCAAGATCCGCTCTTCGGCCGGCGAGTCGTTCCTCGACCGCATGATTCAGCTCATCGAAGGTGCGAAGCGCAAGCGCACACATAATGAATTGGCGCTCACGATTTTACTATCGGGACTGACGTTCATTTTTCTCACGGTCGTTTGCACATTCAAAATTTTTGGCATTTATTTCCATGCCAACATCTCGATCACGATGCTGGTCAGTCTGCTCATCTGCATTATTCCGACGACGATCGGCGGCCTTTTGAGCGCGATCGGCATTGCCGGAATCAACCGGCTCATGAAAAAACGTGTTTTGGCCATGAGCGGGCAAGCGGTGGAAGCGGCCGGCGATATCGACGTCGTATTGATCGACAAAACGGGCACGATCACCATTGGCAATCGCCAGGCGAACGAATTGATTCCGTCGCCCGGCCATACACTCGAAGAGCTCGCCGAAGCCGCATACCTGGCCTCCTATTGCGATCAGACGGGCGAGGGCAAAAGCATCATCGCCTGGATCAATGAAAATGCCCCCGCATCGGCCAGGGAGTGCCAGGGCGCCGAACTCGTCCCTTTCAGTGCGTCCACGCGTCTCAGCGGGGTGAATATTCAGGGACGGCAGATTCGCAAAGGCGCGATCGACTCCATCGAAGGGTTTGCGGGGATCGGGATGTCCTTTCAAACGGCCGAGGCCGTGCGAGCGATCTCAGAGTCTGGCGGCACTCCCCTGCTTGTGGCGGACAAACAGTGCATTTTCGGCGTCATCCACCTCAAAGACATTGTCAAAAAAGGCCTGGCCGAACAGTTCCAACGGCTTCGCACCATGGGGATCCGGACCATCATGATCACAGGCGACAACCCCGTGACAGCCGCCGCGATCGCGAAAGAGGCCGGCGTCGACGAGTTTCGCGCACAGGCCACTCCAGAAGACAAGCTCTCCTTTTTATTTGAGCAGCAGGATGCCGGCTATTTGGTCGCTATGACCGGAGACGGTGTGAACGATGCGCCGGCGCTCGCCTTTGCCAACGTCGGTCTGGCCATGAATGCGGGAACGCAGGCTGCGAAAGAAGCGGGAAACATGATCGATCTCGAATCCGACCCGACCAAGCTCTTTGAAATCATCGAAATCGGCAAACAGATGCTCATGACGCGCGGCGCTTTGACCGCATTCAGCATCGCCAACGATCTCGCCAAGTACTTTGCCATCATCCCTGCGCTACTCATTCCCCTTTTTCCGGCATTTTCCCATTTAAACATCTTGAACCTGTCGAGTCCGAAGAGTGCCGTACTGAGCGCGGTGATATTTAACGCGCTCATCATCATTGCGTTGATTCCTCTCGCTTTCCGGGGGATTAAATTCGTGCCGCAGCATGTTTCGCAGATATTGAATCGCAATTTGCTGATTTATGGAGCTGGCGGAATCGCCCTTCCCTTTATCGGCATCAAAGCGATCGATTTGCTCATCCACAATCTGGGCCTGATATGATCCAAAAAGAAATCCGGACTACCGCTCTTTCGCTCTTGCTGTTGACCCTGATTCTCGGCATTGCTTATCCACTTCTGATTTGCGCGATTGGCCGCGTTTTTTTTCCCGAGCACGCCAGTGGTGGGCTTTTGGAAAATGGAAACGGGCAAATAATCGGATCGAAATTCATCGGCCAGAATTTTTCATCGCCGGCCTATTTCCATCCACGGCCATCAGCGGCCGGCGACAACGGATATGACGCCATGAAGTCTGGGGGGAGCAATCTGGGCCCGACATCGAAAAAACTGATGGATCTTGTGCAGGCGCGACTGGCGGCCTATCGCGAAGAAAACGACCTACCGCCGACGCAGCCAATCCCTGTCGACGCCGTCACGGCATCCGGCAGCGGCCTGGATCCGCATATCAGTCTGGAAAATGCCCAACTTCAGGCTTCAAGGATCGCGCGCGAACGAGGACTTGCTCTATTGGAGGTTCTCGAACTCATTCGCCAGTCCACAGCTCATCCCTGGATGGGGATTTTTGGGGAAAAACGGATAAATGTTCTGCAGATCAATCTGAGTTTGGATGGATTGAAGCAGGGGCGGGTAAGCCGAGCTATTTATTTTATCGGGCGCTTTTAAGCGCCCGCCATTAGCTGTCGAAGAATCTCCTTCCTTTAGGAAGGAGTTCTTCAAAGGAGGAGATTCTTCTTCCGCATTCATATTACTAGATTCTGGCAGCTCTACTTAATGGTTATTTCGCCGATTTTCAGGCCAATCTCTGGAGAATCATTTTTAATGCAGTGACTACCAAAAATATACGCTAAGGCCACAAATTGAAGAATGGGAAGGAGATTCGCAGCGTATAAATTTAGAGCAACGATGGTTCCAGGATACAGGGCACATAATACGATGCTGGATATAAGTATTAAGATCCCCAATACTTTAAAAATTGTTCGAGCGACCTTAATTATCTTTTCGCTCGTAGTCTCGGGATTTTGCTGAGAACTTATAGGTAAATTTGGATTACCTGGGTTTGGAGTTATTACTGGGACTGGGTTTGTCATAACTACCTCCTTGTTTTCGCAACTAATATAACGCAACGGCAAGTTAACATCAACTAAAACACGTCACAAATATAATTTAGAATTAAAATTTACATATGATAAAAATAAGACTTACGGTTTGAGTAGTGCAAGACTAGTGAATACGCTAAGAATGAACATACATGCGATGGGAGCGGCTGGGCATAGAATAAAAGAAATAATCCCCAGAGCGATCACTCCAAGTACGAACATGGCCACCTTTTGACACAACCGACCCATGCACGGATCGAGTAATTCCCGAAGCTTCGCTTCGGGCGGAGTCGTCTGAGAGAAATTTGCTACAGCTTTTGTTGTCATGCAAAATCTTGTTGATTTCTTAATTATCATAACAATTTAGCGAATTTACAGCAACTAAGTAAAACTATCGCTCAACAAAATCTTTTAATTCCGAAATAAAACAGGGTCTATAAAACCCGCCAAAAACTGACAAGTTTAAAATAATTTGTTGATACTTTACTCGCCTGTCGTCTACGATCGAGAGCCAAAAACTACCCCGTGGTGCAAATATGGGTGTAAGCAAATGTTTAAGATATGCCGATCAGATTTCTGACTATATTCCTGTGGTCAGCACAGCAACGAATTTAATCGATTTTTTTCAAAAATGCGTTGTACTTCCATCCATGAGCAAAAACTTTGTGGCCGGAAGTCACTACTACCATCACCTCGATCAAAAAAAGTTCCTTCGATGTGTAGTTCTGTTAATCCCCGTGCTCGGGAACGTGATCGTTGGGTATTGTGATCTGACTCATCGAAAAAATAGATCTAACAATTCCATGGACGACCCTAACACGGTGCTGACTGCCGTCAGGGAATGCGGATCAACTCTCAGAAATGCCAGCGATCGATTGAGGGGAGACGACACAATCGTCATGGCCGCTACCCTTCAGGATGGCTGTGCGCTGGAATCAGCCAGCGTTTGGCACAGAATGAATAAAATATTCCGAATCGCGGCAGTCAATCAAAACGGCATGACGCTTGAATGCGCCGCACCATGGCATCGGTGCGATAAAGAAGTGGTATTGGCCGCCGTCCAACAAAACGGTCTGGCGCTTCAATTCGCCAGCAAACAGCTTCAGGATGACAGAGAAGTCGTGCTAGCTGCGGTTAAACAAAATGGCTTGGCGATCATTCATGCCAACGACCGGATGAAGAATGATCCACATATAGGTCTGGCCGCTGTCGCTCAGAATGGACTCTCGCTGGAACATGTCAGCGATCGGCTGAAGAATACCGAAAATGTTGTGGTGGCAGCCGTCCGACAGAACGGCTTGGCGATTCAATTTGCGAGCCAGAATGTGAAAAAACACAAAAATACTGTTCTGAATGCTGTTTTACAAAACGGGTTGGCGATTCAATATGCAGATGATACCCTGAAAAACGACCCCGAGGTAGTTCTTCAAGCGATTCAACAAAATGTTCTGGCCATTCAATATGCCAGCGGACGGCTCAAAAAAGAGACACAGTTCATGCAGAAAGCTGTGCAGCAAAATGGTTCGGCGATTGAATTTGCCGATCCTTTGCTGACCGATGATAAAGATTTTATGTTGGCAGCTGTTCATAAATATGGATTAACTCTTAGAAATGCCAGCAAAAAATTACAGGATGACTTTGATGTGGTACTGGAAGCTGTGACTCAATGCGGCATGGCATTGAGAAACGCAAGTCCTCAACAACAAAATAACGAAAAAATAGCATTAGCGGCTGTCAGACAGAGCCGTCAGGTGCATGAATTTAACGGCAATGATCCCAAAAATGACAACACGGCCGCCCGCGCCTATTTTAAACAACACCGTGGAGTTCTTGAATATGCCAGCGATCGATTGAGGGACAACAAAGCATTCATGCTGGCGGCGGTTAGAGAAAATGGGTTTGCCCTCAGAAACGCCAGCAAGAGGCTACGGGATGACAAAGGCGTTGTGATGGCTGCGGTCACGCAAACTGGCCTGGCGCTTGAATATGCCAGCGATCGCCTGAGTAATGACGCTGAAGCCGCCCTGGCAGCTGTTCAACAAAACCTGATGGCGTTTGAATATGCCAGCTCCGCGCTGAAGGATGATAAAGACTTCATACTGACGGCTGTTCAAGAAATTGGCGCTTGGCTGCTCGGCCCCTGGGTGCTCAGGTATGCCAGCGAAAGGCTGAGGAGTGACAGTGAATTTAAAAGCCGCGTGGATCGAATTGCCAACGATGCGCTCGACACGGAACGGAACTCAAAAATAAGACTGCGGCAAAATCCGGCGTACAGAACCTACGATGATATCTCCTCTCAAAACGCAGAACCGCTTCCGATCAGGCAGCTGATGTCATTTTCTCAGAGAAATCGACAAGTCATCCTGTAAAACAATCCTCGCGTCGAGTGCGATGAAATGGTTCTTCACAGCGACGAGCGGGTTGATATCCAGCTCTTTAATCGAAGGGTGGGCAAGGATTAGGCTGCTAAAGCGCATCAAAACTTTTTCCAGGCGCTTCAAATCGGTTTTATTACTGAGAGCTTGATAAATCTTTGTTTTCTCAATCAATCGCCGCGCAGCATTCCTTGATAGCGGCGGCAGCGCCAAGGCGCGATCGTTGATGACTTCAACCAGACTCCCCCCAAATCCAAACATGATGACAGGGCCAAACTGTTCATCCGTTGTGCTGCCGCAAATCAGCTCGATGCCGCCGCTATCCACCATTGGCTGAACCGTCACTCCTGAAAAATGCTTTGCGTCCACAGCCTTTTGGATCGCCTCGAACGCCTCGATCACTGAAGATTCATCCCTCAAATCGAGTTTGACGCCGCCCGCTTTGTTTTTGTGCGAGATCGTTCGGGAATAGACTTTCAATACGACCGGAAAACCGATTTTGCGGGCGTGTTTCACTGCCGCGGATGCATTTTCGACGATTTCGGTGCGAACAGCTTTGATGCCGTACGCCTCCAAAATCTTTTTGGATTCATACTCATCGAGTATCGTTCGTTTTTCTTCGCGCGCTTGAGCGATGATGCGCTCCACTACCGCAAACAACACATCGCGAAATTGCGGCATTTTGTCTTGTTTTCGCTCCGATCGGGCCTCAACATATTTCCACAGCATGGCGAAAACTCTCGCAGCCATGTCGGGAAATTCAAATTGCGGGATTTGATACTGGTTGAGCCGCTCTCTCCCCTTTTCAACAGTTCCTGCCCCCATCCAGCTCGCCATGATCGGCTGCCTGGTTAAGCGATAAGGCTGCAGTCGCTGCGCCGTTTCCGTGGGATCCGTCATGTCCTGTGGAGCGAGAATGGCGAGAATTCCATCCGACTTGTCGTCCATCGTGGCGATTTGAATCGCTTTTTCAAACTTTTCCGCGCTGGCATCGCCCAGAAGATCGACAGGATTGTGGCTTCGATGCGGAGATAGGAGCCTATCCAACGCTCGGGTCGTCTTGGCCTCAAGTGAAGTTAGACTGCCCCCCATTTCCACGAGCGCATCCGTCGCAATGACGCTGGGCCCGCCCGCATTGGAGATCATCGTCAGATTCGATCCTTGAGGCAAGGGCTGTTTGGCCAAATAATCGGCCATGTGAAAAAGCTCAGAGATCGTATCGACCCGAAGGATATGAGCACTTTGCATGGCGGTCGAAAACACTTCGTCATTGCCCGCCAGCGATCCCGTATGCGAAATGGCTGCCTGGGCTGATTGCGCCGATCTCCCCGCTTTCAATAAAATAATCGGCTTAGTGCGAGTGACTTGTTTAGCAGCCTGCAAAAAGGCATTCGCATCGCCGATGCTCTCCATATAGATTAGGATGCTTTCAGTTTCGGGATCGCGGCCGAAATACTCCAGCATCTCGGCCCAGCCGACATCGATCATCGAACCGATCGAGACAAAGGCGCTGAACCCGATTTTTTCTCTCAAACTCCAATCCAGCATGGCCGTACACATTGCTCCCGATTGCGAAATGAAAGCGACCCTCCCAGGTAAAGCCATTCCTCGGGCAAACGTTGCGTTCAGACCGACCGAGGGGCGCATAATACCTAAACAATTCGGCCCAACGACCCGCAGACGGCCGCGCGAGTGAAAAAGAATCTGCTCCTCGCGCTCGATACCTTCAGCGCCTTCTTCCCTGAACCCTGCTGAAATGATAATGGCTGAAGACACTTTCGCCTCGACGCATTCTGCGATGATGGCAGGAACCGTTTTGGCTGGCGTCGCGATGATGGCTAGATCGATTTTTTGACGAATCGCGCCAATCAACGGATAGCATTGACAGCCGCACACTTTCCTATGCTTGGGATTCACCGGAAAGATCGTTCCACAGAAGGAGGCGGTCAATAGATTGTTCATCAGCGTCCGCCCGACGCTCTTCATCCGCTCGCTCGCACCGATGACAGCAATTGTTTTAGGGGCAAAAAAAGAGTCGAGACTTTTAGAATGTGGGGCCATACTCCAGGTAATATTCTATAGCCAGGATTTCTTCCAGCAGGAATATATACCGGGAGCGATTCAAAAATCGGGAATAGGTAAGGAAGCTGCTTGAACAGCTTGCTCGAAGCGCAATCCCGCCCCTTCAGGGGCGGGTAAGCCGAGCTATTTATTTTATCGGGCGCTTTTAAGCGCCCGCCATTAGCTG
>JACVQJ010000012.1 GCA_015661075.1 Parachlamydiales bacterium | reverse complement strand
TGGCTTTAAAGGAGCAAAACTAATTGTGGAATCTGGTTAACCAGTGAGCTTGAGGAGGCCCCTGGTTCTTGAGCGTGTACAGACCTGAGGCGCACATGGCAAAGCTGCCATAGCGGAGTTTTGTCCAAAAATATTCTCACCTTTTCGGCAAAGCCGATTTTTCGCGGCTCCCGCTTCCAGCGGGAGCCGCTGACCGGTGAAGTGAACGCTTGCAACCCAAGGGCTTTGTTTGGTACCATCGATCAACAACCAAACGTGCCTTTTCCATGTCAGAAAAATACCAAGCTGCAAAAATACCTTTGATACTCCGCTATCACCGCCTGATGGACGCCTTTGCCAAATCGGACGATGAGAGGGATTTTTACCTCGACCGCCTCGAGGGGTTTCTTCTCTACGCCGATCTCGACAAGAGCACAGAAGAGCTCGAGGCGTTGGAAAAGGAATTGCACGATCATGCTCACCGCTATTGCCTGATCCCCAAGATGACCTTCTATGAAGTAAAAAAATTCATGGAGGGGTTCGTCCATGAGAAAGTCTACGATATCGACACCAAGGAAAAGCTGCTCGACCTTATTTCGGCCAAAGAGGCGAGGGAAAACTTTCTTGAATTCATCTACGACCATTTGACCGAGTTGGAAAAATGGCAGCTATACTATCAGGAGCGCTCCCGCGTCCGGATCATCGAATGGCTGCGCGTTCATCAAATTCAATTTGTATTCGAAGAGGATCTTGAGCTCACCAAAGCAATCGTTGAGAAGCTCAAGCGGACTTTATTCGAAACCAAGGTGCCGAAAGACGTCAATCAGGCCAGGGACATCCTGCAGGCCAAAGCCAAGACCTATTATTCCAACGAAGCTCTGAATCCCCGCCCGAAACGCGGCCGCCCACCTAAGCAAGTGGCGAAAATCGAACTGGAGCCGCAAGTCACCATCGACATTTATACTCAGGTGCCTTCGGCGTGCCGCCATTTCTTATATATTCCGGACATCGTTAGCGCCTCGTCCGTCACATTTTCTGCCAAATTCGAAACCGAAGAACACCTCCTCGCCTCGCTGCGCGGCAGCCCGCGCGTGCGCGTCGACGAAAAACTCGAAGCGCTGTCGCAAAGACTCGAGTCGCTGCGCCATCTGTCGAACCGCCTCGCTGGAGCCGAGAAAATGCTCGGCGTTGAGAAAGGCAGAAAACCTTTTGAATCACTCTCGCGTCCAAAACTCAAGGAATCCAAGGCGATCGAGATTCTAGAAGAGAAGAGTTCTCCCAAAATGGAATCGGCGATTGGCAGCGTTTTACCCAAAAAGAAAAGCCGTCAGCGCAAAGAAGATCAGTCGGAAGAGTTTGTCAGCCAGCATCGCCGGCGCTTTTCCATCAAGAAAGTGTCCCAGATCAAGTCCAAGAAAAACAAAGACTGATTTTGCGAGGGCCATTCTCGATGTGTCTCTTCAGGAGCTGTTTTGTTGGTTTTTGTAATCAGCTCTATTTTAGTGGTTTACTTGCTGCGGCTAAAATACGTACAAAGTCTGGTTCAGATCGGTTATAATTATAGGAGTAAAACTTATTTTAACCGGATTTATGGGTATTCACGCGGTTCGGACACTGAGGACAGAAAAGAACTTATTGGACGATCTGATCGGGCGCCTTCCACCGGCATCCATCGATCGCAAGCACGCTTTGCGCGCGCTTGAGGTTATGCTTTTGGCTCGCCTGATCGACGACAAGATGGAAAAAATGGTCCGCCAGAATAAAGGCGCGACGTTCCAGCTCTCAGTCAAGGGCCATGAGATGATCGGCGCTTTGTCGGCGCTTGCCATGATTCCAGAGACGGACTGGGCATATCCCTATTACCGCGACCGCTCGTTTGCGCTGGGACTCGGCTGCAGCGTGGAAGAGATTTTGGCGGCATTTTTAGCCCGCGATATTCCCCATCATTCGGGTGGAAGAATGATGCCCGATCATTTTTCCCATAAAAAGCTTCGCATTCCCTGTCAATCCAGCGTGGTCGGATCTCAATATCTCCAAGCGGTCGGTTGTGCGAAGGGCATTGCTCTGTCGGGGCGCCAGGAAGTAGTTTATGTGTCCGGCGGCGATGGCTCGACATCGCAAGGTGATTTTCACGAAGCTTTGAATTTTGCATCCCTGCATGGCTTACCTGTCGTCTTTGTCGTGCAGGACAATGGCTGGGCGATTTCGGTGCCCACCGCAGAGCAGACCGCCGGCCTGACGATTGCGAAAATGGCGCGCGGCTACGAGGGCCTTATAGTATTTGAAATCGACGGCTGCGATTACGTACAGACAAATGACGCTCTTCGACAGGCAGTTTTCAGAGCGCGCTCCGGCCATGGTCCGAGCCTCGTCGTTGCGAAAGTTCCGCGCATCGGTTCGCACAGCAATAGCGACGATCCCAAAAAATATAAGACAGAAGAGCAAATCGCCTCTGAAAAAGAAAGAGATCCGATCGCTCGATTCGAAAGGTTATTGATCGAGCAGGGCGTAGCGAGTGTTTTTGAGATCGAAGAGCTGCGCCGTCGTCTTTTTCAACTCGTTGAAGATGCTGCAATGGCTGCCGACAAACTGAATGGGCCGAGCCGGCAGAGCGCTGCCGATAAAGTATTCGCACCTTTTGAGATCATCAACAATCCCTCCGAGTGCGGCGAGTCCGTCGTGATGATGGATGCCTTGAATCATGCCATCGCGGAAGAGATGCAAAGAGATCCCGGCGTTATCGTGTTTGGCCAGGACGTCGCGCATGGCAAGGGCGGGGTGTTTGGAATCACCCGCAACCTCACGCAGCGCTTTGGTCGGGATCGCTGTTTCAATACTCCGCTCGCTGAATCGACCATCGCAGGTCTTTCCATCGGCCTTTGCGCGGACGGCATTCACAAACCAGTCGCTGAGATCCAGTTTGCCGATTATTCATGGACCGCCATCAACCAGATCTTTAATGAACTCTCCAGCATCTATTATCGGTCGAACGGGGAGTGGAATTGCCCCGTCGTCATCCGCATGCCCTATGGCGGCTATATCCAGGGCGGGCCATATCATTCGCAGAGCATCGAAGCGTATTTGTGCCATTGCCCGGGCCTGAAAGTTGCGATTCCGAGCAATGCCGCTGATGCAAAGCGCTTGTTGAAAGCCGCGATCCGCGACCCCAACCCCGTCATCTTTCTCGAGCACAAGGCACTCTATCGCCAGCGTCTGTTTTGCGCTCGGCCTGAACCGGGAGCCGATGAGTTGCTTGCATTCGGCGTCGCTAATGTCGTTCGCGAAGGAACGGATGTGACTCTCGTCGCGTGGGGCATGATGGTGATGATGGCGAATGATGTGGCGGAAACGCTGGCGAAAGATGGATTTTCTGTCGAGATCATCGATTTGCGAACGCTCGTTCCGCTGGATTTTTCAACTGTTCTCACCTCGTTGAAGAAGACGTCCAAGCTGCTGGTACTGCATGAGGCGCCCCGCAACTGCGGATTTGGCGCTGAAATCGCCGCGCGCGCTGTGGAGGAAGGGTTTCGTTTTCTCGATGCGCCTGTGGTCCGCGTAGCGGGAAAAGATTGCCCGGTGCCCTACTGTAAAGAACTCGAAGAGGAAGTTCTTCCTCAAAAGAAAGATCTCGAAGCGGCGCTGCGCCAGCTCATTCAATTCTAGTGGGATCGGAAGGGGGGAACTATTTAGAATTCAACACAGCAACGATCCTTTCTTGATTCCCGGGCTACATTATTTTTCTAGAAAAAGTGCCATTTTCCATCGTTTTTCCATAAAAATCCTGGATTCCATTGTTTTTCTAGAAAAAAAGCCGTTTTCCATCGTTTTGACATTTTTACTATCACCTTGTATACTAAGGATATCAAAAGTGATCTGGCAAGCATTTATGCATAACACGCTGAAAAGCAAAAAGATATCACCTGTAGGTTATGCTGGGCTCATAGAACTTTTTTCGATAGAGGCTATACCTCATTATAGACTCTCGTACATTCTAGCTCAAGGCTCCCCTGGCAATAGCATGGAAGAAGGGATAGAAATTCATTGCTATCCAAAAAAATACTTCTTAAAAGATTTTAACAATCCTCTACACCATCTAGAGTTTGCCCTCAAATACGATGGGTTAAATCTAGAAATCTTACGAGCTGTATTTGAAAAAATAGAGCCTAAAAAAATAGAAGACCATGTGCAGTCACAGCCTACAAGTAAATGGGCTCGCAAAATCTGGTATCTTTATGAATGGTTGACAGGCAGAACTCTGCTGATTGAGGATGCAAATGAAGGGTCTTATTCTTTGCTGCTCGACCCAACAGAATACTACACCGCCTCAGCAATACGCAGCCGCAGGCATTATGTGGATGATAATCTTTTAGGCAACCGCCTCTTTTGCCCCATTGTGCGGCGCACGCCCGAATTGCAACAATGGCAAGACAAAGATTTTTCCTCTATCGCGATTCAACTCATCAACGAATCGGACCCAGCAATTGTTGCACGAGCTATCAATTACCTCTACGTAAAAGAGACTTTTTCATCTTATAAAATAGAAAGAGAACAGCCTAACTTAGCACGGTCAAAAAGGTTTATCGATGCACTCCAACATGCAGGTAAAATAAGCGCACTTTCAAAAAAATCGCTAATTGAACTACAAAACCTAATAGTCGACCCGCGATTCGCAAACAACGACTATCGCAACTTTCAAAATTATATAGGTTCCGAGGCACGACTAGACGCCCCCTCACTTCTGATAGATTACATTCCACCAAAACCAGAAGATGTCGAGCCTTTAATGGCTGGTTGGCTAGATTCACTGCAGCGAATGATCAAGTCTGATCTCCATCCGGTGATTGCCGCAGCAGCAAGCTCATTTGGTTTTGTTTTCATCCATCCTTTTGAAGACGGCAATGGCCGTATCCATCGCTTTCTGATCCATTATCTTTTTGCACAATCAGGTTTTGTTCCCAAAAACATGATCTTTCCCATCTCTGCGGTTATTTTACAGGATATGGCCTCCTATGACTCCTTATTAGAAAGCTTCTCCAAACCACTCATGCAATTGATCAAGAATTATGAAATCAATTTTCAAGGCGCACTGCAAGTTAACGACAAAACCGCCGACTATTATCGGTATCTCGATTACACCCGATTTGCTGGGTTTCTGTTTGCCTGCGTCGAAAAAACGATTAACACTGAATTTAAAAATGAAATTGCCTTTGTAGCTCATTACGACCAAACAAAAGAGGCTCTGCAAAAAATCGTCGATATGCCTGATCGCAATATCGACCTCTTTATTCAGCTCGTATTACAAAATCGTGGCACCTTATCTGCCAAAAAACGACAAAGCCATTTCGCATCTCTTACAGAAAATGAGATTCAACAAATGGAAGCTGTCGTTCAGGAAAAAATGGCTATACGCAACCCCTCGTAAACTTGACTTTGTACATTATATTTGCCTGGTGGGGTAGTACTCTGCCGAGCCGGCTCAAGTGTGAATGCTTCTGATGAGGCGCTTCGCCGTTCGCTTTGTGAAAATAGGTCGTTTTTTTTCAGCGTTTAGAATTGTATTACTGACTGTTTTTTTTAGTTTTTCAAATCGTTGGTGTTTTTCTTGAATTTTGAAAATGACTGATCTTTCGTTTTGTAACGGAATCGGTTTTCTGTTTGTTTCGTAAGCCTGATCCATATGAATTAAATGGTGAAGGAGGCTTTCTTGTGTTTTTTGGAACGCATCTAATTCGGTCTCAGTTAAATCAGAGATGGGCGTCCCTTCCAGAGTTTGTGCGTTCCGAATAAGTTGTTCTAAGGTTGCATCAATTTCTGACAGAATTTCTTTCGCGATCATTTTGTCCCTTTACGATTGGACGATCTAATTTTTATTCATATAATGTTTGCTTTATTTTTTCAAAGGAAAAAAAGTGATAAAGTGACTGGTTTGGTTTTTAACAATTATTCAACTCAAATTTATACATAAAGAACGCTCCTGAAATCAATTGATTATACCGAACATGCTTCGCAAATCGGTTTTCGGCGGCGTCAGCAGCCACTGTCTTCGAGCCCGCCTGCATCGCCCAACTTATTCAAGTTGGGCTGCTTCGGCGCCGGCAAGCCTGGCTCGAATTCAGGGCGCTTCCTTGCCCAATTCCCGATTTTCGAATCACGTTCGGTATATCTGTTTTTCTCTCTGTGGTTTCGATCTCGGTGGTGAAATTTTTGCAGCATCGCTGGCATAATCTGAGATTTTTTCTTACATTTCACAGCTTCATTGTGTATTTTTTTTCTAAAACACTCCAAACTCCCAAGCGTCTTAGTATATCGGAACCAAACATGATTGGATTTTGTCCCCTCGCATCCGGCTCGAAAGGCAATTGTATATATCTGGGTACTGTGCAGACTCGCGTATTGATCGATGCGGGCATTTCTGCCGGCGCTCTGGTGAAAAAATTAGCCGAGATCAATGTTGCGATCGATTCAATCCAGGCGATTCTCATCACTCATGAGCATACCGATCACATCCGAGGACTCCCTATTATCAGCGAAAAATGGAATATTCCCATTTTCGCCAATGCTGAAACGGCGAAAGGGATTGTCAGAGCACTGAATTTTCGTCCCCGCTTCAAGATCTTCACCACGGGAGAATCTTTTTCGTTCGGTGATCTCGAGGTGCTTCCTTTTTCCATTCCCCACGACACGCTCGATCCTGTTGGTTTTGTCATCAAGGCGATGGGGCGCAAGATCGGTATTTGCACTGATTTGGGCCACGCCACCTCTTTAGTGCGCAAGATGCTGGAGAAATCCGATTATCTGTATATTGAGGCCAATCATCAGCCCTCAATGGTCCATGCCAGCCCGCGGCCGCAGATCTATAAACAACGGGTCTTGAGCAAACAGGGCCATCTGTCCAACGAAGAATGTGCGCAATTGCTCTCGGCGCTGTGCCATCCCGCATTAAAGCACGTGCACCTCGCGCATCTTTCCAGCGAATGCAATTCTCATGAGCTCGCGATCAAAATCATTCGGGAAGCGATCGAAAGTAACAGCGCCCCAGTCGAGTTGTCCATTGCCTATCAGGATAAAGTCTCAACTTCTATATTATTTTAGCTCGATTCGTCATCAAAGGCCGGCAATGGATTGCCCGATGAAAGGATGCGCCGGGGCTTGGAGCCGTCCTGCGGCCCGATGATGCCGTTTTCCTCCAGCTCATCCATCAAACTGGCCGCCCGGGCGTAGCCGATCTTGAGCTTGCGCTGCAAAAAGGTCGTCGATGCGACTTTCGATTGGACGACGATCAAAAGCGCCTGATCGTAGAGAGCGTCTTTCCCTCTGAAGTCGCTCTCATCAGCGGACGAGTCGAGAGGGCGGAAGGCGTCGAACGAAGGAATCAGGTAATTGGGCGAGGCCTGCAGGCTCGCGTGCTGGATGATCTGGTTGATATCGTCGTCGCTGATGAATGCGCCCTGCGCGCGAATCAGCTGCGATGATCCCGGCGGCAGGAAGAGGCAGTCGCCGTTGCCTAGCAGGTTTTCTGCGCCGTTATCGTCGAGGATGATCTGCGAGTTGATACGGCTGGCCACCTTGAAGGCGATGCGGGATGTGATGTTGGCTTTGATGATGCCGGTGATGACTTCGCGCGACGGGCGCTGCGTGGCCAAAATCAAATGGATGCCGACGGCTCTCGCCATCTGCGCGATGCGCGCGATGGGCGTTTCGATATCAGCGCTCGAGACCATCATCAAATCGGCAAATTCGTCCACGATGGCGACGATCATGGGAAGATGCGCCGGAATGGGCGTGCTGAGCGAGCTTTCCAGCTCGGAGTTCACTTTGCGGTTATTGAATGCGGTGAGATTGCGCAATCCGAGCTGTTTTAATATTTCATATCTGAGCTGCATCTCTTTGACGAGCCACTGCAGGGCGGCATAGGCCCCATGCGGTTCGGTGATGACGGGCGCGATCATGTGCGGCAGGCGCGAATATTGCGTCAGCTCGACTTTTTTGGGATCGACCATGAGCAGCCGCACTTCTTCCGGCCGTAAGGTCATGAGAATCGACATGACGATCGTATTGATACAGACCGATTTGCCCGAACCCGTTGCGCCGGCGATGAGAAGGTGGGGCATTTTGGTCAGATCGCCGAACACCGGATCGCCGCTGACTCCTTTTCCGAGGAGGATCGGAATCTGCAGCTTGCGCCCTTTCTGCTGATAGTGGAGCAGCATTTCCTTGAAGCTCACTTCCTGCGGATGGAGGGCAGGCACCTCAACCCCGACCGCTGCTTTGCCCGGAATGGGAGCGACGATGCGGATCGATTTGGCTTGCATGTTGAGGGCGATATCATTTTCAAGCGCCTTGATCTTTTGCACCTTGACGCCGATGGATGGATGGACTTCAAAAGAGGTGATGGTCGGGCCGCTGTGGATTTCGCCGACTTTCGCTTCAATGCCAAAGCTCTTCAGCGTTTCTTCGAGAACAGCGGACTGGCGCCAGAGATCCTTTTTCAACTGCGGCTGGTCGACTTTTTGCGTGGGCGTGGAGAGCAGATTGGGCGAAGGAAGCTGATAGGAGCTGTCATATTTGACGGGCAAATAGGAGGGCGCTGGGTTGGGCATCGCCGCATCGGGCGTTTTTTCTTTCGGAGCCGCTTTGGATTTAGTTCTCTCTTTTTTGAGAATTTGCACGATTTTATTCGCCGACGCTTGGATGATCGGAACTGTCTCGATTTTTTCTTCAAGAGGCGGGGTTTTGACAACGGGCTTGGGCAGTTCTTTGTTCAGGCCGGAAAAAACAGGAGGAAGCCCTTTTTCTCTCGAGAGTGGTTTGGTTGGGCGGGGTATTTCGATGCCCGATTGGATCAAAGATCCGGCCGCCTGCCCCAAGATGCGCAGATTAGCTAAGATCCTGACACGCGTTAAAAGTAAAAATGAGACGAAGGACAGGATGGAAAAGATCAGAGTAGTTCCCACCGTGCTCAATATGCGCTGCAGATTCGCAAAAGGAAGGTCGCAAAACAGATAATAGAATGGAACGCCCCCCATATTGTAGCGCACTACTGTATGAGGGTATGGATTTTGCAAAACGATGGTGTCGGTGATGATCTTGTCTTCAAATCCGGCCGCGCGATCCGGCAGGCTTTCGGCAAATACATTCAATAAAATGCAAATTGAGCCGAGAAGAATCAGAAAATAGAGGTGCTCGCTCGCCGTGTGTTGGGGTTTTTGCGCGCTGAGAAGCCGGCATCCCCACCATAAAAAATAACAGGGAATGAGATAGGCTCCGAGGCCGAACGCGTATTCGCTGACGAGGGCGGCGCTATAGCCGACAAAGCCCAGCCAGTTGCCGTTCAAATGATGTACGCTGAAGCTGAGCAGGGAAAGAAGGCCGAGAAATCCAAAGGCAATCAGAAAAAGGCCCTTGGCGTCGGGATGAGTATTTTTTTGTGTTTTCTTTTTCGTCATCGCAGCCAAACTAGTGAAATCAACCCCACGGCCAGGCAATACCAGGCAAACGGCCGGAGAGATCCCTGATTTAAAGAGCCGGCCGGCTCTAAAATCCAAAATAGCAGACGGACCGATACCATTCCCATCACAAAAGAAGATCCAAAGCCGATTATGCAAATCTGCCAGGGGACCGAAGCAAGATTCAAAGAGGCGTGAATGGTCTCTAAAGCGCTGCCGCCCAAGATAGTGGGTATGGAGAGCAAAAAGGAAAAGCGGGCCGCGTCTTTCCACGTCCAACCCAGTATCCGCGCGATCGAAATCGTCGACGCGCTGCGCGAGATTCCCGGCAACAGGGCGAAACTCTGCGCAATTCCGATCCATAATGCGTCGCGCCAAATAAGTTCGCGCTTTGAATTGGGCGCATCAGCTCCGACAGTGGCCCAGATCGAAACTTTCGACGAGGCGAGGAACATCAAAGCCGATGTACAGAGGAGGAAGGCGCCGGCATCATGGGCCAAAAGGATGCGCAAGGGCTTAAACAGAAAATAAGCGGGAACAAGCGGCAAAAGAGCCAATGTAAAAAGAGCAATGGATTTGATGCTCGTCAATACGTTCCAGGCGTCTTTCCATAGAAGAGTTAATACGGCGAAGAGCGTGCCGAAATGGCACATCAGATCGAAATAGACCATCCAAACAGCTGATTCGATTCCCATCAGCTGCTTGGCGATTCCCAGGTGCGTCGAAGAGCTCACCGGAAGGAATTCGGTCAGCCCCTGAATGATACCTAAAATAAGCGCCTGGATATTTGTCATAGACAAAATTTTTCACAAACAGCAAATGATGTCAAATGATGGTGGAAAAGAGTGAAAAAAAATGGGGCGGTGCTGCGGCTTTGATCTGAACGCCGTAGGACTCCCCTTCCTTTAGGAAGGGGGGGATGTCAAGCAACAAAACTTGTGGATAAAGATCAGCTTTCCATTTTCCGATCATGTCATTATACTTCAGGCTTATGAACAGAAAACCCCTCCCCATTGGAATTAGCGATTTCAAGACTATCATTGAAGGCGGATATGCCTATGCGGATAAAACCTTGCTTGTGCAGGAATTTCTTGAAAAAGGAACCAGCGTCGCGCTGATTCCGCGTCCCCGCCGATTCGGTAAAACATTAAATTTATCGATGCTTCGCTATTTCTTCGAAAAAAGTGAAGAAGATACAGGCCGCCTCTTTCAAAATCTTGCGATTTGGAAAGAACAAAAATTCAGGGAAAAACAAGGAACATATCCCGTTGTTTTTCTGACTTTCAAAGACAATAAGCATGCCTCTTGGGATGAAACATTTGAACACTTCCGCATTATTCTGGGAGAAGAGTTCCAACGTCATAGATATCTAGTGGAGAGCGCTGTGCTTTCTCCCGAAGAAAAAGACGATTTTCTCAAAATTATTCGAAAGGAAGCCAACCCTACCCTGTATGAACACAGCCTGCGCTTTCTTACCAAATGGCTCTATCTCTATCATAAAACTAAAGTCATAGTCCTGATTGATGAGTACGATGCTCCCGCTCATGCCGCCTACACAGGGAAATTCTATCGCCGCCTGATTGATTTTTTGCGTAATCTTCTCTCAGGAGGCTTGAAGGATAACAATTATCTGGAACGAGGCGCTCTCACGGGTATTTTGCGCATTGCCAAAGAAAGCATCTTTTCAGGAGCGAATAATATCTCCACATTTTCTCTATTGAATGAGGAATTCCAGGACAAATTTGGCCTATTGGAATCTGAAGTAAAGGTGTTTTTGGCCAGCTATGATCTTACCGAAAATCTTTCAGAAATCACAAAATGGTATGACGGGTATTGTGTCGGGTCATGTAAACACATATATAATCCATGGTCTGTTCTTAATTGCTGCGCCAAAAAGGGAAACATTCTTCCTTACTGGGTCAATTCAAGCGATAATACGCTCATGCAGCAGTGCTTGACGCAAGGCACCAGTGAACTGAAAACGGAAATAGAGGAGCTTTTACAGGGGGGATATGTCGAGAAAAAAATTGAAGAGGGTTTTGTCTTCACGGATCTCGAGGAAAAGCCGAATGCCATTTGGGCTTTACTCCTTTACAGCGGGTATCTGACCACTGATTCAGTCTTACACGGCAATCTTTGCCGTTTATATATCCCCAATGCTGAAGTGAAGGAACTGTACAAATCGACGATTCTCGACTGGTTTGAAAGGAGTTTGAATGAGCATAAATATCGGATGCTTCTCTCCTCCCTGATTACAGGCGATGTGGATACATTTTCCCAGATTTTTCAGGAATTCGTCCTTTCGTCAGCAAGCACTTTTGATGCATCTGGCAGCGAGCCGGAAAAAATCTACCATGCCTTTGTTTTGGGAATGTTAATAGGCCTTAAAGATCAATATGAAGTGAAATCAAATCGGGAAAGCGGGCTGGGAAGGTATGATGTAATGCTCATCCCTAAAAACAAACATGACTTGGGCATCGTCATGGAGTTTAAAAAGATCGGTCCATTTAAAAAAATGGATATGATGACCGCAGCAAACTCTGCTCTACTGCAAATCGAAGAAAAAAAGTACGCATCTGAACTTCTGGATCGCAACATAGTGCGCATTCTCTATCTCGCCATCGTTTTTGAGGGCAAAAACGTGCTCATTCTTCCAAAATTCAAGAATCCCCTCTGATGGGAAAAGAGGGCGATCGACGGGATTTGAACCCGCGACTTTTGGATCCACAATCCAACGCTCTAACCAACTGAGCTACGATCGCCATTCGGTGGAAGATATACTACAAAACCCATCATTTTTACTTCAAAGAATCTAAATTAGTCAATGGCTTCAGGTGGATTCCAGCAAATAAAAGAAAAATAATGTAGGGCGCCAGGGCCCATCCGGGAAAAGGACTCGAGATGCCGTAGTCCATCAGTGTGGGTGGATTCGCAATGAGATCAAGAAGATTTTTGGAAACAAGATGGGCGAGCTGAAACAGGGGTAGGCCCAGTACGGGAATGGCGGCATAGACCGTCAGAGCCAGGAGCAGCAGGAACAAGGACAGAGCGGTCCACCCGGGGGTAAAGAGATTATATACGAGGCTCAGCCAGGGAAATCGGTGGAAATGGGCCAGAAGAAGGGGCCATAGGGCGAGATTGACGGCCAAGGTGAGGCAGAGGGCGCGATGAAAAAATGATGTGAGGATATAGGCGCATTGGGCCAAGGGTGGGAGTTTAACCGTCTCATGGAACCTTCGCATGGGGA
The DNA here is from genome assembly GCA_015661075.1 of Parachlamydiales bacterium. Classification (GTDB taxonomy): domain Bacteria; phylum Chlamydiota; class Chlamydiia; order Chlamydiales; family SM23-39; genus CAISYW01. The sequence continues at coordinate 43,390 of JACVQJ010000012.1, read as the reverse complement.
AAAAAATAGACAGGAAGCGGCGCAAAGGTTGATGAAACAGAAAAATACCGAAACAGCTCAAAAAGCTCAGCTGGAACCCCACGCTCATGGCGATGATCGGGTCGATGGCGGTTTCGATGAGAAGACAGGCCCCCAGAATATTGAGGCCGGATGCGCGCCGATTTAGAAGCTGGCCCGCTAGAAATATGGCGGCGGCGAAAAAACTGCGCTGCACCGGCGGCGAATTGCCGACAAAAAGATAATAAAGGCAGATGATCGAAAGCAATACCCAAAGCTTGATCCTGGACGGCAGGATCGATCGCAAGACGAAAGTAACGAATGCCATCAATATGGCGAAATGAAAGCCCGAGATGACCAGCAGATACTGCAGGCCGATGCGGCCGAATTCGAATTGCAGCATCCTGTTTTCGATATCGCCGGTAAAGAGAGCGGCGAGAAAAGCCACGGTGCGTGGATCGTGGATATGTTGAGTGAGTACCCTGTGAATATGCTGCTTGGCGCTGTATCTCCATTCAGCCAGGCTCCAGGTCGAAGGAATTTTTTCCCAGGAATTTGCTTTGAATGTGAAATCGAATGAACTGCGTTGCCGCAGCTGTCCCGTCAGCACATAGTCCGCATCAGCTCGGGGGCGGTCCACGGCTTTGCCGTAATACGCGAGACTGCAGGGAAGGTGGATTCGCCATTGTTGATTGTCCGATTGAAAAGCCGTTAGAGTGCCGCGGTAGAGCCAGCCTTTTTGAAAGGGGGATGCATGGAGCTGGACGCTATGAATGGAAAAAACGGCCCGCCCCGGGCCGGGAGAGGGGCGATTTGAATATAGCAGATAGGACTGAGTGGCGATCAGGCATATAATGAACGCGTGAACCAGGGCTTTTGCTGGAAAAAGGAATAAAAGATACAGGATCCATATTATCGCGGGGACGATGGCGCCATAAAAGAAAAGAAGAGCGCCGAGAAGAGCACTGATGCCAAAACCCATGGCCGGATGCTCTTGCCAAAAAGCGCGATGAATATTCTTCATCGTTTAGGAAGCTCTTCGTCGATCGATCGATAGATCAGACGAGCGTCGCGCTGGCCGGTGAAAAATGAAAAAAACCATTGCATCAATACGGAAAGACGGTTGCGGAAGCCCTCGAGATACGCGACATGCACAAAGCCCCAGATCATCCACGCGAAAAAGCCGCTGAACCGGAAATTTTTATACGATCCGATCGCTTTTGTTTTGCCGATCGCGGCGAGCATGCCTATGTCCAGGTACCGGAATGGCGCGCGCTCGGTTTTTTTTTGATGGCTCAGCAGGAGTTTACCAACATATCGCCCCTGTTGGTTGGCCACGGCTGCCGTGGCTGGTAATTGACGGCTGGCCGCATCGCCGATCACAAAGATTTCCGGGTGATGGGGAATGCTTAGGTCGGGATCGACGAGGACGCGGCCCCGGCGGTCCAGCGGCGTGCTCAAAGTTTTTAAAATAGGAGATGCCTGATCGCCAGCAGCCCAGATAATGTTTTGGCTGGGGATGAACAGCTTGCTCGAAGAATCTCCTTCCTTTAGGAAGGAGTTCTTCAATGGATCGCCGATGGAAACTCCCTGATCGGTTATGTCGCTCACGCGGCGATTCGTCATTACTTGAACGCCCATTTTTTCGAGATATCGCTGCGCTTTTTGCGAGAGCTCTTCGGGAAAAGAAGAAAGAATTATCGGCAGACCTTCAATGAGAAAAATTTTCGCCTGGGACGGATCGATATGCCGAAAATTTTGAATTAGGCTATTCGTTGCGATTTCTGCGATAGCGCCTGCCATTTCGACGCCGGTCGGGCCGCCGCCGACGATGACAAAATTGAGATATTGCAGCGCGAGTGATTGATTGCCGCATCGTTCCGCTTTTTCAAATGAGATCAGAATTTTTTCGCGGATCTTCAAAGCATCTGCGAGAGTTTTGAGTCCGGGTGCATTTTTTTCCCATTCGTTCTGGCCGAAATAGGAATGGCGCGCGCCAAGAGCGATGATCAAAAAGTCGTATCCGATCTTTTCGCCGTTGCGAAGAGCAATGATGCGGTTTTCTTTGTCGATGGAAATCACCTCGCCCATCAACACATTGATGTTTTTGTATTTCGACAAAATTTCACGGATCGGCGTGGCGATATCCGCAGGAGATAGTGCGGCCGTGGCGACTTCATAGAGCAGCGGTTGGAAAAGGTGGTGGTTGGCTCGATCGATCAGCCATACGTCGAACGTGGATTTCCCGAGAACCTTTGCTGCGCTCAGTCCGGCAAACCCTCCGCCTAGAATGATGACTTTTGTCGCTGCCACAAAACGTCTCCTTAGGTAGATGCGATTATACCACGAGACTTTTCACGATCCGATGATTTTTTTTCAACGTTAAGAAAGAATAAACGTAAAAAAAGCATTTTAATTATTTCAGTACAATGTCAAAATGTACACGGAGATGTCAGCTCGTTGTGGTGCATCTTTATAAAAATAATCATAAACGGAGTGTTTTAGGAAGGTTTTTATTTAGAGCAGTTTGCGAGTCAAATGAATACGTTGGTGCGCGATTTTTATCGAACCGAAGGAAAAGAAGAGGGCCTTTTCAGCTCTGCACTTTTTCTAACTGTTGACCAACAGAGCTGGGAGGAAGCCAGTGCAAAATGCAGCCGTCTTCCTCGCGGATGGTTTGAGTTGTGCCATCTTCCGGCGGAAGACCGCATTGAATTTGTCCGCGACTTTTGGCTTAATCTTCTTCCCTACCATCCATCATTTCATCTTTTCTTAGAGGATTTTTTCAGAAAAATCGAAGATATCACGGTTGTTTTGACCCAGTCCCAAAAACAAGGGCCGTGGTCGGTCGAAATGGTCTATAGTTTGAAAGACAACCGAAGTTTTTTCCGCGGTCTGCCTCCTTGCAATGAATCAGCAATCGACGAATTAAAAAGCAGGGTTGCGACTCCGTTTCCCCGCGATTACCTCGCTTTTTTACGCATTCATAATGGGTTTGGAAAACTGTCCGAGCTTGGATTGTTGAGTGTGGATCGGGTCGTGGATGCAAAACAGCGGTTGATGGATCAGTATCTTGATGCCGAGCGCCCGTTGAGAGCCGGCAACGTGTCAATTGATCCCTGCGCATTAATTCCATTTTATGAATCTTATGGTTTGGGTTCGTATCAATGCTTTTTTAACGAATGGTATCCAGGAAATGAAATGGGCAATGTATATTTATCCGGTATAGATTATACAATATCCGATTATGCGGATCGGAAAAGGTGGGCCGATCATTTTGCTTTTCCCACGTTTCTAGACTGGCTTTCCTTCTATTTAGAAGGGAATAGCATAGATTAAGGCGGCTCATGTATCTGGTGCAGAACCTTTACGAGCAGCATGGAAAGGATCTCGGCCTTGAGATTATCGCCGGCCGCAAGGGATTGTCCCGGCGTATTCAGAAGGCGGAAGTTCATCGCCCGGGCTTGAGTCTGGCTGGCTTTTTGAAGAAATTTGCTAGTGCCCGTTTGCTGATTTTTGGCAGAAACGAGATTGATTATCTGCGCCAGCTCGACGAAAAAGTGCGATTTGAGCGGCTGCAATCGATTTTAACTCCGTCTACGCCGGCCGTTATCGTCACTCATTTTCGTCCGCCGAAAGAACTTCTTCAGATATGTGAAGGCAAATCCATTCCGCTGTTTCGAGCCAAATCGACGGCCACCAGCCTGCTCAGCCGCATCACATTTCTTTTGCTCGAGGAATTTTCTCCTGGCATCACTCTCCACGGAACGCTGGTCGAATTGTTTGGCGTCGGTGTGCTCATTCAGGGGGAGTCATCTGTTGGTAAAAGTGAAGCGGCTTTAGGGTTGATCGAACGGGGACACCGATTCGTTTCCGACGACGTCGTCCGCCTCAAGAAAAAGGAAAATCATCTGATCGGATCGGGGCCGGAGCTTACAAGGCATTTGATGGAGATTCGCGGGATTGGAATCATCAATGTGGCCCATTTATATGGCGCTGTCTGTGTGCGCCCGGACAAACAGCTCGATATCGTGATCAAGTTGGAAGAATGGGATGACCAGCATTTTTATGACCGCGTAGGGCTGGATGAAAAATTCATCGATATTCTCGGCTCGAGCGTTCCATACCATGTACTGCCGGTCAAACCCGGTAGAGATGTGGTTTTGCTTGTGGAGACGATCGCATTGAATCATCGATTAAAAGATATGGGCTACAACTCGGCCAAGGAATTCAATGCGAAATTGCTCGACACGATCGCCCAGAAACAGCGGAAAAGGACAATCAAATGATATACACAACGAATGTGTGTGTATAAAAGGCAATAAATAATGGCTGTTAAATTGACGTGTAAGGTAAAAGTAAAAAACCAGTTGGGTTTGCACACCCGACCGGCTGCTGCCATCGTCAAGATGCTTCAGCCATTGAAATCGTCCGTTTATTTTACTTATAAAAGCGAGACGATCAATGCGCGCAGCATCATGAGTATATTGATGTTGGCAGCCAGAAAAAACTCTCAGATTGTGGTCTCGGTTGAGGGAGAAGATGCTGAGGCGGCCATGAGAATAATGGTGCGCGCTTTTGAGGAGCAGTTCGGGGAAAAGTGATGGAAAAAAATGAGGAAATTGTCCTTCGGGGCCTTCCCATCAGTCGTGGGATTGGCATCGGACTGCCTTTATTTTTTTCTAATACCGACGACAATATTCCTGAAACGAACGTTTCTAAACACTGCATTGAATCCGAAGTGGAGCGCTATCGGCAGGCACTGCATCTCAGCCGTCAGGATGTCGAACGATTGCAGCACCTCTCATTGAACGACGGTCCTCCGGAAATTGTGAATATTTTAGGGACTCATCTTGAAATGCTGCAAGATCCTTTGATGACATCTGTCATGGAGGATAAGATCCGGGCGATCTGCAAAAATTCAGAGTCGATCGTTTTGGGCGTCATTGATGAGTATAAAAAGCGCTTTCGCAACATCAAGGATGGCTATTTCCAGGAAAGAGTGCGGGATATTATCGATGTTTCAAGGCGGGTTCTTGGTCATTTGCGCCCCGTTCAATCGATGCGCCTTTGCTCTGTTCCTACCAATTCGATTGTTTTAGCTCACGATCTGGTTCCATCCGATACAGTTGAAGCGAGCGCGGGGCAAATCGGGGCGTTTGTCACGGCGTCGGGGGGTATTACCTCCCACGCCGCCATTATTGCCCGCGCCAAGGGGATTCCTTATGTGGCTCACGTCGATATCAAGCTATTCAGGCGATTCGACGCGGGAATGGTGATCGTCGATGGAACGCAGGGGATTGTTATCGTCAACCCCACTTCGCAAACTCTAAAAAAATATCAGAGTCTCAAAAAGGGACAGCTGCAGAATTTCCGCCTGATGCAGAGCGCGACTCATTTAAAGGGTGAAACGATCGACGGGTATCAGGTTCGTATTTTCGCCAATTTGGAAGAGCTGCGCGAGATCGATTTTGCGATCCGCCATGGCGCGTCCGGAGTGGGATTGATGCGCACTGAATACCTTCTGTTTTCCCGCAAGCGCTTTCCGACAGAAGATGAGCAGACGGCGATCTATCGGAAGATGGCGCAGCGCCTGGAGGGCCGGCCGCTGGTCATCCGCATCTATGATGTCGGTGGCGATAAAAAGTTCGACTTCGAGCCCGCCAGCCCGGACGCCCATTATTTTGCGGCGCTCGGCAACGAACCCAACCCGGCGCTCGGATGCCGCGCGATCCGCTTTATGCTCCGCTTTCCCCAGCTTCTCGATGCACAGCTGCGCGCCTGTCTTCGCGCCAGCCAATATGGCGATGTGCATATTTTGATTCCGATGGTCTCGGATGTTTCCGAACTGAGACAAGTCCGTGCGCGCGTCGCCAAGATCTCATCCGAGATGCGGCGCAAGGGGATGAAGGTGGCGCGCTCGATTCCGATCGGATGCATGATCGAAGTGCCGTCCAGCGCTCTATTGTGCGATGCACTGGCCAAAGAGGCCGATTTTCTCTCCGTTGGCACGAATGATCTGGTCCAATATGTATTGGCGGCCGACCGGAATAATATTCTCACTTCGAATATCTACAGCCCCGCCCATCCGAGCATTCTGCGCCTCATTCGGATGATCATTGCCTCTTCCAGCCGGTTCAAAAAGCCGCTGCTGCTCTGCGGCGAGAGCGCCGCCGATCCGGTAATGATCCCTCTATTGCTCGGCCTTGGCATCCGAGAATTTTCCGTCGCTTCGCGCAACATTCCCCTTGTCAAGCATATCATCCGCAAATGGCGTATTCTCGACGCCTGCCAGCTCGCCGAACAGGCGCTGGAGTATTATTGCGCAGATGATCTGAAACATTTTCTGGAAGAAAGAATTTCTTCCCTCAACGGGTAAAAAAAATATTACCACAGAGTGCAGAGGTTGAGAAGACAGCGTCTTTTGATGAAAAAGATTTGACAGTTGCTAAATTATAAAAAAGGCCCCGCTAAGCAGCGCTCGTCTAAAACGAAAGCCCCGGCATTTTCATCGATGATGAATTTTCAGCTTTACTGGCAGCATCTTCAAATGCCGCGATGATCAGATCCTGTAGCCCCTCGATGTCATTCGGGTTCACGCACTCCGGCTTGATGTCGATTTTTTTTAGCGATTTTTCTCCGTCGAGAGTAATGGTGACCAGGCCTGCGCCTGCGCTGCCTGTTACAACTGTTTTTTGAAGGTTCTCGCGCATTTGGCCAAACTGGTCTTGCATCATTCTGGCCTGTTTTTTCATTTTGGAAAATCCACTGCCCATACTATCTCCGGGTGCCATCTATTAGATTTGCTGTTCAAGAGTTATACTCGAACTGAACAATAATTTGGTACCACTTTGTGTTTATATTGAGCTATTGCAAATTATTGAAGAATAATGGTTTGGGATTAGTATCCCGGTTTGTCAATTTTTTATTGTGCCTTCGAGCTCGACGGCGGCAAAGCGCAAAAGAGTCTCGTAGCGGCCCGCTTCATGGGCCGGTGAGGGCGCGGCGGCTCTTTCCGGTTTGATTTGCGGTGCGTTGGCGGTTTTTTCTTCGACGCGAGTCAGAAGAGGATTGAAAGGAACGGATTTCATTTCGAGCGGCGGTTCAAGCGGAGGGGCGGCGGGCAACGCATTCTCTATTATTGGCTCGGGTGCTTTTGTAGCTAGAATTTGCGGTCTGGCGTCTTTGTCCGGACTAATTTGCGGGATTTTTTCTTCATGGCAAGTCGGAGCCGATTTTATCTCGAGCGGCAGCGAGGATGGTGCGGGGATATGAATGGGCTGAGAAACGGGCGCAGCCGGATCGAGCAGCTTTTGCTCGAGTTCGCTGAGGCGCCGCACCAGCACTTCGACGGGAATGCGGTTTTTGCTGCGCAAAATCTGTAAGAGGATCGATTCGAGGCTGACGCGCTGCATGGAGCTTCGCTGCAATTGAGCGAATCCCGTAAGAAGCGTTTCCAGGATATGAAAGAGCTGGGATGGCGTGTAGAGTTTGGTGGAGGCGATCACATGCGACAAAAGAGGCTCCGGCAGATGGAGAGAGGCTGTTCCCATCGTTTTGGCTACAGTCAGGCGCCGGTAATGGCCGATGAGCTGTTCGGTGAAATGCCCCAAATCTTTGCCCATTTGAAAGAGACGATCGACCATTTCAAAGGCAAAGGCAGCGCGCCCCTCGCTGAAGGCAGTGTCCAGCTCGAAGAGCAGTTCGTCGGGCACGAGTCCCAAAACATTTCGGACATGCTCGGCCCGGACTTGTTCATCCGTGAAGCAGAGGATCTGGTCGAACAGCGACTCGGCGTCCCGCAGAGAGCCTTCGGCGAATGTCGTGATGAGATGGATCGCTTCCGCTGTCGCCTCGCGCTTCAGATCGGCCGCGATGGCCGTGAGCTTGCGGGCGATCTCTGCCTGCGCAATGCGCTGCAAATCGAAGCGCTGGCAGCGGCTCACAATCGTAGGAAGAACTTTGTGCGGCTCGGTTGTCGCAAAAAAGAACTTGGCGCGCTCAGGCGGCTCTTCCAGAGTTTTTAGGAGAGCGTTGAATGCCTCCTTGGTGAGCATATGCACTTCGTCGATAATATAAATTTTGTATTTGCCATGGCTCGGCGCATAGCCGATCGTTTCATTGAGCTGCCGGATATCGTCGATGCCGCGGTTGGACGCACCGTCGATTTCTATGACGTCGAGCGACTGCCCGGAGAGGATCTCGAGACAGGATGGACATTGATTACAGGGCTCATGGTCTGTAGAGAGCGCCTGGCAATTCAATGCTTTGGCAAACAGCCTCGCAACGGTCGTTTTGCCGATGCCGCGCGAGCCGCAGAACAGATAGGCGTGGGCGACTCTTTCGAAACGCAAGGCGTTTTTCAGAGTTGTGATGATCGCCTCCTGGCCGATGACATCGGAAAAGGTCTGGGGGCGGTAGCGTCGGGCTAAAACAAGGTACTTCATTAAAATACAGATGGTTGTGTTTTTAAGCGCTATTTGTAGTATACTGTTTTTATTGTTTTCGCGTCCAGAAGGATGAGATTAATGAAAGACCAGCCATCCGCTCCAAATGTCGGTTTAATGCATTGGTTGTCGGTCAACGACCGCGGCTGGCGTCTGTTTATCTGTTTTGTCTGCACATTTTGTTTGGCCCTTTTTTTGCATTTTCGCGAAGTCAGGCTCGAGGTCCTCGAACTCAATACGGCCGCCAATCGCTACATCGTCGCTCAAACGGATTTTGAATTCCCCGATTATGAGAGTACGATCATTCTCAAGCAGCAGGCGATGCAGGATGTCGGGTTGCTCTTTCAACTGGATTCGAGGCAAATTCGCGAGGAGAGCCATGAGTTGGAAAATACTCTGATCCATACCAAGGATTGGCACTCTGCGGCTCCGGCCAGCACGTTCGAGGAGATGTATAAAGCGATTGACGAGATGGAATCTCTATTGCTTGAAGCTCGTTTTACCGACGCGCGAACGCTCCAGGTGATTAAAGAGCTATCGCTTCCTGACGCCTCCTATTACGAGTTTATCCCTGAAGGACCGGGCTTAGCGCATATTCTTCCCGATGAATTTTGGAGCATAGCGGCTTTGCGGATCGATCAGAGCGATGCATTTCATCCGGAAACGATTGCCTATGTCGTCAAGATGTTTCAGATCCAGAGCTGGGATTTGATGCAGGACACGGCTCAGGAGCGATTCATTCGGGGAGCGGTCAGTAAGACTGTGCCGGAGAAATTCACTCGCGTGCAAGCAGGGACTCGGCTGATCGAGCCGGGAGAAAGGATCGTCTCGCGCCATTTAACCATGATGCAGGCCATGAAACAGGCGATATCCGACAGCCGCAAGGTATGGGAGCTATTGCCCATCGTTTCGAGTCTTTTGCTGGCGCTGATTTTTGTCGCGATCAGCGGTCTGTATTTTCACCTTAGTCGGCAAACTTTTACGCGCTCGCTGCAGCAGTTATCTATGGTTGTTTGCATTGTGCTGCTGACTTTGTTTTTTGCAAAAATGACTGAATACGCGCTGATCAAGAGCGCCAGTCCTTTTTTCGAGAATGTCCGCTACCCGATCATCGCGCCGTTCGCGGCTAGTTTGATTTGCATTCTTCTTTCGCCCAATATTGCGTTATTCGCCGCTACGTTTATTTCGATCATTCTTTCTGTTAGCCTGGCGGTGGACCATAGCCGCTTTTTGCTCTTGAATCTGATCACTTCGATCCTCGTCATTCTCTTCGCGCGCCATTTGCGAAAGCGAAAGGAAGTGTTTGCGATCTATTTTAAAGCGTGGCTTGGCTCCATTCCCATTCTCTTTACTTTCACGCTGAGCGAAGGGCATCTTGGGAGTTTATTATTTATCAACGATGTCGCCGCATCGTTTTTCTTTCTGATGGCATCGTCCGTTCTCGTAGTGGGTCTATTGCCGGTTTTGGAGACTATTTTTCATGTCCTGACCGACATGACGTTGATGGAATATATGGATCCGTGCAGCCCGTTGCTTCAAAAGATGGCGATGGAAGCGCCGGGAACATATCAGCATTGCCTGGTTCTTGCCAATCTCGCCGAATCGTGCGCTGTTTCCATCGGAGCGAATGGACTGCTGTGCCGCGTTGCGACTCTCTATCATGATATCGGCAAGATTCCCAATCCGCAGTTTTATTCGGAAAATCAGCAATCTTCCGTCAATATCCATCAGCTCTTGACGCCCTATGAATCGGCGCAAGTCATTATTTCCCATGTCAGCGATGGCGAAGAGCTCGCCAGCCAGTATCATTTGCCGCAGTCTTTCATCGACGTGATCCGTCAGCACCATGGAACAACCCTGGTCTACTATTTTTATTGCAAGCAGCTCGAGCTGAAAGGAAATCGCAAAGATGACGTCGATCAATCCCAATTCCGTTATCCCGGTCCGAAGCCGCGCTCTAAAGAAGCGGCCATTATCATGATCTGCGATGCAGTCGAAGCCGCGTCGCGCTCATGGGAAGACGTCAGCGAATCAACGCTATTGAAAATGGTCGACCGGCTCGTTTCCGAAAAGGCTGAAGACGGCCAGTTCGATGAATGCAATATCACGTTCGAAGAGCTCAGCCGCGTCAAAGCCAAGCTCGTCAAGTCTCTCCTGTTAACTCATCACATCCGCGTCAAATATCCTCAGAAAGTTTAGCAATAAACATCTATTGCTATTAAATAATATTTATTTACGCTATGTTTTTAAATAACGTTTAATACGTATTAAGGAAATCATGATAAAAAAGACTGTTTGTTTAAATATGATCGTGAAAAATGAAAGTGCGGTCATTCAAAGATGTTTAGACTCAGTAAAAGAGATCATCGATTATTGGGTCATTGTAGATACGGGATCGACAGATGGAACCCAGGCGATCGTTCAGGACGTTCTAAAAGGGATTCCGGGGGAACTTCACGAGCGTCTCTGGGTCAATTTCGAGCACAACCGCAATGAAGCCCTGGCTCTGGCAAAGGATCATGGCGATTATTTTCTTTTTCTCGATGCCGATGATCGGCTCGTCTTTCGAGGCGAGATAAAATGGCCGGATCTTGTAGATGATTATTATCTCGCTGCCCATCGCCATGGCACCCGCATGGATCAGCGCATTTTGCTGGTTCATTCCCAACTCGATTGGAAGTGGGAGGGCATTGTTCATGAAGCCATCATGTGCCCGGAAGCTTTGCATGAAGCCGTTTTGGAGGATCCATATGTTCTCGCAACGCAGGAAGGATTCCGTTCAAAAAATCTGTTGGAAAAATTTTTATCCGACGCGCAAATTCTCGAACAGGCCATTCAGGATGATCCCACGAACAAGCGCTATGTCTTTCATCTGGCCGGATCGTACGCTGCTGCGGGAAATCTTGAGCGGGCTTTGAAGTATTTTAATCAGCGGATCGCTCTAGGCGATTCAACGCTCGAGGTTTTTTTCTCCCTGTATCAAAAGGCGGTGATCGAGCGGGAGCTGGGATTTCCAACCGAAGAGTTCATTCAGAGCTATATTCGCGCTTATTTATGTAGGCCGACGCGCGCCGAGCCATTTTTTTGCCTGGCGGATCATTATATGAAAAACGATTGCTATCTTTTGGGTTATCTGTTTTCAAAATGCGCTCTTATGATTTCCGATACGAAAGATTGTTTCAATAATCAGTTCGCTATCAATGATTATGGTCTTTTGTATCAGTTAGCCGAATGCGCCGGGCGCATTGGGAACTATCAGGAAGCGTACGAGGCGCTGAAACAGCTTTTGCTCGTTGAAAATCTTCCCTCAGATATTCGGGAAGCCAGCGAAAAAAACCTGGCTTTGCCTTTGTTTGATTCGTATCGGGGTTGATTGAATCATGGAAAAGAAAACGATTTGCTTGAATATGATCGTAAAAAATGAAAGCGCGGTCATTCGAAGATGTTTAGATTCCGTGAAAGGAATCATCGATTATTGGGTCATCGTTGATACGGGATCGGACGATGGAACGCAGGCGATCATTCAAGAATGCTTACAAGACATCCCAGGGGAACTCCATGAGCGTTCCTGGGTTAATTTTGCGCACAACCGCAATGAAGCTCTGGCCCTGGGGAAGGAGCGCGGAGACTATCTATTGTTTATCGACGCGGATGAATGGCTCGTCTATCGCGATGCCCTCCAGTTGCCCGAGCTGACGGAAGATTTTTACGCAGCCGCCTATCATCATGGGAGCAGCATCTCTCAGCGCGTGCTTTTCGTGAATGGCCGATTCGATTGGAAATGGGACGGCGTTATCCACGAATCGATCGATTGTCTCTTCGCTCACCGCGGCCATTTTTTGGAAGAGGCCTATATTCAGGCGACGCATGACGGCTTTCGATCAAAGGATTTGCAAAAGAAATATCTAATGGATGCGCAGGTGATGGAAGAGGCTCTTCAAAATGATCCTCAAAACACGCGATATATCTATCATCTCGCGGGGACGTACGAAGCGGCCAAAGAATATGAATTGGCTTTGAAATACTTCGATCAGCGCATCGCAATCAATGATTCCAATTTTGAAATTTATTACTCGCTCTATCGATTAGGAATTATTCAACAGCACCTCGGCATGCCGCCGGAGGTGTTTTTAAAGAGTTTTGTAAAAGCTTACCTTTTTCGGCCGACGCGCGCCGAACCGTTTTTTAGTTTAGCGAATTATTACATGGGTATTAAGTGTCACATTCTTGGTTATTTGTTTTCTAAAAGTGCGATTTCGATTTCAGACACAAACGATTTTTATTATAATCAGTTTAAAATAAATGAATATGGCCTTTATTATCAGCTGGCGGAATGCGCTGCTGCGATCGGAGAATTTCAGGAGGCGTACGAGGCCCTGAGACATCTTCTTGCGGTGGAGACGCTCCCGCCGGATATCCGGGAAGCCAGCGAAAAGAACATTGCATTGCCAGTTTTTGATCCGTTTCGCAATCAAATATATACCGAACATGCTTCGCAAATCGGTTTTCGGCGGCGTCGGCAGCCTCTGTCTTCGAGCCCGCCTGCATCGCCCAACTTATTCAAGTTGGGCTGCTTCGGCGCCAGCAAGCCTGGCTCGAATTCAGGGCGCCTTCTTGCCCAATTCCCGATTTTCGAATCACGTTCGGTATAAAAGGTATAATAATGGAAACGATTGGAATTGTTACTTATAAAGTCCCGGCTTTAAATCCGTGGGATCCCGATACAATTAATCGCGGGATTGCCGGCTCGGAAGAAGCTGTTATTTATGTTTCGCAAAAACTGGCCGCTTTGGGCTATCAGGTCATCGTGTTTGCTGATCCGCCGCGAGGATCGGTTCATTCTGCCGTGGGAGCGAATCCGCGTTTTATCGATCTCAATCAGATTCATCAATTTTCGATGGATATTGCTGTTTCCTGGCGCATGCCCGGGATTGGCAAAGAGCTAAAAAGGTGCGCGAAAAAGGTTTATCTTTGGCCAGAGGATACTTTGCATGAAAAAGTGCGCCCGGATCAGGTGTTCGCTTTCGACGATTGTTTGTGGGTGTCGCAATGGCAAAGAAAACAATGGATGTCCCTCACTCCGGAGTTTGCCCGATTTACTCGTTCGTTTGGGAATGCGATCAATCCCGAGGAATTTGGCCCTGCCCAGGAGCGAGAGAATCCCTATTCCTGCATTTATGGATCCAATTACGCCCGCGGCCTCGAGATCATGCTCAGGATCTGGCCGGCCGTCAAACAGCATTACCCAAAAGCGACTTTGGATATTTACTACGGATGGCAGCACTGGGGCTGTCTAGCGCCGGCCAAAGAAGCGTGGATGCGGAAGACACTTCCTGCACTGCAGGACGTCAAGGAACACGGACTGGTCGGGCATGCTGAGCTCAATCAGGCTTATAGCAATACCTCATTTTGGACCTATCCCTGCATCATGCCGGAAACGTTTTGCACATCGGGGATCCGCGCACAAATGGGCGGGGCGATTCCTGTCATCATCGAGGGCTCTGTGTTGTCCGAGACGGTGCGCCACGGATTTCGCTGTCAGAGGCCGGAAGACTATCTCGCAACTCTTTTGAAAGCGATGAGCCAGGCGGAGAAGATCCAGCTGGATGAGCGCCAGAAAATGCAAGAATTCGTTTTACAGGAGTATACCTGGGAAAAAATTGCGGCCGGATGGGCTGAAGTGTTTAAGAGTTAATAAATCATTAAATAAAAGGTGTTTATGAATCAAAAGTTAAATAAAATGACCAATACCCGTTACGGGAAAATGCTTTATAATCAAAACGATTATTTTATCGGAAAAAGTTTGGAAGAATATGGCGAATGGGCGCAGGCGGAATTGGAGTTTTTGACGCCCTACATTCCGGTCGGCGGCATTATCATGGATGTCGGGGCGTATATTGGCACGCATACTCTCTATTTCGCCGATGCGGTAGGACCCAATGGGATCGTCATCGCAATCGAACCGCAGCAAGTCATGTTTCAGCTGCTTTGCGCCAACGTCGCTCTCAACAATTTTCTCAATGTCCGCGCGTTCAATCTGGCGGTCGATGAGACAGCGGGGCTGGTTCAAATCAACGAAGTGGATTATCGGCACTCCAATAATTTTGGCGCAGTGGCGGTGAACCGCTTTGAAGGATATCCCGTCGAAGCGAGATCTTTGGATGATATTGCGATGCCGTCGCTGGATCTGATCAAAATTGATGTCGAGGGGCTGGAGCCCGAAGTGATCAATGGCGCAGCGCAGGCCATCCGCATGCATGAGCCGTTCGTATATATGGAATATAATCCGCATGATCAATCGCAGGATCTGGTCCAATTGATGCAGTCGATGGATTACGACGTCTACCAACATATATCGTCGGCATACAATCCCAGGAATTTTAAAAAGTGTAATGAGGATTGTTTTAATGGCTATACCGAGTCGAACATTTTTTGCGTTCCTAAAAGCAAGGGATTGATGATCGATTTACCATTGATGCCGGAGTAGGATTGATATGGCGCAACGACATAACCGGTTTACTGATACCCGCTATGGAAAGATGCTCTATAATCAAAACGATTATATTTTGGGCAAAAGCCTGGAGCAATATGGCGAATGGTCGCAGTCTGAAATGGATTTTCTGTCCGCTTATATCCCTTACGGTGGAGTGTGCATTGATGTAGGAGCCAATGTTGGCACTCATACGCTGTTCTTTGCGAATGCGGTGGGTCCCCAGGGAAGTGTGATCGCCTTTGAGCCGCAGCCCATCATATTTTATCTGCTATGCGCCAATATTGCTTTAAATGAGCATTTTCATGTCTCTGCCAGCAATGTTGCGATCAGCTCTTCGAGCGGCTTGATCCACTTCCCTTACGTGGATTATCAAAATCCATATAATTTTGGGCTTGTTGGGATGAGTGCGGAGGGAGGGTATCCGGTTCAGTCGCGCGCGCTGGATGATTATGGCTTCGCATCCATCGACCTCATTAAAATCGATGTCGAAGGCAGTGAGCCGGAAGTGATCATGGGAGCGGTGCGGTGCATTGAGAAATTTCAGCCGCTGATCTATTCGGAATATCATCCCACGGTCCACTCGCAAAATCTGGCTAAACTGATCCAGGAACTCGGTTACGACGTCTATCTGCATCATGCAGTCAGTTTTAATCCGGAAAATTTTAAAGGCGACCGGACCAATTTCCATGGAGATTACCAGGAGACGAATGTTTTTTGCGTACCGAAGAGCAAAAACCTGGCCGTCGATCTCCCTAAAATGGAGGAGTGGAAGTTTTTGTAAACCAAAAAGAATCCCAGGTCATTGGGCCTGGGATTCGTTCTTCCAGCTGAAAGATTCATGGAGGGATTTGATGAGGTCGTTCAGACGTTGATCGCAGCGGGCGATGCTGTCATCGACCTGCCGCTCGGGCGGATCGCACACTTCGGCATAGATCTTGATCTTGGGCTCCGTACCGGATGGCCGGATCACCAGCTTGCTTTGGTCATCGAGCCAGAAGCTCAGCACATCCGATACAGGTAAAGAGGAGAGCGGATGGGGTTTTAAATAATCGTCGAGGCGCACGACGTGGCGGCCCAGAATCTGGGTCGGTGGATTTTGGCGTAAATTTGTCATCACGGTTTGCATCTTTTCCATGCCTTGCGGGCTGTCGGCAAAGGCCAGCGTGAAAAGCGCTTGCCGATGAACGCCGTAGGTGCGGTACAAATCGTAAAGGCGGTCGATGAGCGTGCGGTTTTGATCTTTGGCCCACTGCGCGGCCTCGCTGAGAAGGCAGGCGGCGCCAATGGCGTCTTTATCGCGGACGAAGGTGCCAGCGAGATAGCCGTGCGACTCTTCGGCGCCGAACAAAAATTGCTGCTCTCTCTTGCTAGTTTCCCATTCGCGGATGAGCTCGGCGATATATTTAAAGCCGGTGAGAACATCGAAGCACTGGATGCCAAAATCTTCTGCGATTTTGCGGGCCATTTCGGTCGTTACGATGGTTTTGATGAAGGCGGCATTAGGCGGCAGCTCGCCTCTGGCCCTCATGAGAGATGCGATATGCGCGAGACAAAGACAAGCGATTTGATGGCCGTTCAGCCGTACGGCTTGGGAATGGTCGCGCACTACGACGCCGAGCCGATCGGCATCGGGATCGGTGGCGAGGAGCACATCGGCCCCTTCATTCATCAGCTGCTCGGTTCCGAGCAAAAGAGCGCATTCTTCCTCGGGATTGGGCGATACGGCGAACGGAAAGCGGCCATCGAGCGATTGTTGCTGTTCGACCAGGCGAGGGGGAAGAAAACCTCGCCGCTGGAGTGCGCGAGGGATTAGCCGCAGGCCGGTTCCATGCAAATTGGTGTAGATGATCTTCAATGACGGATTGTCGTGCAAGCGATAGTAGTGCAGGCGGTCCAGCTCGCAAAAGTACGCCTCGTCGATATGGCCGTTCACCCAATGAATCAGCGGATGAGTGATCGGGGCCAGACGGACTTGATCGGGGCTGTAGACGAGCCGCACTTCGGCGATGATGCCGTTGTCATGGGGAGGGACGACTTGGGCGCCATCGCTCCAAAATACTTTGTAGCCGTTGTACTGAGGCGGGTTATGCGATGCGGTGATCATGACGGCCGCCGAACATTTTTCATGGCGGCAGCCGAATGAGGCGAGGGGAGTCGGGCAGATGTCTTCTGTAATGAAGGCTTCGATGCCGTTGCCGGCGAGAACGCGCGCCGTTTCATCCGCAAAGAGACGCGAGTGGATCCGCACGTCGTAGCCGATAAAAACGCGCAGAGGAAGTTCTTGGGGCCGCTTAGCGAGATAGTTCGCCAGGCCTTGCGTTGCGAAGCGCACGGTATAGATATTTATCCGGTTTGTGCCGACGCCCATGATGCCGCGCATGCCGCCGGTGCCAAATGAAAGATCGCGGTAGAAAGCGTCGACGAGATCCGACGGTTTTTCTTTTTCCATGCGCAGGATCTGTGATTTGAACTCGGCATCGTATGGGCCGTTCAGCCATCGCTGGACGCGCTCTTGAACAGTGGGATCCATGAATGAACTATTTTTTTACTGAGTATAGTCGATGTCGTTATTCTGCTCGATGAGATTATCGATATATCTCATGCATTGCTGTGCGATTTTCGTGCCTTCGATGAGAGGAGCGTCGGGATGATTGATCCCTTCGCAATTCTGAGCCGCATCGCGCCAGTTTTCGGGCGTTTTTAAAGTGTGCAGCCACCACGGAAAGGCCTGGCACTGGATGGGCCGCGACTCGTAGGCAACGCAGCGGTTGTCTTTTAAAAAGATGCATTTGTCCGAGCCGGGAGCGTCGAGAAGGCACAGATGGCCGTCGACGATGCGGGTATAGCGGTCGATGAATTCCTGGATGGAAATATCGAGATGGCTGGAGAGGGAAAAGAGATCCTGTGGGGAAAGGTATACATAGCCATCCGATCCCGTGCAGCATTTACCGCATCCCGTGCATTTAAATCGGAGGCCTTCTTTGAACCACGGCTCGCTCATAATTCACGCCATTGAAAAGAGGATTGCTTGAATACCTGCCAGGATCGATCGTTCCAAAGGTATCCCGACACTTCGCAGCCCTCTTCATTCAGATCGATGAGATTCCAGGTGCTTTGGGGCTTTTGGATGGGGCAGCCTGCATCGAGGATGAGGGGGAGATTATTGGGTCTTAGATCGGCGATCATATGGCGATGGGTATGGCCGTGCAGATAGAGGCAGGCGTTGGGAAATTTTTCGAGAAGGGCGCGCAAGCGCTCGGCATTGATCAGGCGATGCAGCGATTGATCGTTTTCGAAGAACGGAAAGTGGTTCAGCACGAGGATTCGCTCATTCTTTGGCAGCGCTCGCAGCGCTTCTTCCAGATATTTTTCCACGGAAGCAGAAAAAAGGCCGTTGGAAGAGGTCAGAGAGGTGGGCGGCGCTGTGTCGAGAGCGATGCACCACCATCCTTTTTGCAGGCGGTGTACCTCGATCCCATGCTCAGGCAACGAAAAAAAGTTGAGGGGATGCTCGAGAGCGCGGCGCTGGTTTTGAAAGAAGCGGTAAAAGCGCAGGTTCCGCTGCGATCTTCGGGTATATTGGTCGTGGTTGCCGGGAATGAAGATCTTGCTCTGCGAGAACTGGTTGAAAAAATCTTTGGCTGCGATGAATTCTTTCGGCAAGCTTGTGCTGGTCAGATCCCCGCCGACCAGGATCAGATCTACTTTGAGTTTTTGAAAAAGATCGGGCAAAACCTGCATAGGTTCATGCGAATACCAGCTTCGGCGGAACAAGAACCAATTCGCCATGCCGGCCAGCCGCTTGGCGCAAAAACGCAGGGGATTCCATGTGGGCCTTGTGAAATGGACATCGGAGATTTGAACAATCCTCATTTACTCATTTTAACAAAAAGGGGAGTAGGAATCTTTTCGACGATTTTACGCCCATTTTTCGAAGTCCATATAACTTAAGGAGATATTGGACTTCGAAAAATGGGGTAAACTCGTTCGAAAACATCCCGAATCTCCCCGAAGAGGCATATCGGGAATGGCTCATTGGGTATCCTCGATTCTTTTGGGGCGGTACTGCGGCTTTGATCATCGGTCGCTCCGCTTTTCTCGGGGCTGCCCACTACGTGGCGGCATGGTGGAGCTTCCTCTCGCGCCTGGTTCCTCGGCGTACATAGTACCCCTCGCTCACTCATGCGGCGCGCCCGTCCCTCATCGGGGTTCCGCTTCAATATCAACCACTTCTGATTGACCAACAATGTGCATTAAAAAAACACTTACAACTCGACTTTGTACATTTTTAGGACCGAAGGCCTCGATGGTTGACTATCCCCTTCCTTATTAAATTAACGCCTAGTTCGACCAGAGGTCGAACGTCAGAGGGCAAATAGGCGAGGCAGGCGGCCCTAAAAATGTACAAAATCGAGTTACAATGGTAAATTAATGTTTGAGAATAATTGTTGTTTTATTGTATAATAATTAATAAATAAGAGGTTTGTATGTCAGCAAGTTCTGCGATAGGAGCGAGCGGTTTGGGTTCTTCGCCGGCTCACACCGATCAGAAGCCAACCGCGCTGGAACAGTGTGTTGCTCGAGTTAAGTTAGCGGTCAAACAGGTTCAATGGAGCCACCTCAGTTGCTCTATTACACTCGAAGCAGCTAAATATCCTGTGGTGACAAATTGCAATCATTTATTTGACGGAGCTGCAATCCAAGAATGGATGAGTCAGAGCAGGGATCCAAAATGTCCTTTATGTAGAACGGATTTGACTGTTGTGACTCCCCTTGAGGAACTGCAAGAATCAGATGAAGGGCGGCTGTCAAAACTCCTTCAATTGAATGAGCCGCAAATAGCCACACTGAGCTGCCTGGATACAAGTTTACGTCAGATTCAGGATGGAGAAATTCAAGAGGCAATCAATACCTTAGAATTATGCAAACCGGAAATCTTGGACGTCAGTTCGTTAGTCGTGGGACTTAAATTCCAATTCTGTCCGTCTTCTGAAAATGTTGAGTTGGCTATGGCTTGTGCATTAAAACAAGAAAATCCCGATGACCGCATTTTCATCTATCAGCAAGTGATTGCACATGCTTCTTGCCGATTGGATGCATATCAAGAATTAATCTTGTTAACCAAAGATCCAAAAGAAAAAAGGGCACTTCGGTTACAAGCGGCCGATTTGGCGCGCGATGCCGGGAAGTTTGAATTGGAAACGAGTTTTCGTAAAGAGGCAGAAATTCCTCTAGTATCCACTGTGATCTCTAAAGATGAATGGGCTGCTGCCGCAACAATCAATCTGCGTATCCGTCTAATCTAGTACACCGTTTCATCAAAATCTTGCCACTGGAGTTGCCTCGACTTTGTACATTTTTAGGGCCGCCTGCCTCGCCTATTTGCCCTCTGTCGTTCGACCTTTGGTCGAACTAGGAGTTAATTTAAGAAGGAAGGGGATAGTCAACCCCTTCCTTCTTAAATTAATTCCTCAGAGGGCAAATATTTCGAGGCCTTCGGCCCTAAAAATGTATAAAGTCGAGCGCAGGGAAAAACGACTCATTGGGAATGCCTGGATTACCGCCGAGGTTTTTTTTCCTTTGGCTTTGCGCCCACTTTTGGCCGTGGATGAGAGAGGCGGTCGAATATTGGCACGCGGTGTTTCATCTCCTGGTTGCGCTCCTGATCGGAAGGGTGGGTGGGTGTGCGAGCTAATGTTTCTTTTTTCATTTTCGCTTTGAACTGTTTCCGGAGCTGTTCTTTAGGTCGTTCAATTTGAATGGCTTGAACAATCAATTCCTCGGCGGAACTCTCCAATTCAGTTTCCATCTCTCGATGTTCTGAACGAATGACTCGGCGATTGAGCTTCTTCATGTGATGGGGAAGGTCTTTCATAGGCACCTCTAATTGTAATGTTATAATTTGTTGAAAATAGTTTCAACATTTATTTGACAATTGATTTAAAGCGCTTCAAAACTCCTTTTGTTGTGATAAAAAAATTCCATTTTTGTTCGCGCAACCTAAGTCCTTTAAAATTCGGGAGCCAGTGCGGTGGGCAGATGATCTCGCCGCGATGCCAACCCGGGCGCCACATGCGCATATTTTGTCTTTGGGCGCCGATGATAAGATGGGGAATCGACAGATAAGAGGCCAGGTGGCCGGGACCCGAGTCATTGCCGATAAAAAAACCGGATTCGTAAATCGTTGAAGCCAAATCTTCTAGTGTGGAAAAGAGGGGCGGCTCTATTTCAGGCCAATCGGCCCTTTCTTCGGGGGAGAGGATAAAGACAGGCTGGTATCCCTCTTCTTGCAAAAGCTTCGAGAGCTGGAGGAATTTGTGTTTGGGCCAATTTTTGTCCGGGCAGCTGCTGGTCGGGTGGATGATGACTCTCAGCATGTTTTTGCGATGGATGAGGCCCGAGAGCGGCTTCAGACCGTTGTTCATGCTGACGATTGAGCCGAACAGGGTTTGAGTGCCCAGGCAGGTATTGTCGACCATGGTTTGATTCTCATTGAAGGGAAAATCGAATCCGGCGAGAAGATTGCCATGTTTCGAGCTTTGATAGGTTGGATAGAAAATGTAAACGGGGATATTTGCGCGTCTGAGCAAGGCGATTTTTTTGGCTTTGGGAGTGTTGTCGTATTGGAGCAAAACAGAGTCAAATGAGGAGAGCGTTTGCTTCCAATCATCGGGCGGCAAACGATATTCGCCGTCCTCGAGCCAGCGGCCAAAGCTAGGCAAATGACGACTGAAGGTCGTCACTCGATTTCCGAGTCTAAGCAAATGATGAGAGGCGATGAGCATGATCAGCCCATCGCCCATTCCCGTTGCCGGGACAACAGCGATGTTACTCATCCGACGCATTGACGATGAGCGCTTCCGACAGCAGAATCACGCCGGCCATCGAAACAGCATGAGAAACGCTATTCTTGACGACTTTCGACGGATCAAGAACGCCTGCTTTCAAAAGATCTTCGACTTTCTCAGTCATCGCGTTGAAGCCCATCGTCTTTGAGCCGCTCAGCACTTCTTCGAGCATGAGAGAGCCGTCAAATCCTGTATTGGAGGCGATCTGTCGGAAGGGCGCTTCGCAGGCCTGGCGCAGGATTTCGGCGCCGATCTGCTCTTCCTGGCTCAGCTTGAGATCGCAACAGGCTCTGCTGGCGCGCAGCAGGGCCATTCCGCCGCCGATGACGATCCCTTCTTCCAGGGCCGCACGGGTGGCGTTGAGGCTGTCTTCGAAAATCTGCTTGCGCTTTTTCATTTCCGACTCGGTGGGAGCGCCGATTTTAATCAGTGCGACGCCGCCGGACAGCTTTGCTTTGCGCTCGTCCAGTTTTTCGCGATCGTACTGATTTTGCGTTTTTTTCAACTCATTTTCGATTTGCGCGATGCGCGCCTTGATTTCCTTTGCCCCTCCTTTGCCGCCCACGATCGTTGTCTTGTCTTTTGTGATCGTGATCTGGTCGGCTGTCCCGAGAACATCGAGGGTGGCTGTTTTCAGTTGCAGTCCCTTTTCTTCCGTCACAAATGTGGCGCCGGTCAAAATGGCGATATCTTCCAGAAGCGCTTTTCGCCGATCGCCGAATCCAGGCGCCTTGACGGCCGCGATCTTGAGCGTGCCGCGCAGTTTATTGACGACGAGGGTTGAAAGAGCGTCTCCTTCGATATCTTCCGAGATGATGAGCAGCTCGTGTCCCGATGCAGCCGTTGCCTGCAACAGGGGCAATAATTCCTGGATCGACGAGATTTTCTTGTCGGTGACGAGAATGCGGGGATTGGCCATTTCGATCGACAGACGTTCCATATTGGTGCAGAAATAGGGGCTCAGATAGCCGCGCTCGAATTGCATGCCTTCGACCATTTCGATCGCCGTATCCGTTCCTTTGCCCTCTTCAATGGCAACGACGCCGGTTTTACCGACTTTTTCAAAACACTGGGCGATCAGATCGCCGACTTCGCGATCACCTGACGCCGAGACGGCGGCGATATTGCAAGTGTCTTGCGTGTTTTTTACCGCAATGGCCATCGCGTCGATTTCTTTGAGGATTTTTTCCAGCGCTTTGTCCATGCCCCGCTTGATCGAGGTGGGATTGGCTCCGGAGGCGATGTTTTTTAATCCGGCGCGAACCAGGGCGCGGAAAAGGATGATGCCCGTCGTTGTGCCGTCGCCGGATCGCTCCTTGATTTTGGCGGCCAGCTCTTTTCCCATCGACACGCCCATGTTGGCGAAGGGGTCTTTGAGCTCGACATCTTTGGCGATCGAGTTTCCGTCGCTGGTGATTTGCGGCGATCCCCAGGAAGCCTGCAGGCCGACGTTGCGCCCGCGCGGTCCCAGAGTGATGGCCACGACATCGGCCAGTTGGTCGATCCCTTCTCGCAGCTTATTGCGCGCATCTTCTTCAAAAATGATTTCCTTGGCTTTTTCACTCATGGGTTTCCTCCAAACATTTGTTGGCAGCGCAATTTACTCCAAAAAAAGAAATTTCGCAAGGAGACAACGCTAAAAATCGATGCCTATGTCATGTATGATGGATCTGCCGATAGACGTCGCGCTTGGGCACATTCTTCATGTGCGCAGCGGCTTTGATCGCCTCTTTGAGAGAAAGGCCATGCAACTCCTGCAGCAGTGAGACCAGTTCTTCGACGGCCATTTCAACATCAGGGGGTTTCCCTTCTTCGATGAGGAGGATGATTTCCCCGCGCGGCTCATGGGCTTCGAAGTGGGCGGAAAGCTCGGCGGCCGTGCCGCGTCGGCATTCTTCAAAAGTTTTCGTCAGCTCGCGGGCAACCGCAATCTTGCGCGTAGGATCGAGGCTTTCGATGATCTTCAAGGTATCAATCAGCCGTTGCGGGCTTTCAAAAGCGATCGTGGTCCCTGAATAAAAGAGTGCGCGGCGCAAGGCTTCATTCAGTGGACCTGTTTCGCGCGGCAAAAAGCCGATGAACTGAAACCGCGCCGTGTTGAATCCTGATAGTTGTAGAGCCATGATCAAACTGCAGGGCCCCGGTATCGCCGTGATCGCCAGATTCCGCTGAATGCATTCTTGTACCAGAGAAAGCCCGGGATCGGAGATGAGAGGGGAGCCGGCATCGGAAATCAGTGCGATCTGGCGCCCCTGCTCCAGATCCTGCAGAATGCGCTCCTGCTGTTTTTTTTCATTGAACTGGTGGAAGGAATAGAGGGTCTTGTCAATTCCATAGTGGCGCAGCAAAATCTGGCTATGGCGCGTATCTTCGCACAATATCCAGTCGCACGCGCGCAGCGTATCGAGGGCGCGCTGGCTGATGTCGGCGAGGTGGCCGATGGGGGTTGAAATAATAAATAACATTGAATACTAACCGTTTAGAAAAGGTGGCACTCAGATTTGAACTGAGGATGGGGGCTTTGCAGGCCCCTGCCTTACCGCTTGGCTATGCCACCAAATGAGTATCAATTATGCGGCAAAAGAGCGTTATGGGTCAATCGCCAGGATTTTCGAGCCATTCCCGATGTGCCTTTTTACAATGGCCTCAATTTCCAAAAAGAGCTATATAGTTACCTGATCTTGCATCGGAGGAGACATGAGAGGCGTTTTAGTGCGCGATATCGCCCGCCATCTCGGGGTGTTTTGTGAGAGCGAGTTGCAAATATCAGGTTACCAGGTGGACAGCCGTTTGGTTCAGCCGGGTGAGTTGTTTTTTGCCCTGAAAGGTGAAAAAAACGACGGCCACGACTTTTTAGGCGAGGCGGCCCAGAAGGGGGCGGTCGGAGCGATCGTATCGAAAGGCTATCCGGGGTCGGTGGGCGGACTGGTTTTATTGGGCGTGGAAGATGTGCAGGGCTCGTTAGAGCAGCTGGCCCGCCACAGCATCGAAGAAAAACCGGCGCCGATTCTGGGGGTCACCGGGTCGGTGGGTAAGACAACGACTAAAGAGTTCCTGGCGACTCTCCTTGAGGGAAAATTCAGGGTCGGCAAAAGTCCGGCGAGTTATAATTCGCGAGTGACCTTTCCATTGAACCTTTTGAACCGCACGGGCGATGAACAGGTACTCGTGCTGGAAATGGGAATGAGCATGCCAGGCGAAATCGCCAAGCTCGTCGAGATCGCCGCACCGGATATCGCTGTTCTCACCAAAGTAGCCCTATCTCATGCCATGAATTTTCCCGACGGACTGGCTGGAATCGCTCGGGCCAAGGGAGAGATCTTTTCCCAGACGAAGACCAAGACGGCCATACTCGATCTGGAGTGTTTGCAATATCCCGATATGGTGAGCAGTATCCAGGCTGAAAAAGTCACGTTTTCCACGCAAGACGCCGCCGCCGATTACTTTCTATCTTTCGCCGAAGGGCGCTATCGCATGGATGAGCGCGGCGTAAGGGCTTTTGAATTTGATCTGCCGTTCAAGGCCGGCCATTTGCTCCATAACTTTACCGCGGCGGTCGCCGCTGCCCGGCAGATGGGGATGCAATGGGAAGAGATCGAGCGCCAGATTCCGCGCCTCCATTTGCCTAAAATGCGCTTTGAGCAGTTTGAAAAATCCGGCGTCTGGTTCATCAACGACGCCTATAATGCCAATCCGGCTTCGATGCGGGCCGCTCTGGAGAATTTGCCTGAGCCGAAAGAGGGCGGCAAACGCATTGCTGTTCTGGCAACGATGAAAGAGTTGGGGTCGTTTTCGAAAGAAGCGCATGAAGAGATCGGGCGTTTGGCGCAAAAAAGGATTGATGTCTTGCTTTGCCTGGGTGAAGAGGCCGCGCCACTGTGCGAAACATATCGCGAGTCCATGAAGCCGGCGGAGCTCTATTACGAGCATCAAACGCTAGCCGAAAAATTAAATGAGATCATGCGTCCGGGCGACGTGGTTTTGATGAAGGGCTCGCGCAGCATGCAACTGGAAAAATTACTGGAGATGATCCATGTTGCTGCTCCTTGTTGATTTTTTGCACAGCGCGTTCGGCCTGAAGCTGCCCATGGTGTTTACCTATTTTTCAACGCGCATGCTTCTCGCCGCGGTAACGTCGCTGGTTTTGTCGATTTATCTCGGTCCGCGCTTCATTAAGAAGCTCTATGAGTGGAAAATCGGCCAGTCGATCCGGAGCGTCGAAGAGTGCCCTCTTCTGGCCGAGCTGCACGGCAAGAAAAAAGATACGCCGACGATGGGCGGCCTTCTGATTCTTTTTTCGTGCATCGTCGCGCTGTTTTTATGGATGGATCTGGAAAACGTTTTTACCTGGATTCTTCTTTTGACGAGTCTGTTTTTGGGTGTGCTGGGAGCCGCGGACGATTATTTAAAGCTGCGCTATAAAAACAGCAAGGGGCTCAACGCGCGGCGCAAGATGATTTGCCAGATTGTTTTTTCAGCAGGCATTGCCGCGTATCTGCTCTTTCCGCCGATCACCGAGGCATTGTCCGGCAAAACAATTTTTAAGGCGCCGACGGCCAAAGAGCAGATCATGAAGTATCGCGATAAGGCCACGACAGTGATACTGTCGACGCAAGAATATATGGCGCGGTTCTATTTGCCGTTTTTAAAGGATCCCGCGGTACATCTCGACGGATGGCTCCGGCTGATATCATTTTTCATGATCATTATTGTCATCACGGGGGCGTCGAACGCGGTGAATCTGACCGATGGGCTGGACGGCTTGGCGGCGGGCTGTATTCTCATGGTATCGCTCGTCTTTGGCCTATTCGCCTTTTTGTCGAACCATATTGATCTCGCCCGTTATCTGAACATTTTATATATCGAGGGCAGCGGCGAGATCGCTGTGTATTTGTTTGCTCTCGCAGGGGCATGCCTCGGATTTATGTGGTTCAACGGCTATCCTGCGCAAGTGTTCATGGGCGATACGGGGTCGCTGGCGCTCGGCGGGATCATTGGAGTTTCTTCCGTGCTCTTGCGCCGCGAGGTATTGCTCGCGATCGCGGGCGGGATTTTTGTCGTGGAAGCGATGTCTGTGATTTTGCAGGTATTGAGCTATCGCTATCGCAATAAAAAGCGCATCTTTTTATGCGCCCCGCTGCACCACCATTTTGAGTATAAAGGATGGCCGGAGACGAAAGTTGTGTTGCGGTTCTGGATCATTAGCCTGCTTTTCGCCATAATGAGCGTTGCATCTTTGAAGTTTCAATGAATAAAAAAGCGATCGTCATTGGTCTCGGAGTCAGTGGGCGCTCTTGCGTAGAGCTGCTCTTTGCGGAAAAAAAATCCGTTCTGGCCCTCGATAAAAATGCCGGTGCGCTCATGAGCGATCCCAATGTCAAAACGCTTTTGAGCCGCGGTCTCGAGCTGGATACAGATCAGAAACAAGTAGACTGGAGCCAGATCGATCAGGTGGTCATTTCTCCCGGCATCGCTTTGACGCACCCCGTCGCTGCCCAGGCTCTGGTGAAAAAAATCGAAGTGATCGGGGAGATCGAGCTGGCATTCCGCCGCTTGCAAAATCCCTGCATCGGCGTGACGGGAACGAACGGGAAAACAACCGTTGTGCTGCTGATCTGCCATATTTTGCGTATGGCCGGGATGAAAGCGCAGTCGCTGGGTAATATTGGTACGAGTCTCAGCTCGTATGCCCTATCGCCGGATCCGAATGAGATTTTGGTTGTCGAATTGAGCTCATTTCAACTGGAGACCATCGAAAAAAAATGCCTTGACGCCGCTTTCATTTTAAACATTACTCCGGATCATCTCGATCGCTACGCCGGCATGGATGAATACGCCCGGGCCAAATGCAAAATCGAAAGTTGTTTGAAAGAAGGCGGGGAGATGTGGGTTTCGAAGCAGACGGCGCACGATTTTGGACATTGGCTTCATCGAGCCAAAATCATTGATGATAGAGGCTCCTTTGAAAACAGCGCCATTGCCACGATTTCTCCGATGAGGTATATCCAATTGGGTGTACCTGAAAGGCAAAACATCCAGGCAGCTGAACTCGCTTGCCGACGATTTGGTGTGAATGAGGCGCAGTTTTGGCGCGGATTGGAGACGTTCCGCAAGCCCAAGCACCGGATCGAATATGTCGGCGAGTGGAATGGGATCACATTTTACAATGACAGCAAGGCGACGAATATCGATTCTGTCATGCATGCCGTAGGATTGTTTGAAGGGCCGATCATTTTACTGGCGGGCGGCGTCCACAAGGGGTGGTCGTACCGGCCCTGGATCGAGTCTTTTCAGGGGAAAGTCACCCGGGTGGTGGCTTTCGGACAGGCAGCGGCAGTGATCGAAGAGGATCTGAAAAATGATCTGATCGTCGATCGCG
This sequence comes from Parachlamydiales bacterium, assembly GCA_015661075.1. GTDB lineage: Bacteria > Chlamydiota > Chlamydiia > Chlamydiales > SM23-39 > CAISYW01. The sequence continues at coordinate 15,226 of JACVQJ010000012.1, read as the reverse complement.
TTGAGACGCTGACTCAGGCCGTCAGGACGGCTGTCCAGAATGCGGGGCCTAAAACAGCTATTTTACTTTCGCCCGGATGTTCGAGTTTTGATCAGTTTCGCAACTACGAGCACCGGGGCAATGAATTTAAGCGCATCATCGAGGAAAAATTATGGATCGAAAAAAAACGATCTTGATTGCGGTCTTGATCAACGCAGGGCTGTTGGCCTTGTTATTTATCGTAGCTCTTCATCATGAAGAGGCTCCCAAAAGCGTCGAAGTGGCGCAAGCGGCTCTGGAGCCAAAACCTTTGTTCAATGACGCTCCTCTGCTGACGGACGCGCCGCTGGCACAAAACGTTGGGGATGGTGCGAGCATCGATATGTCGGCTTCGCAGCTGGCAGCAAATCCGCTGCCGCTGGCGCCCAACGCGACAGCTGAAATTGTGCATCAGCTGCCTCCTTTGGCCTCTCAGCTAGAAGCTGCCGCGCCTCTGGCCGCGGCCCCAGCGCCTGCGGCTCCTGCGCGCGTGCTCGAGGTGAAAGTGAAAAAGGGCGATTCGTTGGAAAAAATCGCCAAAGCGCATCGGACGAGCGTCGATGAGATCATCCGGCTCAATCAACTGCCGAGCAGCTTTTTGCGTATCGGCCAAGTGTTGAAATTGCCGGGTGAAAGAATCGCTCATGGTGCCAAAGCGCCGAAAACGCTCGTGGCCGAAAGGCACTCCATCGATGGCCAGCCAGAATATTACACCGTGAAAGTCGGAGACAATCCGTGGACCATTGCGATGAAGCACCACATGAAAGTCGACGAGTTGTTGAAGGTGAATAATCTGAACGAAGAAAAAGCACGCCGTCTAAAACCCGGCGACCGCCTGCGCATCCGCTAGGGATATTCATGAATCGAGCGGCTGTTTGGCTCATCATTTGCGTTTCACTGCTTTTTTCGATCGGCCTTCTCATGGTTTTCAATACCACGTCGGCCGAAATCATCGACCGCTCGCTCGACATTAGCACCCATGGAGCCCTATTCAAGCAGATCACTTATGGTCTGATCGGATTGGGCGTGGGTCTTCTCATCTATTCCTATGGCCATCAATGGCTGCTGCGATGGAGCACTCCCATGCTGATCGCCTGCACTGTTTTGCTCATTTTGGTGTTTGTGCCCAGGATTGGTCAGACGATCAATGGCGCGCATCGATGGATCGGCATTGGAGGTTTTACCTTCCAGCCATCGGAATGTGTTAAAATCCTGATTCCATTGGTCTTTATCCGCTGGGTGCTGCAACAGACGGAGCCCATCGAGTTCAAGCCCTTTTTGAAAGCCTTGGGTCTATTATCGATTCCGATCGGCCTGATATTATTGGAGCCGGACAATGGGACGACGTTGATTATTTTTGCCTGTTTGGTCGTGCTCTTTTTGCTGACGCGAATCCGGTGGGTTTATTGGGCTCTGCCCTTGATCGCGCTCTTGAGCGTTGGCGTCATCGCCGCCTCCCAAATGCCGCATGTCCACGACCGCATCCACATCTATCTTCATCCGGAACTCGACATCCGGGGCAAAGGCCATCAGCCTCACCAGGCCAAGATCGCTGCCGGTTCGGGTCAGTTGATGGGGCTGGGATTGGGCCAAAGCCTGCAGAAACTCAATTATCTTCCTGAAGCCCGCAGCGATTACATCGCGGCGATCTATGCCGAAGAGTGCGGTTTTGTCGGCATTCTTGCTCTGATCGCGCTCTATATGACGTTTACATTTGCCGGATTTTTTATCGCGCTTCGCGCTCAGGATCGCGGCAGCTTTATGATCGCGGCCATATTAACGTTTTTGATTTCCATCCAGGCATTTGTGAATTTGGGCGTTGTGTCGGGATTGCTGCCCAGCAAGGGGATGACTTTGCCTTTCTTTTCGCAAGGCGGCAGCTCGCTCATCATGAACATCGCCGCGCTCTTTGTCTTGCTCGATATCGCAAGGCACCCGAAAAAACTTTCTGAGACCTTATAACAGCGAAAAACGAGAAAATCTTTTCGCGCGCATCGCGCCTCTGTGGTTTTTTTTCGCGTGTTGAGCGGGAGCTACAGAAACTCTCTCAGCAAATCCCGCTTTAAATTTTTCGTATAGATAGATACAATCGATTCTCAAAAAAAAATTCGCAAAGAACAATTTGGATGTACCTGCACCAGGAATTAACACATAAGATCATTGCTGCGGCCATAGAAGTGCATTAACTTCCTGTTCTTAAGCAAGGAATTCATCGTTGTATTTTAAGCCTTTCCAATGCCCCGATTCATTCACAGAGTGAGGGATACAAGCCGCCCATGTTTGCAAATGCATGCATGCGAAGCTGCGAAACTTTTAAGAAAGAAGGGGCACTTGAAAACCTGGCGTTAATTAGCCCCCTTTCTTTCTTAAAAGTTTCGCAGCTTCGCATGAAGAGCTTCGCTCAACATGGGCGGCCTCAGCGCCTCGGCGTCTCAGTTCTTTTAAACTCAGCGTTATTCTCTAATAACCTCTGAAGAGAAAACCTGTTATGAAATACCAGCCACACTCGAGAGAAAAAAAGACTCTTTGAAGAACTCCCTCCTAAAGGAAGGATATTCTTCGACAGCTAATGGCGGGCGCTTAAAAGCGCCCGATAAAATAAATAGCTCGGCTTACCCGCCCCTGAAGGAGCGGGATTGCGCTTCGAGCAAGCTGTTCAAAAATATTCTCACCTTTTCGGCGAAGCCGATTTTTCGCGGCTCCCGCTTCCAGCGGGAGCTACATAAACTCTCTACTGGTTCTTGAACTCGAGACGAAAAAGAGTTAATGTCATTCTAAACACTTTTTTTCACCATGAAAATACTTATTGCCGCGGGTGGCAGCGGCGGCCATTTGCTGCCGGCGCAGCAGCTCGCTGATGAGCTGCAAAAAAACGGAGAGGTTCTTTTTGCCGGACATCGGTTGGAGCGATCTCCTTTTTTTGATCAGAAGCGATTTCGCTTTCAATCGGTGGCGGCAGCGCCTCTTCGATGGTCGCCAAGAGGATTATTGGCTTTTTTTTCTGCTGCGATTCGAGGGGTTTTCCAAAGCTTACAATTGATCCGGCAATTTCAGCCCGATGTCGTCGTTGGGTTTGGCAGTTTTCATGTATTTCCCGTGCTCTGCGCCGCTGTCCTCATGCGCCGCCGCCTCGTTTTGTTTGAAGCGAACTGTTTGATGGGCAAAGTGAATCGTCTTTTTGCCGCTCGCGCAACAATTGTCGCATCCCAGTTTCCATTGTCTCGCGAGCCAATGAACGCACATTTAGTTCCGCTTCTTCCATGGAAAACGCCACCTGCGCCAATGGAAAAAAGTCAAGCTCGTGTCCTGTTGGGTCTCGATAGCAATAGGCAGACTGTTTTGATTTTCGGCGGCTCGCAGGGGTCGGCCTTTTTAAATCAAATGATCCCTGCACAATTGCCTACGACTGCTCAGGCCATTCATCTCGCAGGAAATGATGAACAGGCCATCGTTACCGCCGAGCGCTACCGTCAGGCAGGCATTTTGGCCGTCGTCAAACCCTTCGAATCGAATATGGAGCTCGTTTACAGCGCTGCTGATTGGGCGATTTGCCGCAGCGGGGCGGGGAGTGTGGCTGAACTCATTCGACACAAGCTGCCGGCCCTGCTGATCCCGTTTCCTTTTGCGACGGACGATCACCAGCGCATCAATGCCGAGTTCTTGGCGAAAAAGATTTTCGGAGCCACAATGTTGAATGAGAGTGCGGCAAATGCGGAAACGATCTCTCAGGCGATTATGCATTTGCTCAAAGAGTCGGATTCAATGAGAGAGGCGCTATTGGGCCTTTGTAAACATTGCGATGGAAGGATGAGCCTGAGCGAGCAGATCGTAAAAATGGGTCAACACACATGACGTATCATTTTATTGGCATGGGCGGAATCGGAATGAGCGCGCTCGCGCGGATATTGCTTCAGCAGGGGCAAAAAGTACAGGGAAGCGATATCAAAAAGAGCGCGCTGCTCGATCAGCTCCAACGCGAGGGCGCTCAGGTGCAGATCGGCCATACTGCAGTGGCTCTGCAGAGCGGCGATACGGTCATCTATAGTACGGACATCAATCAGGAAAATGTCGAGCTCCAAAAGGCGAAGGATCTTAAACTGATTGTTTTACATCGATCGGATCTCTTGGACCGCCTGATGGAAAATCAAAAGCCGTTATTAGTCACAGGTACTCATGGCAAGACGACCACGACAGCTCTTTTGGCGGCCGTTTTGATCGAAGCGAAGCTCGACCCGACATTCGTTGTCGGCGGCATCATGCGCTCGCTCGACACGAATGGCCGAGCAGGCCTTGGGCCTTATTTCGTCGCCGAAGCCGACGAAAGCGATGGATCGTTTTTAAAAACGCCCTCATTTGGCGCGATCGTCACCAATTTGGAAAAAGAACATCTCGGATATTGGAAGACGCATGAGAACCTGAGCGACGGATTTCGAAAATTCTTCGCCCAAGTTAAAAATCACTCCCATCTGTTTTGGTGTTATGATGATCCGGGTTTGCGGTCATTGGAGCCGCCGGGAGCATCATACGGATTTTCAAATGACGCCGAATGCCGCATTGAGGCATTCACACAAAGTGAAAAGGGCATTCGTTTTGATCTGACTATCAAAAACAAGCGCTACTCGCGGATTGAAGTTGCCCTGTACGGCCGCCACAACGCGCTCAATGCTGCGGCGGTCTTTGCGCTGGCCATGTCATTAAAACTCAGCGAAGAGGCCGTGCGCCGCGCTTTGGAGTCATTCGGTGGAACGGCCCGCCGGCTTGAATTGGTCGGCGAGATGCAAAAAATTCAGGTGTATGATGACTACGGCCATCATCCAACGGAAATCAGCGTGACTCTGAGCGCCCTGCGCGATCGCGTGCGCGAGAGGCGTCTGGTCGTGATCGTCCAGCCCCATCGCTTTACGCGCGTGCGCGACATGTTTGAGGAGTTTTTACAATGCTTTGTTGAGGCGGATGAATTGATCTTGACCGACATCTATTCTGCCGGCGAACCCCCGATTGAGGGAATCACTTCCGCGGCTCTATATACGCGCCTGAGAGAAAAAATGGGTCCGCGGGTGCGCTTTTTTCCCCGCCAACATTTGGAAAGCGGCGTGGCTGCTCTGCTTCGTCCAGGCGATGCCGTGATTACAATCGGGGCAGGAGATATTACGACGACGGGAAAAATCCTTTTGAACCTGATTGCCGAGCATCCTCCGAAGCTGACTGTAGGAGTGCTTTTCGGCGGGACGTCTTCGGAGCACGAGATTTCTCTTCTATCGGCTCGTAATATTGTCGTCGCGCTTGATCCTTCATTATATTTTGTGAAATTGTTTGGCATTACCAAAGACGGGGCGTGGATCAGCGGCGATGACGCCTTCAAGAAGATTGATCAAAAAATGCGTATAGGCAGGGATGTCTTAATTTCTCCGGCTATCCTGGAAGAGCTGAATCAATGCGATGTATGCATTCCTGTTTTTCATGGTCCGCAAGGCGAGGACGGAATGATTCAGGGGATGCTTGATACACTGGATATTCCCTATGCGGGATGCGATTACCGCGCCGGAGCGATCTGCATGCATAAAGCCTGGACCAAGCACGTCGCCATGATCAATGGCGTCCCGACGGCTCCCTATGTCGAGGGCAATGCCGCTTCCTGGCGGCGCAATCCCGATCAATTGCTGGGTAAAATTGCGCAAAATCTGACCTACCCGCTATGGGTCAAGCCGGTTCATTTGGGATCGAGCATTGGCGTGAGCCGTGTAGAGAACTGGCAGGAGCTGAAAACGGCAGTGGAAAAAGCATTCCAGTTAGACGATTGTATCATTGTAGAAAAAGAGATCGCGGGCCGGCAGATCGAGTTCGCAGTACTCGGCAATGAATATATCCGCATTGGCGCTCCCGGCGAAATTCTCAACCACGGACAGTTTTACGACTACGATAAAAAGTATGGCCCGCAGGCGATGAAGGGCCAAACTCCCGCGGATTTGACGGGAGTTCAGCAGCAGATCGGCCGGGAACTCGCTACCCGGATGTATGAATCGTGCGGCTGCAAGGGGTTGGCCCGCGTCGATTTTTTCCTCGATGCAAATGGCCACTACTGGCTCAATGAAATCAATCCATTTCCCGGATTTACAGCAAACAGCCTCTATCCGAAAATGTGGGAAGCAGCCGGATTGACGCAGCGCCAGCAGTGCGATGAGTTGGTCATTCTGTCCCTGCAGCGCCACCGCCGCTTGGCCGAAATTCGGGGTAAATGATGGCGCAGTGGACGTACCGGCAGGCCTGGGTGTGTTTAGTCGGGTCGACGCTGGCGACGCTTTCTCTAAGTCTTAGCGGCTATTTGCTATGCAGCAAATGGAAGCAACATCGCTTGAGCGATGAGCGCTCACGCGTCGTTGCCATTGTTCAGACGGGTCCCGAGCGCGAGGCTCTGAAAACCGCTGTTCTTGCATCCATTTTAGGTCTGTCCGCCGATTGTCCCGTTTCGCTTTATGCGATCGACGAGACGCGAGCGGAGAAAATACTGCTCGCCTGTCCGCTCATCTCTGAGGCAAAAGTCAAACGCGCGCCGCCCGGCACTCTCTATATCGACTATACCGTCCGCAAGCCCATCGCTTATCTGGCCGATTATCAAAATACCGGACTTGACCGCGAGGGTTATGTTTTTCCGATTGCTCCCTTTTATTCCCCCAAAAATCTGCCGGAGATCTATCTCGGACTTCCTCCTTTCGGCGCTCCGGCCGATGGGCAGGGGCGATCCGGCGGTGAGTGGCAAAAATCGTTACAAAACAAGCATTTACAGCTCGCTTTCGAGATCTTGCATGTGTTGGACGATGCGCCCTGGCGGGAGGGGATGCGGCTCAAGAGGATCGATGTTTCCAACGCCTTTGCCTCGAGCGCCGGACTGAGGGAGATTGTATTATTTACGGAAGATGAACTGACGTTTCGGGAAAATGATCGCGAAATCGTTTGCCAGTTTCCCAAAATTTTGCGGCTGCCTCTGAAGGAGTATACGCAGCAGCTGGGTAATTTTCTTTCCTTGCGCCGCACCATGCTGGATGATTATCAACGCCAGGCGATGCAGGCTCATTATACTAGCTCTCTCGTTCAATTTGCGCCGCGCATCATCGACTTGCGCATCCCTCAGATCGCCTATGTACAGAACAATTAATATCTCGCTTGGCTTCAAAATGAGGTTAAGCGATAATCGGCTGTCAGGAGGGACTATGGAAGAATTTATTGCATATATCATTAAAAACATGGTGAATCAGCCTGATATGGTCGACATCCGGTCGATGGACGGACAAGGCGGAACATTGATTGAAATCCGCGTCGCCCCAGAGGATGTGGGCAAGGTCGTGGGCCGTAAAGGGAATGTGATTCGATCGCTGCGAACGCTGGCGATGATTATTGGCGTCCGGTTAGGCCGCCGCGTCCATTTGGAAATTATCCAACCCTAGGAAAAAAAATATGAGCGCCAGCCTGCACATTGATCTCGAAGAAATTGAAAATAAGCTTCTCTTACGTCTCGATGGCAGGCTGGACGCTGCAACGACTCCCATTCTGGAGAGGAAAATCAACAGCCTTGCTGACGATAAGCACTATCTCATTTACCTCGACTTTTTACGGATCGATTATCTCAGCAGCGCTGGCATGCGGCTGCTTCTTTCCGCTTCCAAAAAATTGAAAACCAAAAAAGGCGCCCTTGTTCTGTTTTCAGTCGGAGAGGAAGTCATGGAGATATTAAAATTGGCTGGTTTTGAGCGAATTCTCCTGATTTTTTCCACAGAACAGGAAGCCCTGCAATATATGCCGTAAATTGTGAAAGAAGGCTCATCTATACTTTTGTCCGAAGAGAGGCAGAAAATTCCGGTCTGGGCCCGAAAAAAACGGGTGATTGTCATCGCCGGGCCGACCGCTTCAGGAAAAACGCATCTATCGCTAAAGCTGGCGCAAGCAATTGGCGGAGAGATTATTTCCGCTGATTCTTGCCAGGTGTACCGCGGAATGAATATCGGGACGGCAAAGGCATCATTCGAAGACAGAACCCTCATTACGCACCATCTGATCGATATCTGCGATCTGTCTGAAACTTTCAATGTCGCGGAATTTTATAAAGCCGCCCAGGAAACGATTAAAGAGATCATTCTTCGCGATAATGTTCCCATCATCGTCGGCGGTTCGGGGTTTTATATTCATGCTCTGCTCTACGGCCCGCCCTCGGGCCCGCCGTCGATGCCTGAAATCAGACAGCAGCTCGATCGTCAAATGCATGACCTCGGCGTCGAGGTGCTCTATGAAAGATTGCAGATGCTCGATCCAGATTATGCCGCGACCATTTCCGAGTTTGACCGGCATAAAATCATTCGGGCGCTAGAGATCATCGCCATTTCAGACAAGAGGGTCAGTGATTTTCCCAAAAGCACCGAGCTGCAAGAGCAAAATTATGATTTCCGCAGCTGGTTCATCTATTATCCCCGCGAGCGCCTCTATTCGCGGATCGAGCTGAGATGCGATGATATGATCCGGCAAGGTTTTTTGGACGAGGTCAGGGAATTAGACAAGAGCGGACTGCGCCAAAACTCATCGGCCTCGCAGGCGATCGGCTATCGCCAGGCGCTTGCCTGGCTCGATAGTCCACAGACCTCGCAGGATCTGGCGATTTTCCAGACCCAGTTTAAAAAGGCTTCAAGGCAATATGCCAAGCGGCAATTCACCTGGTTTCGCAAGGAGCCGCTCTTTCGCTGGCTGAACATCGAAGAGTTCGATCCCGAGAGACTCAAGGAGCTGATCTTGCAAGACTTTGAACAAAGTTATTAGCTCGACTTTGTAACTTTTTATAACGGGAAGGGGTTTTTAACCCCTTCCCGTTATAAATAACTCCCCCGAGAACAAATATCTCGAGGCCTTCGGGTCCAAAAAGTTGCAAAGTCGAGACTAGCAAACCACTCTTCCCTCTCGATAGGAATTCATGATGACTTGCCACATTTTATCTTTTAAAGCCCCAATGGCTGCGCAGCCAACAATTGTTGCTGTAATTGTTCTAAGACCTTTAAAATCCAATGTATTGTCAAGACATATCAAGTTAATGGCTGCGCTGACTGTAAAGACAACGAGCGCTGAAATTGATACTTTCTGGATCATTTCCTTCAGAGAACATCTCTGAAAAAGAGCGCCTTTCACTGCGCCATATATTTGAGTGCCTCTGGCGATATTCGCAATGCATCCAATCTCAAAAATGGCTGCTTTGAATGCTGTATTCAAAATTTTAAGATCGAATGAAGGTGCGATGATGGAAAGTCCGATCGCATTCGTGACAAAGAGCGTTGCAACCAGTCCCGCCGCTTCTTTCCAGGCATCCGCCGATTCGCCTTTGTGAACTTTTTGGAACAGGCGAACGCAAGAGGATACGTTGATCGTCGCCATCACAAATTCAATAGAGCCTTTCCAGACCATCGCTGCCGTCAATACGGGAAAAGAACCGGTACTGATTGTAAAGACCACACATCCAATGGCCAAAACACCTGCTGCCAACATACTTACTTTTGCAACAGTTGCAGCCATGGATAGTTCGTTCGGATAATTCGTATGTGCCCAATTATACCCTCGGTTGAATATGCTGTTGGTTGTTGCCATAGAGCCCTCCATTTTTTTTCTGTAGGAGTTTGGCAGAGCGGTTTGTTTTTCAAAAGTCGAATAAAGCGTCGACGGTCAATCCCTGGAAAAAGAGATCGCCCTGCACGGGTGACATGGTGTGGCTTTGAGCCGCCGGTGCGTCATAATGGCGCAGCATCATGTTCTGCCTCCACCAATACTGCGCCTCATACGAAGCGCTGAATCCATAATGAAGAGAGCTGGTTTTGCTGCAGCTGCAATCGGACCATTGCATGCCAAAGGACAGGGCCGCTTGGGGGCGGTAGGTCCAGTAGCGGTCTGAGATGCGATAGGAGCCGATGATCGTGCTGGCCGTCGACGAAACATCGAACTCATTGCGGCCGACCTGAAAATGAGCGCCGAGCAAAGCGCCCGAAAGAGAGCCGAAGAGATTCCAGCGCGGGCTGAGACACCAGCGAGTGGAACATCCGGCGCCGGGGCCGAGATTGAACGAGCGGTTGTTCATATTCACTGTGGAGCTGAGTAGAGTTTCCTCGGCGGGAAGATAGACGATATTGCCCGGCGAATAGGACAGGACGTAGCGCTGTTGCAGCATGGCCATTTTCAAGCCGAATGAAGGCTGAAACGATAGGGCATAGCCCAGCGCGAGATCGTGGCGCAGCATCAGGTCAAGGAAATGGGCGTGGATCTTCCACTTTGCAAAAGCGCTTTGCCAGCGGGCATAAATGTTATTGGATAAAAATGCCCCGGGCGAGGTCCAGACGGAGAGTATCCCGCTGCCGAATGCTGCATCGGAATTGATGTCGAACGAGTGATGGGCCTCGTCTCTGACGTCCTGATAAAAAATGCTATAGCCGAGATCGATACTCCAGTTGTCGATGGGCAGGTGGGTGCCGAGCAGCAGGCGGAAAGCGGGGTCCCATTGGAAGGAAGGATGGCGGGAAGTGAGTTTTGAATTAAACTGCGGCTGTGTATTGATCAGGGCGAAATCAAGGCCTTTTTCCGCGCATTGCCAGTAGAGAAAAGAGATCCGGGTGTACATGTTGGTCTGGTCGGGCAGATCTCCTCGGACGCAGGGCCGGCTCGATGGGAGGGTTGAGCAGTTCTCATCGGCCGTTAAATTGGTTAGAGCCAGAGCGCAAAGAAATAAAATATGTTTTTTCATGCTAAAATCCAAATCCCAGAGTAGTTGTAATGCCGTGCAAATGTAAATCGCCTCTCATTGAGAATGGGGTAAATGAGATCGGCTCTGCCGTTAGTTGCCGCATCATATTTTGATCCCAATAGTATTGCACCTCGTAAGCGGCTTTCAAATGGATGTCATATTGCTGGCGGCATCCTAAGCAATCGCTCCATCCTATGCCGATCAGACCCTCGATGCTGGGGCGGTAGGCGTAGAAACTTTCCCGAAATTTTGACTGATCGTCATAGTGAGTGAGGCCGTTGTCGGTGACGGAATTGTCGAAGTCTTTTCTCGAAAGATTAAAGACGCTGAGAGACATCGAGACGGCGCCATCGGCCAATAGAGACCAGCCTTTTTTGAGGCTCCACTCGGAATTGATGCCGAATCGCGGCCCCAGGCCGAGGCACCGGTTGCGAAAAGCGGCTCTCGACGGCAGTAGAGTCACGGCACCATCGTCGATGCCGCCTGAATAATTGGCCGAAAATTGCTGCGATACGGAAATGCCCTTTAATCCGCAATAGAGGCGCAAATTGAGTTTGGGGGTGAAAAAGGGATGATATCCCAATTCCAGGTCGGCGGCGTTGAGGTGAAGATGCCAGATTCCGCGCGCTTGGCCAAAGACATTGGGCGACGCATGATAGCTTTGGGGCAATACCCAGATGGGCAAAAGGCCGCTGCCCGTCGATGCATTCGTCTGCGCGTGGCTGCTGGCCGAAGATCGGGTATAAAAAAAAGTCCATCGCGCATCGAAATCCCAGGAATTGGAAAAGTCCATCTCGAAATTGAGTTTAAAGGCGGGCTCCCAGGAAAAATGAATAGTTTTCATCGATCCGTTGACATCGGCGGCCAGATTGGGTGCGGGGACAAGGCGGGGGTTGTTTTTGATGGCAAATCCGAGGCCGTCTTCCCGCGCCTGCCACATAAGGAAGCTTAAATCAACTTGTCCTCCGAAAGAGCAGGGAAAGCATTGTTCTTTTTGACAGGGCCGGGCGGATCGAAGCATTCCGTAATGATCCTTGTGTTCTCGGCATCGATCGCAGGGCGCATCCATCGCGTTCGGCGGGCAGCAGCCAGGAAGCTGCTCAGCTGAGGCGAGAGATCCGAGAAGTGAGCCGAAAATTAGAAAATGGAATTTCATGTTTCCTCGATCCGTTTAAAAATCAGTTCTCAGCGTTGCTGTCAGCCCGTGCATTTGTAAATCGCCGCTCATATCCCACATGTTTCCCGGGGCCTGAAAGGCAAAATTGCGATGCGCATGATTTTGGGACCACCAGTATTGAACCTCGTAGGCGATGGACGCACCCCAATAGACGGGATTTTTCCTGCAGCCGAAGCAATGCCCCCAATTGAGTCCGATGGTTCCTTCGAAAACGGGCGCCAATAGCCACATATGGTCTCTCAGATGCAACTGGTTGGTGAGGTTTTCAGCTGCGGTCAAGTTGTAGAGGTGATCCAGATATTCGGTGTGCTGTTTGAAAAACGAGCTCAAAATGGATAGGCCTGCATCGCCGGATAGACTGAAGCCCCATCCTAAATTCCATTTTGACTCGACGCCTCCCCTCGGCCCGATTCCCCATGAATAGCTATGATATCCCATATGGCTGTCGTTATAGCGGAGCGATTGCGCCGGGGCGGTGCGGATAATTCCGTTAATGAGAGTGCCATTGCCGTATTCAACGTGATAGTGCTGGCGTAGCCAGGCGCCTTTTATGCCGATATGCATGCGGAAGATCAGAGAGCGCAAAGGAGTAAAGGCTCGGCCCAGATCCAAATCGATCGAGTTAAAAAAAAGTTTCCAGTTGGCTGAGGCATTCGTAAAGCGAAGCGGATCGCTGGTCTGGGTAGAAAACGAGATGAAGGGGTAGTGCCAAAGAGGGACGATGCCGAACCCCGTCGGGCCGATTTGCGACTCAAAGTGTTTTTTCAAATGGGTGAAATCGCCTTGATAATAGGTCCATCGGCTGTATAAATCCCAGGCGTCGTGCGGGAGATGATATCCCAAATCTACCTTGCAGCCAGGACTCCATGAAAAATCGGGAACAAAGAGCTTTTGTTTAAAAGTCTGCAGGCTAGACGCCGGATCGGAGCTCGTGAGCGATTTGGAGGCGAATTCGAGTCCCCATTCTTTCGATTGCCAGATCAGGAAGCTGCCGTTCACGGTCATTCTACCTGCACTCTCTTTGTCGCAGAAAGTGCACGAATGCGCCGGGGCCAGCAGGGCTTGAGGAATGACTTTTTGGGGGCTGGCCAGCAGGGGAGATGCGGCCATAGCCAACAATAGAATGCGGCAATCCATGCGAACCTCAAGAATCATATACAGAGGTTGTAGTCGTACGGTCTGGAAAAGTCAAAAGATTTTTTTTCTTTAGAAAGTGGATATATCCCTTTCGAAAAAAAAGGAGGTTCTTTAAACTTCTGCAAGTGATTTTTCAGCTAACGTAATCGATTATTTTTCATTTAGGTTTTATGATGACCGCTTCAGAGTCGATGCCTTCAGAATCTTCAGCCCCCGATGCCCCAGAACCCTTTCGCAAGCCTGAATCGATGAGCGATTCTTTTCAGGAATATCTCGCGAAGCTGGGCAAGCTCCCTACCCCGGAAGAAAAAATTGCTTTAGGGTTGGAGTTCATGCGCGGGTCGATATCTCAGGAGGGCACGCCGCGATTCCGGGAATTTTGGGAGGCACGGCGCGAGTTGCTGCCGCTGTTTAAACAAAATCTGGGTCCTGCGATCCGTTCCAAGCTGTGGAGCGAATACGTCGAATTGACGGTTGAGGCGCGTCGGCTCAAGGAAATTCTGGAGGAGCAGAGCTCATTTGCGATCGAGCAGATTGATTTGGCAATTACCGCTCTGGAACACGACATCGAACATTTTCAAAAGCTTTTGGAGCCAACTCCGCTGATTCATCTTCCGGCCGAGGCGCGGTCTATTCAGGAAAAAGCGGATTCTTATAATCTGATTCAGCGCGAGCTTAATTTGCTCAATCATTTGGCCAGCCGCTTGAACGGTCTTCGCAAGGAGATCATCAAGACGGAGATGCGGATTCGATTTAAGACCAAATTCTTCAAACGTCTCTCAGAGCTCGGGGATCATATTTTCCCCCGCCGCAAAGAGCTGATTGAGCAAATCGGTGCGCAATTCGAGCGCGATATCGATCAATTCGTCGAAAGTCATTTTCAGGGAACCGAGGTTGTCGGCGCGCCCTATTATGCCCTGCGAGAAGAGATCAAGGCGCTGCAAGGCTTGGCGAAGCTGATCACTTTGAATACAAGTGTGTTTACGAAGACCCGACTCAAACTCAGCGAGTGCTGGGATAAAATCAAAGTGTTGGAAAAAGTCCACAAGCAGGAATTCCAGCAAAAAAAACAGGTCTGGACCGATAACCGCGTGATCCTCGATGCAAAAGTGGAAGAGCTGAAAAAGCTTGTTGAGGGCATGGATCTTCCCAAACTCGATGCTGCGATCGATGAGATTCAAAATGAAATGCGCTCCATGGAACTGGGCAAGGAAGATGTACGGCATTTGCGCAATGAATTTAATCAGCTGCGCGCTCCATTTATGGCGATTGTCGAACAAAAGCGAAAAGATCTCGAGCAGGCGGAGCGAGATAAACAACAGCTTCGAAAAGACAAAATCAATTCATTGAGAGAGAGGCTGGCCGCTCTGCAAAAAGATGTGGAAAAGACTTCAGATGAGTTGACGTACGAATTTGATGAGATCCGCAGTGATCTCGATGCGTTGTCGCTGAGCAAATATGACATGCAGCAATTTGAGCGGCTGATGCGTCCGATGAAGGATGTCATTGCGGAGAGAAAGGAAAGAGCTCTTCTTAATCTAAGCGATGATGAGAGGAACGCTCTCGAACAGCTGCGCGAAATCCTTCAGCAGCGAAAAGTGCGCCGCCAGGAAATCAAGGATCAGTTGGAAATATATCGCAAAATGCTGGGCGGATCCAGCCTCGACTTTGAAAAAGCCATGACGGTGCGCGAACAGATCGAAATTGAGAAAGAAAGGCTTGATAAGGCGAACGCGAGCATTTCAGAGATCGAACAAAAGATTACAGCCATCGAAGAAAATGCTTAATCTGGATATTTGGTTCGTCTTGATGCTTTCGGCCCTAAAAATGTATAAAGTCGAGCTTAATAAAAAAGTCTCATGATTGAACAGCTTGCTCGAAGCGCAATCCCGCCACTTCAGGGGCGGGTTAGCCGAGCTATTTATTTTATCGGGCGCTTTAAAGCGCCCGCCATTACTACCCCACCAGGCAAATAAGTGACAAAGAGCGCGAGCGAGGCAAAGACAGATCGAAGCGCAGCGGTTCGAGAGAGGAGTCCATAGTAGAACTATGGACGACGATAGAGAATCGATATGTCGCAGCCGCAGCAAGCTATTTGTCACTTATTTGCCTGGTGGGGTAGTAGCTGTCGA
>JACVQJ010000011.1 GCA_015661075.1 Parachlamydiales bacterium | reverse complement strand
AAAATTCTTCATCAAAAAAAACGACGGATGGCTACGCTCCAACATCAACTTCATAAACTGGAAAAAGCTCAAAAAGACAAAAAAATCTCTCTTTGTTTCGGTTCTAAAAAACTCTTTCGAGCCCAGTTCGATAAAGAAACAAATGGCTATGCATCTCATGAAGAATGGAAAAATGATTGGAAACAAGCGAGAGCTTCTGAAATTTTTATTCTCGGCTCTAAAGACGAGACCTCCGGCAATCAGGGCTGTACAGCTTCGATTGCTCAAGATGGTTCCCTTACCTTTCGGGTCAGACTTCCCGATGCGTTGATCCCTCAGTATGGCAAATATCTTGTTCTTCCAAATATTCGCTTTGCCTACGGACACGATGTGATTACAGCTGCGATACGCGATTGCTGCTTAAGACGCGAACTGGGCGCTATCAAGGATCCGTCCTATAAAAATCACGGTCAGGCAATCTCCGTTTGCTTAAAAAAAGACTCCAGGGGCTGGCGTATTTTTGTCAGCACCCATTTCAAACTTCCGCCACTCATTACCAAAAAAGAGAATGGCGTCATTGCTGTGGACATTAACAACAATCATTTAGCCGTTGCAGAAACGGATCGATATGGCAATCCGATCCAATCATTCAATATCTCCCTCCATCTCCACAATGCTTCCAAGAATCAAGCCCGTGCACTGATTGGCGATGCTTCTGTTCAAATCATCGAAATTTGTCGAAAGTCCCAAAAGCCTCTCGTTCTCGAAAATCTCGATTTTAAGAAGAAGAAAGCTCAGATTCGAGAAAAAAGAACTTCCTATTCCCGAATGCTCTGTGCTTTTGCCTATGCATCAATGATTGCTCACCTAAAAAACCGCGGAGCAGCACATGGAATAGAAGTCCATAGCATCAACCCTGCGTTTACTTCTCTCATTGGACGGGTTAAATTTGCAAAGCGTTATGGATTAACCGTTCATTTAGCGGCGGCTCTTTGTATCGGCCGTCGATTTTTAGGAGTTTCTGAAAGAATGCCTCAAGGCCTACGGGATATTCCCGATGGAAAAGGGGGCCACGTCACCCTTGATCTACCTGTAAGGAATCGATCTCGGCATGTGTGGAACCAATGGAGGCAGCTCAATAAGAAATTCTCAGCGGCGCTAACAGCGCATTTCCGGGCGGTGAAAGCCGATCCTGGAGTCCCTCTAAAAGCGACTCTTGTGATAAAAAAGCTCTCGGATCATGTCGGCGAGATTCCGGCACGCGAATCGTTAACCCGACTGCTCGGTTGACGTGTCCGGTTTGTCTATGCGTTTGTGTAGATTTGCCTAGATTTTTTTGAGCGGTATGTTGTCAGTACTGAACTGCCAATGCAGAACATAGCGATTGATTACTAACCCGGCACTCAAAATGGTGACAAATGGCGCATGCGAGGCAAAGCAAGATCAAAGCGAAAGCGGTCTGAACGAGAAGCCCATAGTTTTCGCTATGGGCGACGAGAGAAGATTGATATGGCGAAGCCGCAGCCAGCCAATAGTAACCATTTTGAGTGCCGTGTTAGTAAACTATATTTGGAGGTAAATTATGAATAAATTAGTGGAAAGCGCTACCGTCGGTTTAGTTGTTTATGTCGGGCAAAAAGCTTTAGACTTTTTATCCAAACAACCCAACAAATCGTCAGATCCTCGTCTTAACCGGATACGACAGGCAATGTTAACTTGCCGGAATCTGGTAAAAGAAAATGTAAGCGATAAAACCTGGTTTGTCTTGACCAATGTCTTATTAGATAATGCGTGGATTGCCAGCACCATTCTTACATATCTAGTAAATAAAGGAGAACTGTCAAGGCCCGAACAAAAAATAAATGCTGTCACCGCATTTGCAGCTTTTACCGCCGCTGCCTGGCTGGTGCGTTTTGCTGCAGCGAAAGCATTCCTCGCTTCCAGAAATTACCTCGGGACAAGGAATGTTGGCTAAATGACTTACTAATCCGCGGTCCGAAGGAGGAGGCCATAGTAGAACTATGGCCGACGTTGGAGGATCAATATGGCAAAGCCGCAGCAAGCATTTTGTTACTTATTTGACGAGTGGATTAGTAACTCGAAAATGGAATTGCGATATCAAGTGTGTGCGCAGTGTCTTGAAAAAAAACATTTATCTTCTGTTTGTTGAACGAGTAAGATATTATGCTATCGTTTTAATGGATGTATATTATGTCAACAACTTTACCTATACCTGACAGCCGCAACCATCGCGAACAAAACACAAGATTTTGTTTACATATAACTCCAATGAAAGTTTCTGCTGCAGCAATAATTATTTTCACAGCCATTTTGACTGTCGCAACGCTACCGCTTCTGCCTGCCATGCTAATTACTATAACTATTTCAGCCGTTTTATATGTGACAACAAAAAAAATATTACAGATTTTTGGCAAAAGCTTAAATGGTGAACCGCCAAACCATGGGCTGACTACCACCACCGGCGTCTGTGCTCCCGTTGCAAACCACCTTGGAACACAACAAGTTAACCAACCTTTTGAAGAGATACCAGCCATGCTTGTTACTTTACCTTCCTCAGATAACGTCGAATACATAGCCCCTGCAGCCGAGGATTTTACAACCCTTTTGCGGCTGACCGGCAGTTGTTTTATGGGTAATGATTATGATTCTGAACTAGCAAAGGGAATGTTTTTAAGGCATCACGAAAGCAAGCAACGATGGAAATGCGATGTTATCTTTTATACAAAGAAAGAAGGTCAAGAATATTTTGCTCAAAGATCATGTCATCCTTCTCAGAATTCGACAGATCCATTCTGGCAATTGACAATGTTAATAGATGCGATTGGTCAACGGTTAAAGCGCAGTTACTCAGACAGGATCTTTTGCGACACTTTACGCTTACAAGAGATGGGCTGCAAGCTAAAAAGTCCAGGTGATACAAATGCCCTTGTCCTCTTTTATAATAGAGTTAATAGTACCCTTCCCGCTTCAATGCCATTGGTCGATACTATTTTAGAAGGTGGCGGGAGTTCCCATGTCGTTGAATTGGACGAGACGGAGGAGGAGATACTATCCCTTCCAGACCAAACTAGCGATATCAAAAAATCAGTTCTACTTGCTGCTCGCGCCGTGTTGCAAGGGAGAACGTTTAGAGGCATAGAGCGAAAAATTAATGAGAACTTATCTTTTATCACCGATAAGAAAGAAGTGGAAGCTAAACTGACACGCCCGTTTGACACTCATGAAAAAGACCCAGCCTTGTGGAATATTATCATTAAACCACATGCTTCAGGATGGTTTAGTTGCCTAAGAAATCGCCCATGTGACAAAGTTGATCCAAACTATCTCGATAACCTAGAAATCGTTAATGCCATTTTTTCTTCCACAATAAAAGATAAAGACCGTCAATTGCTATCCAGCCTCTTAAAGCAAGAGCGCACGATTACATTACAAGTGTCGTTATTTTTCCATTCCATTCGATGTACTGTAACAAAAGGCTGCGCTTCTGAAGATAAATATACCCCCTCTCAAAATAATGGAGTTGATTATGTACCCACTTTCTGCTAATAGATTAATTTAAAGGCGCATCGATCAGCAATGTAACAGGCCCGTCATTGATGAGATGGACCTGCATTTTTGCGCCGAAGAGGCCCGTTTCCACTCGGTAAATGAGGGCCGATTCCCGCTTTTGCAATCGGCATAGAGAGTGAACTGAGAGACGATCAGCACGGATCCCTTGATATCGAGAAGCGACAGATTCATTTTATCCGCCGCATCGCTGAACATGCGAAGCTGGGTGAGTTTCTTCGCGAGATAAAAGATTTGATCCATCTTGTCTTCATGGTGGGCCCCAAAAAAGACCAGTGCCCCGCAACCAATGGAAACGCTCCGCCCCTCAGTGTCGACGCGCGCGCTCAATACTCTTTGAATCAATAGTCTCATTGGATTAATCGTCTTGCCAGCGATTGATCCGCTGCTCCAATTGATGCAGCTCATCCATCAGCGCCTTCGGGAATCGGGATCCGAACGATTCAAAAAAGCGCTGCAGCTCTTGGACCTCATTCATCCATTCTTTTTGATGCAGCTCAAATAAAGGCTCGATGGGAATATTGAGATTCGACAGATCAATCGATCCCATCATGGGAAGATGGCCGATCGGGGAAAGCCCTGCTTCGCAACGATCGGTGACGCGCTCAAAAATCCATTTGAGCACGCGGACATTATCTCCAAATCCGGGCCACAAAAATTTTCCGTCATCGCCCGTTCGAAACCAGTTGACTGAGTAGATGCGCGGGGCATGCGCCTTCTGCAATCGGCGCCCCATCGCCAGCCAATGGGAAAAATAATCCCCCATATTATAGCCGCAAAAGGGCAGCATCGCGAAGGGATCGTGGCGCAACTCCCCTGTCTTGCCTTTGGCCGCTGCCGTCGTTTCCGATGTCAGGCTAGCGCCCAGCATCACCCCGTGATTCCAGCTGAACGATTCCAGCACGAGCGGCATGACGCGATTGCGGCGGCCCCCGAACAGAATCGCCGCAATCGGCACCCCGCACGGATCTTCCATTGCCGGGCTGGCGATCGGACATTGTTTAGCCGAAACGGTAAAACGCGAATTGGGATGGGCCGCGGGTTTTCGGCTGGCCGGATCCCACATCACTCCCAGCCATGATGTGAGATGGGCGGGCGGCGGTGATCCGATGCCCTCCCACCAAACGTCTTTGTCCGGCGTCAATGCGGTGTTGGTGAACAGAGTATCATGCTCAATCGTCCGCATAGCGTTGGGATTCGTCTTCATCGATGTGCCCGGCGCCACGCCGAAAAAACCGGCTTCGGGATTAATCGCATAGAGCCTTCCGTCATCGCCGATATGCATCCAGGCAATATCATCCCCCACGCATTCGACCTTCCAGCCCGGCAGAGTCGGCGTCAGCATCGCCAGATTGGTTTTGCCGCAAGCGCTGGGAAAAGCAGCCGCGATATAGATTTTTTGTCCCGCAGGATGGGTCAGCCCCAAAATCATCATGTGTTCCGCAAGCCATCCCTCGTTCTTGCCCAACACAGACGCGATGCGCAGGGCCAAGCACTTCTTGCCCAGCAAGGCATTACCGCCGTAGCCGCTGCCAAAGGAATAAATGCTCTTTTCTTCCGGAAAATGCGCAATCACCCGCTCTTTCGGATTGCACGGCCAGAGCGTGTCCTTTTCCCCTTTACTCAGAGGATGGCCGACCGAGTGAAGCCCCGGTATAAACGGTTGATCGCCCAGATGATCGAGCGCAACCTGGCCCATGCGGGTCATGATCTTCATATTCAAAACGACATAAGGAGAATCCGTAATTTCAACGCCGACGCGCGAATAACTCGACGCCAGAGGCCCCATGCAATACGGAATGACATACATCGTCCGTCCGCGCATGCAGCGGGCAAAAAGAGATAGAAGTTTCTTTTTCATCTCCGCCGGATCGCGCCAGTGGTTCTGGGGCCCGGCGTCTTCTGCATGTTTGGAACAAATAAAGGTACTCTCTTCGACGCGCGCCACATCATCGGGATTGGTATGGCACCAGTAACTGGCTGGCCGTTTTTTTAATGGCACCAGCACGCCCGCCGCTGTCATCTGATGGGCGATGCGGTCGTATTCCTCTGCGCTGCCATCGCACAGATGGACACTCGATGGCTGGCATAAAGCGATTTGTTCTTCAATCCATTGAATGAGGAGGCGATTTTTCGTCCATTGGGCCAAAGGAACATTGAACTCCATCGGACTACCCCCAAAAAATAAATTTAGAATGACTTTTTCTTCTTGTACTTGTCGAGATATTCCAGCGCCTTGCCAGTGCCCAGGCATACGGCGAGTAAAGGATTCGGCGCGACAAAGACAGGCAGGCCGGTTTCTTTAATGAGGGCCTTATCAAGGCCCTTCATCAGAGCGCCGCCGCCGGCGAGCACCATTCCTCGCTCGACGAGGTCTGCCGCCAATTCAGGGGGGCACTTTTCCAGAGTCAGTTTCACGCTTTCGATGATTTGCTGAATCGGTTCCGCCAGACATTCGCGGATTTCAACAGAATTGATTCGTTTGGTGATGGGCAAACCCGCCACCTGGTCGCGGCCGCGCACTTCCATCTCCAGCTCGTTATTGCCCATAGAATAGGCTGAGCCGATGGTCATTTTAATCTCTTCCGCGGTCCGAGGGCCGATCATGAGATTGTACGTGCGGCGCATGTAGTTCATGATGCAGTCGTCGAATTCGTCGCCGGCGATACGCAGCGATCTCGATTCGACAATGCCGCCGAGAGAAATGATGGCGATTTCCGTCGTACCGCCGCCGATATCGATGATCATATTGCCGGACGGCTCATGGACCGGCAGATCGACGCCGATCGCAGCGGCCATGGGCTCTTCAATGAGAATTACTTCCTGGGCGCCGGCATGCAGGGCCGAATCTTCAACGGCCCGCTTTTCCACACCGGTGATTCCGGAGGGAACGGCGATCAGGATGCGGGGGCGGAACAGACTGCGAGCGGGAGTGACACGCTTGATGAGAGCCTTGAGCATCCCTTCCGCAATCTCAAAGTCAGCGATGACGCCGTCTTTCATCGGGCGGACGGCATGAATTTTTCTAGGCGTTTTTCCCAGCATGGCCTTGGCCTTATGGCCAACCGCGAGAACTTCATTCGTCAGGCTATCGACAGCGACGACCGATGGCTCAGCCAGAACGATCCCCTTGCCGCGCACAAACACAAGTGTATTGGCCGTGCCGAGGTCGATCCCGATATCGCTGGAAAATATACCGGAGAGCCGATGCACTTTCTTGAGCGCGAGATGTCTTGCTTCATCCAGCCAATGCCGCACATTTTCGTACGTCGAATTGCTCATATTTTGCTCAAGTCTGTAGGAGTTCTAGAACATCTTCCCAGGTCAATTTCGCAATAGCCTCATCATCGCAGGAGACAACTTTCTTGACCAATCCTTTTTTGCGCCTCTGCATCTCGACGATTTTCTCTTCGATCGTGCCGAGCGTGATCAGCTTGTAGGCGGACACCGAATTTTTCTGGCCAATGCGGTGCACGCGGTCGGTGGCCTGGTTTTCCACAGCGGGATTCCACCACATATCGTAATGAATCACAGTGTCGGCGCCCGTCAGATTCAAACCGGTGCCGCCGGCCTTCAAAGAAACCAGGAAGACGGGAATTTTGGGATCTTCGTTGAATTCCTTGACGATTTCAAGGCGGTTTTTGGACGATCCGTCGAGATAGCTGAACGGAATGCCTCTTTGTTCGAAATCATCCCGCATGATCCCCAGCATCCGCGTGTATTGGCTGAAAATGACCGTTTTGTGACCGCTTTCGACAAGGGTCTGTAATAATTCCAGAAGCATTTCGTATTTGGCCGAATCGCCGGGATCGGCCTTTTCTTTCGCAAAAATCGCGGGATGGCAGCAAATCTGCTTGAGGCGAGTCAGTGTGGCCAGGACGTGGATTTGCACTTTTTCAAATCCGTCGCGCTCGACCAATTTGACCAGCTCGTCGCGCGCCGATTGGGCGTAAGATCTGTAGAGATCCTGCTGCACATCGGAGAGCTGGCAGTGATAGACGATTTCGGAGACCGGGGGCAAGTCTTTGAGCACATCGGCCTTCATGCGGCGCAAAATAAAGGGAGACACCTTCCGGCGCAGATATTCGATGTTTTGCACATGCTGCACTCCGGCGACCCGAATGTACTTTTCCATAAAGCGATCGAAGCTGCTCAAAAAGCCCGGCATCAAAAAGTCCATCAGGCTCCACAGCTCTTCGAGCGAATTTTCGATCGGCGTACCGGTCAATATCAGCCGGTGGGCCGCCTGGATCATCTTCACGGACCTGGCATTGCGCGTGCCACGGTTCTTGATATGCTGGGCTTCGTCCAGAACGGCGTAGGCAAAATTAGTCTGGCTGTAAGTCTCGATGTCTTTTTGCATCAGCGTATAGGAAGTGATGACGATGTCGAAGTCCGCGATTTTGGATATGGTCTTTTTGCGGTTGCCGGGAACTCCATCGACCACCACGACCTTCAATTTGGCATTGAATTTATGCAGCTCCTCTTTCCAGTTATAGAGAAGCGAAGTGGGGCATACGATCAGGGTATGAGAGCCCTTGTGCTTGTTGTGGTGCTGGGTGATGGCCGCGATCGCCTGCAGCGTTTTTCCCAGGCCCATATCATCGGCTAAAATACCGTTGAGATACATCATCCGGAGACGCTCGAGCCAATGGACTCCTTCCACTTGATAGGCTCTCAGCTCAGCGGTGAGCTCCTTCGGAATCGGAGATGACTCAAAACGAGTCTCGCCGAGCATCTGGCTGCGAATCTGCAGCAATTGAGGCTTCATAACGAACTCGACCGGCAGGTTGTTGAATGCCTGGGGATCGATCGTCGCGAGGTTCCATAAGGGTCTTTTTTCGACAATATCATCGAGTTTCTTGATGCCGAGCTCGTCGAACAGCTGGACGAGCTTTGCGATCTTGTCCAGATCGAGGACGAGAATTTTTGAAAAGCGCGATTTGGACACCTGGCGGGCAGCGTCAATCTCAATGTAGGAGCGCTTCGCGCCAATGCATTCCCAGAGAAGATCCAATTTGACGCCCTTCAATGAGCCGTCGACTTTTAAATCGAGATCGTAATAGCCGACCGAATCGCTGGCGTCGAGAACGAGCTTGAACGACGTTTCTTCGTAAATAAACTGGTCGAGCAAATTCTGCGGGCACTCGAATTGCACCCGTGCCTGATTGCGGGGAATGGTTCCCGTCATGAACTCGACGATCTTTTTTTCCGTCTTCGCGACAAACGCAGAGGTCTGCGGATTGTAGACAAAATCCTGGAACAGCTCTTCGGCAATAGCCCTTTCTTCCACAAGATTGCGGGCGACAATGCCATCTTTCGAGACAAATGCGGTCAAATCATCATAAATGAGTTTGGAAGTGATCGACGGCACCTCGTGGCCATCGTATGAGAAAAATAAGGTCGCATCGAGCTCGCCATCCAGATAGGACAGATTGCAGCGCGCACCCAGTTTGCCGGCATAGGGCAGGGTCACAAAATTTTCGATGACCTCGGCATTGGCGATCTCGGCAAACCGGCGCAGTTCAGGCATGGCGTTTTCCACGAAAGTGCCGAAGAGCGGCTCCGGAATCGTCATGTCGGAGATCTGGGGCAAATTCAGCAAGTGCGTCCGCTTGATATGGGGCGAAAAACGATAATAGGTATCCTGCACCAGCAAGCCGGGCTGGGCGCATTCAAAGAGAATTGCTTCTTCAATATTCAGCACCTGGTTGTCAAAAACCAGTTTGGGCCGAATCAAAATCTTGGCGGCAGGCGGCTCGATATATTCCAGACAAAATCGCAATGCCGCGCTGTTCGGACAGTAGCGCAACGGGGTTTCCAAAGATCCCAGGAACAGACAGGGCAAGATGGGCTTTTCGTCGTCCTCGTCACTAAAGTTGCGAGAAGCGCTGCAATGCATCGCAAATTCAAAGGTCTTGGCGAGCATCATGCCAACGATTTCCGAATCCAGCTGCGCAACCCTGTGCGCGCGATCGCCGACAGCGGCGTCGCTGAGCTTGGAGTGGTCGAGGATGATCTGCAAAAGAGCCGATCCGGCCGAATCAAAGCTCTTGGTCGAAAAAAACAGCTTGCGGCCGCCGACAAAGACCGGCTCTTCGTAGCGGACCGACTCCATAAAGCCTTTCAAATAAGATATTTGTAACGGTTTGGAGCGCTGCGGCAAACGGAGGGCCAGCTGATATTCGACCCTACTTTTCTTGGCGGTTTGCAATGATTGGGGATTGATAATGATCGCCAATTCGGCGGCGGCCAGCTCTCCTTCTTCTTTCGGCAGGAAAAACGGCGAATTGGAGAGAATATCGGCCGAGGCGCAATATTCTTGCAGAACCTGCTTTTGATAGCGGGCGTCCTGTTTGACGACTTCTTTGCTTTCCGCCGCTTTAATGGTCGCGAGGAGCTCTTTTTTCTGAGCGGTATCGAAAGCCCCGTTTTTGGAAATATCGGATTCCTTCGAAAACTCGACGATAAGAGAATCGATCCTCTCTTCAAGATGGAAAATCAGAGCCGCGAGGTGAACGCAATCAAATCGGCTGGGACAATCGCAATTGGTATGAACCGCCTGGGACTCAAATCGATCGATTTCGATTTCGCTCTCATATGCGTTATCGAAATTCCCCAAAATTTTTGCGCTAAAACGGATTGTTTCGGGTTCGAGGCGGATAATTTTTGCCGACACGATGCGTTTTTTATCATGTAAAGCGCGCCCTTCCTTCAAAATGGCTGAAGAAAAATCCTGTTTCAGTTTACGGAAGTTGAGCATGCGCGATTCTCCAAGTTGGCCCGAGCCGGCATGCGAATCTTCTCATTTTACGAGGCAAGAAGTTTCGAGGGCAGGCTCGCCAATGTAGGGGTTTTACATATTTCTCATTAGTCCCGCAACCAAAAAATAATTTTATTCCGGACGCAGGAAGATTATGTTGCCTCTTGATCATAAAAAACCAATCGCCTAAGATGCTCACCTTTGATTGAAGCGCGCATTCGCGGGTGTGGCTCAGTGGTAGAGCATCACGTTGCCAACGTGAGGGTCATGAGTTCGAATCTCATCACCCGCTTCATTTATTAATTAATTTTCAGAGGTTGTAGTGCCAAAACAGTCATCGCCCCATAATCCGCCGTCGGATATTTCAGTGATTGTCCATCGCAAGCCTGCCTGCCGTATCGAACTTGAGGTAAAAGCCCCTCCCGTACTGGTGGCCAATGCCCGGAAAGACGCAATCAAAAAAGTGGGCAAGGAAGTGACCTTCCCTGGTTTTCGCAAAGGCCACGCCCCGGAAGAGATGATTCTGAAGAAATACCCTTCTGCCGTCGAGAGCCAATGGCATAAATCGATCGCCGACGCGGCGTTCGGCACGGCTCTGCAGCAGGCGCATGTACCGATGCTCAACACGAACTCCCCTGTTAGTTTCGATTTGAAAAAGCACTCCCTGGAAGATGGGGCGGAGCTGACCTTCTCCTTTGATACGGAGCCATCCGTTCCAACGGTCGACCCCAAACAGTTTCACCCCCAATCGGTGAATCGGCCTGATGTGGGCGACAAGCAGGTCGACGAAGCGATCCATCAAATGCGCTTTTACTATGCGGATTGGAAACCCGTGACAGAGCGCGGCATCCAGGACGGCGACTATATAATGATTGATCTGGATACCCTGGAAGACCCTCCGCAAAAAGTGTTCGACCATATCCGCTTTGAGGTATCCAAAGCGCGCATGGCCGAGTGGATGAAGCAACTCGTCATCGGGGCTAAAGAGGGCGATGTACTCGAAGGAGTGACTGATCTCGATGCCGATGCGTCCGAGACTGAAAAAAAAGAATTTACACCGAAAAAGGTGCGCCTCCAGATCCATAAGGTCGAAGAAGCCTCCCTTCCTGAAATGGAAGATTTTGCCCACAAAATGGGCGTGAGCGACGTCGCTGCGATGCGCGTCTCGATTGCCGAAGCGCTGTTTCGCAATGCAGATGAAAAAGGACAATCGCAGCTTCGCGACCAGGTGAATGATTTTCTGATCCATCAATATGCCTTCGAGCTGCCGCTTTCTTTGATCGAAACGGAAAAAAATCACCGCAAAACCCAGCTGCAAAACGATCCCAAACACCGCGAATCGTTCGAAAAGCTGTCTCGCGAAGAGCTAAAAAAGCTCGATGAGAAGATCTACACGGAATCGGATCAAGCCGTCCGGCTGTTTTATCTATCGAGGCAAATCGTGCGCGACGCAAAAATTACCGTCACTCATGCAGAAGTGCAGCAGGAAGCGGTCGAGTCAGCCCACGCGTTCGGCAGAAAAATTGACCCGGCTCATTTAAACAAAGAGATTTTTGCCCTAGCCCTTTCAAAGGTCATTTTGGCGAAAGCCCAAAACTACATTCTGGACAATTGTTCCAAAGATCAGCCGGCCGCCGTCGATAGCGGGGCTTCGACAGTATCAGGATAAAATACCTTGACCTCTGAAAAGAAAAGACCCTATAAGGTGAGACTGGAATCGGAGATATTTTCATGTCATTGACCCCCTATGTAATTGAAGATACCGGACGCGGCGAGCGATCCATGGACATCTTTTCCCGCCTGCTGAAAGACCGCATCATCTTTCTTGGAATGGATATTACCGACCAGGTCGCGAACGTCATCGTCGCGCAGCTTTTGTTTTTGAAGATGGAAGACCCCAAAAAGGACATTAACCTCTATATCAACTCGGCCGGAGGCAATATCACGGCCGGGCTGGCCATTCTCGACACCATGCTATTCCTCGGATGCGACATCAACACCTATTGTATCGGCCAGGCCGTTTCCATGTCAGCCCTGCTGCTGGCGGCAGGCACCAAAGGCAAACGCTTCGCTCTGCCCCATAGCCGCATCATGCTCCACCAACCGTACGGCGGCATTATGGGCACTTCCGAAGATATCGCACTGCAGGCGAAAGAAATTCTGAATCTGAAAAAGATCACCGCTTCTCTGGTTTCCCGCTTTACCAGCCAGCCCATCGAAAAAGTGCTGGAAGATTCCGAGCGCGATTTTTACATGGATCCCGATGCAGCCCTGAAGTACGGGATCGTCGATCACATCGCCCGTCCGCCGGAAAAGAGCAGCGAGCCGACCCGCGAAGTACTCATCACTGCCCCATAAAGAGAGATATGCGAAAAAAATCTGATGGAGTCCCGGCCACCTGCTCATTCTGCGGACGCACGGAAGATCTCGTTGAAAAACTGATTTCCGGCCCGAACGCCTTTATATGCGATAAGTGCGTAACCTTGTGCGTCGACATCATCCAGAAAAAACCGGTATCCTACGATATCAAGCTTCTCAAGCCCAAAGAAATCAAAGCGCATCTCGACGAATATGTCATCGGGCAGGTATCGGCCAAGAAAACGATTGCCGTTGCCGTCTATAACCATTATAAGCGCATCCGCTCACTCTCGAAGCCGAGCAACATCGAGTACAGCAAATCCAATGTGATGCTGATCGGACCGACCGGTTCGGGAAAAACACTTTTGGCCCGCACGCTAGCTATGATCCTGGCTGTGCCGTTTGCTATTTCCGATGCGACAACTTTAACTGAAGCCGGTTATGTCGGCGAAGACGTTGAAAACATCATCCTGCGCCTGCTCCAAGCGGCTGAATATGATGTCGCGAAAGCGGAGCTCGGCATTATTTATGTCGATGAGATCGACAAAATCCGCAAAACCACGTCCAATGTCTCGATCACGCGCGATGTATCGGGCGAGGGCGTTCAGCAGGCCCTGCTCAAGATCGTCGAAGGAACGGTGGCGAACGTCCCTCCGAAAGGCGGGCGCAAGCATCCGAACCAGGAATACATCAAAGTCAACACGCAAAACATTCTCTTCATTGTGGGCGGAGCGTTCGGCCATCTCGACAAGATTGTCGCCAAGCGCCTGGGAAAAAGCACGATCGGCTTTGACGCCGCAACGAAGCGTAGCTTCGATGCGCAAGAAACCAATTACCTTCTCTCGAAAGTCGAGCCGGAAGATCTGATCCAGTTCGGGATGATCCCGGAATTCGTCGGGAGATTCAACAGCCTCGCGAACTGCAACGATCTGACGGTGGAAGACCTCGTGAGCATCTTGACGACGCCGAAAAACGCCGTGATCAAGCAATATCAGGCGATGTTTCAGGAAGAAAACGTCAAGCTGGAATTTTCTGAAGAAGCGCTCCTCGCAATGGCTCAAAAAGCCAAGGATACGGGAACCGGCGCCAGAGCCTTGCGCATGATCGCCGAGAACATGCTGCGCGATCTGATGTTTGAGGTGCCGTCCGATCCATCGATCCGCGAAATCTACGTCGAGAAAGAGTGCATCACCGGCAATCAAACGCCCCGCATCGTACGGGATCGTTCATGAAAAAAGGCTATCCATTGTAAGAGAAACATCTACCGTATCAAAATATCCTACATTCTGCTTTGTTCCATATGGCGCAATTAGCGTCAAAAACACACTCTTTCTAGTTTTTGTATGTGCAATAAAAAGGCTTTTTTTCTCGCGCAAATCTTTATCACAAGCTTTGTTTACAAGAAATTCATCATTGCAATATTTAATCTCACATAAATTAATACAGTTATCAGCACGATCGATGAGCAGATCAATTTGCACTCCCCTTTCTTTGCTTTTTCCATGGGATTTATAACACCAACCAGAAGCATTTGTTAATACACCTGTGATTCCGAGCGCATCTTTGATGTTTTGCAAATGTTTAAGACACAATATTTCGAATGCATAACCCGCCCAGGATTGCCCCATTGGACTGTTGAATATATTCATCCAAAATTTGTCATCGCGAGTTCTCAAATTGATTTCTTGTGATTTTTGCAACCATTTAAGATGAAATAATGAGTATTCATCAACCAATCTGTATCGACTTTCTTTTTTTTGCTTTCCAAAATCTTTCACCGACAAGACGAAACCCGACTGTTCGAGCTCTTCGAGAACCATATTCATCCCCCCGCCCGCAGACAAAGATGTAGATTTAGCCATTTCAGTCTTTGTCATCCCTCCCGGACGTTCAGCTAAAGCCTTTATAATACTGACATGACGTTCATGATTCTCGAACAGAGAAGAATAGAGTTCTTCAAACTCGTCTTCCAAAGGTCCATCAAAACAGAGATGGTTAACAACCTGCAGAGCTGACTGACCTTTTGAAATATAATTAAGATATTTTGGGATACCGCCGATCGCCATGTAAATATCGATGACCGCCTTGCGATTCAGATCGACGCCCCTATTTTTTAAAAATTCTTCCGTTTCCCTGAGATCAAAAGGGAGAAGGCGCATATCAGCTGTCAATCGCCCATGCAATCCTCCTTTATCATGGACAACTTTTTTGATCATCCATGAAGCGGCTGAACCGCAAACAATCAGAATAATCCGGTTATCCTCCGACATATAACGATTCCAAAAATGATCTAGATCTTCCAAAAAACCAGAACGAGGCGTAGCTAACCAGGGAAGTTCATCAAGAAAAAGAATCACCCGTTGAGGATCTTTTCTCGATTCGATGGCCTTTCTCAATTGTGAAAAAGCCTCAAACCAATCTTTAGGCGGCTCATATTTTTTAGGTTTAAACACTCTGGAAAATTCTTCTGCAAAATTTTTAAGCTGTTTTTGTGTTTTTGCATTCTTTACTCCCGTCAAAGCAAAATAAAGCCCTTTAGTTTTAAAAAACTCTCTTATCAGAAAGGTTTTGCCAACCCGTCTCCGGCCGTAAACAGCTAAGAATTCAGGCTTTCTGGAATGTAAAATCCTTTCCAACATTTTCAGTTCTTTAACCCTCGCAAAAATCGCACTCATCTCGCCTCCTTAACAACATCGCAGAATCCCCGAAAAAAAATAGAATTCTGCAGATTTAGGCTAAATTTAGCAGAATCAATCAAATATAGCAACATTCTGCAACCTTTATCAGCTATGCGATCAATGAAATAAATTTCAAGCTATTGGTCATTTCTTGCCCCCAAATGGAATCATTTTAAATCGGCGTATTTTTTGTCCTTTGAACAGCTTGCTCGAAGCGCAATCCCGCCTCTTCAGGGGCGGGTTAGCCGAGCTATTTATTTTATCGGGCGCTTTTAAGCGCCCGCCATTTGCTGTCGAAGAAACGTGTATGGTGCAACTGGGCG
Organism: Parachlamydiales bacterium; assembly: GCA_015661075.1. Taxonomy (GTDB): domain Bacteria; phylum Chlamydiota; class Chlamydiia; order Chlamydiales; family SM23-39; genus CAISYW01. Next base: position 51,381 of record JACVQJ010000011.1, on the reverse strand, counting down.
CAAGTGCATCGCGGACAAGGCACCATCATTTATGCGGGAGATGAAGAGCAAAAGCGTATTCAGGGACGGTGTTACCGTGGCGGTTACTTTAATGGCCGTTGGACGGCCCTTAGTGCCTCCAAATCCGCGCACGAAAAGGAGCGGATCGGACATTCCCGTACAGGCCGTACCTTTCGAGAAAGGGAGCGAGTCGAACGCATTCCCTCACATCGAACTCTGGGATAGACCTAAAAAAATCAAATATTTCCGGAAGATGCGTAAGCCGTGTGCAACGACTCAATCCAAGTTTTTTAAGAGCCGCGCATGAGCTGATCGTCTTGGGAATCGCTATCAGCCTGCAACAACCGCTCAGGTCAAGCTCATTCAGAGCAACCAATGAACCGATTGCCTCGGGAAGCGCTGCGAGACGAATGCAGAGACTCAAATCGATCTTTTTCAAAGCTCCGCAAAACCCGATCGCCTCAGGAAGCGACGTGATCCGCTGGCGTCCATTCAGATCGAGCACAGGTTCGTTTTCATCGAAACACTTTCTGATTTTTTTTGCTACATTGACACGAGGAACATATTCAAGAGTGCCTTTTTTTTCATTACACCAGGCGATTAAACCTTCTTTAAACAACGCCTCTTTCGGTGCCGTTGTTCGCGATGTTGGTTGTAAAATCACCGCCAAATTACTGACCTTTTTAGACATCATGGCCGATGACGGCATATCGGAAGAAATGCTCTCTAATTCATCTTCATGCAATGACTCCCTTCCTATTGGACGGCGGAAGAAGTTTCGCGCTTCGCTTAAATTCGAATTTGAACGTTTCGGCTGTAACGAAGGCGGTGCCGCATTGTTGGATCTGCCATGAAACACTCGCCGGGCCGCTGCATATACACTCATGAAAATAACGCTCACTCCAATCAGCGTAATGGCAGCAAACCTGTGGCTGGCAATCGTCCCCGCAATAATCGCGCCGTACTGGACCAGAGGTGCGCCGGGAATGAATAGCAATCCAGCAACAGCCGCGACCAGGACCACCGTGCCTGTCACGGCAACTATTTTTACAGCGCGGTGATTCCAGAACGATTCCCTCGCCGTCTGTCCGCTCACGGATCCAGGCTGAATTTGTGATTGTATTGCCAATGACATACTAAAGCGCTCGTCGTTTGTCAGGAAGATATCATAACAAGTTTGAGCTCTTTATCAAATCATTTTTTTACATACTCCGGGCACAAAGTCGAGATCAACAAATCTGTGCATTCATTTTATTTTGCAGAGCCGTCAAGTTAGGGTTTACAGTTCCCTGCTCATATACACCTTTCAACGCATCGGAGCTATCCCAGGCAGAGATACTACCCCTGACTGTAAAAAGGTGACTCTTTCCATCAGAATGAGCCGTAACGATAAACCCTGAACAGTCGGTGTCAACATCATCTTTATGCACGACGCTAGGAAATCTTCCACCAATGATAAAATCACATCCTTCTTCAACATTTTGAAGTGTTTGACCGTCGATCCCGCAAAAAGTCTTGATATCACTTTTATAGTGAACATCGCGGCATAGATGAAACATGTCAGTCGCATTCCCGTAGAAAGCTTGATAAACCGAATAGAGGGACGTGTCACCAGATCCGCACTGGAGTGTTTGTGAATCTTCGCCCGGAAAAAAAGTCTTCAGAGTGATCGATTGCGCGTATGTGACTGCCAAAGATTTCACCTGATCGAGATAAGTTTTATTGGAATCTGTTTCATTAAAACTTACTGCCAGCTGATCCAGTTTCTGGAATTGGGGAGAGGAATATAATTGATCGAGAGTAAAGAGCGTTTGAGCGCGATCAGTCATCGAAGCCGTATCATTCGTCAGCGTGGCAACGACCGCTTTCGCTTGATTCTGAATTGATAGTTCATCGTCAAATAATTTAAAGGCTTCAGCTAAACTCATCACAGGTTGAACGTACATTTTTCACCTCTTTTTTATTTATTAGAAACATTCCTATTATTGAAGAACTCCTCCTTGAAAGGAGGAGATTCTTCTTCCGCTTAAGGTTGCGGTGCGGCTAAAGCCGCATACCGCAGGAATAAAATATCTTGCCTAGACCCACCCCTGAAGGGGTGGGATTGCGGCAAGAAGTGCGTTCAAACGCTTCATCAAACGAATGAGTCAGCATCTCCCTATTTTTATTATATAACATCCGCATTTAATTGTCATCAAAAAATTACTAAGGCGTCGTAAGCAAATAAGTGTTGCATTTAGTGGCTTTAGAGAGGTGCAAATGTGAACGATCGCGACGAGCGGGATATTTTCTAATATCTCCGAGGAGCGATCGTTTACAGATGGGCTTCTATAATGGCCGCAAAATGAAATAGTTATTTGCTTACGACGCCTAACCAAGTAAAGCGGGGTATTGAGCTGCCGAACTCGCCATCTGCGTTTTTACAGCAGCATCGAATTCCTTTATCGCCTCTTTGGTATCACCATCTTTCGGGATTGTCGTATAAAACTGCTGGGCGTCTGAGACAAATTGAGTTACGAAGCCCTTAATTTCATCGCGCATCGCGAGCGGCAATCCTTTCATCAGCTCTTCAATCTGCGGATGAGCGAGAAAGTTCGTCACCCCATCAGAATCATCACGATGGCGCACCAACTGGCAAAGAACCAACTCCAGCGGATCTCTTTGCGAATGTAGAGCGAGTTCGCGGCATAGGTGACTGTAGTTTTGGGGATCGGAGACACTCAGAAGGGTCATATCTTCTGCTAACGTTCTTTTCGCATAGCTGAACATTGACTCATCAGGCCCACCTTTGAGGAGTTTTTCTTTGAGAGATCTCCCTGTTCTTGTACGATCCAGTACTGCCACAATTTGTTGGGTTTGCTCGACTACTTCGCTAATCGATGGATTATCTTTTCCAAACAACAAGGAATAAACCATTGCCGGTTGATAGCAATTTTCAAGTTGACTCTTGAAATAATGAAGATGATTGAGAACGATTTGCTCCTCCCCCGCCGAAGCAGCACCAACCATTTTACTTTGCTGCCCGAGTATCTTATGATCGATTGTTCGAACAAGTGCCTTCAAGAATTGTTCCAGCATCCAATTATCAAAAAGACGACGCTGAATCTCTGAGTAAGTTTTGCCATCAATTTGGAATCCATGTTTGATGAAATCATCGAGAGTCCATGTGCTAATGGGTTGCCTTCGCATCAACTCTGAAATCTCCAGACAGGCTCTTCCGCCAGAATCGCCGCGTTCGTGTTCACCGTAATTAACCCAACGCGTGGCATTTAATTTCATTTTCTCTTCAAAGGTTTTTACAATTCCACGAAGAGCTTGAAGAGCCTGTAAATCAGAAGAGTCCTTTCGCAGATTAATCGTCGTACCATTCTTCAACAACACCTCGCCACCCTGTATATCAATCGTCACGAAGTCATTATATTTATTCTTCAAATCGTCCACATATTTATGATATTCACTAATAAGTGCATCATCCTTCGCATCTTTCAGATTCAACTCTCGAACAAAACGGCCCCGATTCCCTTTCGCGTCTATATATTCAAAGCACTGATAAATAGATGAGTTTTCTTTTGCACCCACTGCTCTCGTTTCAGCGAGTGAACCTCTAACTACCCTGTCGGTCTTTACAACTGTGGGAGAAGGCTTTTCCGAATCAGGAACGGCAGCTCTTTGTAATGGATCAGCACTAGGTATTATAGTTACATTGATAGACATATCATCACCTATTAATTAATTCTAACATAAAAACTCGTTTTTTATAAGAAAATTCAGAACTATACGGCACTACAATAGTGGACATCACCCACTGACCCTCGTTAAAACGACAAGATTAATCATAACCCACTGAACTGAAGCATTTAAAGATCAACAGACACAGAGCTTTGCTATCTAATCCCCTTAACCAAAGGCCAACAAACACACACAAACCACTTACCATCAACATATTAACAATTACTCACCAAGTTAAAACATTATTAACTTGCAAATTTATTAAATCTTTAGTAAAATAGTAGTAGAAGTACTAAGCACTACAATGGTTAATAAAGGAAACGTAATATGGCAACCGATGTATTGAAACAAATTGAAGAGCTCTTCGAGAATCCGGATCAATTTTCCCCAGAGAACATGGAAAAGCTTGTCAACGAGACAGTTACGTTCTTTAACGACATGAAAATCAAGCTAGAGTCGCCTGACCAGAAGGTTCGCGAAGAGGCGCTCAATGTCGCCTCCCAGCTGAAGGCAAAGCTCGAAGAACAGGCCAAGACGTTGTGCAAATCGATCGGCATGGACCCTGCGGCGCTCGAGTCCTATATCAATACCCCCAACAACTTCTCCACGGATGAATGGCAAGCCATGGAAAATGCGAAAACCGAGATTGCAAACTACAAAGCATCACTCGCGAAAATGGAAACGGGCGAAAAATCTCCGGCCGCCCGAGCTAGAAAAAAGAGACAGAAAGCCGTTAAAGAGTGGATCGTCGGCTAATCATTTATTATTAAGAATTATTCAAAGGAAATAAAAATGGAAACTAACGCAATTCAACCCAATTTTCTGACTCCTGTTGATAGCTCTGGAACGAGCCAGATAAATACCGGATTCATCAATACCGAGATCCTTAAGTATAACATGACGTCGCACTCGGCCTCACTTCTCAACGAAATCGCCTCCAGTCCCGCTACTTCCTGTGCAGCCGTTTCCGCCGTTGGCGATTCATCTCCAACAATAAACAAATATGACATTCAGGCTGCTGGCTTAATGGCTTCGATCAATAACTTGTGCGGGCAGGTGTGGGTGAGTGGGGACCCCGCTTACGCATGGCTGCAGGGACAATTAACGGCTCTTTCGGCATCAAAAAATTTAGACAGTCGCTATCAGACGATGGTGACAAGCGCTCTAAATATAGCACAATCCGGTCAGTGCGATCCATATGCTTGGAAAAAATTTTGGAATCCGACAGATGGATCCATCCCTCCTTTCACCTCGATTAAAAACGATATAAGTACTTTGATCCAAAATAATCCAGCTGCCTTGATGATCGATCAAAAGGACGATGACACAATGTTCGCCATGTCAGAGATTTTTTTTGAATGCAGCATGTCAAACGACACGGCAACTCAGGCGCTCGCCAATAGTTTTTTTGGTTTTTCGACCGAAGACGTGCCTTTAAACGATGCTTATATTTATTATGCTAGATTTGTCGCCAACTACTTATTGAATAACATAGCAAACCCTAATCCCCCTATGAATCCTAAATGTAGTCTAACCTATGCAATAGCCTATTTGTTTCCTAAAACTAACACCACTCTTCCCAGTGCTCTTAAATTTATTAATGCATTATTTGCTATCGGCCTAGAGATTGATAAAGAACCCTCCCCAACCTGGCCAACCGATCAAGGCGACCCGAATACAAACAGCAAATATGCCCACATTGCATGGAACGAAACTCTTAACCCGTAATGATTAATGGTTAATAATCAAAATAAATAAAGGATTAAAACATGTCTTATACATCATCCGTTCAACCTACCGGGAATCTTTCGAGTTCCTATAATGCCGGCAACTCCGATGACAACAGCTTGCCCGATTGGTTCAATACTGATCTTCCGAGCCAGTTTATTGATAACAAGAACCACAATCTCGACTCCGGCATCATGACTAAACTCGAAATGATGGTGGAATTCATGAAAGACAACCCGGCGAACCTCGCTGCGCCGCAGACATTTGTACTCTTTTTGAATCAAATTGCCGGGGCCGGTTATTTAACGGACACTAATTCAGAATTATATCAATACCTGATCTCAAATCCAATCAGTGCTCGCGGAATACCAATCTATGATGAATGTATCGCGGTTTTGTACCAGCAGATGGCAATGAGCACCGGGAACAATGACGGTACGAATAGCTATCTGCAGGGCCTGTTTGGCGGAAAGGACCCCATGTCGATTGACATTCGCCAAACGATACAAGAATGGCATGATGATTATTCCACCTGGTCCAAAAATTACGCTACATACGGCGAACACGGCTTGCAATGCGCGTGGGGTTCTTACATTCAAAACTCCAATGCATCGGACTGGAAAGTGGACTTCCTCTCGACCTCGATCGATGATCTAATAAAACAATTCAAAAACAATCCGATGATGGCAGTGATATTGATCATGATATTGTTTGGCTCGCTCTTCGACGACCAATGTGTCCAGCAAGTGGTCGGTCTCGGCAAAACGGGCGATTATCTCAAGGACCAGTGCGCCGTCGTTGATCAAATCCAGTCAGCCTGGACCAAAGGCTTTCCTGTTAACACTCCAGACACCGACCCCACAGACGCTGTGAATTTCATGCAATCTCTCCATCAGCTGGACGCGAATATATCGAATCCTCTGAATAGCGGTTCGGATCCTCGCATCGATTCAAAAACCCGATCCATGGTTGAAGACAACCTGAAAACGATCTGGAATGAACAGACAACATATGCCTCCCCCGATGGTCATAAGTGGACGCTGGATGAACTGTATAATGGGTATTATAATGGTACTAGTGGCTCGCCCACTTATTTTCCAGGCGGCTCCGCTACATCTAACGCTGCATCTCACCAGCAGTTACTCAAAGAAATCAGATTAATGCATGACATACAACCATACGATCCAGGAACAGGCAAAGGCGGCGGACTGCCGGATCAGTATAAAGAAATAGAGAACGCGCTCAAGAGCACATCCCAGGCGTTCTCCGACGAGTCGCAGACCATCACGACAAAAGCAAACCTGATCAAAGGCTACGACGAAGATGACCAGAGTATGCTGAGCAAATTCCTGAACGGCGACACAGGCATTGTCGGCCTCAATAAAGTCCTGATTAATAACCAGAAATCCTCGTAAGAGGCAACACTTTGACCCGCCCTGACAATGGGCGGGTCTGAATAAAAAAAAGGAGAATAATATGTCTCAAATAAATTCTACCGCCTCATTACCGGATGCCAGCACTTATATTGCGAATCTGGGCTCGCCCGGGGGTTCCGACGGATCGAACGGAAAGCCTTCATTCGGGCTTGGAGCCGCTATTCTCGCACTGTGCGGATGGATCGATAGCATCAATGATCTGCAAAAATCGACCGCCGACCAGACACTCTGGTTAGCCCAACAACAACAAACGATCGCAGACAATGAAAACGCTGCATTGGCATATGATGAAGGTCTTATTAAGAACTCTTCTCCCGATGACAAAACGTTGCAACAAAACATTAATAAGTACAACACAGACCAGAACCGCTTCCAAAACAACACCACCACGGCAGAAGGACTGTCTGAATCGACAGAAAACGAGGTGAGCGATTTGGGCAAAGCAACAACAGGCGGCTACCAAAACATGAGTTCGGTCATCGACATCATGACCAACCTCGCCGCCAACTTAAGATAATAAAAAAAATAAGGAACTATTATGGCCACTGCCGAAAAAATTGATTTTATCCCTTATTATCTGTCAGCGCCAGCTCCGGATGTCGTTCTCAAAACACTGCGGGGCTCTGACACCGCCCGCCCGGAAGACAGCCATGCCGCGCCCACTTCCAGGATGCGCGCGAAGATCACCTCTTCGGCGCCATCGTTGCGCGCCAGCGGCTCGACCGGACAGGACGGCGCTATTGATGCTCTGATCAAGACTTTCCGAAAAATAATCAAGCAAGAGACAGATCCCGATCTCAAGGCAAAACTGACTCAAGCGCTCGATGCCCTCAAAGCATTCGAGGCCGATCCATCGTCCGCCAGCAATGGCATTCAGACTTTGCTCGCATCGATCGGCCAGGCGATCGACCAGGAGTTTGCGGCCTATCAATCCGATCCGAGCATGCAAGCCCTTTTCACCCAGGCCAAAGAATCAGTGGCCAACGCCCAGGCAGCGGCGAAAAATCTATCGAGCCGGGATCCAAACGATAAGGCGAGTGAGAATTACTTCACCGCGATACTCCAAATGATCTCCGCTCTATTAAATCTACAAATCACGGTCACCCAGGTTCAGGCCAATAAAATGTCAAACTTCTCGGCCATTTCAAACGTTGCTCTGACAGTTACCACGGCAGATGGCAAAAAAGCCGTAGATAAAATGCAAGAGTACGATGACAAACAGGCCCAAATAGCACGCGATAATAAAATAGACAAGTGGTTGAGCTTCGGATTATCAGCCGTTTTCACGCTCTGCTCAATATTTATCGGGCCCGCTGCTTTTATCATTGCTCTCGCCCTCATGAGTGTGACGACAACGGTGTTTTATCCCGATTCAAATGAAAGCTTGCTGGGCAATGGCATCCATCTATTTGCGCCTAATCCCAGCCCCGCTGTCACATTTTGGACATCTCTAGGGGTCTGCGTTATTGCTACAGCAATGGGCATTGGTCTGGCGTGGGGTTTAGATTCCGCCATCGCCAAAGCCACTACTTCGGCGATCGTTGCGGGAGTCGGAGAGGGCTGTGAGAGTGCGGGCCAGAGTGTAATCACTAATCTGGCCGATATGTCTGCCTCCGTCGGAGATGAAGTCGAAATGACCGCAATGGATGATGTTAGTAGAGTCGCAATATCTGGAGTCGAAGAAGGTGGAGTCGAAGAAGGCACCGAAATGATCGAAACCGAGGCGTCTCGTCTGACCAATTTTTGTAAAAACTCTTTGAGCGAGATCGATGATGATAGCATAGCGCCCACCGCATCCGCCACATCGTCAGGGGCCGCGGCCGGCAGCGAAACTGTTGGCGCATCGGCGAAAGCCGCCGCACGGCAAGGCATGAAAGCGGACTTAATCCGCAGCGAAACCTGCTCTTCCTGGAAAGCGACCGCCTATCACGCTTTCGTACAAAGCGCGCTCATGACGAACTTGCCCATGGAAGGGGTGACCGCTCTGATTGAAATTAAAGCTATTCCCGGCGACGAAGATACCAAGAAAAAATGGGAAATGGCTCTCGGAATAATTATCACTATAATCCTGGTCTTTTTAGCTACGAAATTTATTTCACCACCCCAGGGCAACGCGGGTATGGTGATCGCCAACAACGTGTCTAATCTCGCAAAAACATCAAAAGCCTTTGGAGCCCTCAACTTACTCTATCGCTTAGCCTCAAGCACGCTAGTAAAGACGCTTCTCACCAGCGCACTCACCATCGGCAGTTCGGTTTGTAAAATACTTCGTGGAAAGGCGACATGGGATACGGGCACCATCTATAAAGAACTGGGCCCCATACAGGCTGAACTTCAAGTGATGCAGCAAACCCTCAATAGCACAACTCGATGGATCAAAAGCTCAACAGACAGCGCCAAAGCAGAAATGAAAGGACTGTCTGAAGGCAATGCTCGTTGGATAGAGCTAACGCAGCCGTTTGAGGTCGCCGCAAGGGTTTAATAAAAATAAATCAATATAACAGGAGGAAATTATGGATCTTTCAACTTTTCATATGGGGCCGGGTGCATCAATCTCTCAATTCGAGAGCGGCATACTCGAAGATTTAATCCAAATCATGCTCGATGCTAATAAGAATCAGCAGCTGACGATGCAGGAACAGTGCGACTCAGCCAACAGCATGGGCGATGCCATCAAAAGTTCGTTTAACGAACAGGCAGCTTCTGCTGAGGCAGACGCAATAGGAGCAGTCGGTGCTGGATGCTCTGGCCTCGCGGTGATGACCGCTACCATCGGAACGACTTGGAATATTCCCTCGAAAATATCGAACCTTGAGGAAATGACCACCAATCTCGAAGATCTTAAAATAGCAATTACTCCACCGCCAACGCCAACGACGACCTTGATAGCTGCCGAACCTGCTGCTCTCCCCCCAGATAAAATTTCCTCACAATTTTTGACTGACACTCGCATCCATGTAAAGTTGGAATCGGATGACATCGGCGCTTATGCGCCGTTCAAGTGTAAGCCAGGCGATTTCACAACCGATTATCTACCAACTCTCAAGGCTAATTGCGTCGGCAAAGAAGTCGAAAAGATGAAACAAATCGATGACATGATCGGTAAATTGAAAACGGATAAAGCGACTCTGCAACATTACGAGGAGAGCGTCCGGTCAAAGGGACAGAGTTTTAGTACAGCTTTGAATTCCCTGGGCCAAGCATACGGTCAGTATTTCAGTAGCGATCATCTTAAAAATCAAGGTCAAGAAAAATACCTTGAAGCGATGATGAAAATGGTGAACGATTTCACCCAGCAAGCGCAGACGACTGCTTCGAAAGATTATGACAACAATAAGCAGCAATTCAGCAGCGTCTTGCAGTTGATGGATGCCCAGGTCTACGCCAACAGCGGCTATCGTGGATAAGCAATAATAAGTGTTATTTTCTCCTTTCCTTGGGAGCCGGCAATTGTCGAACGCCGGCTCTTTTTTTTCTGGTTCATTTCCCCATCCGTTATCTTTCACTTGTGGGATTTACCACTCCCGTGAATAATCAGACTCGAGGCGGGTCGTGCTTTGCTTAGGTCCGGTAGGAAATGATATTAAAAGAAGCCATCGAGCATCTTTCGCAAGAACTCGGCGTAGAAATGCCGAAACCGGATCCGCAAAAAGCGTACCTGTTCAAGATTAACTCCAAGGTGTCTGTGCTGATCCGCGATTTGGCTCCCGGATTTTCGCTCCACGCGCAAGCATCCCCATGCCCTGCGAACAAACGGGAAGATCTGTTTATGCGGCTCATGCGGGCGAATTTCCTGGGCCAGGGCACCGGCGGGGCGCGCATCGGACTCGATGCCGACGAGAAATCCTTGACACTGAGCCAGGGCTTTCCGTATGAAATGAACTATCCTCACTTTAAAGAGAGTGTGGAAGATTTTGTCAATTATGTGGTTTATTGGCGCGAAGAGATCGCCCAATTTGAGCGGGAAAAATAAAAATCCATGCCAGCGCATTTAATTGCTATCGAAGGCCCCCTGCTCGGGCAGGTCTTCAATTTTGATGAGGGAGATGAATGGATTGTCGGACGCGATCCCGATGAGGCTGATTTTGTCATCGAAGATGGCCAGGTTTCGCGCAAACACGCCCGGATCACCCGGACGCCGGACGGCGTTTTCATCCAAAATCTGAGCCGCCCCAATCCCACGCTCATCAACAACGCCCCCATCAAAGACAAAACCCTTCTCAAAGAAGGCGACCAGGTCAAAATCGGCGATCATCTCTTCTCTTTTTCCCTGAAGGCCGCCCCCAAAGAGGGCAAATTGCCCAAGCGGGGCAAAAAAAAGAAAAAAGCGAAAGGCGGCTACGAAGATATTTTCGGCGATATCGAAGCGCCCAATATCCCCCCCGAGCCGGAACCGATCATCGATGCGGCGATTGAAAAGACCGAAGAGCCCCCCGTCCCGGAGGCGGAAAAAGAAATCGCCCCATCCGCCTACGACACCATTTTTGAGGATGCAGGCCATGAGGCTGAAATGCCCTTCAACTTGCTCGCAGAAACACCGCTGGTCTTGAAAGTCGTCGGCGGCCCGAACGCCGGCGCTGAAATCGGCCTCGAAAAAGGACGCAGCTATACCATCGGCAAGGATCCGAACGCCTCCGACATCGTCTTTCAGGATCTCAGCGTATCGCGCCACCACGCCAAACTGACCATTACGCAAGACGGCCTGCTCGAGCTCGAAGATCTCGGCTCCAAAAACGGGACGATGGTCAACAATACCCCCATCACCGAAAAGTGCGCGATCACCTCGCAAGACACCGTTTCCATGGGCACGACGATCTTCATGATTCTGGATCGCGAAGCCGCCCAGGAGACCATCTACGCGCCCAAGATGCCGCTTTTCGAAGAGTCCAAGCCGCCCGAGGTGCCGGCGCTGGCGGTTGAAGAAGCGCCCAAGCCCAAAGACTGGAAAAGCCAAAAGATTCCCGGCAAGCATCTCATCTTCGCCGCTTCGTTTCTGGTGATGTTTTTCATCATGTTCTTGAGCTTTTTCTCATTGTTCAAGGCCGATCCACTCGAGCTCGCCGTCAAAGCGCCGCATGAACATATTAAGGATGCGCTCGCGAAATTCCCCGGCGTGCAATATTCATTCAACCCGGCCAGCGGCAAGCTCTTTTTGGCGGGACACATCCTCACGTCTGTCGACTATCAGGAAATGAAATACAATCTGGGACTGCTCGAGTCCGTCACGAGCACCGATGACAATGTGGTGATCGACGAATTCGTCTGGAAATCGATGACCGACGTCCTGACCGCCAATGCCGGATGGCGCGGAGTGAATATTACCTCTCCCGAAGCCGGAAAATTCCTCATCCACGGCTATGTGCAGAGCACCGACCAGGCCGCGCTGCTCGCCGATTATTTAAATGTGAATTTCCCCTACCCCAGTAGGCTCGCTAATCAGATCGTTGTCGAAGATACGCTTAACATCCGAATCCAGTCCCTGCTCCAATCGAAGGGATTTGGGGGCGTGGCGTTCCAGCTGACGGTCGGCGATTTGATGCTGCTCGGCCGCTACAACGAAAAGCAGGAAAATGAATATAAGGAACTCCTCTCCGAGCTGAGCAAGGTCGAAGGGGTCCAGTCCGTGAAAAATTTCGCCGTCGCCTCGCTGCCATCGCAGGCCAGCATCGATTTGACACAGCAATATAAGGTGACGGGCAGCTCGATGCACGAGAATATCGGATACAGCGCGATCATCAACGGGCGCATGTTCACCATCGGCGATGCATTGGATGGAATGAAGATCTCGGCCATCGAGCCGAATTTGATCCTTCTAGAAAAAGATGGATTGAAATATAAAATCGACTATACCCGATGAGGGGAAAGGAGTCAGAATGTACGGACTAGAAAAAGGCAAGAAAGGCCCTGGAAAATTCATGTTCGATCTCGAAGTCGAATTGAAGGAGCGCCCCGGCCGCAGCAAAGAGCTGCTGTTGAAAGCGGAAAACAGGATCCAGGAAATTAAACAAGCGCTAAGAGTTGGTGCGAGCGATAAGGATTTCGATCAGTTGGGAATTCTACTGCACGGCTACACCGCTCTTCAAAAAGCCATCAAAAAAGCAGCGAAATAGGGGCTATCAATGAAAACAAACGACACTTCATTATCGTTTAATTCGCTCATCTCTAATTACAAAAAGTTGCAAGATCAGCTGTTACAACAGGTGCGCTCGCTCGCGAGCAAGATGAGTTCGGCCAATCCGGGCCAGTTCATCCTCGTGCAATTTCAGATGAGCCAGGTGACGCAGGTCGGCGAATCGATCTCGAACATGATCGGGCAGGTCAATTCGGTGATCAACAACGCAGTAAAAAACCAACAATCACGATAAAGGCAAGTTGAGGAACTATGGCAAATTGGAAAGATTACAAAGAGGACTGGATTCTCTTTCTCGAATGCGGATTCATTGCCGTCAACCAGGCGGACGAAGATTCTGCGATCAAGCTGTTCAAAGCAGCTGCAATGCTCAATCCAGACAACACTTTACCCACGGTCGGCATGGGCTATTTGCATTTGCATAAACTCGAGCTCAAGCAAGCCTGCAAAGCGTTCGAAGATGTGCTGGCCAAAGAGCCAAAAAATGAAATGGCCAAGACACTGCTCGGCATTTGCATGAGCTTGAACCCGGCGTCATTGGACAAAGGCGAAAAAATCCTGCATCAAACGCTGAAGTCGCATGACCCCATGCTCAAAAACCTCTCCAATACCGCGATCGACTTCGCCGAGAAGTTTTTGAAAAAGACGCCGACGCCTGTCCAGGGCCAAAAAAAAGCGAAGTAACGCGAGTAGTGCAACGGAAAAACGATGACGATACCGTCTGACAAGTCTGATCCGATCTTTGGCAATCAGCCCATCAAGCCAGGGACGACCACGCCCCAGGCACCGGGGGCGGATTTCCAGAGCTTTTCAACGGCCGCCCAGCAAGCTCCGCCCAAGGGTTTTCAGGCGCAGGCTCCCTCGGCGATCCCGGGAGCCCAATACGCCGTGCAGACGGCGGGACCGTCTCTCGATAGCCTGATCTCCCAGATCGGCATATCGCAAGACAGCCTGGCCAATGTGAGGAATCAGCTGGGCACGAAAGACCTGCAGTTCAGGCGCTCGCAGCAGCATCTGCTGCGCAACAAGCTGTCCGACGCCACGACCCACCTGCGCGCAGCGAATGCGAAACTGGGCGTGGAGACGCCGCCGATGCCATCGCAATCCGGAGCGAAGCCGATCGAGCGCTTTCTCGGTTACGTGACCGACGGCGAAAACCAGCTGGCAGCGGCCCAGCAACAGATCGAGAATATTTCCAAAAAGGGCATTCAGATGAATGCCGGCGATTTTTTGCTGGTTCAGGTCAAGCTGTCGCAGGCCCAGCAAGAGATTGAATATTCTTCGTCCTTGCTCGGTAAAGTCGTCGATTCACTCAAACAAATCCTGAACACCCAACTATAAAAAATGAATGGAACAAGGCCCTTCCTTCGATAACCTGATGAGTCATCTGGAGGATGTGGAACTCACCACCGTTCACGGACGCATCACCGAAGTGATCGGCATGTTGATCCGCGCCGTCGTTCCGCAAGTGAAAATGGGCGAGATCTGCCTCATCAAGCGGGACGGCGAACCATTGATTGCCGAGGTCGTCGGATTCACAAAAGATGAAGTACTTCTGTCCCCCGTGGGAGACATGAAAGGCATTGGCCCGTCCTCGGAAGTGATCCCCATGCGCATGCCCCTGCACATCAAAGTGGGGCCCAATCTGCTCGGCCGCATTTTGAACGGCATGGGCCAGCCGCTCGACGAAGACACCAAAGGACCGCTCGTTCTCGAAGAGAGCTTTCCCGTCATCAATACCCCGCCCGATCCCCTGAAGCGCCAGCTGATCCAAAAGCCCATTTCGGTCGGCGTGCGGAGCATCGATGGCGTCCTCACGTGCGGCAAAGGCCAGCGCGTCGGCATTTTCTCCGCGGCCGGCGTCGGCAAATCGACTCTGATGGGCATGATCGCCCGCAACGCGCAAGCCGACATCAATGTGATCTCGCTCATCGGCGAGCGCGGTAGAGAAGTGCGCGAATTTTTGATCAACGACCTCGGGACGGAAGGGATGAAGCGCTCGGTCATCATCATCTCGACCTCCGATCAGGCCGCCCAGATGCGCATCAACGCCGCTTATGTCGGAACAGCGATTGCCGAATATTTTCGCGCGCAGGGCAAATCAGTCATATTGATGATGGACTCCATCACGCGCTTTGCAAGAGCGCTCAGAGAAATCGGCTTAGCTGCCGGCGAGCCGCCCGCCCGCGCCGGCTATACGCCGTCTGTTTTCGCGATATTGCCGCGCCTGCTGGAGCGTTCCGGCAACAGCGAAAAGGGCTCCATCACGGCCTTTTATACGATCCTGGTCGCCGGCGACGATCTCAACGAGCCGATTGCCGACGAAGTCCGTTCCATTCTGGACGGCCATATTATCCTGTCAGCGGATCTGGCGCGCCAATACCACTATCCCGCCATCGACGTTCTGGCCTCGATCAGCCGCGTCTTGCCGCAGATCGTGGACCGGCCGCATCTCGATCTGATCGGCAAGGTGCGCGAAGTGCTGGCGAACTACAAGAAAAACGAGCTGCTCATCCGCATTGGCGAATATAAGCCTGGCTCGGACAAAAACGCCGACTTCGCCCTCAAATACATCGATAAAGTCAATCGCTTCCTCAAGCAGCAAATCGACGAAAAGTCAAGCTTCGAAGATACGCTGCGCATGCTCAAAGCCCTGTTTGTTTAGTGGGAGTTTACATTGTTTATTTGCCCAGAGCGGCCATTGGTGGATTTGGCTCGCTTTTATCATTACAAGGATAAACGCTAACTCGGCCTTTGCGATTGCGCGGCTTTGTTTTCACAACAATATCCACATCTTTGCCTAGCTCCACAAGAAAATGAATCAAACGCTCAACTGAATACCCTCTAAATTGACCTCTTAATAACGCAGAAAGTTTGGGCTGAGTAATTCCCAGGACTTCAGCGACAGCGGTTTGAGTCAGCTTTTGTTTCTTGATTGTCTTGCTTAACTCCATTACCAAAATGGCTTTTGTTTCCATTTCTTTAAAATCTTTATTGCCCAGCTCCTCATAAACGCTCTTGACGCCTGTTTTTGGGCGAGTTTCTGCACTTCCTTCTTTATTGGCTTTTTTCTTTTTCATTTTTCTTTTCCTCTTTTAGCATCCAAACATTGTAATCTTCCTCAGAGAGCTTCAATCGACTTTTAATTAACTCTATATCTTGTTTGCTTGTTTTTATTCCATGCGTGGATTTTTTATGAAATACGTGCAACACAGCAATTACTCCCTTAAAGCGCACCGTGTAAACGCCTCTATACGTTCCACCTATGCTAAACACAACGATCTCCAAAACGTTTGCGCTACCGAATCCTTTAAACGGTTTTGCTTTTTCACTTTTCCCGCCCATTTGGGCCTGAAATAAGGCATATCCTATCTCATCTTGAGCCTCACCCACTAAAGATTGGAGGTCTGGCTTAGAGGAGCCAATCCAGAGAATTTCTTTTTTCGCTTCCATACGTTCGCTCATCCATTTCTAATTATACCCAATATTGGGACTAACAATCAACTATTTCTAAGGTGCTGATACACTGTCTCCCCACTGATTTTGTTGGTTTGGGATAAATTTAGCTCATTTTAATTTTTCATTTTTCATGTACCTTGCTACAGTCTATTTTTTTGGAGATCTATGGATCCGCTGAATTATCCGCTCGAGCAATTGATGCAGATCAAGAAAAACCGCTTCGATCAGGCGGTCAAAGTGCTCGAGGAAAAAAAAGTGATTTTGGAAAAAGCGTACGAAAAACTCTACGAAGTGACCCAGGAGCGCGACTCCGTCCTGCAGCACAAGACGGACAAACTCCAGCAGCTGCGCGATGCGTTGGACAAAGGAACGACGACAGACAAGATTCAGCAGATGAAGATCTATTTAAAGATCGTGGATGAAAAGCTGCGGGAAAAGCAAAAAAAGGTCGTCGACCAGAAAGCGAAGGTCGATTTGGCCCAAAAACTCGTTGATCAGGCAACGGAAGATCTCTTTCAGCGCAAAAAAGATCTCGAAAAACTTGAAATGCACAAAGCGGAATGGAAAAAAGAGGTTCACTACTGGACTGAGCAAAAGGAAGCGGAACAGCACGACGAACAAGGTTCATCGACGCATCTACTCCGCAAACGGGACGCTGAAAAACGGGATAAAGAATGAAAGGGATCAAACACGCTCTCGTTAGCGCAAACACAACTGATATACAAAGGCTTGAGATTTTACTTTTCAAATAGCAGAAAGATATCCTACACTGTAGTACAATGAATACAAAGATTCAAATAACCGAAACCACGGCGTTTTCAAAAAAATTGCCGCTTTGTTGAATCGGCATAGTCTTTTGCAGGACGATTACAACGACCTTAAAAGAGAGCTGGCTGAAAATCCAGAAAAGGGGACTGTCCTGACAGGAACTGGCGGCGTTAGAAAAATAAGATTAAAATCTGCATCGAGGGGAAAGAGCGGAGGCTTTCGGGTTTGTTATTTTTACTATGTATTTAGGCAAACTATTTACCTGATTCAGGTTTTTCAAAAAAACGAACAAGAAAATTTAAGGGATCGTTCAACAGAGAGAAACAAGACTCTCAGCTGCGGAAAAATTCTCAAAATCTAAACCGTTTTTCTCCTCGACAACACTAAACTTTATTCTTGAACGATCCCTAAGCGCGGAAGAAAAAGCTGTCTTGAAAAAGATAACCAATGCAATTAAGGGGAAAAAATGAGCAGATTTTTTGAAGAATTAAAAGGAGGCCTCGAAGAAATACTTGCTCATAAACAAGGTAAGATTACGCTTCAATCCGAGATTATTGAAATCCCAGAACCCCCTATTTCATACTCAGCCAACCACATTAAAAATATCCGAAAAAAGGGGCCGTATTCTCAGGGCGTTTTTGCAAAAGTTTTGAATGTCAGCATTAAAACCGTTCAATCCTGGGAATCGGGAGAACGAGTTCCGAGTCATGCAGCCCTACGACTGCTGGAAATAGTCGACAAGGGAATCTATCGACCCAAGCTCATTCAAAAAAGCACTTAATCTCGACTTTGTACGTTTTTAGAGCCGCCCGCCGCCCCTAAAGGCTGATCGTTACCCACAAGTTCCGTTTCCATAGGGGGCTGCGGCTTTGCTGCTTTCAGCTATGGGCTTCACCATTCGGACCGCTTACGCTTCCATCTGGCTTTGCCTCGCCTCCCTCTGGAAACGGAACTTGTGGGTAACGATCAGCCCTAAAGGATTGGGTTTTCTCGCGCCCAAGAATAAAATCCACATCTGCCCTCTTGATAAGTTTATGAATTCGCCCTAAAGTCAAAATAAGCCTGATCTACGGAGACAACATATGACCAACCCTGTTGGCGGTCCTACTTCCCCCGAACCTGTGCGTGGAGCGCGCGGAACACAAGGCGCTGATGCGGGGAAATTTCAAAAAGCCATGCGCCCGGTCGAGGAAGTGGAAAAGGTGAGCGAGGTAGAACTCGACCAACAGCAAAAACGCCCATACGCCACCCCCCCGGAAGAAGAGGGCGAGATTGACGAAAACCTTCCCGAGTCAGAAGAGTTCTGGGAAAATAACGATCTACCTGACCAGCCCATCCCCCCGACTCAATTCAACGAACAGCCGCAGCCATTGACCCATCAACAGGCAAAGCAGCAATCAGCTGTCCCTGAAAAAAAAACAGCTAAAGAATTTGGGGGCATCTTCGGTCCATCCACCCTTAAGAAACCAAAAGTTGAGATCAAAGCCCCTTCGCCGCACGAGAATTTTGGTCAGGAAAAACCCCGAACCCCATGGGCGTCGCCGATCCAGTCAAAAGAATCTTCTGGAAAAAAAACAGCGGAGAAAAAAGGTCTCCCGCAGCCCTCCTTACCCATCGCGCCTCCGCCCTTAATGAAAGGGGAAAAACCGATAAAGGCCTTTTGGGTAGAAAGAGAAACGCCGACCGTTCCTGTGAAAAAAGAAGAGCGCCCGGCGCCGAATATCAGCCAAAAAGAAAAAACGGCCTGGCAAGAAAAGGAAAAAATAGCAGCCCCATCGCGCGGTTTTACTGAAGCTCATAAAGATAAAGGGGATGAAAAAGATAGCCACAAGAAACAAGCTTCTTTTGAATCTCAAACACCCGTCAGTCCGCCGGATCCGCTGCCGCCCGCGGCGCAACAGGTCGCGCAGATCGCCCAGACATCGGCATCCCCGTTCCTGACCCCCCAAACAGCCGCGCTATTTTATCAAATGGTAGGTACGGTCGTTTTCATGTCGATGCCCAAAACGGGCGTTTCCTTAACAGAAGTAGTGCTGAATTCCCCAAAGTTTCAAAATTCCGTCTTCTACAACACAACAATTACCATTGCAAAATATTCCAGCGCTCCCGATTCTTTTAACATCCGCCTCACAGGAACGCCGGAAGCAGTAAAGGCATTCAATCAAAATATCAGTAGTTTGACGTCGGCCTTTACGGCTGCTTATGAAGATCATCGCATCAAATTTCGCATCGGCCGGCTTGAAACAGAGCTATCGCCTGGACGTCCGTTGATCCGGCGAAAAAAAGAGGGCGGCGGCAAAGAAGATATGAATGAGAGGGAAAAATGACGAATGGGCTTCCATTGGCTTGGGCGCGCAAAGTCGACGACGCTTTGCGGCGGCTCGATAAAATTCCTCTCTATGGAAATGCACCAAGATTGGATATCAGCCGCATCTCTTCCGCGATCAAAGCGCAATTCGGCGCACCGTTATCGATTGAAACGGGGGAAGGAACCTGGCGCGAAGAGAAAAAAATTAAAGAGAGTCTGGGTTCGGATGTCATGAGTCTGAGCGTCTCCATCTCCCCGCTATCCGGTAATGCCATCTGGATGATGGGGCGCGAAGATGTCGCCCGCATGACCTCCTGGCTGATGAACGGCAAAAGCCGCACCCGCACCATCAACTCGGAAATCCTGCAAGAGGGATTTTACCGCTTTTTGGCTCTTGAGGCCTTAGCTGCCCTGCAAACCATCGAGCCAATCACTACTTTTTCATTGAAAATCAACGAAGAGAGCGAAGAGAGCATCGAGAATGCCTATTGCATCGATATTAAACTGTCCTTTGAACATGGCTCTTGCTGGGGCCGCCTCGTTTTGCCTGCCCACTTGCTGACCTCCTGGCAGCGCCACTTTTCATCGATGCGGGAGCTGTTTTCTTTGTCGCCGCTCGCCCCGAGCATCGAAGTGCCCCTCAGCATCTGTACCGGGAATTGCCGATTAACGACCAAAGAGTGGAACAAGCTGGAAAAGGGCGACTTCATCCTGCTCGAAAGGGGCGGCTACGATCCTCGCCTTCGCGTTGGGGCTGCGACTCTATCGCTGGGATCAACGCCGCTGTTTCACATCAGCGTGAAAGAAAACAAGATCAAGTTGCTCGATTATGCCTTATTCTATGAGGAAACTATGGAAAAGCGCGACGCTGCGCCGCAAAAAAATACCGAAGAAACTGCATCTGCAGAAGAAGGGCGCGCGATGGCCGTCAAGGAACTTCCTCTGCTCGTGACTGTCGAACTGGCGCGATTGCGCATGTCCGTGGATCAATTGATGAAACTGTCCCCAGGCAATTTTTTAGAACTGCCGATCCATCCCGATCAGGAAGTCTCATTAACTGTGAACGGTCAAAAAATCGGCCGCGGGGAACTCGTCTATCTCGGTGAAGCGCTCGGCATCCGTGTGATCGAAACCGCCTGAAAACCACCGCAGAGGGGAAAGTCGACGAAACGTCGATAGGCATTGCTACGAAAAATTTTCACCACAGAGATCGAAACCACAGAGAGAAGTTATTTAAATAAAATATTTTTTCTCTGTGGTTTCGATCTCTGTGGTGAAAATTTTGCAGCATACCTGCTCGCCATTTTCGCGAACTAGACTTAAATAACTTCACTCTGTGGTAAAAATTTATCTTGAAACATTTTCGAAAAAATATCGCCCACCGCTGCTGTCGCATTTGCATTTATTGACGGGGTATTTTACGATTCAGATAGGCACGCTGCACACTTCATGATGAACGAACACACAAATTGGTTGTCTAAATCCTTCTTGATTCCATTGATCATCATTGGAACCGTTTCACTATCCCCATTGAGGCTTTTTGCCGATGACGCGGCAAAACCTCATGCGGCTGAATTGAGCGCGAAAGACGGCTACACGATCAATTACAACACCGTCTCGATCGTTGAATACATCAAATTTGCGAGCAAAATCTGCAACACGAATTTTATTTTTACCGAAAGCGATCTACCTTTCACCGTAACCGTCGTATCAGATGCGCCGATTACGTCGGAAAATGTGATGGCGACCCTAATCCAGATGCTGCGCATCCACGGACTCATGCTGCTCGAGCAGGGAAATAACCTCGTCATCCACAAGAGCGGCACCGTCCGCCAGCCCGCCACACTCGTTTTCGGAGACGAAAAAGCGGCAGCGAATACGCCGATCGTCACGCGCGTATTTCGATTAAAGAACGCGAATGTCGATTCCGTGGCGGCGATCGTCCGCCCAATGATCTCGGATGAGGCCCTCATCGAAGTTTCGCGCGATACGCGCCAATTGATTCTGACTGATGCGACGATGGTCGTCGAAAAAATCGCCGCCCTGATCGAAAACCTCGACTCGCCCCACACATCGCTCGAAATCAAAAATTTTGAAACGAAATTTAACAAACCCGAATATCTGATCGAGCTGGCTGCCCAGATCATGAACCCGATTGCGCAGGGCAACCCGTTTATTTTAGTCCCCCAATCGTTGGCCAACGCGATTTTCATCGTATCGACGCCCGAACTCAATGAAAAAGCCGTCGCCGTACTGACCAGCCTCGATACGCCGCCGAAAAGATCGGTATTAAATGAGCGGAAGATGCGGTCGGAAAATATTTTTGTCGTCAAACTCGAACATCGATCCGGCCACGAAATTCTCAAATCTTTAAAGGACATCTCGACCAACCTCCAAGAAAACGGGGTCATGGAAAGCGATCTTATCGAAACGATCGATAGCGCCAAATGGATCCAGGAAACCAATTCGCTGATGTTCGTCGGCTCTCCCGAATCGAACGTCAAAATCAGGGAATTCATCACTTCCCTCGATATCGGCGGACTCCCGAATGAGGGCAAAGCTTCATTTTTCGTCTACAAGCCCGTTAACCGCAGCATGGAAGAAATCCAAAAATCCATGCAGGAGGTCGCAGACAACCTCAGCAAGTCGAAAAGCGCCGACGAAACGCTCATCGCTACGATCCGCTCGCAAAAAGCCAATCCCCTCACCCATACAATTCTCTACACCGGCGACTCAGTCAATTTTTCCAAGATCAAGGATCTGCTCGCGACCATCGATACGCCATCTACGAAGGGGCCAAAGCTGCCGCCCAAATCCGGTTTCATCGTCTATAAACTGCAATCGGCCAGCTACGACCAGATGGAATCCTCCCTGAAATCCTTCGCCAAGAGCCTCGAACATTCAGGCCTTCCCGAAGAGGGGATTGTCAATGCGATCTATTCCCTTAAGTATATCAAAGAGACGAACTCGATGATGTTCGTCGGTACGGACGAAGCGCTCAAAAGACTGCAGGAGTTCCTTCCGCAATTCGACGCCGGCGTTGGCCAGCAATCGGTTCCTCCGAGCACCCAGTTTTTAGCCTATAAACCCAAGCATATCAAGGGCGAGCTGATTGTCCGGTCTTTGAAGGAAACTTCTGACAGCCTAAAGACCAGCCTGGTCGATCCGGCTCTGCTGCACGCTCTTGCGAGCATCAAGTGGGTTAAAGACACGAACACTTTGCTCTTCACGGGGGATCCTGTTTCGTTGAAAAAAATCGATGATCTGATCGCAACGATCGACATGACGACATCGATCCCCAAGCCCGGTTCGGAAAAAGGCTTTTACCTGGCTAAACTGAACTATGCTTCCCGCGAAAGTACAGAGAGCTATCTCAGCCAGCTGGCGGATCATCTCAACAAATCCAACGACTCCGATCTCATCGACGCCATCCATTCCATGAAATGGATCGAGCCGTCCCATTCGTATATGTTTTCCGGCGCGCAAAGCAGCCTGGACCGGATCAAAGATCTGGTGCAGTCATTCGATATTCCCGATCAAAAAACATCCAAATCCGGCTACTTCATCTACAAGCTGCAAAATCCGGATGGCGAGAGAGTCGAAGAAGATCTGGAGAACATGCTCAAGAATATGTTAGCGACGGGCATGAAAGACTCTTCGATCGTCAAGGTCATCGAAAATATGCGCTATGTCAAGGAGACCAACTCGCTTCTTTTGACCGGTGACAGCGCCGCCATCGAAGAAGCCAAAGCAATGATCGCCAAATACGACTCTCCCGGCACGATGGGGCTAGAAAACAGCACCTTCTTCATGTACAAGCCGCTCCACGTCGCACCGGCAAAAATCGAAAAATCACTCAAGGACATCGGATCGAGTCTGCAAAAAGCCGACCTGTCCGACCCAAATCTGCTCGCGACCATCTCGTCGATGAAATACGTCGATACTACCAAGACGTTTGTATTTACCGGCACTCCGGATTCGATCTCTAAAATCCAGCTCCTCATCAAAGAAATCGACTTTGCCGCCCCGCAAGCCCCCATCCAAGTGGGCAAAACGACATTCTGGCTCTACAAACTAAAAAGCGCCAGCGGTCCGCAAATCACCGCTTCCCTAAAAACGATCGCCCAGGATTTAAAAAAAACCGGCTCGACCGATACGGAATTTTTAACAACGCTCAGCAGTCTGAAATTTGTCAAAGAGACCAACTCTTTGATGTTTACCGGCTCTGAAGAGTCCCTCGCAAAAGTGCAAGCGCTCGTCGATAAATTCGACGTCTCGAGCCTGGCAGCTCCTGCGCCAATCAAAATCGATACGAGTGCAGGCCCCACCGAATTCTTCGTCTACAAACCCCAATCTCTTACAGGCCTCGATCTCGAAAACACGCTGCGCGACTTCGGCGAGAATTTACAGGTGAGCGGACTCAACGATCCGGGCCTGTTCATCACCTTGCAGACGATGAAATACAACGATAAAACCCAAACGCTGGTCTTTACGGGCGACGCCAAATCACTCGATCGCATCAAACAGATACTCAGAGACTTCGACATCCCCGCCAATCTCCCCGAAGGCGCAAAAAACGAACCGACGATCCAGGCGATCGATAATACCAGCTTTTTGGTCTACAAGCTCGAGTTCCATAAAGGCGATGAAATCCAGGGAGCGCTGCGGCAGATCGCCAAAGACCTGATCCTGACGAATGCACCCGTGAACCAGGGCCTGCTCAATTCGATCAATTCGATTCAATGGCTGGAAGTGACCAACTCTCTGCTCTGCTCGGGCGATCAGGAAACGCTGACCCGCCTCAAGGAGCTGATCAAAAATCTTGATATTCCGCTCAAGCAGGTCTTCATCGAAGTGCTCGTCATCGACACCTCCCTGACCAACGCGCTCACGTTCGGCCTCGAATGGGGCGGCAAGGTCAAATACAAAGACAAGGTGTCCGGCAGTTTTAACAATTTCCAACCCTCTGCGGTTTCACCTTATCCGTCAGCGGGTAGTTTTCAATCCAATCTGCAGGCGATTACAGCGACCCGAACGCCGGTGCCGACCGATACTCCCTTCGCTCCCGACTTCAATCTGGGCGTGATTGGGGACATCATCAAGCACAACGGCCAGTCCTTTATTTCTCTCGGATCGCTTCTAAACGCACTGCAGCAAGACACTGAAACGACCATCGTCATGACGCCCAAGATCATCGCCCAGGACAGTAAGACAGCGACAATTTTCTCGGGGTCTAACGTCCCGTTTGCCGGATCGTTCGTCTCCAACCAGACATCGAACACCCTGACGACGGCCAACCTCGAATACCGCGATATCGGCATGAACCTATCGATCACCCCGGTTCTCGGCAACTCGGATATCATTACGCTCGATATCAGCCTGGACAACTCGCAGCAGACCACAGATTCGACCGGATCAACGATCACTTTCGGGACGGGTCAGGCACAAGGGATCACCACGAGCCGAACCACAATGAATACAACGGTTCATGTTCCGAACAAAAACTTTTTGATTTTGAGCGGGATGGTCAACAACTCAAACCGACGCGTGAAAACAGGTATTCCGTGCCTCGGCGGCATACCCATCATCGGGTCTGCTTTTTCGACCAACAACGACAGCAGCGTCGGCCACAATGTCGTCATCTTCCTGCGGCCCACCATCATTAATTCACTGGAAGATATGAAGAAACTCAGCTCCGACCAGGAAGAATTCTTCCGCAATCAGGCGGGCACTCCGGCTCTCGAGCATAATTTTGATGAAGCGATGGAATATATCAAATCGCCCGAAGATGACTGATGATTCAATGGAAGTCTTTTTTGATCGCTTGCCTCTTTTTGGCCAGCTGCTACCGTGTTTCCGACAAGATTGAGCCGCGGATCAACGACCCGATTCAAGAACTACATTTTTCACGCCTCCACTCCCCTTTTGCCCCGCTCAGCGAGGACGAAGAGATGGCCGACTGGGGCCGGGAAATGCGCATCGCCCTTTTCTTTGCCAAAGATCTGGATCTGTACCGCGCCGTATCGACCTATAAGCGCGCCGAAATCCTGATTGGAAACAAAGATCCCGGGCGTAAAACCGAGATCCAGTACGACATTTTGCTCTGCTATTATCTGGGCCAGCATTATGACGATGCGGTAGACATGGTGAACAAGAGCGCGCTCGCCCATGTCGACAAGACCTTTCCTGCCTACCACGATCTGCTGCTCATTCTCTACGAATGCTACCACAAGATGAACTGTACGGAAAAAGAGGATTGCGTCTTTGAGATGATCCAGAAGGACTTTCCCGAGACGGCTGAAAAGATGAACGTCTCACGAGCTCTCACCTCGGGCAATCTGGATCAGATCCAACAAATCAATCAGGATCTGCCTCATCCCTCCTATCTCGATCCCATGCTCCAATCATACGAAGCGGAAAAAAAATCCGTCCGAACGGCGCAGACCCTGAACGCTCTCATGCCTGGTGCCGGCTATCTCTATTTGGGGCAGAAAAAATCGGCCCTGACCGCTTTTTTGCTCAACGGCCTTTTCATCGCCGCGGCCTATGAATTTTTCCATCACAACTATTTGGCGGCCGGCATCATCACGACCAGCTTTGAAGCCGGCTGGTACTTCGGCGGCATTTACGGCGCAGGCGAAGAGGCCAAATACTACAATGAAAGGGCCTACGAAAAAAACGCCGCCCGCACGCTCAATGAACACAATTTATTTCCTGTCCTGATGATGCGCTATGCTTTTTAGAATCACTATTTTAGCAATATTTATTCCCCTGCTGATCATCGCAAAAGAGCCCTTTCAGGAGCCTTGGGGGAAAGACAGCGATCTCGCCACTCCCAAAACCCATTCGCCCGTATCAAAACCGGGCATCGGTGTCAAGATCGCCGATGCGATCATCCGTTTTCATCAAAACGTCATCACACAAGTCGACGGACCGCGCAGCCATTTCCGGCCTACATCGTCGCGCTACATGCAGCTCGCGATGCAGCGCTACGGCTTTCTCAAGGGCTATTTGATGGGGTGCGACCGGCTATTGCGAGAGAACGATGAAGAATGGGTCTATCGCAAGATCGAAATCGATGGCCGGATCTTCAAATACGATCCGGCATGGTCTGACAAGCATAACGGCTTGAAGTAGTCAATGCCTAGCCTGACTTTACAAGTTAGCTGAAAAAAATCGGATAGGGGGGAGCTAACGCTCCCGCCCTTCCACACCACCGTACGTACGGAACCGTATACGGCGGTTCATGATTACTGTGACCTAGCTCGTACTATGTCTGCCATAGAAACGTACCCCATCGCTTCAATCACTGCGTTTGACAGTGCCTTATGCATACCTGGCGTCTTGGCCATTCTCCATGGCCCTTTCCCGCTGTACGCTGTCTTTTTGGCACTGTTTTCTTTCAGTCCGAGTGCTATTAGTCGCTTGCATCGAGTTCGGGCTTTCTTCCATTGTCGCCAAAGGATATCCCTCATCTTGCGTCTAATCCACCCGTCCAAATTCGCGAAAACGCTTCGAGCCTCGGCTAATCCAAAATAATTGGCCCACCCTCTGATGATTGGCATAAGCATCTTTTGGATGCTATCCGTTAGATTATCGCCTCTCATCCTCTTGGTGAGTCCTCTTATTTTATCTTTCAACCGCTTGACCCTGCTTTCGTGGACTGCAATTCGATTCGGCTCTTTTCCCCTTGTGAAGGTGAATCCAAGAAACTTTCGTTTCCATGGATTATCCACTGCACTTTTCTGCATGTTAACTTTGAGTTTCAGTTCTTTAGTTAGATAGTTCACCACTTTTTCCATTACACGCTGCCCTGCTTTCTCTGATTTTACATAGATGTTGCAGTCATCCGCATATCTGGCAAATCGTAATCCTCTTTCCTTAAGCTTCCTGTCAAAATCATCCAACATGATGTTGGATAGCAGAGGGGAAAGCGGCCCTCCTTGCGGAGTGCCTTCTTCCGTTGGTTTTACAAGACCATCATCCATAATCCCTGATTGCAGAAATTTCCTGATCAGAAGGAGGATTTTCTTGTCCTTTACCCGTCTTGCTACCCTCGCCATTAGCATGTCATGGTTAACTTTATCGAAAAACTTTTCCAAGTCGATATCTACCACCCACTCACATCCCTCTTGGATGTATTTCTGAGCTTGTAACACGGCCTGATGAGCGCTTCGATTTGGTCTAAACCCGTAACTGTTTTGCGAGAATATAGGATCGAATACAGGTGTCAGTTCTTGATTTATTGCTTGCTGGATAATCCGATCCATAACCGTTGGGATTCCCAATTGTCGAACCCCACTCCCATCCGGTTTCGGTATTTCCACCCGCCTTACTGGGCTTGGGCAATATTTTCCGTCAAGAATGGCCTGTTTGATTTGAGGCCATTGCTTTAGCATGACATCTGAGATTTCTTCGGTGGTAACACCGTCTATGCCAGGAGCGCCTTTGTTGCTTTTCACTTTTGCAACGGCTCTTTTCATATTACAGTCGTCCACTACGCTTTCTATCGTAGCGATATAGGCGTCGTGACCGCTAGGTAGGATAGATATCCCCATTTCCGCCTTGTCAACCATCGCGCTATTCAGAAGTGGTACGAAGTTCTGCCTCGATTCTTCTGTTTTTGCTTTAGACATGTCTTCTTTTCTGCGATTTTCTGTTGCCATAGAGGTTTTGGATCTCTCCTTCGTTTTCATGTTCGGACCTTCAGCATCTTGCGATGCCTACTATGTCGTCTGCTGACTGCTGTACCGTTCACGTCATCTCTCCGAGACACCGCTAGCATGACGTTCCCCTCTTTGGTCGGGTAGTAATTATGCGTGAATACAGCTCTCACCGGGTAATTCGCTTCACTTTCCTGCTAACCTGTCGCATCTACATTGATCCTTCCAAGTAAGTATCGGACTTTGGAGTCACTGGCCTCCTTATCCTAGGATCTCTGCCTCGTATGCGCTTCCTGTTCGTCAGGTCAGCATTTTGTATACGGCTTTCTTCAGATCCCACCTCACGGTGGGCACCCTTGCCTTCTCTAACGGTTCTCCTTACTAGAGCCCGTAAGGGACTTTCACCCTTTAGTTTAGCGACATACCGGTCGCACCAAGTCCATTTCTCGAGGAGAAATGGACTTTTTTTTCAGCTAACTTGTAAAGTCAGGCTAGTCGTACTCCTATGTCTTAGGAGCAGATCAGGTGGCCCTGTTTAAACGGGGAGCACTCCAACAGGCTCCCCAGTGCAGGTGTAGTTTTTTAGATAATTAGAGAGAAAGACCTATGAGGAGGCGAAATGATTCGATACTCATGGGCTCCCAAATGGTTTCGAAGGGGACAAAAAACATTAATAATTTAATTTGACAAGCTAAACAAGTCAGGTGATGACAATTCATTATAAATCGAAAATTACTCGAAATTTGAAAAATAAAAACATGAGCGTCTGATTTGATGGGTTTTATCTTCGAAACAGCCCTAAATTATTTATACGAAGCATTATAATTGCGAAGTTCGGTGGAATGCGATGGAGTTGTTTCTTGAATTAATTTGTGCAAAAGTGGCCTTAAGAAAAACAAAACCGCACTTCCAGCGATGGAACAAATGGCGAGTTTTAAAAAGGACGAACTATAACTAGGATTCGTGATGAGAGGATCTATCGCATTCGAAGATCCAATCGCCGTTTGAGAAAAATAGTTTGAAAGAGTTGCCGCCACCCCCGCAACCATGTACCAAGTGCCCATTGCAAGTCCTTGTAATCTGGAAGGGATCAACTGGCCGACCATTGCAAAGCCGATCGGCGAGATGAAAAGCTCTCCTACGCTTTGAAGTACATAAGAACCAATGATCCAACCAATTGCAGAATATCCTTTCGAATCTGCGAGATATATGCCGATAGGAGGGAGGAGAAAACCGACGCCAATTAGAAAAAGGGCTGTAGTAAACTGGAATGGAATGGATATATTGTATCCTTTCTTTCTAAAACTTTGATTGATCATCGCTAAAAGCGGCCCACCGAAAACGATCACAACCGGATTGATATTTATTATCCATTGAGGAGGAATCGTATATCCAAAGAAAAAACGATTCACATTGTGCTGAAAAAAGAGAGTCAACCCCATGGGGGCCATTTGATACAGAGTCCAAAAGATCAAACTACTCAAACCAAGTATGAAAAATGCCTTAATTTTTTTGGAGATTTCAAGCGCCGGCTCTTTCCAATAGAAATAGACGAACAGAAGAGCGACAACAATACCTGCCAGGCAAACCATTTCGTTCGTTAAATTCACATGATTCAAGAGAAATGGGAGAATGATGATCAATCCAATGAAAATCAATCCGGTTAAAATACCCCGTTGGATCCGATTTTTGCTGCAACTATAAAGAGTTCCTTGATCAGCCAGATATTTCCAATTCAAAATCGTTATCAATAAAGAAATCAGACTTCCGAAAGTGGCGAAGAGGAAAAGAGAGTGGAAATTTTTATAAAGTTGAAAAAAACCGCTAATGGTAAAGCCGATAATAAAGCCTAAATTCAGCCCACTGTGATTCCAGAGAAATGCCGATTCGCGTCTTTTGTCGTGCGCCTCAAACATTTGGGTCAATATGCAATTAATGCAAATCACATTAAGACCACAACTCGACAAAAAAATCGCCATACCCAAAATAAACGATTGAAGAGTTGGAATGGATATGATCAGACACCCAATAGATTGTAAAAACATTCCGACGATAAACAGCCCTCGATAGCTCAGCAATCGACCGCACAAATAGCCGCCCAAAACATGCAGCGCAAAATTTAAGGCGATAAATCCACTTGTCAAGGCGATTGCATGAGGGGATTCCAAGTGCAAACCCTGCGTTGCATACAAGATCAATGTCGAATATAGGATGCTGAACGCCAGAGTCGTAAACATTTGCATTAAGAAAAGAACGTTGTGTCCTATTCGAACTTGCGCACTTAAATTCATGAAAATTTTATGCAGGATCGGATGGATTATTTACAATTGCTAAAATTGTCAAAGAATGGCTGGTAAGTCAAAGAGTTGGTCGCAATATAAGGCAACTACCTCTGCGATCTCTTCCGGTTTACCAATCCGTTGCAGAGATTGTTTAGAGCAAGACAGCTTGAAAACATCCTCCTCTGTCATGTCCATGCGCGTAACACATTGTGCCAAAGCATTTCGGTAAATCCGGGTGTCAACGGGTCCGGGGCATACGCAATTAATGCGTATATTATACTTCCCGTAATCAATTGCCGTGCTCTTTGTCAAAGATGCGATGGCGGCCTTTGTAGCCCCGTAGATGGCGCTCTCGCTCTTACCCACCAAGGACTGATCTGAACCCATTAGGACGATATTGCCGTTCAATTGTTTTCTCATGATCGGCAAAACCGCTCGAAGTGTGTTAATCATGCCCACGAGGTTGGTCCTGATTAATCGATCGATATCAGCTTCTGAAATCTCTTCAATTGTAGACACATGATGGACTCCGGCATTGGCGAAAAGGCAATCAATGACCTTGTGTCTTTCGGCAATCTGCCTCACAGCATCGTCTACCTGTTTTGCGATAGAGACATCGCATTGCAACCATATGCCATCAGCATGAGCAGCTCTTAAAGGAGCCTCCAGGTCGAGGTTATAGATAATATAACACCCTCTCTTGACCAGCGCTTCAATGGTAGCTTTGCCTATGCCATTGCTCCCACCTGTTATAATGACAATATCTCTTTTCATAGTGAGGCCAGAAGTCCAACTACCGCGTCAAATGACCTGTGCAAACCATTTGCCACTTCTTGAGAGAAGAATTTCGGTTGCCAATGTAGATCTGCCATAGTATCACTGATTACAAAAATGGCCCCTATCTCTTTGTTGCGGAACTGCGCCACAGAAAAACAAGCTGATGCTTCCATTTCTACCGTCAGAACTCCCATTTTTTGATAGGTTAGCACCTCTTCTTTCGTCTCTCGATAGGGAGTGTCAATCGTCCACGTTAATCCTTTGTGATGGGGAATATTTTGGTTGTCCAGGTAAGTCGTCATCTTTTGCATCAGAGCGGCCGACGGGGTACTGAAATCTCCCTCTAAAACATAATGATGGGAAGTACCCTCATCACGCAAAGCGCCTTCGCACAGCACTAGATCACCCGGGTTCACTCGTCCCTGAAGGCTTCCAGCACTGCCCACAATGAAAATCCGCTGGACCCCTGAAACAATCATTTCCTCAAGATTGATTGCCGCGCCAGGAGCCCCTACACCATGGCACAGAAACAAGCCGACACGTTCATTGGTTTCATTTATAGAATAAAGTTCTCCTATATTGAAACCATCCTTCTTGGACAAGGTATATTTTGACTTGGCGTATTCCACCATGGCAGGAGAAAAGCACATCACTACCGCCATAGGAATCTTTTGTTCCTTGATCATCCCTTGATCGCGGAGATATTGATAATACCTTTCCGGTTCGACCAGGGATTGAGAAGAAAATTTATTTTTACATTTGGGAATCGACATGTTGTTTAATGCCTCCTGTTACTTTTCTAGGCAACATTTTTGCTTGCGAAGAGCCTGGTCGCCGCTAAATTTATTCTTAATCTCTTCAGTCCGTGCGGAATCGATCTTTTCAAAAAGCTTAGGAGCCTTTATTATCTTACGTCCTTCGAAGTGTACAGCCGCCGTCTTTAAAAAGCTGAACGGGATCTGACTGGGATCTCCTTCTTCTCCAATAAACGTGAAGAGCTTTCGGCTTGTAGTGGGGATGATAGGAGCGCAAGCAACCGCGAAACAGTAGATCAGGAATAAACAGTCGTGTAAAATTTGAGCTGTTTGATCCCTATCTGTCTTGATGAGATTCCATGGTTCTTTTTCAGTAAAATAAAGGTTACCGAGTACAAAGAGGCTTCGCATTTCCTTGATGGCCTCCCGGTATCGTAAATTTTCAAGGCAGGCGCCTAAATTTTCAAAATGAAGCTTTACCTCTTGAAACAGTTTTTCATCATAGCAAATGCCGTCACCCTTTTGAGGGATTCGTCCATCAAAGTAGCGATCGACAAAAGTAGTCGTTCGTGACACAAAATTACCCAAGACATCTGCAAGATCTTTATTGATCGTTGCAACGAATCCTTCGATCGTGAAACTGGAATCCTGAGATTCCGGAGTAATTGACAAGAGATAATAACGCCAGTAGTCGGAAGGGAACTCTTCAAGTGCGGTGTCGGTAAAAATGCCTCTTCCGCGAGAAGTTGAAAATTTTCCATCCTCATAATTAAGCCACGAAAAGCTGTGAAGAGTATCGACAAGTTTCCAGTTTTTATCAATGGCCAGCAAAACAGCCGGCCAGAAAATAGCATGGAATGGAACATTGTCTTTCGCCATAAATTGTGTGTAATGCACATCTTGTGGATCGGATGGCTTCCACCATCGTTCCCACTCTAAAGGATTGTTCTCTTGTTCGGCCCAATCTTGCGTGATCCCAATATATGCATTCGGGGCATCAAACCAAACATAGAATACTTTGTCCTCGTAGCCCTCAAGAGGAACGGGGATTCCCCATTTTAGGTCTCTGGTAATGCATCGATCTTTTAATCCTTCTTTAATCCATTTGAGAGCGATTCCCTGGGTAGCTCGAGACCATGTCCGGGTTTTGACCCACTCCTCAATGGTTTCCTGAAGGCCTGATAAACGAAGAAAAAAATGCTCTGTTGTGCGTAGCTTGATTGCCCGATCTCCACTGAGTGATGAATAAGGATTGATCAACTCCGCGGGGTCCAGCAACTCACAGCATCCATCGCACTGATCGCCACGTGCTTGTTCATAACCGCAATGAGGGCAGGTCCCTTGAACATAGCGGTCAGGCAAAAACCTTTGATCCTTCTCCGAATAAAACTGTTCTATGGTTTTTTTATAAATATGCCCCTTGTTGTAGAGGTCGATAAAAAAATGCTGAGTCAACTTATGGTTGTGTTTTGAAGAGCTCCGTCCAAAATGGTCGAAGGATATTTCGAAGCGCTCATAAATATCCTTTTGTTTTGTAAACATAGCAGTGCAGTATTCTTCTACGGACTGCCGATTGTTTTCGGCTGCTATTTCAGCCGGAGTCCCATGTTCATCGACTCCGCAAATGAATAATACCTCTTCCCCTTGCTGGCGAAGATATCGTGAATATACATCGGCAGGCAAAATAGAACCGATAAGGTTGCCCAAATGTTTAACTCCATTGATATATGGCAATGCGCTTGTAATTAGATGGCGTGGCATGAAAAAGTGGGCTCCATTTTTTAAGCATCAATTTTAATATTTTGATCCTCAAGTTCAGCCACTCTTAGAGAGCCTGTACTCGAGCAGTCGTATACGAGGATGCCATATACAATACTGTTATCTGCAATAAAAGAATGCTACATCTTACCAGAGGTTTCCTCTGAGAACAATGAAAAAACACTATGCTGTTGCCACTCATTGAATTGTATACAGGTTTAGAGTAAAATCCATGAACAGGGAACTAGAGAGGCGGCATTACCATAAAAAGCCTCTTTTGAAGGGCTTTTATCAAATGAATCTTAGATTGGAATGCGTGAATTATTAACTATCACTTTTACCGAACATGCTTCAAAAATCGATTTTGGGCTACATCGGCAGCCACAGCCTTTGAGCTCGCCCGCATCATCGAACTTATTCAAGTTGGGCTGTTTCGGCGTCGATTTCGCTTGGCTCAAATTCAGGGTGCCTTCTTGCCCAATTCTCGATTTTTGAATCACATGGTATACTTATGGATGTAAATCTTATGAAAAGTCGTCACATTCGAGTTATCGCACCCTCGCACAGTCTTGCGATGATCTCTTCTGAAGTGAGAAATCAAGCAATACATGTTCTAGGGACGTTGGGTTATACAGTTTCTTACTCAAAACATTGCAATGAAAAAGATGAATTTAATTCTTCTTCGGTTCTTTCAAGAGTCGCAGATATTCATGATGCATTTTCTGATCCATCGGTAGATGTCATTCTTACAGCAATAGGCGGATTTAATTCATGTCAATTGCTGCCTTATCTTGACTTCGACTTGATTCGGATAAACCCAAAAATATTGTGTGGTTATTCAGATATTACAGCCCTACAAAATGCTTGCTTAGCACAAGCAAATTTGATGAGTTTTTCTGGTCCCCATTTCTCAACTTTTGGTTGCCAAAAAGAGATGGGGTACGTGATTGATTATTTTCAGAAATGTCTATTTTCCCAGCAACCAATCCGTATTTCTCCCGGTAAACAATGGAGCGACGACCTATGGTATATCGATCAACATAATCGAATCTTTCATCATAACGAAGGGGTCTTTTCTATTTCTCAGGGACAAGCATCAGGAAAAATTATTGGTGGCAATTTACAAACATTTACCTTGCTACGGGGATCAAAATATATGCCTTCTTGGGAAAATGCGATTCTTTTCATAGAAGACGACGACACCGTCAATCCTGATTTATTTGATCGTAGTCTCCAGTCGCTGATTCTACAACCTTCATTTTCTAAAATACGAGGACTCGTATTTGGAAGATTTCAACAAAAAGCAATGATACCCAATGGGTTGCTTTTTAAAATCATTCAATCAAAACCAGAATTGAACGCTTTGCCTATCATTGCAGGACTTGATTTTGGTCATACATTGCCCATGTTCACTTTTCCTATCGGAGGGACAGCTACGATCTATGCTTCCCCTGCGAGGGTTGAGCTTGTGATAGAATCTCGTATGCCTTTCTAATCGAATGCCAGAAAAAAATATTGAACTGTGTAGATGTCCGGAAGATGACTGATTGAATGTTAACTGTTTAGTGCAGAAGCTCTGTACTGGACAAAAAATAAATTCATAGCGCACAACCAGTTGGTTCTAAACACGTAAAACACGGACACAGTCGCCTGAATTTTCTTAGAGCCCATCTCCCAAAAATTGCTCGGCGAATCAGATTTAGCCCCTCCCTAAAGAGGCTCCTAGCTCTTCTCCCATGAGTTTTGACCTCTATCGCCCGTATCTGATCCTGGATACCCCCATTCGGTATGCCCAGCAGAAAGCGATCGCCAGAACGAACATTATCTTCTCAATTTTGTCTGGATCGGTGATGTGAGTGTCCTCCATTCGGAACCCACAGGTCTTCAAACAACCAAACATAGTTTCGATTTCCCAGCACCTCCTATACATCCCCAGAGGATCATCGAATTTGAAGTTGGAGACCACGATCATTTGTTCCTTGGCGCCTTTTCTCTTTTCGATCGAAACGTAGAGGGAAAGACCACAACTTTTTTCTTTGAGAGCCGTTTCCGTAGGCGTCCTATTGGAAGTTTGTCATTCTCTCCGATTTCCACCATGGAATTCTGTTTAATCCTGATAACGAATGGAATTTTCTGTTCGATCAGAAAGCGAAACCACTGCGTTTCTATGAATTCGCGATCCGCGAGAAGTGCCTCGAATCTATTGATCCCAAGGCGGTTTCACAACTTGTTTTAGCAGATCGATCATGTCCCCCGCGCACGAGTTGCCTTCAAGATTCAGCACAACAACCCAGAATAGTGGAATGCCGATACCTTTGTAGGCAATCGAGAGCATCAAGATATTGATGGGAATTTTTCCCCACTTCCAGTTCGTGCGATCCAGGATTAGAGTGCATTTATCGCCGAAAGGAAACAGGCGGAAAACCAGAGGGACGATTGTACTCATGTCGAAGGTGAAACCAGTGAAGAATCGACAGACTCTTCGGTATGACGACTCCTCCTTGACCTCCGACTTGAAGGCTGAAGCAACTTGGGTCAGGTTTATAGTTCTGACTACGAACAAAGCCTGAATGATTTGCCCTAGGCAATCTAAACGGGCCTTGTTCCAATCAAAGAAATGCGATAAAATTTTTTGCAGCTCGCTGACGTGCTTCATTATACCTCGATGTTTGAAAATCAACGAGATATGATCGCTCTTCAGCGAGTTCTCTTCATCAATTTATTTTTTGTCCAGCACAGAGGTGGCAATGATAGACCTAAATACCATCAATTTTTATAACAACAACTTCTCCACCTATTTTGAAAGGACTTTTTATCTGAATTTGAAGGATCAGCAAGAACGATTCTTAAAATATCTTCCGGTTTCAGCAACGATTCTGGATGCTGGCTGCGGCCCTGGCCGAGATATGTTAGCTTTTTATCATTTGGGATATAAGGTAATGGGTTTTGACGCGTCTGAAGAAATGGTTAAGTATGTAACAGAAACCTTAAAACTCCCCGCGACAAAAGGGGTCTTTGAAGAAATGGATTTTTTTGAGGAATTTAATGGAATCTGGGCTTTGGCATCTTTAGTGCATGTTTCATTAAATTCTCTACCTGATGTAATAAATAGGTTATGCAGAGCTCTTAAACCGAATGGAGTTCTTTTCATGTCTTTTAAAGAAGGAAAAGGAGTATCTCACGAATGCGACAGAACCTTTAACTATATCGATAATGAGACGCTTTTACCCTTCCTCGACGAATTTACCATCCTTGATGAGTGGATCCATGTTTCAGGCACTGAAGCGACTCGTAGTCAGTGCCATTGGCTGAATATCATAGTGCGAAAAAAACCATAAACGTAGAGGTGTTTTATCAAAAAATTAGTCCGAGATCGCATTCCTGAGATATGCAAGGAATCATGCGATGTTGCTTTTTATCAAGCGGACCCTGCTGAATATCATTTTTTTTTAAGAAAAAAACTCCAGGAAGAGGTCGATGAGTTTTTAGAAAATCCGTGTCCCGAAGAGATGGCGGACATCGTGGAAGTGTTGGACGCTTTTTGTCATCAAATGGGAACGTCTTTACAGCAAATGGAGCTGGTACGTCAGCAAAAAGGGCAAGAACGGGGAAAATTCATCCAACGATGGATCATGAAAAGATCCAGAAAAAGCAAAGCCCAAACAACTTGAACGCAACACATTGCTGCTACGTTCAAACTATAGAGGGGATTCTGCAAATCGATTTTCTAAAAAAGATTTAGTAAGAATTAGCCCAAGTTCCCTGACTCTTTTGTAGATTTTGCTCGAAAAACACCGCCTACCGTTTGTAAGTAGCTAATTCTTAGGCCGTTCGTTTCACAGCAGCGTCTTGGCATCTCAGTTCTTTTAAACTCAGCGTTTTCCAAAAATTTAATGAGAATGTAAATGAGCTGATCACATGGAATATTTCGCCGACTTATGGATGAGCTCCTGGGCGCGCAGGCATGCTTTCCAGGTGGAAAATTGCGGATTGCTCTCATCGGTGAAATAGAGATTGTCCAGGCCAATGCGCTTGACCAGGCCGGTGCGATGAAAAACGTGCCACACCTCTTCAGTCAATCCGCTGATGACGAGATGGCGATGAGTTGATTCCAGCGTTTCATGCAATCGCTGGATCGCCAGGCACATGGACGCATCCATATGATAGACATTGGTCAGCCGCAGCACGATGGCCGCAACGCTGGGATCTTCGGCGATCTCCTGCAGCGCTTCTTGGAAAACATCGGCCGAGGCAAAATAGAGATCGCCGCCGATGCCGATGATTCTCACTTTGCGATGAACGTCTTCTTTGGGGCTGACGACCACGAGCCGGCCCTTGGAGTTGAAGGCATACTCGACGAGATGCGGAATGGCGGATCTGCGCAAGTACGTTCCAATGGAAATCACGATGCCGATAAAAAAGGCAACGTCCAGAGTAAAAATCAGGCAGGCGGCAAAAGTCAGAAAAAAGACCCACCGATCCTCTCTCGTCGCGCGCAGGGCCAGCCTGACTTCCTTGAAATTCACCAGCATCGGCATGGTGGCGAGTAAGAGAGCCGCCAGTGCGGGCAAGGGGATTAGCTGGATGAGCGGCCAGCAAAAGATGATGATCCCTGCCGTAAAAATGCCGCTGAAGATGGCGGCAAAACGGGTCTGGGCCTGAAAGCGGAAGTTTAACGCCGTTCGGGTCGCGCTGCCGGAGGCGGGCATTGCGCCAATGAGAAATGACAAGACCATGTTGCCGACGCCAAGTCCAAAGATATCCTGATTGGCCTGCACGCGCTGGCCGCAGCGCGCGGCAAAATTGCGCGAGATGGAAAAGACCTCCAGGATGGCCAAAAAAGCGATGGCGATGGCGGAGGGAAAGATCCGGTTGATCATCTTGAAATCGAGAATCGGCCATGCGAGCTCGGGAAACGGCTGGGCCGACAGGCCAAATTCACGAAGCGTTGGGGCGGCCGGATGCTGCAGCCATACGCCGAGGCCCCAATTCAGGGCGGAGGCGGCGATGAGCACGATCAGAGCGTCGGGAAGAGCCCTTCGCGAGCGCTTCAATAGCATGAGCAAAAGCAGGCTTGCGGCGCCGATCGCCACCGTCAGCCAATGCGTCTGTCCGAGATGCATCAAAAATTGTGCGCCCTTCAATACGACGATGACTTCAGAGCCTGTGGGGTGGACGCCGAAAAAGTAAAAGAGCTGATTGATGATCACAGCCGTCATGATCCCGGCAAAATAACCCAGCATCACGGTGCGGCTCACAAACTGGAGCAGCTTGCTGACATTGAAAAAAGCGGCCCCAATCTGAACAACGCCCATGACCAAAACGATCTGCCCCAGGATGTGCAATACCAGAGCATCGCGCTCCGGCCCTGCCACCGCCGGAAAATAATCAAAGAGCACATCGGAAATCGCCGTTTGAATCAATATGGCGATTCCGGTGCTCGGCCCGGAAATCAAATGGCGCGAAGAGCCGAAGATGGAAGTAAAAATCGTCCCGAAGATCGCAGAAAAAAGACCCGCTGTGGGCGGCAGGCCGGCCAATAGCGAATAGGCGATCGATTGGGGGATCGTGAGGAGCGCGACCGCCAAAGCAGCCATTAAATCGCCCTGCAAAAAACTCCACCGGTATGTGCGGATTTCCTGCTTGAATGGACAAAAGGAAACGGAATGGTCGTGAAGTCTCATAGGCGCCGCTTAAGGAGCTGATCAACGATAAAGTAAACCATTTGGCTGCGTCAAAGCCACTAGGGTCAACGATCGTAAGTAGGCTTGTATTGCTTTATTAATACTAGCCCACTTACGATCGTTGACCCTAGAGAGCTTTCACGCTAGCCAAATGGTTTACTTTATCGTTGATCAGCTCCTAACAGTACTTATACTCGACCGAGGGCATTTTTTGTCTTAAGAAACTGAAATGGGCTCCACAGCCGAGCGATCCACCATGTAGGCTTCTTCCCGTTTGCCGCGCATATCGAAAAAGAGCGGGCAGCCCGAGAAGCGAAAAGCCTCGCGGAATTGGTTGGTGAGATATTTGAGATAGTGAGGCGTCATCAATTCGGGGCGATTGACAAAGAAGACGAATCGCGGCGGCGCGATCTGCACCTGCGTCATGTAATAAATGCGCAGCCGTTTACCCGTGATCATGGGCGGATGGTACTTTTGCACGCATTTTTCGATGAATTTATTCAATATGCCCGTTGTGATGCGCTGGTACCTGTCGGTGTACACTTCGCGCACGCTGGGCAGGATTTTCTCGGTATTGCGGCCCTGAAAAGCGGAGAGAAAAAGAGCCGGGCAATGGGCCAAAAACGGGACTTGCTCGCGGACGGCGCGCAAGACGTGCTCCATGCGGAACCCCTCGACCAGATCCCATTTGTTAAAAATCAGAACGCAGCTTTTGCCGAGCTCTTCGATATCGCTGGCAATGTGTTTTTCCTGCGTCGTCAGTCCCTCACGGGCATCGAGAATGAGCAAAACCACGTCCGAGCGCTCAATGGCTTCTTTCGTGCGGATGGCGGCGAATTTATCTACGGTCGCGTGTTCGCGGCACTTGCGGCGGATGCCAGCCGTATCGATGAGCAAATAGTCCTGTCCATCGACCGTCAGGGGGTGATCGATCGCATCGCGCGTCGTGCCGGCGATCGGGCTGACAATGGCGCGGTCCTGGCCGAGCAAGCGGTTCAATAGTGTGGATTTCCCGACATTGGGACGCCCGGCAATGGCCACGCGAATGCCTTGAAACGGGGGCGTGGAAATTTCAGCCGGCGCTTCTTCCGATTCAACGGGAAATAGCGAGCAGATCTCTTCCATCAGCTCGGCGATCCGGAAGCCCTGGACGGCGGAGACGGCCAGAATGCGCTGAAAAGAGAGCGAATGAAACTGGTGGATCTGCCCCTCATCCAATCGGTCATCGATTTTGTTGACGGCGACAATCACGGGCTTGCCGGAATGCAGCAAGAGCTTCGCTACCTCATGATCGATCAGGGTGGGCCCCACTTGGCTATCCACGACCAGAACAGCAGCGTCCGCCTCGGCGATGGCCATCTCCGATTGCCGAAGGACAAGCTCATTAAACGGGAGCTTGGCACCTGGGTCGATCCCGCCCGTGTCGATTAAACAAAATTTTTGACCGAAGAAGTCG
Organism: Parachlamydiales bacterium; assembly: GCA_015661075.1. Taxonomy (GTDB): domain Bacteria; phylum Chlamydiota; class Chlamydiia; order Chlamydiales; family SM23-39; genus CAISYW01. The sequence continues at coordinate 10,448 of JACVQJ010000011.1, read as the reverse complement.
GCCTCGGCATAGAGGCGGTCGCGCGTAATACCCTCTTCCTCATCGACGATCGAGAGCCTCTGAGAGCACAGGCGATTGAATAGAGCCGACTTGCCCACATTGGGGCGTCCGACGATGGCAATTTTGGGAATGGAATGTTTCATCGCTCAAGGAGAATAGACTATTTTCTTTATTTTTTGAAAGACAAATATTTTATAGCAACAAACTCAATTAAATGATCGAATTATAAGTGAATAATTTCTGGTATGCTGGCAAGGGAATAGTTACTCTTGTCTTTTTTTAGGGCCAGTAAATTCCATCACATAATCGAATCGTCTGCTGCACTCGCTATCGTAGAGTAGCTCGAAAGCGAAGGAAGTTCCTTGTACATCCAAACGCAGATAATTCGCATTCAGGAACTGTTGCAAGCATGGATTTAGATGCGCATCATCCCACCCAATCTCACTTCTCAACGCTTTTCTGCTGAACCGAAAGTTGGAACGTTCGATCTTTAAATATCGACAAGCAGCCATCACTCTTTGTTCGATCAGGAGCAAAAGAATCCTGGCCTCGGGAGAAAGAATCTCTAAGCCTTTCCCTAAAACCTGATGCGCGAGCATCTTGGCCTGGAAAATCATTGCTGGAGTCGAGTCGGAATAATCACTAATCGAATTCCCGGAACATTGGTGTAGAAGGTTAATGACCCGAATAAGGCCCAAATCGTTCATAAATTACTGGATCCAGGTGATCGTTTTAAAAGCTGCAATCATGGATGATTCCTGGAAAAGCGATTACCGTATTGATTACGGTAGCCAAATTTTAGGGGTAACGATGACTTCATTCAAAATTTCAATCGGTGAAGAAGCTACTCGACCGACATTGCCAAAAGAAGTTTGGATAGGCTGGATTGCTAGCCTATCGGAGGCTTACAATATGGCTATCTACACTTTTACAGCTCCTTTTCTGGCGAAAGTTCTGTTTCAACAAGAGACAGTGTGGAGTGCTGTTTTTTTTTCGTATTGTCTGATTTTTGCCGGTTCGAGTCTTTTTTATCCGTTAGGAGCGACTTACTTTGGTTTGATGGGGGATAAACGGGGAAGAAACAAGACCTGCATCTATTCAACTTTGGGATTAGCGATAGCTACTGGAATGATGGGTCTAATACCCGTGCATCTGTTAGGAGAACAAGCATGGGTTTTGTTCTTTCTATGTATTTGCTTTCAATATTTCTTTTCAGGGGGTGAGTACTATGGATCCATTGTTTTTTCACTCGAACATTCAAAAGTGCAAAAAAGCGGGCTGATGAGTGGAATCAGCTGTTTATTCGCCGTATTTGGAATCGTCGCGGCCAATGGGTTAGCCGCTCTATCGCTATTAATGAAGAATGAACTCTGCATAAAGGCCTGTTTTTTTGTAGGCGCTTGCGGCGGGCTGATTAGCTATATCTTAAAAACTCATTGTCGAGAAACTCCGGCGTTTGCCGCCATTCCGCAGGAATCTCTACAATCGATTGGCATCGTTACCCTGATCAAAACCAAATGGCCCGAAATTCTTGGCGCCGTTCTCATCCTGGGTCAATTTTATGTTCTTTGTTCATTTATATTTATTTTTCTCCCTCTGGCATATGGCGATCAATCAAGCGGATTTGACACATTTAAATCGCTGATGGCGTACGGCCTGTTTTTAGCCGCTGCCGGATGCATAGCGAATCGGTTCGGGGTGGCCAAAGTGATTTTGATCGGCGCGGGATTGCTTTCCATAAGCATCTTTCCATTATGTTATTTTTGCCGCAATTTTCTGACGCTTCAGATGATATTAACCGTTTTTGCCAGCCTCGTCATAGGCCCAATTCATAGCTGGATGCTGCATCACTTTGAAGTCCAGGAACGCTGCAGAGGAATATTTATCAGCTCAGCCATCGCGATGTCTGTTTTTGGGGGAAGCACAGTCCCAATATGCTTAATTGTTTTTGAAAGATTTCATTCAATTGCAATTTGCTGTATTTTTCCATTTGTAATATTCGTTCTTTCTTTTATCTATCTTTGGATGCCATTCTCCAAGAGCCCCACTAAAGAAGGCCCAAGTTTTCAAAATCGCCAGCGATAACGAACAGTTCATGTTTATTGCTGCAGCCGAGCTTATTCTTGACATTTTCGAGGTAGAATTCGACTGTCCTCGGAGAATGATGCAGTTCGAGCGCAGAGTCTTTGGCAGAATTCCCACGGATTAGAAGCCTGAGACAATCACGTTCGCGCTGAGATAATGACGCAGCTTTTTTAATTTCTTCTTTTTTTCCTAATGCAATGAGATAGGCGTGAAGTGATTCCGTATTTATTGCCGGTGATTGATCAAGACCGGCGTAGAAAGCTTTGCCTTGCAAGTCGACGAGAGAAAACGATTCTTCTTCCATCTTGTTAAGAAGCAAACATAACTCTTTTTTGTAATGCGTGGCAAAAAGCCTTAACAATTTCGAATGTTTGAGATATAGAATATGAAGCGTTTCCTCTTTCTCACCGGAAAAGCAGAATATTTCAACATAATTTGATCCCTTTTCTGAAAACACCAACGGGGAATGGATGTTAAACTGACGACTTATCTTACAAGTATAATTTTTAAAATCGTCTGAACTATTTATTCTCAACCAAAAAAAACCAGCCTGATGAGTATCTGGATGTCTGAAATAAGGATCTATTCGAAAAAGCTGTTCGGAAGCGTAATATTCAGCACAATCGGGACGGTTAGTTAAATAAACAAACCTACCATCATTGTAAATTTTTAAATAATCCAAGCATGTAATGTCAAAATAGTTTTGTAGAGGTTGAGAAGCCTTGGCAATTTGATTGTAGTACTTGATAGGATAACATTGGATAATTTCTTGCCAGGTCATCATGATTTTTGCCAACATTGTTATGAAAGGCAAGAGCACATATCATACAGGCAATCGTTTCGTCTACAAGATTTTTCTACAGCTGCATTTTGAAGAAGAACTTGCTGGATTTGGACAGGTGAAGCGATTATATTTGTTTGTCCTGTTGAGCCGGAGTTTACAGGAAAACATACCGGGAGTAGCCCGACGGAACGGCTCTTGCTGGCAGTGGATCAAGCGGCATAATTTCATTCCCTACTGATCATCCTGGCAGAGCTAATGAACCATAAACGTTTAAGGATCAATTATGAAGCGTATTACAGCAGAACTGAGTCTATACCCCCTGACCGAAAATCACATCCTTCTCATAAAAGAATTTATCACACGATTAAACACATATAAAGAACTGGAAATTAATACAAATTCAATCAGCACTCAAATCGTTGGAGAACATTCACGTGTCTTTGACATTATATCAAAAGAAACAGCCGCCATTTTTTCGTCTGGAAATCCATGTGTCGTTGTTTTGAAATTATTGAGTCTCGAACTAGATGTTCGAAAGATATACTAGTGAGCCAGTTACATAGTTCCGCTAAGTTTTGACGATAATTTGACTTTAAACAGCAATAACTGTTATTATAATAGAACAAAAAAAAACTCAAACGCACTGTTTATGAGTATTAATTATTTACTTGCCGAAGCTCCCGGGTCGGGACGTTACCTTGAAAAAGCATTGTCAGCGGTCTACGACGACAACCCTCTGGAAGACGACGGCTGTAAACGCGCCTCCAGGCGCAGTTCGAATGTCCTGGTCATTGTGGCGACCATTTTAGCAGATATTGCCTTTATCCCCGTTTCGATGCCTTTGGGAAAAATTTGGGGCCCTGTTTGTGCATTGGGAAATAGCGCGACCTTTATGGTTCTGGATTTGTGGACGGCAAAAGGGATCATTCACTCCCTGTGGGGCGCGAAAACGCGGGAAGAGCAAGATTTAATTCTGAGCGCTGCCAACAATCCTCTTTGCAGAACCGCGGCTTCGGTGACAACGGCTTTTTTTATCGCGTTATTAGCTCAGGTTCCCCATGTTCTGGCTACCATGAAATACAATGATCCACAATATAAGCTGGCCGCCGGTATCATTTTGGGAATCACAGGATGCCTTCTTCCTCTGCGCTCTATCCAACTTTCCATTGATAGTCTTTGTAGAACACAAGAAGCGGCTGTAAGAAAAACCCGAGAGAAGCTGAGTGATCTTTTGGGTGCTTGTAGAGCCGCATTCATCAATATGAGCGACGATGATAAAAATGCTTTCATCCAAAAAACCAACGCCGCCCATTCTCTCGAAGAAAAACTCATTGTATTGACACAGCCCAACGCAACGCCTTTGCTCAGCCCCATGAGAGAAAACGTGAAAAAGGCGTTTAACTATGCCGGGCTGGGTCTTGGGACTATTCTAGCAATCACTCTTCAATATAGCGGAGCACAATACACATTTGTCGAAATCGGGAAACAGGGCTATAGCAACGACCTGGTGGCTGGATTATTCGCCGCGCTGACGTTCGTTTGCACGATTCAGCTGGTTGGATTGTCGATTCTACAAACCACAAAGCGCATCTTCAATGTTTGCGGAAGTTGGGCCGTTGGGGGAAAAACACAAAATCTCAGCTGGCAGCAACGACCGGGAACATCCGCTGCCTGGATGGCGTTAGGGCTCTTGATGAACATCGCAGCCTTGGGACCCAATTACGTCATCTGGCGCGATTTCTACAATTCGGACAAGGTGACACACGTCTTATTTCCGACCATGATCTGCGCGGCTTATTTTTCCCTCTTTTTTACTTCGACTCTCGACGGAATGGATGGAATGGTCGCCGATTCTCTGAAAAAAGGAACGGATCGGGAAAAAGCCATTTTCCAAGTAATCAAAGACATGTCGGAAACGCTGCGCCTGATCCAGGAATGCCCCTCAAGAGAGCTCGCGAACTTTGCAAGCTCTCACGCCGAACTTCTAGCCAGAATCGGCGCTCCCGTGAGCGATCCCTCCACAACCAGTCATCCAAGCTACGGGATCGTTTAAGCCCTGAGTTTCACAAAAGCGGGCACCGGCTTCGAGCGATCCACATCTTTACCAGCCAGTTACGACCAACATTACACAATTAAATAAATATCTTACACCAAACACCACCAAACACCACATTTAGATAGACTTTTATTATAATTATAATTATAATTGTATTGTTTAATACCAACTAATAGGAAGGTAAAGTATGTTTAAAAAATATTTATCAATCATAGAAAACACAACTATTTTCAAAACAAAAATAGATGACAAAAAAATGCTGTTGAAATGCTTAAGAATCTTAGGCTTTGGCTCGCTCATGAGCTTCGGAGGATTGGTAGGCTTTGCGCTCAGCGGACTCATCGGAGGAAGTTTTGGTTTAATGCTAGGATATGTAGCAGGAAAATTACTAAAAATATAAAATAAGGTGATTTATGAACAATTCTTTAAAAACCGAAGAAAGTCCGATTCAAACTGAGCTGCCAAAAATCGAGTTCTTGCATCAGCTCCTTCCGTATGATCCTTCCACCAAAAGGGCAAAAGCTTTGCAGACCGGATTGAAAGAGTACCAGTTTCTATTGAACGCAGCTTTGGAAGCAATCCATCATTTCGAAATGGGAGATCTCGAACGATTCGATAGTTTGGTGGGTGAAAATGCCTGTCAGATCCGTGCTGTGATGCTTGCACTCATTGCATCCAAAAAAACAGTCAATGTGTGTCACTTTCGTCAACGAATCTTAAAGGCTCTCGTAGCTCTAAAAGAATATTTAGAACCTAAAAAGATTGCAGCACTGATGCTCAGTCTGGCGTCTCTTTCTGAAGTTATTCGGAATGAAAAATTGATCGTCTCGTTGACAGCTGAGGAGATATTTCTCATTCAATCATTTCTTCTGACAGAGTCAAAAGTAAGCCCAGCAGATTCTAACATTGCTGTGACGATTAGAAATGTGACCTGTCCTAACAAATTAAAAAAAATTAGCGATGTGTCATCTAACTTTACAACCAATCTAGTCAAAAAAATGCGAAAATTGCTCTCACTCGCTTCTGTTCATTTTGTGAGAGAAACCGCGAAAGTATATCATGATCTACTGACTCAAAAAATGGTTTCAGACGAGTTTACAAATCGGCATATCAATTGCGCTTGCATTCCGATGTTTTGGGCTTATAAATCACTTTTAAATCGAATGCTTGAAGAAAAAATTCCTGTTATTATTCATGCGAAAGTACTCAAAAAGGAGGAAGGCGGCCAATATAGCATAGCGAGGGAGATAAGCCTTTACAATGGAAATGACAAGACTGATCAATTTATCGAAATGCCTGCATCTAAAATCGAAAACGACCAACCATCAATCGTCCTCGAGGGAATTATACTCAACGAGACTCTGACGGAAGAAGAATGGATGCGCTCGATGGAGTTATATTCTGTTTCCGATATTATTTTGGCCGCCGCGGCTGACCATCGCCAATATCCAGATCCTGAATTAGATCAATTAATCAACACTTTGGATAATAAAGAATTTCAATTTTATAAAAACCAAGCTGAGCAAAACGGGTTTTCTTTGAAAAACCCTTTCCGGTTTTTTATCCAACACGTATATACAGCCAAACCAAAAACCCTTTCATTTCTTCACGTCTCGGATTTGTTCAAAATTGCTTAGATTTTGCCTCTTTCTTATACAATTTTCGCAGAGCCCAAAGCATTTCTTCTAGGAACAGCGTGCTTAGGAAAAATAATACACAGATGCCCATTGAAATATATAAATGCATTGCATTGGATTCACCATTCTGAAAGTTCAAAATGATGACAGAGACACAACCAATAAACCATGAAGCACTACCAACGAGTTTGCCGAAAGAAATCGGACGGCGTTTGACGACTGTTTGTACTAAATACGTAATTGACAATGCGACGCTAAGAATAGCGATGAAATCAGTCGCTAAATTTTCCATAAAAAACATTGGGGGCGGCACTTGTATAAATAGATAAGTCACTGTGCCGCTCAATCCAATGATAGCATATTCTTTAAACCCATCAAAATTAGGCATCATCGCTTCCAAACTAATAGATGCATAATAGATGTTAATAAGAAGATTGCAAACGGCAAGCAAAACAATAAAAGCAATAATTAAAAATAAAAAAATAGCATTTGAATTTTGAAAGCTGGGTAGAAGATTGTCAAATCCTATCCAAATACTTGAAACCTGAAAAAATATATTTAAAATAGCGATGAGCGTTAGAGCGAGATACGAATCAGCTAGCGAACGCGAATGTCGAAAAAAAGTTGGAAGAAACATAGTGACCTGAATGTTTAGCAAGACAACGCTGGTGATTGCAGGAAGTGAAAATCCCCACAAATCGTCGATTAATTGAGAATGATCAGAAGTGACCAGCAGATATATCTGGGCGCTCAATAACAGTGGCAAACAAATAACGTTCAGCCATTTAACCATTCGAATACCACCGATGGCCAGCAAGGATCCCCATATGCCGATCCCAGCGCCAATACGAACGGTATTATCATTGATTACATACGAATGAATCTTGAGAACAGTTTCTACGGCATCAACAGATGATTGGAGCTGAATACTCGCCCAAAACTGGTATGATAGCATTATAATGATAGCTGTGAACAATGCGCTGCTTTTACCTAAATGCTGTCGAAAGTTGGCAATAGCATCGGTCCGATTCTGAGTACTCATTGATATGACGACAAGTCCAATGACCCAAAGAATGAGATTGCCAATAAAGCTAGCTCCGATGGCGTTGCCCGGACCATATTCTTTGGCCACTTGCCACAAAAAAAACATGCCTGGAACTCCCATCGAACCGACCTGGATGCTGGCGATCTCCCAAAAGTTCTGATGAGAATCGGGTATTGTTCGATTATTCATCATGGGCAATGTGATTCCTTTGCTGTTTGTAGCGGTAAATCAGCCGATGAAGCGAAAAAGAGAGAGCGATCACTAAAACGATCGTTGCGAATGCTGCCAGCAAAGAGGGCGATTGAGGCGCAAACACTTGAAAGAATTGCAAAGTATTCAAGAGAGAGGCGCTCAGCCAAGCAATCTGATAGGTCGTTTGCTCGTAGGGTTTTGGATCATGATGCAGGTAATGCCGAAGCAAAAAGGCAAGAACAAAAACAAGACTCAGATTAACCAGAAAGCAGCCGAATAGGGCACCTAATGTATTCAGAGAGAAAATATCTGCGACCAGAACAAAAACAATCGTCATACCCAGCCCCAGAATTAAATATTCTTTAACCCCAGCGAATATGGGTGCTACGAGTTCCCAGCCGACCGATGCAGAATAAATGCTGCAGATATTAGCGCAAATCACTGATAAAAAGATCAAAATGATCAGCAAACTTCTCGTAGTCAGGCTTTCATCTGGAAGCGCGCTGATATCAGACATTCCGAGCCATGGAAGAATGGTCGAGCCGAAAAAAAGAGCGCCGAGGCCGATGCAAAAGCTGATCACCTGGATGGCCGTCAAGGCAATGAAAGATGAGCGCAAGGACTGGCTATGGCGGAAAAATGTTGGAAAATCCGCCGTTACGCCGAGGTTGGTCGCTAAAAATATGGGGAGGCCCGACAGTGAAATTCCATCATGGGTAGATTGGGGAATCGAAAAACCATCGCTGCAAATGCCTCCGATAAAGGCGATGACTAGAATGGGAAAGCAAATGGTTGCTGTATAACGAAGCACTTTCATTCCATTGATGCAAAAGAGCATACTCATAATTCCAATCAATACGCCGATCTGGATGAACTGGTTGACGCTTCCCTCATCGATATGGATCAGGCGGCACAGTGCATTGCTGGCCATGGTCGTTCCCACGACGAACCATTCCGCGGCGGACGCAAGAACTAATATGGCGATCCATAGAGCGCCAAAAGGTCCCAGATATTCCCGCGCGATGTCCAGCGTGCTTTTGCGCCCTTCGCAGCTCATGGCGACAATTCCTAAACGGATTAGCCATAGTAAGATATTACCGACGATCAGAGTTAATATTGCGCTGGCGAGATTGCTGTTTTGTAAAATCAAGACGCTTCCCGCCAATACCGGAAGACTCACAAAGCCGCTCAACTGAATAAATGACAACTGCCACCAGGATTGGTGGATATCCGAAATTCGAGGATGTTGCTCTGTATGTTTCGACAGATGATTGGGCCATGAAAAAGAGAACACCAACACTCTCGCTGAGTTTTTTTTCACACTAATTGATTTTGTGGAATGCGTCAATTGGTGGTTCTTCTAACGGTTCAGCAGGAGTTATACACAAACAACCTGAAATTCTGTTTTCAGCGGCATCGTCATCCACTGTTTTTGAACTGTTGATAAAATTCCCCCTGACATCTATCATTTCCGCTAAAAAAACTTGTGTCGTTAGTTTGATTCAAGTTGTATCTATTTTTTTGTTCAATGAGGTGATTATGAGAACTGTGAATGAAACGGATAATCTTTTGATCTCTAGAGAAGTTTCCATCGCCATGCCGCTTCAAATTCAAAGATCCAACCCATACGTCAACAGAACACTTGCTTGTGTTTTGCCTCTCGCAGAGGCTGGCGGTATGTTCAGCGGAATCTTTTTGGCTGAAGTGGGCGGATCTTCGAATCCAGGGAACACTGCTATGGTTGTTGGCGGCGTTGGGATTGCGAGTATTTCCTTAATTGGAACGATGTTTGGTATGCTTTTTTATTTTGGTCGTCGTCATAATTTATGTCCGGTGGTCCCACCAACTCAAAGACCCCATCGATGCGTCATCCTGACAGTCAATTATTTGATTCATCTCGCAGCACTGGGGGGTGTTATCGGTGGAACGGCTTTGATGATGATGGGCGCCTATCCACAAAGCGATCAGCGCAAAATGGCTATGTTAGCTGGTGGCCTTACGCTCATGATGTTGACCATATCTGTATGGTCTAGTGGTTTCATTTTATATCAATCCCGTTATCCCGATATTTTTCCTCATTCACCTGCTTCTGGGAGATCCGCGATGGGGCTGGGGCATTGTGGCAGTAGATGAGCTTGACAAATCCACATCACTAATTAACGCACTACTTGCCGCAATCCCATCCATTCAGGGGTGGGCCTAGGGAAGCTATTTTATTGGCCCGGTAAGACGCTTTAGCCGCACTGCCTCCAAAAGCTGCGAAAGAAACCCCTCCTTTCAAGGAGGAGTTCTACAATACGTCAAGCCTGCCTTTTCCCGAGATGAAGGAGAAGTCGATGGCTCTTTCCTCGGCAATCCTGTCAGCGAAGCAACAGTGCGCCTTTTAATTGCGCGCTCTCGCGCAACTGAGCGGCCTTGTCGGTTTTTTCCCAGCTGGCGTCGATATCCTCTCGACCAAAATGGCCGAAGCTTGCCGTGGGGCGGTAAATGGGTCGGAGTAAATCCAGCATTTTGATGATCCCGTAGGGGCGCAGATCGAAGTGCTGACGCACTAAAGCGACGATGTCAGACTCGGGTATCTTCCCGGTATTGAAAGTATCGAGATAGATCGCTGTGGGCGCGGCGACGCCGATGGCGTAGCAGATCTGG